>CADEDC010000054.1 GCA_902825985.1 uncultured Acidobacteriota bacterium | reverse complement strand
AGGCGGAGGAGCCGCTCGCGAAGGATGCGCGACTGCAGGCGGCTCACCGCCAGCTTCTGGCCATTGGCCAGCTGCGCCACGTGCGTGCCGCCCGGCATCACCTGCACCTTCACGATGTGCTCGATGTTCGCGAGCGTGCCGCGTCCCAGGCGGACGAAGCCGTCCGGGTCGAGGCGCACTTCCAGGTCCTTCAACCGATAGGTGATCGTATGCCGCTCCCCCTTGATGGTGGTCAGGTAGAGCAGTTCGCCTTCGGCGACGATGGAGGTGATGGTGGTGACGGCGACGAGCAGGATCTCGTCGCGCCGGCGCACCGGAATGCGGTCGAGGCGGCGCGGGCGGACACTGGTTTCGTAGGTCTCGATCGCATCGGTTACCCGGGTCGCCTGCTCGGCGACGATCTCGGCGTGCTCCATTCGCTCCTGCGCGCGGTTGAGGGCTTCCCGCAACCGCGCCTTCTGCACCGGCTTCAGCAGGTAGTCGACGGCATTCACCTCGAAGGCGCGGACCGCGTATTCGTCGAACGCGGTGACGAAGGCGATCAGCGGCAGGTCCTGCCTCCTCAGCATGCGGACGACACCGATGCCGTCGAGCTCCGGCATCTGCAGATCGAGCAGCGCGAGGTCGGGCCGCTCGCGCTCGATGGCGGCGACGGCTTCGGTGCCGCTCTCCACCTCGGCGACGATGACGACATCCTCGAACGATCGCAGCTGGGCCGCCAGGAACGATCGCGCCGGCCGTTCATCGTCGGCGATGATCACGCGCAGGCGTGCCATCAGTGGACGCTCCGGCTGGCGGCGCCGTCGCTCGCCTCGCTCATCTTGGCGGGAACCCGCAGGATCGCCGTCGTCCCGACACCCGGCGCGGTGCGAATGATCAGCGCCCCGGAGTCGCCGAACTGCACCGCCAGCCGCCGTTCGATGTTGCGCAGACCGACGCCCATCTCGCGGCCACGCCGGAGGTCGCCGTCAGTGGCGCCGGCACCGCTGTCGCGCACCGTCAACAGCAGGTCGGTCCGCGTGCCGTGCTCCTCGAGCCGGGCCTCGATCAACAGGTCGCCGCCGTGGCGCTCGGGCGCGATCCCGTGCTTCACCGCATTCTCGACGAGCGGCTGCAGCATCAGCGCCGGCATGCGCAGCCCGTGCAGCGCCTCCGGAATGCGGATGGTGACCCGCAGCCGTTCCTCGAATCGCGCCGATTCGATGTCGAGATACGATCGAACCATGTCGATCTCCCGCCCGAGCGTCGTGAACTCGCCGTCGCTGCGGAGGGCGCCCCGCAACAGCGAGGTGAGGCGCATCAGGGTATCGAGGGCGCGTGCCGGCGTCGTCTGTATGAGATAGCCGATCGTCGTCAAGGCATTGAAGAGGAAGTGCGGGTTGATCTGGGCGCGCAGGGCCCGCAGCTCGGCCTCGGTTGCCAGCTTGGCCATCTCCTGTTCGCGCAGTTCGCGCTCGTAGCGTTCGCGCATGATCCGGATGGCGTCGATGCGGCGGCCGGCCAGGCTGACGATCGTGTCGAGGAAGGCGCGGTCGTCGGAGAGCAGGCGCCGGCCGCCGGTGAGTCCGTCGATCGCGATGGTGTATCCCGGCATCTCCGCCACCGGCACATCGACGATCGTCCGGTCCGGGTCGTCGCCGGCGACCGCCGTGCGGAAGCGCCCATCCGGGCTGTCGGACGCAGCCACGGTCTCCGACCAGCGAATGTCGCGCGCGTTCAGCGCCGGCCGCAGGCCGGTGCACACGTGATCGAGCAGCGCCGGGACGTGGTCGGCGCGCCAGATCGTGGCGCTCAAGGCGGCCCGCAATGCCCGGTAGTCGGGACGTCGCAGCACGACGGTGTCGACGAACCAGGCGCTCATCCGTTGCAGCGCCGGGTAGAGCAGGGCCGTGCCGACCCACAGCGACACCAGCAATACGCTCCGCACCCCTTCGGGCACGGCCGCCGGCGGCGCGGTGCCGCCAGGCAGTTCCCCGAGGACGGCGAGCGTGACGAACGGCACGCTGACGAGCAGGAGCAGCGTGAGCGTGCGTTTGAGAAAGAGATCGGCGAGCGCGAACGGAAAGTCCTGGTACAGAATCGCCAGCGCCAGCGGCAGCGAGGCGTGATGGCCGAGCAGCTCCACGGCCCACGACGGTTGACCCTGGTGGAACTGACTCAAGTGCAACGAGGACACCGCGAAGATCGACAGAGCCGCGACCCAGAGCGCCCGCCGGGAGCCCAGCTGGCCACGGGTCAGGAACGCCAGCGGCAGCACCAGCGCCAGGAACGCATAGGTGAGCAGCCGCATGCCGATCGGTGACGGCACCGACTGGCCGCTCGCGAACGCCCACATCTGCAGGACCGACGCGATCGCGCCAACACCGTAGGCGGCGAGGACCAGCCCGCTGGAGAGGCGATCGCGGAGGTGCCCGCGGTCGCGCCGCAGCACCGAGTGGACCGCCACCGCCGGCAGCAGGCCGAGCGCACTGAACCCGATCGCCGTGAACAGCGGGAACGGGCCGGTCATGCCGATCTTGAGCAGTTCGTAGACCGGCAGGGCGCAGAGATTCCAGGTCAGGCCGAGCACAGCCGTCCACAGCAGCAATGGGTCGATCCTGCTGTCGGGACGCCGCCGGCCCGTCCGCACGACCATCGCCAGCAGCATCGCGTAGAGCGCGATGCCGAGGCTCAGGCCGATGAGATTCAGAAGGTTGCCCATACGTCAGACTGTAGGCGAGACGAGCCGCAGGCTGCAGGTGTACCCCATGACCGGCGGTTTGTGCCAGACGAATGGCAGGCATCAACCAACGACCGGCAACGTGAGTCGATTGTAGACCGTCTCGCTGACCGGAGTTGGCACGCGCGGCGTCCTGTGGGGCCGGGGCCGGGCATGCTGACCTGATTCTCGCGCGGCGAAGTCAGACGCTGGTGTCCAGACCGCGAAGATGGTGGAATAACTGGCGCGGCCGCTTCACGCCGCGGTGCTTCGCCAGGCGGCGGCGATTCGGCGCCGCAACGCTGGCGTGAAGTCAGCATCCTGTTCATCCGGAGGTGACGCCATGCGCGCACACGACGATCGCACGGTTGAGTTCCGCCGCCTGCACGCGTCCGGTTGCTTCGTGATGCCCAACCCATGGGACGCGGGAAGCGCGCGGGCGCTCGAATCGATCGGATTCAAGGCGCTGGCGACGACGAGCGCGGGTTTCGCCTGGACGCAGGGTCGCTCGGACAATCGGGTCTCGCTGGATCAGATGCTCGAACATCAGCGGATCATTGCGGCCGCCGTGAAGGTGCCGGTGAACGCGGATTTCGAGGGCGGATTCGCCGTCGATCCCGAGCAGGTCGCCGCGAATGTCAGGCTCGCCGCCGCCACGGGTATCGCCGGGCTCTCCATCGAGGATTCGACTGGGGATCCAGCGCACCCGCTCCACGAGTTCGATCTGGCGGTCGAGCGGATTCGCGCCGCGCGACGGGCGATCGACGAGAGCGGCACGGGCATCGTGCTCACCGGCCGTTCCGAGGGATTCGTGTGTGGGCGCCCCGACATCTCCGAGACCATCCGCAGGCTCCGCGCCTACGCCGACGCTGGCGCCGACTGCCTCTATGCTCCGCGGATCCAGAGCGCGGAACACGCATCCGCGATCGTGGCCGCGGTGTCGCCCAAGCCGGTGAACCTGCTGATCAATGCCCCGTTCATCACCGTTGCCGAAGCGGCGAGCCTGGGTGTGCGGCGGATCAGTGTTGGAGGGACGCTCGCGCGGACGGCATGGGCGGGGTTCCTCGAAGCCGCCGGGGAAATCGCGAACGAGGGGACCTTCTCCCGGTTCGCACAACTGCCGAACGTCGACGCGCTGTTTCGCGAGCGATAGATCGCGACGCGCAGGTGTAACGAAATGACGCCGGCTGCGTGAAGGAGGGTAGAAGGAGATCGAATCATGAAGGATCCTGTGTGCGGGATGCGCGTTCCGCCGTCAGACGCTGCAGGTCATCTGGCGCATCGAGGTGCGACCTACCACTTCTGCAGCCAGCGCTGCCTCGCCGCCTTTCGTGCGACCCCCGACGCATTCGTGAAATCGGAACCGGAGCCTCCCGGGCGCGATCAGGGCGACCGCCGAGAATTCGTCTGCCCGATGCATCCGGAGGTCGTACGCGAAGCGCCCGGAGCCTGTCCCATCTGCGGGATGGCCCTGGAGCCACGCGTCGTGACGCGCGAGGAGCGGAATCCGGAACTCGAGGACATGAGCCGCCGGTTCCGATGGTCGCTGCTGCTGACCCTTCCAATCCTGGCGTTCATGGTGTCGGAGGCGCTGCCCGGGCGGCCTCTGGAACATGCCCTGCCGCCTGCCGCGATGGCCTGGACGCAGCTCCTGCTGGCCTCCCCTGTCGTGATGTGGGGCGGCTGGCCGTTCTTCGTTCGCGGGTGGGCGTCGGTGGTGAACCGCCACCTGAACATGTTCACGCTGATCGCGCTGGGGGTGGGCGCCGCTTACGCCTTCAGCCTGGTCGCCACGCTCGTGCCGGATGTGTTCCCGGATTCGTTCCGGACGCACGGTGACCAGATCGGCGTGTACTTCGAGCCAGCAGCCGTCATTGTCCTGCTCGTCCTCCTCGGTCAGGTGCTCGAGTTGCGCGCGCGCAGCCGTACCAGTTCGGCCATCAAGAAACTGATGGGGTTGACCCCGATGACGGCGCGGCGAATCGACGCCGGCGGCATCGAGGAGGAAGTGCCGTTGGAGCACGTACGTGTCGGGGATCGGCTCCGTGTACGGCCAGGTGAGCGCGTGCCGGTCGACGGCGTCGTCAGCGAAGGCAAGACGACGGTCGACGAGTCGATGGTGACGGGCGAGCCGATACCGGTCGAGAAGGACACGGCGAGCCAGGTCACCGGCGGCACCGTCAACGGCACCGGCACCTTCGTCATGGACGCGCAGCGGGTCGGCAGCGACACGCTGTTGGCGCAGATCGTCCGGCTGGTCGGCGAGGCGCAGCGCTCGCGCGCGCCAATCCAGCGGCTGGCGGACACCGTATCCGGCTGGTTCGTGCCCATCGTCATCCTGCTGTCGGTGGTCACCTTCGCGGTGTGGGCGGTGTGGGGACCCGAGCCGCGCCTGGCGCACGCACTGGTCAATGCCGTAGCCGTCCTCATCATCGCCTGCCCGTGCGCCCTCGGCCTCGCCACGCCGATGTCGGTGATGGTCGGCACGGGACGCGGCGCCGAGCTCGGCGTGCTGCTCCGCGACGCCCAGGCCCTGGAGGTGCTGGAGCAGGTGGACACGGTCGTCGTCGACAAGACCGGAACCCTGACCGAGGGGAAGCCGAACCTTACCACCGTCGTTCCCCACGGGCCGATCGACGAGGGGACGCTGCTACGCCTGGCGGCCAGCCTCGAAAGCGTGAGCGAACACCCGCTTGCCGACGCGATCGTGCGCGGAGCAGCGGCCCGGGGCGTGCCGACGGGCCCTGTGGCGGACTTCCGCTCCACGACCGGTAAGGGCGTCTCCGGCACCGTCGAAGGGCGCGCAGTCGCGGTTGGCAATGCCGCGCTGCTCTCGGAGATCGGCGCGACGGCGACCGCCACGGCACGCGCCGACTCAATGCGCCGCGCCGGTGACACGGTGATGTTCGTGGCAGTGGACGGCGTGTACGCCGGGCTGATCGGCGTGGCGGATCGCATCAAGCCGACCACTGCAGACGCCATTCAGGCGCTGCACGATGACGGGCTGCGGGTCGTCATGCTCACCGGCGACAGCCGCAGCACGGCGGAAGCGGTGGCTCATTCCATGGGAATCGACACGGTCGAAGCCGAAGTGCTGCCCGATCAGAAGGCGGCGGTCATCAGGCGGCTCCAGGCGGAAGGACGCCGCGTCGCGATGGCTGGCGATGGCATCAACGATGCGCCGGCTCTCGCCCAGGCGGATGTCGGGGTTGCCATGGGCACTGGTACCGACGTCGCCATGGAAAGCGCCGGCGTGACGCTCGTGCAAGGGGACCTGCGCGGGCTGGTGCGAGCGCGGCGGCTCAGTCGAGCCACCATGCGGAACATCCGCCAGAACCTGTTCTTCGCGTTCGTCTACAACGTGGTCGGCCTGCCGGTGGCAGCCGGCGTGTTGTACCCGGCATTTGGACTGCTCTTGAGTCCGATCCTTGCCAGTGCGGCGATGACGTTCAGCTCCGTGTCCGTCATTGGCAACGCCCTCCGCCTGCGACGGCAGGCGCTGTGAGGCCGCTGGCGGGCCGACCGCTCGCCTGGCGTGTCGATCGAGTGCGCCAGGCTAGTAGGGGTAGCCCTTCAACCGCGGTGTCCGCGGCTTCCAGTCGGGGAGTGACGCGTAGTTGTCGCCCAGCGGCATCTTGACCTGCGGAAGACTCTGCTGGTCGAGCACCTGGTCCTCTGGGATGACGCCGTTGATGAACAGCAGATACGCGGTCAGCGCGTAGACCTCGTCCGGCGTCAGGGTCCCTTCGCGATTGAGCGGCATCCCGCGATTGATGTAGTCCCACACCGTCGTCGCGAACGGCGCGCGAAGCGGCAGGATCCGCCCGCGCGCCCAGACGTTGGGATTCGTGGGATTCCGGCTCTTCAGAATCGGCGCCGAGCCGTCGATGCCCGCGGCGCCGTGGCAACCGGCGCACCCCTTCGTGCGATAGGCAATCGCGCCTTCCCTGGCGCTGCCTTTTCCCGGCGGCAGTTCCTCGCCGGTCGGACCGATGGAGATGTCCCGTGCCCGGATTTCTTCGGCGGTGGGCGTCCGCCCGATGCCGTACGTCGGCCCCTGCGCCAGCGCCGGAACGCCCATCAGCAACGTGAACGCAATCGGGAGGAGGCTACGCGAGCCCATTGGTCACGCTCCCGTCGCTGGCAATCCTCCAGGGCTGGATGCTGTTGTCCAGCCCCGGGACGCTGAACGTCTGATCGTACGGCCGGTTCCAGTACTTGGCGATCTGTTCGCGCGTCGGTTGCGCCTGCCCGACGTCGTCGACACACCGCGACATGATCTCGGTCTCGTTGCCGTCCCAGTTCCAGGCGTAGGCGAAACGGCAGTGCGCCATCCGCTGCGGCGTGCCGCGGAATTCGGCCTTGTGCCACTTCTTGCCGCCGTCGACCGACACTTCCACCTGCGCGATCGCGCCGCCGCCGGACCAGGCCAGGCCGCTGATCTCGTAGAACCCCTTGCCGGGCAGCCGCTGTTCGCCGGACGGGAACGTGATGACCGACTTCGGCCCGATCTGATAGTCGAGCGCCGCGACTTTGTGGTCCTGATCGAGGTGGCCGAAGTCGTTGTAGTTCATGTAGTAGCGATCGACGAGCTTGATGCGCTGCAGCCACTTGGTGTGAAAGATCCCTTCGAAGCCAGGCACCATCAGGCGCAGCGGGAATCCGTTCTGCGGCCGCACCGGCTCACCGTTCATGGCGTAGGCGACGATGCAGTCGTCCATCGCCTTGGCGATGGGCATGCTCGATGCCCCCTTGACCTCTTCCGCGCCCTCGGCGACGAACCACGTGGCGCTGCCTTTCAGCCCGCATTCCTTCAGCAGCGTCGACAGGAGCACGCCGGTCCATTCGGCATTGCTCGTCATGCCGTGCGTTTCCTGCACCGTCTTCGCGCGGCGCGACGCACGGTTCCCGGCGCACTCGATGAAGTGCAGCCGAGTCACCGACGGCAGGCGCTTCACGTCGTCGACGGTGAACGTCAGCGGACGGTCCACCAGGCCATGGATCAGCAGCGTGTGCTGCCTGGGATCGATGTCCGGCAGGAAGGCGCCGCGCGTCGTCGCAAAGTAATGGAGCGAGGACGGCGTGATGACCCCGACCGAATCCTGCAGCGGAGTCGCGACATGAAACGTCAGCCCGAACGCGTCGGGCGACGGTCTGCCGCCGTGCGGGATGCGGGCCGAGGTGACGTGCTTCGAGCGAGCGCCGTAGCCGATCTCGCCGTCCCTCTCGCCCCTGATCATCGGCGGTTGGGCCGGGGCCTGGCCAAGTGCGGGCGCGGCGGCGCCCAGGGTGAGCCCACCGGCCAACGCGGCGCCGGTTTTCAGGAATTCTCTACGAGCCGGTCGTCGCGCGCCCATGCGTCCCCTCCTGACTGATGAGACCGCGATCGTTCGCAGTTGCCGAGAGTATACGCCGGACACCCGGCGGGTGCGTTGCCGGTTCCAACGCTCAGCTGAAGCTCATCGAGAAGGGGGGCGGTCAGGGCTCAGGCGGCGCGGGGCGCACGGTCGGGGTGCTGGCGCTCGAACAGCGCCAGATCACTCTCGACCTGCTGCCAGGTGCGTCGAACGACGTCCATGATGGTGACCGCATCGCACAGCTGCCGGATGTGCCATCCGCCCAGGTCGTTCGAGGCGATGAAGCGGAACACGTGACCCGCGTCCTGCGCCGTTCGTTCAATGGTCATGACGTCGTCCAAGCATGACGCTCGGGCCGCCGGCAATCCGTCGGTCCTGAGGCCCGCAACGACCGGTGGAGCGAATGGCGTGCCAGCGGGTCGCGTCACTATCCGGCCACGCCGGCTCCTCCCGCGGACCTCCGGCGCCGGTGGTCCGGCGCCCGGCGGGCGCCGCGCCTGGAGAGCGTGGCGGCCCTGACTCAGCGCACCAGCAGGTTCCCGCCGTCGAGGGTCTGGTTCACGGTCGCCGACCCGTTCCAGCTGCTCGAGAACCACAGCGTGCCGCCGCGGTTCGTGACGGTGACACCGATGCGGTCGGTTCCAGCGCCCGGCCTTCCGTGATCTTCGAGCGTGACCCGCACGACGGCGTTGATGTCGACCAGCCTGGGCCACGGCGCCGTGATGTCCCAGATGAGCGCCCGCGCGGTGACCAGCGCCCGGCCGTTCGCGGTATCGCCAGTCAGCGACGACACCGTCGGTGCGGTCACCAGGTAGCGATGCTCGCCGTCGGCTTCGGTGTGCCGCACCAGCAGCGCGACGCTGCCGGTCGGACCCGAACCGACGCGCCCGATCCGGGCGGCCAGCAGCAGCCCGAGACGCGACCCCTCGTCGCCCGCCTTCACGCCAGCGCTGTCACCGCCGAGCACCAGCCAGCCGCCACCGCGCACGACCGCCCTGACGGGTACCGGCGCCACCAGTTCGAGATCGATCAGCACCGGATTGTGGTCGGCGATGCGGAACTCGTCGGCGGCATACAGGCTCGGGTTGGCGATCGGGTCGGTGCACGGCTGCGGCGGTCCGATCTGGCAGGCGCTCTTGAAGTCGGTGTTGTAGTCGAGCACGCTCGCTTCGTCGGCGTTGATCGTCCACACCGTCGCACCGGTCACCTGCGCGGCCAGGCTGGCGCTGCCGAGCGCATGGTCCAATGAGCCCCACTGCCCGTCGAACGCATACGAGAAGGCGCCGGCGGTGTCGACGAGATTCCGATAGCCGGCGCCCGCCAGCGTCGTCACCGGATCCTCCATGGAATAGGCGTTCAGGTCGCCGAGGATCAGCACGTCCGGATCGGCGATACCGGTCGGGTTCGTCGCCAGCCAGTTGGCGAGGTCGGCGGCCGCCGCGGTGCGGACCGTATTGCAGTTGCCCTGGCCGTCACCGGCATCGGGCGCATCGCATGCGCTGCCCTTGCTCTTGAAGTGGTTGACGCTGACGATGAAGCGGGCGCCGGTGGCGACGTCCCGGAACGCCTGGGCGAGCGCCGCGCGATTGCGCGGGCCGCTGTCGCCGCCGTTGACGAAGCTCACCGTGTCGAGCGACGCGGTGTCGCCGACCGGCGCCACGCTCTCCGGCTTGTAGACGATGCCCACCTTGATGGCATCGGTGCCGAGCGCGTTCACGGCGCCGATGGCCGCATCGGCGTCGATGAAGGTATAGCTGCCGGGCGCCGTGGCGTCGTTCAGCCGATCGACCAGGAACTGGAGCGCGCTCCCTGCCCTGTAGCCGTCGTTCTCGATCTCAATCACGCCAATCACGTCGGCACCGCTGCCGAGGATGGCCGCCACCGTCTTCGGCCACTGGCGATCGAACTCGACCTGGGTGTCGGCGCCGCGACAGTCGGCGGCGGCGCCGCCAACCCCGAACGTGCAGTTGTCGACGGTGTCCGGCAGGCCATCGAACGTGTTGAAGAAGTTCAGCAGGTTCATGCTCGCAATCCGCAGCGAGCCGACGCCGCCGGGCGCCGCACCCGGCCGCGGGTTGGTCGCCTCGAAACGCGCCGTTCCCCCGAGCGCGCCGAATGGGCGAACCCGATAGGCATTGCCGCTCGCGGCATTGCCCGCCCACGTATAGGTCATCACGCCCACGATGCCGGTGGCGGTGTCACCGCCGCGCAACGGATTGATGGCGGACAGCGGCGCCCCGTTGCGGCCGAAGCGGATCGGATCCGGGTTCTGACCCTGCGCTTCGTCATCGACGATGAGCCGGTTGAGCGCGTTGGTCGCCTGCACGGCGAGCGCAGCCGGCCCCGGCATGGCGACCTCGGTCGGCTGGACGAGACGTCCGTTGGCCGATACCACGACCTGACCGAACCGCCCCAACTGGAAGTGTTCGGTGACCGCCAGCGTCTGCGGCAGCCGGACCAGCATCCCCTCGTAGCGCTCGAGATGCGTCGACGTGGGCACCGGCAGTTCGACGTCGACGGGGGCCGCCGACCCGGTGCCGCAGGTGACGACGCCGTTGACGTGCGCGCCGACCTGCGTCTGGTCCTGAAATTCGCCGGCGGTTCCGGTGACGCGAACGAGGTCGCCGAGACTGACGCTGTCGTTGTTGCCGTTGAAGACGAACAGTCCGTCCGAGGTGGCGGCGTCGCCGTCGCCGTCCGGATCCTGGATGAAGAAGCCCCGCTGCGCCGGACTCGGCCCCTCGTAGTCGCCGACCACCACGCCCTGCGTGGTCACCGTGCCGGTGACGGCGGCGACCGCACCGCTGCCCTGGATGTCGTAGATGCGGGTGTACGGCTGTGCGCACACCGGACCGGAGGCCGCCGTCGCGAAGCTGACCGTCGCCGGACCGGCGAGGCCGTCCGGCGGGTCGATCGCATCCGTGTCGACCACGCCGGCCGGATTGACGTCGACCACACATGTCGTGCCGGCAGGCAGCGGCGATCCCGGCGTCAGCACCACGGCCGTCACTCCGGACGCCGCCGCGCTGCTGGCCAGCGGCGTGCCGATCGGGCACGACACGACCACCGCGCCGGCGGCGATGTCCACCGGCTCGCTGAAGGCGACGGTGATCGATGTCGAGAGCGCCACGTTCGTCGCGCCTTCCGCGGGCGTCGTCGCCGTGATGGTCGGGGCTGCGTCGCTGACGATACCGCACGGCGCGAGCGGCGCAGCGCTGGTGCGCGGCGCCGGGGCTGCGGCGCTGAAATCCGAGGCATTGTGATCGGTTTCGGTGCAGCCACCGGCGGCGCGGCCGGCGGCGGTGGCATTGTCGAGCGCCGGGGCGGCAGCGCCTTCGAAGAAGTTCGCCGTGCCGTAGCCGACCAGGTCGACGATCTGGGCGAGCTGGATCGGCGAACAGCCGGTCGAGCCGCCGTTGCAGCCAAGCGACGTCGTCGACGCGACGAGCGCGACCTTTCCTGCCGAGGCCGACATGTTGATGGCGGTCGCGGCCACCAGGTCGGCGCCTGGCAGCGGCGCCCCGGTCGCACCGCCGGCTTCCTGAATGAGGAAGTACTGACCCGGCGCCAGGATCACGTCCGGCAGCACGGTCAACTGCGACGCGCTCGCGCCGAAGTTGCCGGTGCCGGTGGCGCTCGCGTACTGCACGGACCAGCCGGAGAGCGACGCCGCCACCGAACCACGGTTGAACAGTTCGATGAAGTCGTTCGTGTAGGGGGCGCCGCTGTTGCCGCCGCCGCCGTACACCTGGCTGATGACCACCGTCGGTGACAGAGCGGTCACCGGCCGTGCGCACCAAGCGACCGCGACGGCCAGCATGACGGCGAGCGCGCCGCCGAAGATGTGGCGGTGGCGCCCGCCGCGGCAGCTTTCTGATACACCGGGAGTCGTCGTCATGTCCTGTCCTCGCTTGTCGGCACGGCATCGAGCCGTGAGACGGCGGTGGCGCCGGCGGGCTCCAGCCGCAGAAATCGAAGTGATGCCAATTCCACCATGTGGACGTGTCGCTGGTGTGACGAACCCGGCAGGGAGCAGGGTGAGGACGGAGTTCGCTGGGCGGGGCGGCGCTGAACCGTCCCCGCCCTGGAGCGTCACTTGAGCGGCAGCGTGCCTTCCGGATCCGGCCTGAAGACCAGGTACGACATGTCGCCTTCGATGTCCGCCCACAGATGCGGCGTCCGCCCCGGCGTGATGATCACGTCGCCCGGCACCACGTGCCGCTTCGTGCCGCCATCGATGCGGGTCCCCGTGTAATTGCCGCCGGGCCGCGCTGGCGGACGCGCGTCGGGGATCGTGCCGCCGGTGATGAGATTGGCCGATCCCTCGAGGATGTAGAGGATCTCGGTCATGTTGGTGTCGTGGTAGATCGCATCCTGCGGCGAGTCCTTCGGCCGGAACACCGCGAAGACGCCGACACGGTAGCCGCCGACATCGACCGCGCGCATCGGCCGGTCCGTGATGCGGTCGTGCGGCAGCTGGGCGATGAACTCCTTGATCTGATCCTGAGTGACGTGCGTGGCCGGGGCCGTCTTGGCGGGCTGCGCGGCGAGCGGAGCGGCCGCAGTCAGGGTCCACAGCCCGATGAAGGCAACGGCGGCTGCGCGGGATCTGCTGTTCATGGGCGGGAGTATACTCCCGCCGGCACACCGAGGAGGCACAGTGTTGGAGCGCGACCTGCCGGCATCGAGACGGGCTCTGCAACTGCAATCGCTCATCCGCTCGACCGGTGAACTTCACCTGTCCCTGGCGGAGGTGACGGTGCCACGACCAGGCGACGACGAAGTCGTCGTGCGGGTCGACGCGGCACCGATGAATCCATCGGACATCGGCCTGCTGATCGGCCCGGCGGATCTCGGTAGCGCGGCCCAGCATGGCACCGCCGACCGCCCGATCGTCACCGCACGCGTGCCGGAGTCCGCGATGCCGGCCGTCACCGGCCGGCTGGATCAGCCGCTCCCGGTCGGCAACGAAGGCGCCGGTGTCGTGGTCGAGACGGGGACGTCGCCGGCGGCGCGGGCGCTGGCCGGGCGCGTGGTCGCGGCGCTCGCCGGCGGGATGTTCGCGCAGTATCGCTGTGTGAAGGTCACGCAGTGCCTGGCGGTGGCGGACGGGACGCCGCCGGCGGCAGCGGCGGCGGCGTTCGTGAATCCGCTGACGGCGCTGGGCATGGTGGAGACGATGCGGCGGGAGGGGCACGCCGGCCTGGTGCACACGGCCGCGGCGTCGAACCTCGGGCAGATGTTGATCCGGGTGTGCCGGCGAGACGGCATCCCGCTGGTGAACATCGTGCGCCGGCCCGACCAGGTGTCGCTGCTGGAGGCGGCCGGGGCCGGCCACGTGTGCGATTCGAGCGCCCCGACGTTCATGCACGACCTGACGGACGCGCTGGCGGCAACCGGGGCGACCATCGCCTTCGACGCGACGGGGGGCGGCCGCCTGGCCGGACACATCCTCACGTGCATGGAGGCGGCTGCCGCCCGCAGGGCTCCGGCCTACAGCCGCTACGGCACGTCGGTGCACAAGCAGGTGTACGAGTACGGACGCCTCGACCCGGCGCCGCTCGAACTCTCCAACACCTTCGGCATGGCCTGGTCGGTCGGCGGCTGGCTGCTCTTTCCGTTCCTCGAGCGGATTGGCGGTGCCGCCGTCGAACGCCTGCGGGCGCAGGTGGCCGCCGAACTCGCCACGACCTTCGCCAGCCACTACACGGCCACGGCATCGCTGCCCGAGGCGTTGCGCCTCGATGTGCTCGCGGCCTATGCGAAGCGGGCCACCGGCGCGAAATACCTCATCACGCCGGCGGCCAGCGCGCCCTGATCACCGCGCCGATGCTTCGTGGCGACCACCGTCGCGGCCCGTATCGCCCGATCGCATCCGACGGCCTGACGAGAGTCGGCCGGCTAGCTGAGTGCCACGTCGAGCGTCATCATCACCGCGAAGCCCACCATTGCACCGATGGTCGCCAGATCGTTGTTGCCGCCGCGCTGCGACTCGGGGATGACCTCTTCGACGACGACGAAAATCATGGCGCCGGCCGCGAACGCCAGGGCATACGGCAGGATCGGCCGGATGGTCACCACCGCGAGCGCGCCAATCACGGCGGCAACCGGCTCGACCGTCGCCGAGAGCTGACCGTACCACCAGGCCTTGAGGCGGGACATCCCCTCTCGGCGGAGCGGCACCGCCACCGCGGTGCCCTCGGGGCAGTTCTGGATGCCGATTCCGATCGCGAGGGCGACGGCGGCCGGGAAGGTGGCGGAGTCGAAGCCGGCGCCGACGGCGCCGAATGCCACGCCGATCGCGAGCCCTTCCGGAATGTTGTGCAGCGTAATCGCCAAGACCAGCAACGTGGTCCGCCGCCATCTCGTCCTGACCCCCTCAGCCTCCTCCATGCCGCCGAAGAGATGCACGTGCGGCAGCAGGTAGTCGACGACGCGCATGGCGAAGGCGCCGGCCATGAAACCGACCAGCGGCGGAATCCACTTGACCATGCCCATCTCCTCGGAGAGAGCGATGGCCGGATTCAGCAGGGACCAGAAACTTGCCGCGATCATGACGCCGGCCGTGAAGCCGAGAGCGGCATCGAGCGCCTTGGGGCTGACATCCTTGAAGAAGAAGACGGCGCCGGCGCCGATGGCCGTCAACCCCCAGGTGAAGACGGTGGCCGCCAGCGCCTGCCACACGACCGGCAGCGTGGAAAACGTTTCGAGCATGCGCAGATACTACGGGATCGTCGCGGTCAGACCCGCACCACGCCCCGTTCCGCGGTCGTGCGTCTCGCCACGCGCGCCTGCAGCAGCAGGAACGACAGGGTCGTCACGACCCCGGCGAGCATCACGTAGAGCTCGATTCCCGGCCCGGATCGCGCCGCCGGTGACAGCAGCAGGGCGACCAGCAGCGGCGCGACGAACTGATTCACGAACAGCAGACTGAAGACGAGCCGGTTCCACCGGCTGGCCGACAGGAACTGCCAGAGGAACAACCGCGGATTCGAGACCACGGCCGCCACGGCATACAGGCCGAGGCACACCATCTCGAGCGGTGAGATGCCGATGCGCGGGTCGGCGTGGATGCTGAGGTACGTCGGGTTGCCCAGCAGGTAGCCGAGAAGGCTCAGGCCGCCGGGGACGAGCGCGAGATGAATGAGCAGGTCGTCGACGATCAACGGCGATTCGGGAGTGTCCCGCAGTTCGATGATGAGATCGTAGGCGCAGAACAGCACCAGTCCGATCGACGTCATCACCGACGTCAGGACGAGGTCGGGAAAGGTCGCCCAGAGCTGCGCCGGCGTCGTCGCCAGCATGAGGATGGAGGACGCATTGCCGCCCAGCACGAGGCCGGTCATCGCGAGGCTCAGGACCATCGGCCACGTCTCGAACTGGAGGCGCGCCTGACGTGTGGCCGCCATGATGAGCAGGGAGAGCGCGGTGAACGGCGACATCACCGGCGAATCCGGCGAGTAGAGGATGGGCTGCCCGAGGACCCAGGCCGCGAGCACCGCGAGGCTGCCAGCGCCGAGGAGCGCATCGAGGGCGGCGGTCAATCGCAGTCGCGTGCGCTCGAGCGGGACGAAGTCGAAGAAGTCACCAGGCCGCATCTGCAGCTCCTCTCCCCACGCCTCTACGGTATAGGGCGTGACCCGCCGGCTGTCAATCTGCCAGCCACCCACGACCGGGGAGCCGGCCGTCGCCACGGTTCAGGCAGCGGCCGGCTGACGGGCACGACGCTGCCGGAGGACCGGCGGCACGGCGGCTGACCGCCACGCCGGCTGACCGCCACGCCGGGCACACGGCACGTCAGGACCGGGTGGCCGGAACTTTTGCTGGTGCCGCTCCGTCCAATGCCGTTGTCCGGCGTGTCCCAGCAGCTGGCACCGGGTCACGCGGGTGGGCACCTGCCCGGTCACGCGGATGGGCACTTCCCCTCATGTTGCGACTGTCGTCGATAACCCGGACCTACCCTGGCGGCATCACCGCCCTGCGCGACATCACCCTGGATGTGCCACGCGGCCTCTTCGGCCTGCTCGGTCCGAATGGGGCCGGGAAGTCCACGCTGATGCGGACGATCGCCACGCTGCAGCGGCCGGACGCGGGCACGATCACCTTCGGCGACCTCGACGTGCTGCGGGACAGGACGGCGCTGCGTCAGGTCCTGGGCTATCTGCCGCAGGAGTTCGGCACCTACCCGCGCACCTCCGCCGAGCGGATGCTCCGGCACTTCGCGGCGTTGAAGGGGCTTCGCGGACCGCAGCAGCGACAGGCCGTGGACCAGCTGCTCGTGAAGACCAACCTGTGGGAGGCGCGCCATCGCAGTGTCGACACGTTCTCCGGCGGCATGAAGCAGCGCTACGGCATCGCGCAGGCGCTGCTGGGTAATCCGCGGCTGCTGATTGTCGACGAGCCGACCGCCGGACTCGACCCCGCCGAACGCCGCCGCTTCCAGAATCTCCTCGCCGAAGTCGGCGAGGACGTCGTCGTCATCCTCTCCACCCACATCGTCGAGGACGTCGCCGGGCTGTGTCCGTTGGTCGCCATCATGGGCGAAGGACGGATCCTGCGGCATGGCGAGGCGGACGCGCTCGTCGCCGCGCTGTCCGGCCGGGTGTGGACGGCGGTGATTCCGCGCGACGATGCGCGGCAGCTGCAGACGCAGGTGCCGGTGCTTGCCAGCCGGTGGAAGAACGGTCGAATGGAGGTGCGGGTGCTCGCCGACACGCCGCCGGCCGGCATGACGCCGGTGGCGCCGACCCTGGAGGACGTCTACTTTTCCACCCTGCACGGCCACGGACTCACCGCGCCTCTGGACTGAGCCATGCGGCCGTTTCTCGACGTCCTTCGCTTCGAGCTCCGGTTCCAGTGTGGCGCTCCGCTCTTTGCAGGGGTGCTGCTGCTCTTCTTCCTCATCCACCTCCTGACGATCGGCGAAGCCGGCATCAACATCAGCGACAACGACCTGATCGTCGTCAACGCGCCGTCGCAGATCTTCCAGACGGAGCTGGTCCTCGGCGTCTTCGGCGTCCTGCCGGCCATCGCCTTCGTCGTGAACGCGATGGTGCGTGACTACGATCGGCAGACCGTGGAGCTGTTCTTCACCACGCCGGTCGGCGCGCGGCCGTGGCTGTTCGGGCGCTTCGTGGGCGGCACGCTCTGCGCGCTGTTCGCCGGCCTGGCCGGCCTGCTCGGCACGCTTGCCGGCACGTTCATGCCGTGGATCGATCCGGCCCGGGTCGCGCCGTTCGACCTCGTGCCCTATCTGGCCAGCGTCAGCGTGCTCGTCCTGCCGAACCTGCTGGTCTTCTGCGCCATCAGCGGCGGCGTGGCGGCACTGAGCCGTTCCCAGGCCTGGACGTTCTCGGTCGCGCTGTGCCTCGTCGTCGGCGAGATCGTGCTCGTCAACCTCGACGCGCAGGGGGGGACGGCCTGGTGGCTGGCGTGGATCGAGCCGATGGGCGGTCTTGCCATCACCGGCACCATGCGCTACTGGACCGTCGCGGAGCTCAATAGCCAGATGCCGGTCGCCCCGGTGCTCATCGCCAATCGTGCCGTCTGGCTCGGCGTCGGGCTCGCGGTGTTGTGCGTCACCCTGGGCCGCCTGCGACTGGAGCTGCCGCGGCCATCTGCAGTGTCGCCAGCCAGCCGGCGGCCGTCCGCGGCGGCACCTGATGCGGCGGCGGTGTCGCCGGTCGCCCGGGCGTCCGGCGTCGGCCTGCGTGAGGCGCTCGCGCCGTTGGCATCGCAACTCCGCATGGACCTGCGGGCGGTCGTGCCGACGCGTCTCTTCGCGCTCGTGCTCGCCCTCACGGTCGTGGCAACCGCCAGCGAGATTGGCGGCAACCGTGACGCCCTCGGCGGCCTGCCGCTCCATCCGATGACCGGGTTGATGCTGGGGTTCTTCCGCTACGGCCTGATCCAGTTCGCGCTGATGATCGTCGTCTACTATTCGGCGACACTGGTATTCCGTGAGCGCGAACACGGGCTCGCCGAGATCGTCGGCGCCGCGCCGCACCAGGACTGGGTGATGGCGGCGTCGAAGACGCTGACGTTGTGTCTGGCGATCACGCTGATGCTGCTCGCGTCGATGGCGACGTCGGTGGCGTGGCAGCTGCTGGCCGGCCACTACGAACTCGAGCCCGGCGTCTACCTCCAGGGGCTGTTCATCTACAGCGGCGCCTATTTCTACATGCTGTGCGTCCTCGCGATCGTCGTGCAGGCGTGCAGCCCGGGGAAGTGGAGCGGCATGGTGGCGCTGCTGATGGTCTTCGTCGCACTGTTCGCGATGGAGGCGTTCGGGCTGGAGCACGTGCTCTACGGCTTCCGGATTCCGTTCGTCGTCTACTCGGACATGAACGGTTTCGGCCACTTCACGGCGCCGACGCTGACCTTGATCGGCTATTGGGGGCTGTTCTGCGTCCTGCTGCTGGCGGCCGGTCATCTCGCCTACCCGAGAGGGACGGTCAGCGGGGTCGCGGCGCGGCTGCGTGACGCCGGCGACCGGATCACGCCCCGCATCGTGCTGGTGTCCGGCGTCGCCGCGACGCTCTTCGCCGCCGTCGGCGGCTGGATCTACTGGAACACCAACGTGCTCAACCCGTACGAGACGGCGGCCTCGCGGGTGGCGGCGCGCGCCGCCTACGAGCGCACCTACGGCACGTGGAAGAACCGCCCGACACCCGGGTTCAGCGACATCCACGTGGAGGTGGACCTCTACCCCGGCGAACGCCGGCTCGAATCGCGCGGCACGGCGACGCTCGTCAACCGACAGGACACGCCCATCACCGACCTTCTGGTGACCATCGATCCCCGCCTGCGAATCGAGAGGCTGTCGCTGGCCGGCGCCGTCGCCACCGTCGAGGATGCCGCCCTCGGCGTCAGGTTGTTGCGGCTGCCGCAACCGCTGGCGCCGCAGGCCACCATTCAGATGGAATGGACCGCCACACGGACGAACCGCGGCTTCGTCAACTCCGGCGGCGACCACGACATCGTCGCCAACGGGACCTACGTGACGCTCGCGAGCATCGCCCCGTGGCCGGCCTACGACGAGGATCGTGAATTGACCGATCCGGGGGAGCGGCGTCGCAGCGGACTGCCCGCCGCCGCCCGCCTGCCGGCTCTCGGTGACCCGGCGTGGCTCGCTACCCTGGGCTCCGGCGTGGACGGCCGGACGGACTTCCGGGCGATCGTCAGCACGTCGGCCGATCAGACCGCCGTTGCGCCCGGGGCGTTGCAGCGCCAATGGCAGCAGAACGGCCGCCGCTACTTCGAGTATCGGTTGGAGCGACCGACCTGGCCGGCGATGGGATTCGTGTCCGCTCGCTACGCGATCGCGCGCCGGACGTGGAACGACGTCTCCATCGAGGTCTATCACGACGCGAAGCACCCGTGGAACGTGCCAGCGATGCTGGACACGGCGCGGCAGTCGCTCGACTACTTCAGCCGCGAGTACGCGCCCTATCCGCTGCGCTCGTTCCGGATCCTCGAGTACCCGCGTTACCGGAGCGCCGCGCAGGCGCTGGCCGGAATCGTCGCCTATTCGGAGACCGCCGGCTTCCTCACCGATCTGCGCGGCTGGGCATCGCTCGACTACGCCACGGTCCACGAGCTCGCCCACCAGTGGTGGGGCGGCTTCGCATACGGCGCGAAGATGCAGGGACGGCAGATGCTCAATGAGACGATGGCGCAGTACTCGACGCTGATGATCTTCAAGCAGCAGCCCGATCCGCGATGGCTGCGCCGCATCCTGGCGATCACGCACCGGAACTACCTGGATGCCAGGAGCCGCGAGACCGTCGCCGAGCAGCCGCTCATGTACACGGAGGACCAGGGCAACATCTCCTACAACAAGGGGGCGCTGGTCATGTTCGCGCTGCAGGAGCTGATTGGCACCGACCGGATGCACCAGGGCCTGCGCAGCTACCTGCAGAAGTTCGGGTTCAAGGGCGCGCCGTACCCGACGTCACGCGATCTGGTGAACGAGCTGCGAGCCGTCGCCGGAGACGAGTACCAGCAGATCATCACCGACTTCTTCGAGCGGATCGTCCTGTACGACGTCTCGGTCACCGCTGCCGACGTGAAGCCGGTGGACGGCGGGCACGAGGTCGCCATCGAGATCGCGGCACGCCAGTTCGAGGCCGACGGGCAGGGAGCCGAGCGCGAGGTGCCGCTCGACGCCTGGTTCGATGTCGTGGTGTTCCCGGACGCCGGCAGCGACGTCGCCGTCCAGACGCCGCTCTATCAGGAGAAGGTCCGTCTGCGGAGCGGCAGACAGACGCAGGTGGTGCGCGTGTCGGCAAAGCCGGGTGCCGTGGCGGTGGATCCCTTCCACCTGATGATCGACCGCGCCCCGGACGACAACGTCCTCGTCGTGCCGCGGCACTGACGACCGGCGGTTCATCCGGCGCCGCGCGCCCGGCGCTCGTGCATGCCGGCAGACGTATTTGCTCGTCGTGGCATCGGATCCGATCGCGTCGACGCGGACAGCTCGACCGGCGCGTCTAGAATCGAGCTGTGCCGCACCCGGTGCCTCATCTCTCGATCGTCTGTGTCGATCACCCGGCGCCGACGCAGCCCTTCGTCCCGTCCGCTGTGACGGTGATGCAGACGGCGAGCGCCCGCCTCTCGCCGGCGGCGGCCGGAAGGGCCGTCGCGCTCCTGTTGATGGCGGCTCTGTGGGCGGCGACGGCTGCGTGCAGCGCGGACCGCGTGGATGGTCGAAGCCGTCAGCGCCTCGGCTTGCGGCTCACGGGCCTTGGCAAGTCGGCGTCGGTGGAGTTGCCGGTCGAGCGACGGAATACCCAGGTGACCTACCTGTTCGGCGGCACCCTCGACGTCCGGCAGCCGCCGGCTCCCACGGCCGGCGACGGGACGACCACCATCGCGACCTATACCACCGAGTTCGAGCCGTCGCTGTTCCAGGCGCTCACCGACGGCGGCGCATTCATCGAGGATGTCTCGTTCACGGTCAGCGAAGCGCCGTTCGCCCGGTGCGTCGAGTTGGCCCTGCCGCGTCAGGTGGTCGGCGACCACTTCTCCCTCGAGTCCTCGGTGACGCCACGCACCCTGGCCGGGCGCGCCTGGACCGAGACGGCCGAAGTGAGGGACGTGGCCGAGACGCACCTGCGGCAGACCTCGCATACCTTCAGCACCCGGCTCACCGAGACGAACACGTGCCTGACGCTGCGAATCCAGCTGACCGAACGCACGGCGCCACCTGGACCAGCCGACCGGACCAGGTACGTCCGCTACGATTCGTCGCCCCGTGCGCAGCAGGCGAACCGGCTGATGCAGGCGCGTGCCGTGCGCATCGCCCAGGATGCCGCGGCCTCGTTCACCATCGAGTAGGTGCCAGGCCGGCGTCCGCCGGCCCATCGACGTTGGACGCCGGCGCCGTTCACCTGGCCGCCGCTTCTCGCGTCCACTGGTCCAGCACGCCGCCATCACGATCCTCGGCGGTCACGGTCACGCGCGTGCCGTCGGCACGCGCGCGGAGGAAGTGATGTTCCAGGATGACGCGATCGCCGGGCGGGACGTCGACCGGCTGCTCGAGGGCGCCGCCGGCGCCACCGGTCACCAGCACATCCAGCCGTCGGCCGTTGATCGTGCGCACCAGATGCTCGTACGCATGGCTGTGCCCCGACACCACCAGATGAAGCCCGTGGTGCTCGACCAGCGGGTGGACGATCGCCCTGACCGCCTCGTCACCCTCGTAGCCGGCCCACGAGACCGAGTACGGTGGCTGATGGACGAGCAGGATGCGCCACTGCGCCTGCCGCCACGCCGCGGAATCGACTTCGCGCGCCAGCCAGGCGTGCTGTCGCGACCCCGGACTGATGCCAATCGGGAACTCACGGTTCATGTCGAGGGCGACGAAACGGGCTGGACCGCAGCTCCAGGCGGTCCAGGTGACCGGACGGCGAAACACGGCGTGGAACCACCGGCTCTCGAGCGTCTCGTAGAAGCCGTCGTAGTCGTGATTGCCGGGAATCGGCACGACGGCGGTCGTGCGTGCGAGCGGCGCCAGCGTTTGCACGAGTTGCCCCCACGCCTGCGGCGCCGAACCGTCATCGACCAGATCACCGACGCCGGCGGAGAAGTGCATCGGTTCCGCCGTCATGCGCGCAACGAGGTCGGCGAACGTCCGCCAGCCGCCCTGGCTGTCTGCCCACAGCGTGAAGTCGCACGCCGCCCCGGCCGGTGGCATGCGGCGCCTGAAGGTTGGCGATTCGGGCGCCGCAAATCCCGGCGGTAGGGACAGGGCTGGCGGCTGCTCAGGCGACGCCACCCGATGGACGACGGTGACTCGCCGCAGACCTCCCGCCATGGCGTTGTTCAGGACTCTGACCGTGACGTCAAAGGCTCCGTCCGACACCGGCACGGGCGGGTAGAACAGGCGTCCCTGCTGGTGCCAGCGCACGCCGTCGACGAACACCTGCGCACCATCGTCGGCAACCACGTCGAGCGCCGCCCGTGCCGGCAGATGCATGGTCATTCGATACCAGAGGGCCTGGTTCGGCGCCTGGATCCGATGCGGCAGCCTGACCGGTTCCCACTGTGCCGGCCGGTCGCTGGCCGTCGCCGCGAGGCGCTCGTCGGCTCGTCCCAGGGCGAACCGCCACAGGTCCGCGTCCGGTGGCGGCAGGCCGAGGGAGAGCCAGGCAGCCAGCGGCGCGGCGATCGTCGTACATCGCCACGTCATGAGACCGAGAGGTTATCGGCCGCAGGTAAACTCGGCGCATCGATTCACGACTGTGACCGATCCGTCGCGTGCTCGTTGCATCCGCCTTCTACCGTCAGGTATTCACGGGAGGATTCACGTGCAAGCATCGACATTCGTGCGAGCGGTCGGCCTGGTCATGTGCTGCGTCGCCATGCGGCCCGGTGTGGCGGACGCCCAGTCGACATATGGGGCAGTGGTCGGCGTGGTGACCGACACCAGCCAGGCGGTGCTGCCCGGCGCGACGGTGACGCTCACCGAAGTGCAGACCAACGTGGTGCGGACGACCGCCACGGCGGCGACGTCTGGAACCTACGAATTCCTGAACCTGACGCAGGGGCTCTACCGGGTGGAGTGCGAGCTGGCAGGCTTTCGCCAGTTCTCCAGCGAGCCGTTTCGCGTCGAGGCCCGCGACACGGTCCGCATCAACGCGGTCCTCGGCGTCGGTGGAGTGGCCGAAGCCGTGGTGGTCGAGAGCGTCGCGCCGATCATCAACACGGAAACGCCCACCGTCTCGTCGGCGACGTCGAATCGCGAGCTGCAACAGTTGCCGTTCACCTTTCGAACCCAGAACACGTCGCCCATCCTTGCGATTCAGGTGATTCCGGAAGTGCAGCGGTCGAACCAGCAGTTCTCGCTCTCAGGCAGTCTGCCGTACCAGAACGAGGTCTCGGTGGACGGCATTTTGACGACGAGCGTCCGCCGCAACGGCATCGGCGCGGAAGGGTTCAACGTCTTTCCCTCGATCGAGTCGATCGATCAGATCAAGGTCAGCTCGGTGAACAATACCGCCGAGTACGCGCAGATCGGTGACATCACCACCGTATCGAAGCCCGGGACCAACAGTTTTCACGGGACGGCGTTCTGGAACTACAACAACGAATCGCTGAATGCCAACCCCAACTACTTCACGCCCAACCTGAGGCCGAACGCCAGCGACAACCACAACGTCGGCGCCAGCCTGGGCGGACGCCTCGTGCGCAATCGGACCTTCTTCTTCGGCACGTTCGAGCGGCTCAACATCAGTCTCTTTCAGTCGGCGACGGCGACCGTGCCGCAGGCGGCGTTTCGTGCGGGCGACTTCGCCGCGGTCTCGACGCCGCTGATCGATCCGACGAGCGGGCAGCCGTTTCCCGGCAACCGGATTCCGGCGAGCCGGATCAACCCGGTGTCGGCGTTGCTGCTCCAGAACTACATACCGGCTCCCAACGAGGGGACATCGGTGTACCGCTACAGTGTCGACGCGACCGTCGAATCGAATCAGTTCGACGCACGTGTCGATCAGAACTTTCGTCCGGGGCACACGGTCTTCGGCCGCCTGAGCCGCAAACGCGAGGACCGCGTCACGCCGACGACCTACCAGAGCCTCGGGCCGAGGTCCTTCGAGAATCCGGTGTCGACCCTCGTGTTGTCCGACAACGTCGCCATCACGTCGAATCTGCTCAACGAAGCCAGGGTCGGCTTCACCCAGGCCGACCAGGGGGCCGTCACCGGGCTGAACGGCCGTGATGTCGTCTCGACGCTGGGGCTGCGTCTGCTGCAGTCGAACGTGCCAGCCGGTACCGGCACCCCGTACGTGAACATCGCCGGCTATACACAATGGGGCGAGAGCCAGGAGGAGCCGCTCACGCAGGACACCTTCCAAATCGCCGACAGCCTCACCTGGATTCGCAACCGCCACACGTTCAAGGCCGGCGTCGACATCCAGCGCTTCAACTGGACCAGCCCGGTCAACTTCACCGGCGCCGACGACTTCGGTGTGTTCAGGTTCAACAACAACATCGCCGGCGGCGGCACCGGCCATCCGGTCGCCAACTTCCTGCTCGGCCTTCCGACCGATGTCGATCAGACGGCATCGGGTCCGGGCGTCGACGGCGTCGCCACGCACTACAGTGCCTTCGTTCAGGACGACTGGCGGGTGAACGCGAACGTGACGCTCAGCCTGGGAGTCCGCTACGATGTGCGCCCGGGGTTCGTCGATCGCGAAGGCAACATCAGCAACTTCCTGCGTGACACCGTCAACGGCGACGTCGTGGTCCCCGACGCGGCGTCGTTGGCACTGACGTCGCCGGGGTTCGCCGGTTCGATCGGTTCGTCGCGGATCATCACGGCCGACGAGGCGGGACTTCCGACGGCGCTGCGCAAGACGGACGCCAACAACATCGCGCCGCGCCTCGGCGTCGCCTGGCGGCCACGCGGCGACACGCGCACCGTGCTGCGGGCCGGGTATGGGTTGTACTACACCCGCGTCCTCGGCGCCGTCTTCAACTCGCTCACCGGCATCCACACATCAGACAACGTCACCTTTGCCAACGCGTTCAACACCGCGACACGCAGCCACAGCATTGTCTGGCCGAACACCTTCGCCGGTGACCCGAGCCGTGGCGTGACGCGCGTCGGCACCCAGAATTTCTCAACCGCGAACGATCCCAACTACCGCGACCCGCGGACGCAGCAGTGGAGCCTGACGTTCGAACGCGAGCTGAATCGCCGCAACGCACTCCGCTTCACCTATTCCGGATTCCGCAGCGCCGACCTGACGCTGGCGCCCGACCTGAACCAGATTCAGCCGAACACCGTCGGCTACGCCAATCTGGCGACGAGCGCGCGCCCGTTTCCGAACTGGGCACGGGTGAACACGCGCGACAACGGCGGCTACCATCACTATCACGACCTGCTGGCGCAGCTGACCGGCTCGCTGGGGCGCGCCGGACTGAGCCACACGTTCAGCTACAAATGGGCGCACTCGATCGACAACATCGAAGACCGCGGCGCCGGTCAGGGCGATTTCCAGTCCGAGATCAATGGCCGCACCGACAACCGGTTCGACGTCGACTACATGCGTGGTCCGACGACCAACATCCCGACCCACCGTGTCGTCGGCAGTCTCATCTGGGAGGTGCCGATCGGCCGCGACCGCGCCTTCGCCTCGTCGATGTCGCCGGTGCTGGATGCGGCGCTCGGCGGCTGGCGCCTGTCGAGTGTCGTTCAGGCGCAGTCGGGCGCCCATCTGACGGCGTTCTACAACTCGCATTGCGGCTCGGGGACGAACTGCTACGGCAATGAGAAGGCTGATGCGGTGAACGGTCAGGATCCGAATGACGGACCGAAGACCCTCAATCAGTGGTTCAACACCGCGGCGTTCTCGGTGGCGGCGTTCCAGGATGCCAGTGGCCGTTCGATGTTCGCCGGGCGGTTCGGCAACGCGCCGAAGGGGTCGATCGTCGGGCCCGCCGCCTGGAACGTCGACTTCGCTGCGATGAAGGACTTCCGCCTGTCGAGCCAGGTGCGATTCACGGTCAACATCTTCGTGACGAACCTGTTCAATCACGCCAACTGGGGACGTCCGGACACGAATGTCACCAGCTCGACGTACGGCGCCATCACGACGCTCAACGCCGACTTCCCCCTCCGCCGGGCCGTGCTCGGCGGTCGGTTGACCTTCTGAGCCATGCGCTACCTGGGCGTCATCGTCCTCATGGTCGCCGCCGCGCTGATGCCGCCGCTGGCGGCGGCGCCGTCGCGTGCGGTGATCCTCATCACGCTCGACGGCGCGCGGCACCAGGAAGTGTTCGGCGGCTTCGATGTCGAAGTCGCGCGGGCCCGGCTCGAGACCGGACAGCCGCTCGAAGACGCGACCGCGTACCGACGCTATTGGGCCGAGACGCGCGAAGAGCGCCGCCAGAAGCTGATGCCGTTCTTCTGGGGCACCCTGATGCGCCACCATGGCTCGATTGCCGGCGACCGCTCGCTCGGCAGCGCTGTCTCGGTGACGAATCGGCACTGGTTCTCGTATCCCGGCTACGCCGAGATCCTGCTGGGTCGTGCGCACGACGAGGACATCAACAGCAACGAACCGCATCGCAATCCCTATCCGACAGTGCTGGAGTTCCTGCAAACGCGCGGCGGACTGACGGCGTCCCAGGCGGCGGTGTTCGCCTCGTGGAACGTCTTCGATGCGATTGCCGAACACCGGGCAGGCGCCCTGACCGTGAATGCCGGGTACGAACCGTTCGAGTCACCGTCGCCCGACATCGCGCGCCAGAGCCGTCAGCAGTCCGAGACGCCGACTCCCTGGGACAGCGTGCGGCACGATGCCTACACGTTCCGCTTCGCGATGGACCACCTGGCGCGCTACCGACCGAGAGTGCTCTACCTGGCATTCGGTGAGACCGACGACTGGGCGCACGACGGTCGCTACGATCGAGTGCTCGACGCCTACTCGCGCTTCGACGGCTATCTCAGGGAACTGTGGACGTGGCTCGACAGCCAGGCCGACTACCAGGGACGAACGAGCCTGCTCATCACGACCGACCACGGGCGCGGGCGCGGGCCGGCCGACTGGAAGGACCATGGCAGCCGGGTGGCCGGCGCCAACGAAACCTGGATGGCATTTGTGTCGCCGGAGATGCGGCCTCGTGGACCGTGGTCCACTCATCCCGAACTGCACGCCAGCCAGGCGGCGGCGACCCTGATCACCTGGTTCGGCGAAGACTGGCGGACGTTCGACGCGGCCGCCGCGCCACCGGTCGAAGCGGTGGCCGGCCAGCCGCACCCGCGACGCTAGACGCGCCGTCACACAGCCGCGTCTCGAACGAACAGCTTCGACGCAGTGGTGCGCCGACTTCGCGTGGGGTTGGTCCATTAGGAGACATTGAACGACTCCGGCGGCACATGCGGTGCCGTAATGGACCATCGCCGTCGCCGCGCGCGGCCAGCGCGTAGAAAAGCTTCACCCGCTGAGGCGTTCCGACTACGATCGCGCGCCATGGAGGTAGAGCGATGACAATTCCCGTACGCGCGCTCACGGCTTTGCTCGTGGGCGCCACAGTGGTGCTCTTGAACGTCACGGCCGGTGCACAGGAACCGGCGCGCCGAAGACCCGAGCAGGTGCCGCCCACGGGCGTCGACGGACCGGCGCAGACGACCCAGGACGCCGGAGTCGCCGTCCGAACGCTCGACGCGCTCACCAACCGGTCGATCGAGGGGCTGACGTTCGAGTACCGCTCCGACGGCACGGTCGGCCTCGACCTGCAGGGGCGCTTCCAGAACGTGATGCTGGCGACGACCGGGCCCGATGGCCGTGTCGAAGCGGCGTGCGTCACCGAGGGTCACGATCACCCGGCCCTGAAGGCCCTCCCGCTGTGGACCCCGAGCCGGAGCCCGTCGGCTCACCGCCTGAACGCGATCACGCACCTTCCGGCACCCATTGTCGTGGCGGCACCGTCGGCGCCGCTGGAGGAGAAGTAGTCATGGCGGCGCGCAAGCTGCTCGCGGCGGCCACCCTCCTCATCGCGCTCACCCTTCCGCGGTTCGCCTACGCCGGCGAGATCCTGGTCGACTTCTTCGCGGCGCCCGGCACCGGATTCGACGACAGCACGCCGGCGACGCCGGTCGGCGGCAATCCGGGGCTGACCGTCGGCCAGCAGCGGATCTTCGTGTTCCTCCAGGCCGCGGCGCTCTGGACCGAGGTCCTCAAGCCCGAGCGCGACATCTTCGTGGCCGCGCAGTTCACGGCGCTGCCGGCGGGCGTGCTCGGGTCGGCCGGCGCCCGCTTCATCTGGTCGAATTTTCCGGGCGCCGAGCTGCCGAATACCTGGTATTTCGATAGCCTGGCCGACCACCTGACGCGCGACGATCTGAGCCCGCCCACCTACGACATCCAGGCGAACTTCTCGACGAACGCGCCGTTCTACCTCGGATTCGACAACAACGAACCGGCCGGGACGTCCGATCTGCTGGTGACCGTGTTGCACGAACTCGGGCACGGCCTCAATTTCGCCAACGCGGTCAACGAGTCCAACGGTGCGATTCCGGCGCCCGAGGGCGCGACCGAACCGTACGGCGACATCTACTCGCAGTACACCATGGACGTGACCACGAACAAGATCTGGAACGCGATGACGCCGGCCGAACGCGCGGCGTCGGCGATCAACGTCCGCAAGGTGTCGTGGAGCGGTCTGAACGTGAAGCGGAACCAGTATAAGGTGCTCGACCGCGGCGAACCGGTGGTGAAGCTCCGCTCGCCGGCCGGCACCTCGTCCCTGATGGTCGGGGCAGCCTCGTTCGGCCCGCCGCTGACGGCGAGCGGCGTCACCGGCGAGATCGTCGCTGCGCTGGACGCGGCCGATGTCGCCGGTCCGTCCACGACCGACGCCTGCGGTCCGATCCTCAACGATGTCAGCGGCCGCATCGCGCTGGTCGATCGCGGCACGTGCGCGTTCACGGTGAAGGTGGTGAACGCGCAGGCGGCGGGCGCCATCGGCGTGCTGGTCGCCGACAACGTGGTCGCCCTGCCGCCGGCCGGCCTCGGCGGCGCCGACCCGGCCGTCGTCATCCCCGCCGGCCGTATCGGACTGCCGGACGGCAGCGCCATCCGGGCGCGGCTGGCGGCCGGCGAGCCGCTGCGGGCGACGCTGCAGCTCGACCAGTCGGTGTTCGCCGGGACGGACCGGGTGAAGCGACAGGTGATGCTCGCCGCCCTCAATCCGGTGTCGCCGGGCTCGTCCATCTCCCACTTCGAGTCGGTCGCCTTTCCGAACCAGCTGATGGAGCCGGCCATCAACGGCGATCTCGTCTCGTCGGTGCAGCCGCCGGAAGACCTGACGCTGCCGCTGCTCACCGATCTCGGGTGGTTCACAGACCGGGATGGTGTGCTGGACGGCGTCGACCTGTGTCTGCGCTCGAACACCTCGCCGACCGTCGTGCTGAACAGCTGCGATTCGCTGGTGCCGAACACGATTCACCCGTCCGGCTGCAGCATCTCGGACGCGCTGAACATCTGCGGCGGTCTACCCGGACGGGCCTACCAGGTGTGCGTCGCGCTGGGCACCGCCGCGCTGCGGTTCGGCGGCCAGATCACCGCCTCGCAGCAGTCAGCAATCAACCGGTGCGCCCGGTAGGCACGACTCACGCTTCGCGCCCGCACCACTGAGCGCCACGCGAGCGGGTTGGGGCGATGAGCCCTGCCCGCTCGTGCCGGCGCCGCGGAGCAGCCCAGACCGGTCGCTCTTCAGAACACGAACTTCGCCGCGACCTGCAGGACGCGCGGGTCGCCCGCCGCGGTGATGCTGCCGAACCCCGCCGATCCGAACACCCCGTTCGGTGCTCCGAAGGGCGGAGTGTTGGTCAGGTTGAACGCTTCCACGCGCACCTCGAGTGCCTGGGCCGGGCCGAGCGGAATCGTCCGGATCAGGGCGAGATCCAGGTTGCGATAGCTGGGACCGCGCACCGGGTTGCGCGACGCCGAGCCGATCGTGAACTGCGGTGCGGTGGAGAACCGGCTGGTGTCGAACCAGCGGTCGGCGGAACGCTGCTCGGCCGGCAGCGTCGGGTCGCCATCGAGATTCGGCCGCTGCGTACCGAAGCCGGCGAACGCGTTGGTGTTGGTGGCTTGCGTCACCGGCACCGGCACACCGGACTGCAGTGTCACGATGCCCGTGACCGACCAGTCGTGGAGCCAGGCGGCGAGCCACCGGGGCAGCCGCACGCGGCGCGACCGTCCCACCGGGACGTCCCAGGTGCCTGACGCCACGAAGACGTGCGGGATGTCCCCGGTCGAGTAGTCACGCTCGAGCCGGCGGTTGAAGCTGTCCGCCACCGGATAGCTGGCGACCGGACCGGTCAGAATCGAGGCGTCGAACACCGAGGAGGCATCGTCGAGCAGCCTCGACCGGGTGTACGAGAGAAGATACGAGAGCCCACGCGACCGCCGCTGTTCGAGCTTCGCCGACACCCCGCGATAGGTGGTCGTCCCGACATTGTTCCTGTAGAGACTGACGGTCGTGTACCGGGGATAGGGCTTCAGCAGCTGGGCGAGCGGAATCGTCGGATCGCCGAGCGACGACGATCGCGGGATGACGCCGAAGTACGGGTTCGGCACCCGCTGCAGCAATGCCGATCCCAACGCGAGCTGCTCGACGCTGAGCTGATTGAGGTTGGTGTCCGGGACGCCGACGTGGGTGATCCGGGATCCGACGTAGGCGACCTCCGCCGAGACGTTCGATGCCAGTTCACGCTGCAGCGAGAGGTTCCATTGCTGCACGTAGCCGGAGCCGAGGTCCCGATCCACCGCGAAGACACCCTGGCCGAGGCCGGCGCTCGCGGTCAGCGGAATCGGACTGACGCTCGGGCCGTTCGCCAGCGTGAATGCCGGAACGAGATTGTCCAGCGTCCGCTGCGTGACCGTCTGCAGGAACGGAAACACCGGCGTCGTGAACGGCGTGGTGATGCCAGCCATTTCGATCCACACCAGGCCGTAGCCGGCGCGCAGGACCGTCCGATCCGTGACCCGGCCGACGACGCCGAGACGGGGGCCGACGTTCGTCTTGTGGAGCAGGCGCGCCGCGCGCGGCCGGCCCTGCCGGCCGAGGTACTCGAGCTCCTGCGTGGCAAGGTTGAACACCGCGGCCTGGTCGTCGACCTCGGTCGACGGAAAGTTGAGCGTGTAGCGGACACCGGCGTTCACCGTGGCGCGCGCGGTCAGACGCCAGTCGTCCTGGACGAAGTACTCCTGGATGTGCGCCCGGTTGCGGATGCGATCCTGCTGCAGGTCAATCGAGAACTGCTGCACCTGTCCGAGCAGGAAGCTCGCGAGCGGCGTGCCGGTACCGGCCACGCCCGGCAGGTCCGTGAACAGGCTGCTGAAGGTGAACGCGCCGGTCGGCGACGGCGGCTGGATGACGTCCAGCCGTTCCCACCGCAGGTCGGCGCCGAACTTGATGGTGTGCCGTCCCTTGAGCCAGGTGAGGGAGTCGGCCAGATGCGTGACGCTGGTGCTGAAATCGGATGCCGTGTTGGCCGGCGACCCGAGCTGCTGGTAGCCGGCGATGGTGAACGTCGGCAGGGTGTCGGGGAAGCGTGCGCTTGCCGGAATGCCCGGCAGGCCCAGTGACGCCGATGCCGACCCGCCGAGCGTCGCCGCAGTCCGCGCAACCGAGCGGCGCGTGTCGCCGACGCGCAGTTCGTTGAACAGGCGCGGCGACACGACCCGGCGGTGGTTGACGGCGGTCGACCAGGCCACCGTATCCTGCGGGCCCAGCGTGCCGGCCGTGACACCACTGCCGTCGGGCAGCGGCGTCACCGGGACGAAGCGCTCGCCGAAGCGGGTGATCCGCGCGAAGAAGTGGTCGGCACCGCCCGCCGTCCGTTGATCGATGCGGACGCTGACCTGATCCTGGTCCTGCGTCTCGGCGTCCTCCCGCCGGTAGTTGTTCGCGGTGCCCGTCGCGGTCGGCAGCGGAAAGCGCTGCAACAGGAGCAGGGCCACCGGGTCGATGCGGTCGCGTGGGATGGTGTGGTCCGGAAACATCGCCCGCACGTTGCCGACGGTGGTCGCCGGGTCGTAGATGCGAGGTACCTGTCCGGCGATCGCTTCGGTGAAGGTTCCGTTGCGCTGCAACTCGGTGGGCACGGTCGAGATGACCGTTCGCGCAATCGTCTGCCGCTGACCCTGATAGTCGACGAAGAAGAAGGTGCGATCCCTGCGGAGCGGCCCCCCCAGCACGCCGCCGAACTGCTGGCGCCGGAACCGCGGCTTGACCGGATTCGTCGAGGCGAAGACGTTGCGGGCGTTCAGCGCTTCGTGGCGGAGGAATGCGAAGCCGCTGCCGTGCAGTGCATTGCCGCCCGATTTCGTCGTCAGGTTGATCACGCCGCCGTTGAAGCGGCCGAACTCCGCCGGCGGACTGTTCGTCTCGATCTTGAACTCCTGGATGGCGTCGATGTTCGGGAAGAACGCCACCTGCCCCGGCTCGGGCTGCAGGACGGAGATGCCGTCGAACAGGTACTCGTTGGTCCGCGGGCGGCCGCCGTTGATGCGCGGCAGGAGGGAGTTCGGCGGCAGCGCGACCCCCGGCACGAGACCGGCGAGACCGATGAACGTGCGTCCGTTCAGCGGCAGCGTGACGACCATCCGGTGGTCGACCACGTGCCCCAGACTCGAGGTGCCGCTGCGGAGGAGCCCGGCATCGGCGGTGACCGAGACGACCTCACTGATGCCGCCGACGTCCAGGCGAAGGGCGAGCGTCACGGTCTCGCCCGTCACCACGGTCACACCGTCGCGCACGAGCGGCCGGAAGCCGGTTGCGTCGACGCGGATGCGATAGGCGCCCGGTGTGAGCGCCGGGACTGCGAAGGTGCCGTCACCGGCCGACGTCGCGACGCGGGTGTGGCCGGTCGCGACCAGGATCACGATCACGCGCGCGGCGGCCAGCGGTCCGCCCGACTCGTCGGACACCAGTCCCTGCAACGCTCCGGCCCCCACTTGCGCCCACGCCTGACCGGCCAGCCCCAGCCAGACCAGCCAGACCAGCCAGCGCAGACGGATCGGCCCCCGCAGCACCCGATGTCGCATGTCGCGCACGTCGGGCACTGTAGACCGAATTGTTACGACATTCAAATCGACTTGAAGCGATTCGAAAAGTGCCGATACGTTGCGTGTCGACTCGACGTTCGACGCTTCCGCCGGCAGCGGGGCCGGCCTCGAGGTGGTGCCGACAGGCCGCACCCGGTCGCCAGGCCGACCCACGGCTGGGCGGCCTGACGATCGGCACGGGGCCGTTCACCGCGCGTTCACGGCCAGCGCGCCAGCATCTGTCGGAGCTCGTCGCGATGGCGGGTTTCGTCGGCGATGACACTGTCCAGTTCGGCCGCGAGTCCAAACTCGCGGGCGGCCTCGGCCTGCGTCCGCCGGGTGATGTAGCGATCGAGCGTCTCGACTTCGGCGTCGAGGGCGGCCTGCAGCATCTCCCGGGCATCCATGACCACCGTCACGGGTGCCGGAACGCCGGAAGGCGTGCCACCGAGCGCCGATATCTTGTCGGCCAGAAGCTGCGCGTGTGCGAGCTCTTCCGGAATCTCGGCCGCGAAGAAGCTGCGCAGCTCCTGTCGATAGGGCCCCTGCACCATGCTCGCAAACAGCCGGTACATGATGATCGCCTGGAACTCACCCTGAAGGTCGGTGTTGAGTCCGTCGATGAGCGTCGTCTGGGCACCCGGAGTGGTCATGGTCGCCCTGTCACGACGGCTTGGCCCCATCGCCAGCCGCAACGGCCTTCATCTGTTCACCGCAGCAGACCTCGGAATGCGGCATCCCCTCGGGACATGGACACGGCTTCTCGTAGACGAGTGCGGCGCCACATTTCTCACATACGTATCGATCGCCGGCCTTGCGAGACATACTCACCTCCGCTTGCTGAACTGCGCCTGGAGTCCTGCGGCGATCATGGCGAGGCCGCGACTCCGGAAGCAGATGAGACAAACGCCAGCAAGCCGTGAGCCAGTGGCGAAACGCCGGAGACGCAGCAGGCTGATTCGATGGGTGGACCGTCAGCTGACGGTCTGCGGCAAGTGCCAGACCTCGGCAAAGCAGAGAGCCTGTGCCGCCGCGGCCGCGGCGATGCAGCCCAGCAACCCCCGGCCGACGCGGCTGTATCGTGGCGAGCCGATCGGGGATCGCGGACGCGTCGTCATCACGCCGGGCAGCAGGAACAGCCTGCCCCGGCGGGTAGAAGGACATTGCGGCTGGCGGGGCGACCGCCGCCGGGGGTGTCACCGGACGTCCGTGGCGCTTGCGCCAGCCCGGCGACGGCGATGCGTTCGTCGCGCGGTTGCGGCCGTTCGTCGGCGCGCTGGGCGGCACCCCGGTAGCCGGTGGTCAGGCGATACTGCCGCTGCTCGATCGTCGTCTCGATGCGGATCGAGGTCGGGCTGGTGACGGTGAACCGTGTGAACGGCTGGCCGTCGGCCGTGATCCGCACTGCACCGGCATCCGGCAATCGCGTCACGTTGAACGCGGTCACCCGGCCGCGGGCGTCGGGCGCCGCGGCGTAGGTGCCGACGTGCAGCGTGCCGCTCGCCTCGTCGTTCCACGCCTGGTACAGCCCCATCGACGGAAACGCCACCCCCTCGACGGTCGGCGCCGCGAATTTGTCGAGGTGCGGCGCCTGCAGCGCTCGCGTCCAGTCACCCGGACGGCCGATCTCCGACACCATCAGCGTCGCGCTCGCCTGCCCGCGCGGGTAGCCCTCGGTCGGCGCATTCGTCCACCAGCCGAACATCTCGTTCTGGCGACCGAACCAGCGGGGATCGCTGTCACGGTCGGCGGCGGCCTGCAGTTTCTCGGCGACGGCGCTGTCGCCCAGTTCGCGCGCCAGCAACAGCAGGCCGGTGTTGGCCCGCACCGTGGCGTTGGCCGCCCGCACGCCGGCGGCGGTGACCGTCGCGTCGTAGAGCAGCGACGCGAACTCACGGTTCTGCGGCGCGAGCAGGAACGCCGTCGATGCCCCCGCTGCCGGCGGCGCGTTCAGCTTCCAGTTCACGATCGGATCGTAGTACTGCGTGACCCACTCGAGCTTGCCGTCGTCTGACACGCCGACGTAGTGCTGTCGCGCGTACTCGAGGAAATTCTGCGCCGACCGGTGCGTCTGGCGGTCGTAGAGACGGTCGTAGAGATACATGCCGAGCGTCGCCGCCGTGTTGCAGTAGAACCAGATCTTGGTGTTCTCGCACTGCGGTCCCTCGGGCCGCGCGCGGTATTGTTCGTCCAGGCGCGTCGCCAGGCGATGGTGATCCCACTCGAACGTCTCGTCGCCGTAGCCGGTCACCGCGAACGGGCGCGCCCACTTGTCGTCGCCGGACACGTAGCGGTAGGTGGCGAGCAGCAGGTGGAACCAGCCGCGGAAGAACAGATAGCCGTCGGCGCCGATCGGGTCCTTCTGCAGCCCCCACGGCTCGACCCCATTCGCGGTCCAACCGTAGCGGTTGTAGTTGCCCCGCAGGGCCGGCGGCAGGGTCGCCAGCACCGCCGCCGGATAGCGGGACCGCTTCGGATCGTCGCCAATCTGGGTCAACCAGTCGATGGCGCCCCAGTAGGTCGGAAAGCGGGCCGCCATCTCGTCGGTCATGCGCGTGTAGACCTCCCGCCATGCGGGCGTCTGGTCGGCCATCATCAGGATGCCGTAGGCGGAGAACGACAGGTCGAAGCGGCCGTAGCTGAGAACCACGGGGGCCGTGTAGCGATCCCACCACGGGTGCGGCACGCCGTTGCTGCCCCAGTCGTCCGGCGTCGTGCTCTTCTCCCACAGGAAGCGCAGCCAGCCGAGCGCGCGGCGATTGAGGGTCGGGAACGGCGATGCCGGCGGTTCCGGCAATGCCGCCGGCGAAGGCGACGCCTGCGCCAGCGCTTCCGTGGCGGTGAGCGTCGGGGCGGCGGCCGCACCCGAGATGGCGCCCACGGACTTCAGAAAGTCACGTCTCGAACGACCTGTGGTTTCCATAGGCGGCGCTCCATCCGTCGGCATCGGTTCGGAACCACCTATTTTCAGATCACAACGGCGCCGGCCGGTGTGTCAATTCAGCGACAACCCGACCGCCGCCGCGCCGGCCGGTCCGCCGCCGACTGCGGACGGGAGCCGGCGGTTGCCGCTAGGCCTTGTCAGGTCGCGCGGCGGTGCGCCGCAGCGCCGGGCGGCTGGTGATCTCCCGCTCGGCATCGAGCCAGTTCTGAACCGGATCGGCACCGTCGCGCTCGCGCTCGAGCGACAGGAAGTAGGCGCGCACGCGAATCGCTTCCAGAGATTCGGTGGCAGGTCTGGCGGACGCGACGGCTCGCGATCGCGGCGTGCCGGGTGTCACCTCCCGCACGCCCTCGTCCCCTGGGCCGGCACTGCGTGGCGATTGGCCGGCCGGTTTGCTGCGTACCAGTCTCGGTGTGCTCATGCTCTCTGCCTTTCTTGATCTCCACGACACAGATGCCGGCAAAACGTCGACCGGCCCTCGCCGTGGACGTTGCGCGCATCGGTGGAGTCTTCGTCGCTCGCGTCGTTGTCGTCTTCGGGTGGCACGGCGTCGTCGACGTCGATGGTGGTGCCCGGGATGTCGGCGGGGCGCATCTGGTCGGGGTCGTAGTGTCGTCGAACGCGTTCGGGATGTGACGGCATCGAAACCCTCCACCGCCACGCTAGCAAGGCGATGTGACGACCCCGTGTCGGTGTCGGCCGGCTGCCACCGCGCACCAACGAACCGGCGATGGGCAGCTGCGGTGTGATGACACGACTTCGTCACATCGTTGCAAGCCGGTTGTTACGCCGGCCGCATAGCATCGCTTCCGGTGGAGGAACCGATCAAGATGAGAAGAATGTTCGTGGGATGTGTCGTGGCCGTCGGGCTCGTGGCGGCTCGGATGCCGGCAATCGAGGCGGAGGGGCAGGGCGGCTGGAACTTCCAGCGCGTTGGCACCTTCGCCAACTACCGGAACGGCGCGATTGGCGATACGACGGTGTCGGAGATTGTTGCCGCGACGGCAGACGGCAGGACGCTCGTCTACACCGATGCCGGGCTGGGGACGGTCGGGTTCATCGACATCACCGATCCCGCCAACCCGGCGGCGGCCGGCACCGTGGCTCTCGATCCCGACCCGACCGACGCCGTCGGCTACTCGCCGACCTCGGTGGAAGTCCTCCGGAATCGCTACGTCCTCGTTGCCGCCGACACCAGCGCGTCGAAGAAGAGTGCGAGCGGCGTGCTCGTGGTGATCGACCTGGCGACGCGCACGACCGTCGCGTCGATCGACCTGGGCGGTCAGCCCGATTCGATCAAGCTGAGCCCGGACAATCGCTACGCCGCCATTGCGATCGAGAACGAACGGGACGAAACGCTGTGCGTCGGCGGCACGCGGAACGACGAGGTGGTCTCGGCCGGCGCCTGTACGGCGGGCGGCGGCGTGCTGGGTGGCATGCCGCAGAACCAGCTGGGGAATCCGGCCGGCTTCCTCTCGGTGATCAGGCTCGCCGGCAGTCCGGCCGCGTGGACCGCGGCCGACGTGTCGCTCACGGGAATCGCCGGGCTGTTCCCGGATGATCCCGAGCCGGAGTTCGTCGACATCAATGCGGCGAACCAGGCGGTCGTGACGCTGCAGGAGAACAACCACATCATCGTCGTCGATCTGCCGTCCCGGACGATAGTGACGCATTTCCCGGCGGGCGAGGTCAGCCTGACCGCGATCGACGCCGTCAGGGCCGGCAGCGGCATACCGAACACCATCTCGCTGACCGACTCCGCCAGCCACCTGCGGCGCGAGCCCGATGCCGTCGCCTGGGTCGGCAACCGCATCGCCACCGCGAACGAGGGCGACCTCGTCGGCGGCAGCCGCGGCTTCACGGTGTTCGCTCTCGACGGGTCGGTGGTGTTCGACAGCGGCAATTCGCTCGACCACCTCGCGGTGCGGTTCGGCCATTATCCCGAGCGTCGATCGAACAGCAAGGGCACCGAGCCGGAGGCGATAGCCGCCGCGACGTTCGGTGCGGACGACCTGCTGTTCGTCGGCTCCGAGCGCGGCAGCTTCGTCGCCGTCTATGCAGTCGGCAAGGACGGGCAGCCATCCTTCATGCAGATGCTGCCGGCACCGCTCGGCCCGGAAGGGCTGTTGCCGATTCCGCAGCGGAACCTGCTGGTGGCGTCCGGCGAGAACGACGCACCGCCCTACGGCGTCCGCTCGAGCGTGATGATCTACCGGCTGAAGAGTGGCGCGCCGTCGTACCCGCAGGTGGCATCGGCGGATGACGCTTCCGGGACGCCGATTCCATGGTCGGCGCTCTCGGGCATGACCGACATGCCGGGCGAGTATGGCAAGGTGCAGGCCGTCTGGGATTCGTTCTTCACCCCGACCCAGGTGTTCACGCTCGACGTGACGCAGACGCCGGCGGTGATCAGGGACGCGCTGACGGTCGCGCGGCCGGCCAGCAGTCCGTACTACGATCCCGAAGGCCTGGCGTACGCGCCGGACGGGTCGCTCTGGCTGGCGAGCGAAGGCAATGCCGACGACAGCCGACCCAACCGCCTGATCAAGGTGGATCCCGCGACCGGTGCGGTGTTGGCCGAAGTTGGACTGCCGGCGGCGGTTCTCGCGTGCCGCGCCGCCGAACGTGCGAAGCCGGCACCCAACGGAACCGGGAGCCTGGGCTCCGGCTTCGAGGGGCTCGACATCGCGCCGGCGCCGGGCGGCGGCTACAGGATCTTCGTGGCGCAGCAGCGTGGGTGGAACTACTCGACCTCAGCGGCGTGCGACGCCCTCGACGACGACCCGGTGGATGTCGGGACCGCCGAACCGTCGTGGTCCCGCATCTGGGTCTACGACCCGCAGGTGGCCGCCTGGAGCCACGTCCGCTACGAGCTGCGGTCGAAGCCGGCGAACGCGGCGTGGGTCGGCCTGTCGGAGATCACGCTCGTGGACGACGGCTGGATCCTGATCGAGCGCGACAACCTGACCGGCGACTTCGGCGAGATCAAGACGTTGGTCAAGCTGCCGCTCGCCGCCGGCGGCGACGGTGCGTTCACCGCCGACGAGAAATCGGTGTACGACCTTCGACCCCGCCTGACGCGGAACCACGGCTGGATTACCGACAAGCCGGAAGGTGTTGCGGTGCTGCCGAACGGCCGTTTGTTCGTCGTGACCGACAACGACGGGGTCGACGGGTGGTCCGGCGAGACCTGGTTCCTGCGTCTGGGTGCCTACTGGCGGCTGTTCGAGTAGGACGTACGGCGCGCCCGGGTGTCGGCGGGTACGATCGGTCAAACCTCGGGTGGCACTCACGGCGCCGCGGCTTGTGTCGCGGTGCCGTGACCCTCCGTGATATGCTCCCGCCCCCGACCGGACAGGGTCAAACGCGGAGGTAGAGCATGTCGTTACGGACCGGATTCACGGCGGCCGCCAGTGTGGTCTTGCTGGCCGGCGTCCTCGTCATGAGTGGCGGGCGGACACACGCCGCCCAGGGCGACCGCCAGAAGTTCGTCGGCACCTACCGGCTGGTGGTGACCGAAGTCAAGGACGCCAGCGGCAACTGGGTTCGCAATCCCAGCTTCAACTCGACCGGCTACATCACCTACGACGAGTCCGACTACCTGGGCGTGCACATCATGCCGCGCGACCGTCCCCGGTTCGCCGCGGCAACCCAGTCGTCGGCCGAGCCACAGACGGCGATTCCGGGTTAGAACGAGTACTCCGGC
>CADEDC010000053.1:23076-39940 GCA_902825985.1 uncultured Acidobacteriota bacterium | reverse complement strand
GGATGTCGTAACGCTTGATCATCTCGTTCAGCGTCGTCGGCTTGATGTGCAGCAGTTCGGCAGCCCGCTTCTGCACCCCCCCGGCGGTCTCCAGCGTCGACTCGATGAGCCGTTTCTCGAAGTCGGTGATGACGTCCTTGAACGAGATGCCCTCGGGCGGCATCACGAAGGGCGGCGCATGGAACGCCGGCGGCTTGCGCACCTGATCGGGAATCAGCTCGACGCCGAGCCGTGGTCCCGGCGTCAGCACCGCCGCACGTTCGATCACGTTCTCCAGCTCGCGGACGTTGCCCGGCCACGCGTACTGCGTCAGGACGTCGAGCGCCTCCGGCGTCAGCTCCAGATCGGCCTTGCGGTTCTCTTCGCCGTACTTCGCGAGGAAGTGACGCGCCAGCAGCGGGATGTCGTCCTTGCGGTCGCGCAGCGGCGGCATCTCGATCGAGATGACGTGCAACCGATAGAAGAGATCCTCGCGGAATCGCCCCTCGTCCATCAGCTGCCTGAGATCGAGGTTGGTCGCAGCAATGATCCGGACGTCGACCTTGATCGACTCCATGCCGCCGAGCCGCATGAAGTCGCGGTCCTGGATCACCCGCAGCAGCTTGGCCTGCGTCTCGAGTGGCACGTTGCCGATCTCGTCGAAGAACAGGGTGCCGCGGTCGGCGAGGTCGAACAGCCCCTTCTTCGGCAACACGGCGCCGGTGAAGGCGCCCTTCACGTGGCCGAACAGCGTCGATTCGAGCAGTTCCGGCGGCAGGTTGCCCGACGCGACGGTGACGAACGGCTTCTCGGCCCGTGACGAGTTGGCGTGAATCGCACGTGCGACGAGCTCCTTGCCAGTGCCGCTCTCCCCCTGCACGAGAATCGTCGACCGGCTGGGAGCCGCCTGGATGATCAGGTCGAACACCCGACGCATCGGCGGACTCTTGCCGATGATGTTGCCGAACTTGTAATAGCGTTCCTGGATGTTCTGGCGCAGGTTGCGGTTCTCGTGCACCAGCCGCCGGCGCTCCAGCGCGTTGCGGACGACGACCAGCACCTCCTCGTTCTTGAACGGCTTGGTGATGTAGTCGAACGCGCCGGCCTTCATCGCCGAGATCGCACTGCCGACCGAGGCGAATGCCGTGATGATGATGACCGCGAGATCGTCGTCGATCCGTTTCAGCTCGTCGAGCGTCGCGATGCCGTCGATGCCGGGCATCATGATGTCGACGATCGCGGCATCGAAAGGCAGCGCCCGCGCCAGTTCGAGCCCTTCCTCGCCGGTCGACGCGAGGCGGACGTCGTAGCCCTCACGCGTCAGCAGGGTTTCGAGGATCTCGCGCATGATCTCCTCGTCGTCGACGACGAGGATGGTTCCGCTCCGGGAGGTTGGCATGTGTCGTACTACCCGCGGGCCGCCGACCGCGCGGCAATGGCGGCGCGCGAAAACGTCAGCGTGAAGCGGGTGCCCTGTCCGACCGCACTGTCGCACTGAATCGTGCCCTGATGTTCGTGGACGATGCCGTAGCTGATCGACAGCCCGAGCCCGGTGCCGCGGCCAATCGCCTTCGTGGTGAAGAAGGGATCGTAAATCCGCGCCAGCTGCTCCGGCGGAATGCCGGAGCCGGTGTCCGAGACCTCGGCGACGACCTGATGGTCGTCGACGCGCGTCGTCACCGACAGCCAGCCGCCCCGCGGCATCGCGTCGCGGGCATTCAGGAACAGGTTGAGAAACACCTGCTGCAGCTGATGCTCGATCCCGGTCACCATCGCCGGTGCCGTGGCGATGTCGCGCCGGACCTTGATGCGACCGACCTCGAACTGGTGCTCGAGCAGCGAGAACACGTCGCCGATCACGGTGTTCAGATCGACGAAGCTGCGCTCGCCGCCCGGCGTGCCCGGACGCGAGAGCGTCAGCAGCCCGTTGACGATCTTGGCGGCCCGGAACGTCTGCCGCTCGATCTTCTCGAGCAGCACGGTCTTCGGATCGTGCGGGTCGGCGCCTTCGAGCAGCATCTGGGTATAGCTGGAGATGCCGGTGAGCGGCGTGTTGACCTCGTGCGCGACACCGGCCGCGAGCAGGCCGAGCGACGCCATCTTCTCGGAAATCTGCAGCTGCTCCTCGAGGCGGACGCGGTCGGTCATGTCCTCGACCAGCAGGATGGTCCCCTCGACGCTGTCGACCGACGGATTCTGCAGCGGCACCACCGTCGCGTTGACGAGCAGGCGCGGCGACTCGCCGTCGGACGGCCGGCGACGGCTGGTCAGCGGCACCTTGAACAGCGTCGCCCCGTCCGGATGATCGCGGCGCACCGCTGCGAGTGCCTCGACGAACGGCGTCTCGAACACCTCGGCGAGCTGCCGCCCGACGGCGTCGGCGCGCCGCACGCCGTAGATGCTCTCGAGCGCGTGATTCCAGCGGATGATCCGCTCGTCGCCATCGAAGACGACGAGGCCGTCGTCGAGCGACTCGAGGATGTTGTCGTTGAACTCGCGCATCCGCCCGAGTTCCTCCGCCTTGAGGTGCAGCTGGCGGTACAGGCGGCCGTTCTCGATTGCCGTCGCGACCTGGCCGGCGACCGCCGTCAGCAGCGCCAGATCCTCGCTGTTGAACGGCTCGTCGTGCTCCTTGCGGCTGAGGGCGAGCACGGCAATCGCGCCGCCCTCGAACACGCACGGCACGAAGTAGTACACCCCTTGGTCGCGCCAGAACTCGACCTCCTCGGCGGCGAACCAGGCCGCGGCAATCGGATCGTCGAGGGCGACGGTGTGGCCGGCGTCGAGGCGGGTGACGTATGACGAGTGCCGCGACAGCCGGGGTACCGGTCCGCTGAACCCGAACTCGCTGATGGCGCGGAAGTCGCCCTCACGCTCGTCGGCCAGCATCAGCGCCATGCGGTCGACGCCGAGCGTCTCGACGACCCGCGTCACCAGGCGCTGACTGAGCCGGACGACGTCGAGGTCGGCGTTGAGGTCACGGGCGAAGCCGAGGAGGGCGCGGCGGTAGTCGTAGCGATCGCGGTAGAACACGCGGTCGAGACCGTTCTGCATCGCGACGCGCACCGGCTGCGCGAGTAGGACGACAATCGTCGTGGCCAGGAACGCAATCACCCAGTTGTGCGGGTCGGCGGCGTTGCCGAAGAGGAAGCCGACGAATCGCAGGATCGCGACGTAGAGGGCGATGCTGGCGCCGACGAACGCCGTGTACGCCAGCCCGCGCTTGATGATGACTTCGACGTCGCGCAGCCGATAGCGGACGATCGCCGACGCGAACGCCAGCGGCACGAGGCCGAGCGGCACGGCGGTGAGCTGTAGCGCCACCGGCGGGTTCATCCCGAACGCCCACGGCAACGCATAGCCGAACGCGAACGGCCCGACGCCGAGCGCCGTACCCCACGCAATCCAGCGCAGCTGCCGGCGTCCGGTGAGCGACGTGATCTCGGTGAAGGCACGTGCGAGCACGACCACGGCGGCGACACCGCACAGCAGCAGGTACAACGGTTCGGCGCGGTCGAGAAGCTCGATCAACCGCGAAAAGCGGCCGCCGTCGTCGGTGGCACCGCGGGTGATGGCGACGACCCTGGCCACGCCCAGCACGAATGCCGGTGCGTACAGCATCGGCACCCAGAACGGCCGGCGGCCGGAAGGCCGCCACGGCGAACGCTCCGGGAACACGAGCGTGAAGTGCAGCAGCATCGGCGGCAGCGCCGTCATCGCGATCGCGTCGCCCCAGTAGAACACCCAGTCCAGGCGATCGAGCGGACCGTTGAATGAGAAGGTGAACGCACCGAAGAAGGTGACGCACAGCCAGAAAAAATGCAGCGTCGCCTGATCGGTGGGACGGCGCAGACGGACCGAGGCACCGACGAGCAGCGTGAAGAGCCCGACGCCGGCCAGCACGAAGTACATCGTGCGCGCCGTCGCCAGCGGCGCGAGGGAGACGGTGAGCACCTGGCGATCGCCGAGTCGCACGAGTGAGTACACGAGCCGGGTGCCCGACTGGCTCTGGTGCTGGAACTCGACAACGTCGGCGGCCCGTTCGACCGGCTGGCCGTTGACCCCGATCAGCAGGTCGCCCGGCTGCACGCCGGCGCGGTGACCGGCCGAGCCGGTGGCCACCTCGAGCGCTGTGACCCCTTCGCTGCGGTTGCCCCACAACACGCCGTCTTCGACCTCGTGCCACTGCGTCCGCATGGTCACGTTCGCGACGCCCAGGGCAATCAGAACGATGACCACGAGGACGGCAAGGACCGAGCGGCCCAGCGCGTGCCAGCGCGTCTCATGTCGGGGGGCGTGAAGGGGGACGACGGCCATCAGAATCTGCCGGCCATTACATCACGTAAATGGCTGCACCATAAGGCCTTTGAAGCCGTGGCCCAGCTGTCTCGTGCAACCAATCCAATGGTATGGATCCGGACAGGTTCGTCGGCTCGACCTGCTGCCAGGCGGGCGCCGGCGGCCACCGGTCAGAAGTGGAGGGTGACGCCGCCGATGATGCGCTTCGGTGCCTGAACGGTCAGGAGTTCGTCATACACCGACTGCTCCCCGGTGACCTCCCGGAAGGAGTTTCGGACCGCGACGAGCATCTCCCACTTCGCGCTGTTGAAGTTCAGGAACGGCAGCGCCTGACGCACCTGGACGTCGAAGCGCGAATCGACCCGGGAATCGCCCGCGTCCCCCGACTGCGCATAGCCATTGCCGATGCGGTAGAGCACCAACACTCGCGTGGAGGTCTCCGGCACCTCGGCCGCCACCGTGGTGGTCACGTCCTGCAGCCGTTCGCTCCCCCGCCGAACCGCCGACGGCGACAGCAGCAAGATATAGCTGACGTCTGCAGCCGGCGCCAGGGTGGCCAGCGCGTTCGTGTAGGTCACCGAACCGCGGAAGCGCGGTCCGAGGTCGGCGCTCAGCGCGACCGAGCCGCCCTGGGCATCGACATGGCCGCCGGAACCGACGACGTAATGACCGAGGCGCGCGCCGGGGAAGTCGGGTGCGTCCGCACCGAATACGGTGACCATCTGGTCCCGGACCTGCTGTCGGAACCCGCGGACCGACACCGTCGTCGGCCCGAGATCGTGTTCGAGCGACGCGCTCACCTGGTTGGACCGCTCGGCCCGAAGGGCCAGTCCAGGCTCGGCTGCCGAGAACGTGCGCTGCGGCGGCAGCCAGATGCCTTCGTCGCTGGGCGAGCGGAACTCCTGGGCTCCTGGCGCGTCTGCCCGGCTCGACACCGTGACCGCCATCCGGGTGGCCGTGAACGGCGTGACGGTGACGGCAACCTTGGGGCTCATCAGATTCCGCTGTTCGAGGTAGTCGTATCGCTCGTAGCGGGCGCCGTAACTGAGGGCGAGCGCACGGCTGACCGTGAACGTTTCGAACGCGTAGATGCTGCCGGCGTTGCGCGCGCCGTCGGTGACCTGTCGCAAGGCGAGAGGGTTGCCGCCGCCATAGCGCTGCGTGCTGTAGGACATGCCGATGTCGCGGGCGTGGCGCGCCATGCCGCGCGTCTGGTAGTCGCCGGCCACAATCCACGACGACAGGTCGCCGTCCGTCAAGGCGGCACGGACGGTCCAGTCCGCCTTCTCGCCCACCGGCGCCCCGACCTTGAGGTAGGCGATGCCCCGCGCCATGCTGGAACCGGACAACAGCTGCTCGGGCGAATCGAAGGTGTTGGTGGTGAGCAGGTTGACGGAGCCGGAGAGCGGCGCGTCGGCGAAGAAGCTGGTGGCCGCACGGGCCGGCGAACTCATCGCCCGGCCGAGCAGAACCGCGACTGTCTGGATATCCTCGGGTTCCTCGGCAAAGAGATCGCTGGGCAGGTCGGCGTCGCGCAGCACGCCGCGGCGCAGGTGCCGCAGCCGCCATGCCGTTTCGCTGTGATCGTCCGATCGGTCCGTCACCTCGGCATCGTCATCGCTGTCGACGGCGTCTTCGGGCTCGGGCGCGCCGACCGACACGCCGCCCAGACCGGCCGCCAGAATCGCCGGCTGCGCCTCCGCCTTGCGGATGGCAAAGGAGGATGCGGCGCGGGCGTTGGCGCGCACCCGGACGGTGCGAGGCTTCGGGGATACGTAGCCGCTTGAGTGGGCGCGCAGCAGATAGGCGCCGGGCGCCAGGGCGGCGATTTCGAAGTGGCCGTGCTCGTCGGTCACCGCAAAGGCGGTGGAGGCGCCAATCGCGGTGACGACGACGCCCGAGATCGGTTCGCCCCGATCGTTGCGAACCGTGCCGTCGATGGTTCCGGGAGCGGCATCGGAGATGGCGGCGCCGACCTGGCTGCCGAGTGCGGCCGGTGGGCGGATGGCCGGTGTCGAGAGGAACTGGGCGTGCGTGGCCGGAGGATCGGCCAGGTACGCAAGACCGCCGAGCAGGACGACCGCCGTCAGTCTCATCGAACCTGGCATCCCTTCCCTCCCCCGAGGAGCTCGGACTCCTCGAGTGAACGCCACTGCCTTACGAGCCCGCCACCGAGAAGTTCACGTCGCGCGTCAGCGTCTTGCTGGCGAGCTTGTCCGTGATCTTGATTTCGAGGCGGTAGTCACCCTCGGGGAACGACGCCAGGGGGACGCCCTGTCCGCTCTGGAGCTGGTGGCCGGCGGCGAAGTCGAACTCGGGCGGCAGGGTCTGCCCGTTCAGCGCCTGCGGGTTGGTCTTGTTGAAGAACTTCTCGGCGCCCGCCTGCTTCACGTAGAAGTTGTACTCGACCGTGACGTCCGGCTTGTTCGTGGCATCCACCTTCGCGTTGTAGATGAGCATGAAGGTGGACAGTTCCTGCTGTTTCGTGAACTTGCTGCCAATGGCCGGGATGATCTCCATGCCGCCCATGGCGTAGGGGCGCTCGGCCTGCTGCTGCGGTGTCAGCGGCGCCGCCAGCTGCTCGATGGCGGTGGCGACCATGACGGAGCTGGTCGCCAGCTCTTCACTCCACAGGTTCGGAATCTCGAGATTCTGCTTGACCAGGGCGACTTTCGGGGCCGGCGCCTTCTTGTCCTTGGACGGCGGCTCCTTGGCAACCAGGGTGACCTCATAGGTGCCCGGCGGCACCGTGAACGAGCGGTGGATGTTGGCCACGCCCGAGGCGGACGCCAGGTCGACCATGGTCAGATCTTCGTAGGCGTAGTCGTTCTTCTTCTTTTTCTTGTCGTCTTTGGACGCCGGCGCGGGGTTCTTGTCGACAACGCGCCAGTAAAGGGCGAGCTGCTTGCCGGGAACCTGAGCCGTGTCGACGCTGACCGTAAACGGGACGTACTGGAGATTGCCCTGCGCCTTCAGGAGGTCGTTCTTCACCCAGGTGAGCGCCAGGTCGTTGGACGTGGGCTGGCCCGCGGGCGGTCCATCGACGACCTTGACGATCGTCTGAAACTCCTTCTTCTCCAGGTCGTTCAGCTTTCTCTCGCCCTGTGCGGACAGGATGGCGGAACCGCTGAACGCGGCCGCCACGCCGAGCGCCAATGCGCTACGCCAATTCACCATAGCCACTCATCTCCCGAATAAAGAACCAGTGCAAACCAGCCAATTCTAGGCAGCCCCGGGATTCCAAGTCAAACTATTCTCCCATCAGCACTTCAGCCGCTGCGGCACCCCGCCGCGCGTGGTATCATCTCGGCGCCGGCGGCCTCCCGGCGCCCATGAAGTTCATCGACGTCTCGGTGCCCCTCAATTCAGCGCTGGCGGTCTATCCCGGAAATACCCCATTTCAGGTGGAGGCGCTGAAGCGGATCGCCGACGGCGGCAGTTCCAACGTCTCGGCGCTGCATCTGAGTGCACACACCGGCACCCACGTCGACGCGCCCAGGCACTTCTTCGACAACGCCGACGGCGTCGATGCACTGCCGCTCGAACTGCTGATTGGCCGCGCCCGGGTGTTGGAGGTCGTAACCAGCAAGGCGATCGGGCCCGACGATCTCAAGGGGGTCGAGGCCGAAGACGTCCGGGTGCTCCTCAAGACGCGCAATTCCCGTCTGTGGGGCTCGCCGACGTTCCACGAGGATTACGTCGGGCTGACGGCCGAGGGCGCCCACTATCTGGTGAATCACGGCGTCAAAGTGGTGGGGATCGACTACCTGTCGATCGAGGAGTTTCGCGCGCCGGGGGCGCCGGCCCATCGCATTCTGCTGGGCGCCGGCACTATCATCATCGAGGGCCTGAACCTTCGTGACGTAGAGCCCGGCCGCTACGAGCTCTATTGTCTGCCGCTGCGGGTCGTCGGCGCCGACGGCGCACCGGCGCGTGTCGTCCTGCGCCAGAGTTGAGTCGATGTCCGCCCTTCTCGATGATTGTCTCGTCATCGTCCTCGCCGGGGGCGCCGGGGAGCGCCTCCATCCGCTCACCAAGGAACGCGCGAAGCCGGCCGTGTATTTCGGCGGGCCGTACCGGATCATCGACTTCGCGCTGAGCAACTGCATCAACTCCGGCCTGCGACGCATCTTCATCGCGACGCAGTACAAGTCGCTGTCGCTCAACCGGCACATCCGCATGGGCTGGAACGTGGTCTCGGAGGAACTCGGCGAGTTCGTCGAGATCCTGCCGCCACAGAAGCGGGTGAGCGAGCACTGGTATCTCGGCACCGCTGATGCGGTGTACCAGAACCTCTACTCGATCGTCCGCGAGAACCCGCGCTATCTGATCATCCTGTCGGGCGACCACGTCTACAAGATGGACTACGCGCGCATGCTGCGCTTCCACCAGGACTCCCGGGCGACGTGCACCCTGGCGACCATCGAGGTCCCGACCGAGGACGGCCGCCGTTTCGGCATCATCGCGGTCGACGAGACCGAACGGGTCACCGGCTTCCAGGAGAAGCCGCGCGACCCGGCGCCGATTCCCGGCACGCCGGACATGGCGCTCGCCTCGATGGGCGTCTACATCTTCGATACCGACGTCCTGATCAAGGCGCTCGAGGCCGATGCGAACCTGCCGACGGCGCACGATTTCGGCAAGGACATCATCCCGGCGCTCATCCACGAGCAGCCGGTCTACTCGTACCGCTTCTACGACGAAAACAAGAAGTCGTCGAAGTACTGGCGCGACATCGGCACGCTGGACGCCTACTTCGAGGCGAACATGGATCTCTGCCACGTCAATCCGGAATTCAACCTCTACGACCCGGAATGGCCGCTGCGTACCTACCAGCCGCAGGCGCCGCCGGCGAAGTTCGTTTTCGCCGAGTCGGGCCGGCGCTGTGGCCAGGCGCTCGACTCGGTGATCTCGCCCGGCTGCATCGTGTCCGGCAGTTCGATCTACGGCAGCGTCCTCTGCCCGAACGTCCGCGTGCACAGCTTCTGCGAGATCGAGCAATGCATCCTGATGCCCGGCGTGCGGGTCGGCCGCCATGCCCGCATTCGCCGCGCCATCATCGACCGCGACGTCCTGATCCCGCGCGGCGCGCTCATCGGCTACAACCTCGAGGAAGACCGCCGCCGACACACCGTGACGGAGTCGGGTGTCGTCGTGGTCACCACCGATGACGAGCCGTTCGTCGGCCCGATCACTGAGGATGCCCTGCGCGCCGAGGACGAGGCCGACCGCCGCGGCAGCGGCGCCTGAGGCCGGCCGCGTTCTTCGATTTACCTTCACATTTACCTTCACCTGGAGAAGACGTCGTGAAGATCACGAGAGTGCACGGGCGCGAGATTCTGGATTCACGCGGCAATCCGACGGTCGAAGTCGAGATGACGCTCGACGGCGGCGCCTGGGGTCGCGCCGCCGTGCCGTCGGGCGCCTCCACCGGTGAGCGCGAAGCCCTCGAACTGCGCGACGGCGACAAGTCGCGCTACCTCGGCAAAGGCGTGCGCCTGGCGGTGGCGAACGTCAACGGCGAGATCGCCGCCGCACTGGTCGGCAAGACCTTCGACCAGCGCCGCCTCGACGAGGCGATGATCGCGCTCGACGGCACGGCCACCAAGAGCCGCCTCGGCGCCAACGCCCTGCTCGGCGTGTCGATGGCGGCGCTGCGGGCCGACGCCGCGGCACAGCGTCTGCCGCTCTATCGCCACGTCGGCGCACTCTACGGCACCGACCGCTTCACGCTGCCGGTGCCGATGATGAACATCCTCAATGGCGGCGCCCATGCCGATTCCAGCGTCGACTTCCAGGAGTTCATGGTGATGCCGGTCGGCGCACCGTCGTTCGCCGAGGCGCTGCGCATCGGGGCGGAGATCTTTCACGCGCTGCGCGGCATCCTGAAGAAACGCGGCCAGTCCACCGGCGTCGGCGACGAGGGCGGCTTCGCACCCAACCTGAAGTCGAACCGCGAAGCGGTGGAGGTCGTCCTCGAAGCGGTCGGCACCGTCGGCCTCAAGGCCGGTCAGGACGTCTACCTCGCCCTCGACGTCGCCTCGTCAGAGCTCTGGGCGGGTGGCGGCAAGTACGTCTTCAAGAAGTCCGGCGAGCCGGAACGGACGTCGGCGCAGATGGTCGACCTCTACGCCGACTGGATCCGGCAGTACCCGATCATCTCCATCGAAGACGGCATCGCCGAGGGCGACTGGGAGGGCTGGCAGCTGCTCACCCAGGCGGTTGGCGGCCGCGTCCAGCTCGTCGGTGACGATGTGTTCGTGACCAACCCCGAAATCCTGAAGCGCGGCATCGCCGACAAGGTCGGCAATGCGCTGCTGGTGAAGCTGAATCAGATCGGCACGGTCACCGAAACGCTCGACGCGGTCCGCATGGCAACCGATGCCGGCTACGCCACCATCATGTCGCACCGCTCGGGCGAGACCGAGGACGCGACGATCGCCGACCTCGCCGTCGGCACGGCGGCCGGGCAGATCAAGACTGGCTCGGCAAGCCGCACCGACCGGGTGTGCAAGTACAACCAGCTGCTCCGGATCGAAGAGGAACTCGGCGGCGCCGCGACGTTCGCCGGCCGCACCGCCATTCGCGCGCTCGGGGCGTAGGAGATCGACGTGTACAAGGTTGTGCTGCTGCGCCACGGCGAAAGCACGTGGAACCAGGAGAACCGCTTCACCGGGTGGACCGACGTCGACCTGTCGCCGCGCGGCCTCACCGAAGCGGCAGAGGCCGGCCGGCTGCTGAAAGACGGCGGCTACGTCTTCGACGTCGCCTACACGTCGGTGCTGAAACGGGCCATCCGGACGCTCAATATCGCCCTCGAAGCGCTCGACCAGCTGTGGATTCCGGTCATCAAGGACTTCCGCCTGAACGAGCGCCACTACGGTGCCCTGCAGGGGCTGAACAAAGCCGAGACGGCAGCCCGCCATGGCGACGCGCAGACCAAGATCTGGCGGCGCAGCTACGACATTCCGCCACCGCCGCTGACCGTGGACGACCCGCGCCATCCGTCGAAGGATCCGCGCTACGCCGGGTTGCCGGCCAGCGCGCTGCCGCTCACCGAGTCGCTGAAAGAAACCGTCGAGCGCTTCCTGCCGTACTGGCACGAGACGATCGCTCCCGCCATCAGGGACGGCAAGCGGGTGCTGATTGCGGCGCACGGCAACTCACTCCGCGCGCTTGTGATGTATTTGGATGGCATTTCCGAGGCGGAGATCACCGAGCTCAATATTCCGACCGGCATCCCACTGGTCTACGAGCTCGACGAGCATCTGAAACCGATCCGCCATTACTACCTGGGCGACGCCGACGCCGCAGCCGCCGCCGCAGCGCGGGTGGCCAATCAGACGGCCCAGCAATAGCCGAGCACAAAAAAAGGGGCCGGGCTGCGTAGCAGCCGGCCCCTTCGCGTGTGGTGGCGCGCGCCCTACTCGACCGGTTCGGCCGTTTCGTCCACGGCAATGCGCAGCGAGCGCAGGAAGCGACGATCGTTGGCGGTCACCTCGAAGCTGCGTCGCGGCGTGACGACCCGAGCCGGGGTCGCGACCTTGGCGACAGCGGCGGTCTGCGAACGATTGACGAATCCGACGACCGCTTCGAGGGTGAGCTTCATCTCGAATCCGGCCGCGCGCGCCTTTTCCCGGCACGCCTCGACCTGAGAATTCTCCGCGACCGCAGCTGCAATCGCGTCGGCCAGCTCGCGTGCGAACCGGTTTACGACGTCGTCCATGTCTCCCTACCTCCAGCGGCGCCGGGTCTCGGACCTGCCCGGGCACCTCCTCTGCAGCGGCATACACCACATGATGCCCTGCGACAGGCGCCTCAACCTGCGTATCGGGATTCCTGACCGGTAAGTCGAGTGTAAGACTGGAGGGTTTTTGCTGTCAAGGACTTACGGCGATCTGGCAGGGACCGACGGCGGTCGAACCAGCACTGCATGCCACTGCCCGGCTCGACACCTGGCCGGCACCCCGCCAACCGCGGACCGGCCGGCCGCCGACACGGACGTCACCCGGCCGCCGGGCTACAATGCCTCGACACATGTCAGAACTCGGGCTACCGGGTGAGTTCCCATTCACACGCGGGATCCAGCCGACCATGTACCGCGGTCGGCTCTGGACGATGCGGCAGTACGCCGGCTTCGGAACCGCCGCCGAGTCCAACGCCCGCTACCGCTACCTGCTCGCACAGGGCGTCAGCGGGCTCAGCGTGGCATTCGACCTGCCGACGCAGATGGGCTACGACTCCGATCACCCGCTCGCCCAGGGCGAAGTCGGCAAGGTCGGCGTCGCCATCGACTCCATCGAGGACATGGCGGCGCTGTTCGACACGATTCCGCTCGGCGCGGTCTCGACCTCGATGACGATCAACGCCACGGCCGTCATTCTGCTGGCGCTGTACGTAGCCGTCGCCAGACGACAGCACGTCGCGCCGGCGAGTCTCAACGGCACCATCCAGAACGACATCCTGAAGGAATACGTGGCGCGCGGCACCTACATCTACCCGCCACGTGCCTCCCTCCGCATCGTCACCGACCTGTTCGCCTACTGCGCGCGCGAGCTGCCGAACTGGAACACCATCTCGATCAGCGGCTACCACATCCGCGAGGCCGGTTCGACCGCGATCCAGGAGGTGGGATTCACGTTCGCCCACGCCGTCGCCTACGTGCAGGCGGCGGTCGACGCCGGTCTGGACGTCAACACCTTCGGCCAGCGCGTCTCGTTCTTCTTCAACGCGCACAACGACTTCCTGGAGGAGATCGCCAAGTTCCGCGCCGCCCGCCGGCTGTGGGCCCACATCATGCGCGACCGTTTCGGGGCCACGAATCCGCGGGCCCAGCAGCTGCGATTCCATACCCAGACCGCCGGCAGCACGCTGACCGCGCAGCAGCCGCACAACAACATCGTCCGCGTGTCGCTGCAGGCGCTCGCGGCGGTCCTCGGCGGCACGCAGTCGCTGCACTGCAACGGCTTCGACGAGGCGCTCGGCCTGCCGACGGAGGAGTCGGCGCGGCTCGCCCTGCGGACGCAGCAGGTGATCGCCGGCGAGACCGGCGTCATCAACACCGTGGATCCGGTGGCCGGGTCGTTCGCGATCGAGGCACGGACCGACGATATCGAGCGTGGCGCCCGCGAGATTCTCGACCGGATCGATCGGCTGGGCGGTACTTTGACGGCGATCGAGACCGGCGTCATCCAGCGCCAGATCCAGGAGTCTGCGTATCGAGCCCAGGTCGCCGTCGACTCCGGCGAGTCGGTCGTCGTCGGCGTCAACCGGTTCACCGACGCGGCTGAGCGCGGGGCCGGCGCGACCGTGCCGGTGTTCCGGGTCGATCCCGACATGGAACGCGAACAGGCGGCGCGGCTCGGCGCCCTGCGCGCGAAGCGCGATGCCGGCGCCTGGCAGCGCGCGCTCGACGCCGTCCGCGACGCCGCCCGTTCCGACGCCAACATCGTGGGTCCGATCGTCGCCGCCGTCGAGGCCTACGCGACGGTCGGGGAAATTGCCGACACGTTGCGCGGGGTGTTCGGCGAATACACCGAGACGGCGACCCTCTGATGCTGGACGTCGCCCACCTCACGACGGTGTTCGACCTGCCGGCCGGTCCCATCCCGGCGGTGAACGACGTCAGCTTCAGCATCGCGCCGGGCGAGACGCTCGGCCTGGTCGGCGAGTCCGGCAGCGGCAAGTCGGTGACGGCGATGTCGATCATGCGACTGGTGCAGCCTCCCGGCCGGATCGCCGGCGGACGCATCGCGTTTCGCGGTCGCGATCTGCTGTCGTTGACCGAGTCCGAGATGCGGGCGGTACGCGGCGCCGAGATCGCGCTCATCTTCCAGGAGCCGATGACGGCGCTCAATCCGGTGTTCACGGTCGGCGACCAGATCGCGGAGACGCTGCTGGTTCATCGCCGGGCGACGAAGGCCGACGTCGGCGGCCGGGTGGTCGCGTTGCTCGAATCGGTGCGGGTTGCGAACGCCGCCCTGCGCGCCGGTGACTACCCGCACCAGCTGTCCGGCGGCCAGCGGCAGCGCGTCCTCATCGCGATGGCACTGGCCTGCCGACCGTCGCTGATCATCGCGGATGAGCCGACGACGGCGCTCGACGTGACGATTCAGGCGGAGATTCTCGACCTGCTGCGCGAGCGGCAACGGACACTGCAGCTGTCACTGCTGCTGATCACGCACGACCTCGGCATCATCGCCGAGATTGCCGACCGCGTGGCCGTCATGTACGCCGGCCGCATCGTCGAACACGGTCCGGTACGCGCCGTCCTCCGCCACCCGCAACATCCCTATACCCGTGGTCTGCTGGCGTCGATGCCGGGACGGGGGGGCGGCCGCCTGCAGGCCATCGAGGGCGTCGTCCCGTCGCTCGGCGCCCTGCCGGCCGGCTGCGCCTTCCACCCACGCTGCCCCGATCGCCTGGCGGCGTGTGCGACGATCGTGCCGGCGGCGTTCACGGTTGGTCCGTCCCACGAGGCGCGCTGCCTTCTGCATCGCGAACCACCGGCAGGGTCGCATGGCGCTCGTTGAAGTCGAACATCTCGTCAAGCAGTTCGTCAGCGGCGGCGGCCTGCTGCGCCGCGGTCACGCGGTCACCGCCGTCGACCGTGTCAGCTTCGCGATCGCTGCGGGTGAGACCTTCGGGCTGGTCGGGGAGTCGGGCAGCGGCAAGACGACCACCGGCCGCTGTCTGCTGCGCCTCGTCGAACCGACGTCCGGCACCGTGCGGTTTCGAGGCGAAGACGTGCTGCAGTTCTCGACGCAGCGCCTGCGCGAGGCGCGCCGGGACATGCAGATCGTCTTCCAGGATCCGTATTCGTCGCTCAATCCTCGCATGCGGGCGCGGGCGATTGTCGAAGAGCCGCTGGTCATCCACAAGATCGGCTCGACGAGCGAGCGCCGTGCCAGGGTGGCGGAGCTCTTCTCGCTCGTCGGCCTGGACGCGGCCCACCTCGAGCGCTATCCGCATCAGTTCAGTGGCGGCCAGCGCCAGCGGATCGGCCTGGCGCGCGCGCTGGCACTGAACCCGTCGTTCCTGGTGCTGGACGAGCCGGTGTCGGCCCTCGATCTCTCGATCCAGGCCCAGGTCGTCAACCTGCTCGCCGACCTGCAGCAGCGCCTGAACCTCACCTACCTGTTCATCGCCCACGATCTGCGGCTGGTGGAGCACATCTGCTCGCGGCTGGCGGTGATGTATCGCGGGCGGATCGTAGAGATGGGGCCGACGCCGGCGCTCTTCTCGCAACCCCAGCACCCCTATACGCGGGCGCTGCTGTCGGCGATACCGGTGACGGATCCCGATCAGCCGCGCCAGCGGATCGTGTTCGACCCGGCTACCCTCGATCGCGCGGTGGCGCTGCGCGAGGTCGCCAGCGGCCATTTCGCGGCGGTCTAGGCCGGCTCGACGCCGGCCCAACCGGCCTGCCGCGGCCGCCCGGGGCGCGAACTCACACAATCCCCTTCTTGAAGGCACCGAGGTCCGCGGCGGTGATCGTCACCTTGACGAGCGCCGGGTTGCTGCCGCCCTTGGCGGCGCGATCGGCGCCCAGTCCCCGTGCCCCGCCGGAAGCCGACACCTGCGTCGACTGCTTCTCCTGGCCCGTCGTCGGCTTGAGGGCCGACAGACCGAAGCCGCGCTTCTTCGGCTCTTCCTTCTTCTGATCGTCCGCTGCCGGTGCCTTGCCGGAACCGGCGAGACCGGCCGATCCTTCCGTGACCACCGCAATCGAGGTCAGCGCCGGCACCTCGTACTTCACCGTGCTCCTGTAACGCGGCTCGGCCAGCGCCGTCGTCTTCGCGGCGACGCCGAGCTGTCGTCCCCGGTCGATCCGCTCCTTGGTCTCGGGATGCGACGCGAACATGCCGTTGCGCTCGGCCTGGTCCTTGTTGCGTTCAGCGAGACGTTCGAGGAAGTCCGGCAGGGCGCCGGCGTAACCGACCTTCTGCGCGAGCTGGATGCCGACCTTGTCGGCGTCGAGTTCGTCGCCCCGGTCGAAGTTGTTCTCGAGGATCTGTTCGTAGGCCTGCTTGGCCATCCGGTTGATCAGTTCACTGCGGCCGCCGGCCGCCGAGTTGATGCCGGCGCCGATCGCCTTGTTCTTCTGGATGGCGTTGACGGTGTGCTTGCGCACGACGTGCGCCAGCTCGTGCCCGAGCACGCCGGCGAGCTCCGCCTCATTCTTGATCAGGCCGAGGGCCCCGCGCGTGATGTGGACGAACCCGCCCGGCGATGCGAAGGCGTTGACGCCGTCGGTGTCGAGCACGATGAACGTCCACGGCAGGTTGGGGCGATCGCTCTGCTGCGCCATCGCCATGCCGACAAGCGAGACGTACTTGTGGATGGCCGGATCCTGCACCACGCCGAAGCGCTTGCGGATTTCGGCGCTGACGTTCTCACCGAGCTGGCGCTCTTCCGCGTCGTTGATGGTCAGGTCGTCGAGCGCCTGCTTCTTGTCGGCGGCCTTCTTCAGCGCGCCGCCGAGGCCACCGAGCTGGGCGCCCGCCGGAGAGGCGAACGTCATGACCACCGCTGCCACAATCAGTCTCTTCATACCCGTGCCTCGTTCGTCGTCTGCACCGTCTGC
>CADEDC010000053.1:0-22976 GCA_902825985.1 uncultured Acidobacteriota bacterium | reverse complement strand
GCGTCGTTTGCGTCGTCGGCGTCGGCGCGGCGGCGGTATCCCGGCCGACGACTTCGAAAATCGATACCGCCTGCGACTTGCCCTTCACGACCACTTCGCCGAGCGGGCGAAGCACGTAGTGACGTTTCAGCTGCTGCCGGGTGGCATCGCTGATGATAATCCGTGTCCCGTACTGCTTGTTCAGCGATTCCAGCCGGGCACCGAGGTTCACCGCGTCACCGATGACGGTGTAGCTCATGATCGCGTCCGACCCGATGTTGCCGGCAATCATCGGTCCGCTGTTGATGCCGATGCCGATATCGAGCTCCGGCTGCCCGTCCGCCTTCCAGCGCGCGTTGAGCCGCGCCAGGTCGGCCACCATGTCGAGCGCCGTCTCCACCGCGTGATCGGCGTGGTCGGGGTCGTCGAGGGGCGCACCGAACAGCGCCATCACCATGTCGCCGACGAACTTATCGAGCGTTCCCTTGTGCAGGAACACGACGTCGACCATGCGCGTGAAATACTCGTTCAGCGTCCGGACGATGACCTCCGGCTGGCCCTGCTCGGTGAGGGTGGTGAATCCGCGCATATCCGAGAAAAGCACGGTCATCTCGCGACGCTGACCGCCGAGCCGCGCCCGTGCCGGGTCGGCCATCAGCTGACCGTAGACGTCCTTCGACACGTAGCGACCGAAGAGCTTCGCGACCTGGCGCTTCTCACGCCCCTCGATGAAGTACTGGTAGGCCACGCCGCCGAAAAGCGCGACCGACGAGCTGAGCAGCGGCTCGGTCAATGGCAGCCACGTGCCGCGCGCGAACCCGAGGACCGACGTCCAGACATACACGCCGGCGAGCGCGAAGGTCGCCAGCACCGCCCACCAGGCCGGCAGGTAGGCGGCGGTCAGCCCGACAGCCACGGACAGCGCGACGACGATGAAGACGCCGGCCGTCCGCGACACCCGCGCCAGCGACCGCCGCGACAACAGGTCGTCGGCGACTGCCGCGTGGATCTGGATTCCCGGCATCCGGCCACGCTCGAACGGTGTCTCGAACACGTCGAAAAGGCCCGAGGCGGTCGCGCCGACGAAGACGATCTTGTCCTTGAAGACCGCCGGATCGACCGTCGGCGTCTCGCCGGCGAGGATCTGTTCCTCCGAGTACAGCAGATCGTAGAACGCGTAGCTGCGGTACGGGCGGCTCTTCATGTCGTCGAGCAGTGCCGGACCGCGGAATACGATCGGCCGCCAGTAGAACGACTCCAGGCCGTCGGACGTCCGCGTGCGGACCGCGGCCAACGGGATCGGCTGGCCGGCAATCGTCAGCCGGCCGTCACGCATCGCCACCTGGTCGCCGGTCACGCCGGTCGCCTTCAGCGCCGCCGACAGTCCCAGCGATGGCAGCGCCACGGCCTTCGGGCCGCGGATGAACGGGACGGTGTGGCGCAGCGGGCCGTCGGCATCGAGGGCGAAGTAGTTGTGTCCGAAGCCGGCGGCGGCTGCCGCCAGCTGCGGGTAGGGCAGCAGGAGCGTCTGGCGCTCGAGCAGTCCGGCGCTGGTGAGCGTGTAGCCGGTCGGCGGCAGCGGCGCCGCATCCGGCTTTTCGCCGTTGAAGGTCGCGTCGGCGAGCAGCAGGACGTTGCCGCTCGCCTTCACGGCGTCGGCGAACGCCTGATCCGATTCGGCACCAGACAGCGTCGCCGCTCCCATCGTGAAGCCGGCGCGGGTGTCGGCGGCGCCGAAGGTCACGTCGTAGGCGACGATCTTCGCCGGTGCGCGGGCCAGGAAATCGATGAGGCTGGCGTGGACGATGCGCGGCCACGGCCAGCGGCCGGCAACCCCTTCGAGATTCTGCAGCGAGTATTCGTCGATCTCGACGAGCGCGATGTCCGGCCGCGCCGTCTCCGGCCTGGCGGTCGTCGTCAGCCGCCAGTCGTAGGTCTTGAGCTCGAGCGTCTCGTAGGCGCCGAGGGCGGCCGGATCGCGAAACAGGGCGAGCGTGACGTCGAGGATCAGGACGATCGCGACCGCCGCCAGGCCGATCATCGTTCCGGCGATGGCGCGGCGGTTCATACGGTGAACCCGACGCCTTCCACCGCGAGCCGGGTGGCCGGAAAGATGCGCCGGGCGGCCTCTTCGATCCCGTGCAGTTCCCGATCGGTTCTGCCCGGCTTGTGATGGAACAGCCACAGCCGCTCCACGTGCGCCGCGGCGGCGAACTCGGCGCACTGGCGCCAGCTGCTGTGTCCGCGGCCGCCCATCCGCGGCAGTTCCTCCGGCGTGTAATGCGCGTCGAGGATGAGGGCGCCGGCGCCCGCGGCGAACTGCGTGAGCGCGGCGTCCGTCGCGGCGTCGCCGAACTCGTGATCGGTGGCGTCTACGTGGTCGGCATGGGCACCGCGGATGCGATAGGCAAAGCAGCCGCCGGGGTGCATCAGGGGATGCGCGCTGATGTCGAAGCCGGCGGTCGGGCACGGTCCCGGGTCGACGGTCGAGAAGGAGGGCGACGACGGCAGATCCATCAGCGTGAGCGGAAAGTGCGGTGCGGCGAAGAGACCGCGCAGCCAGTCCGGCCGCACGCGGTCGAAGGCCGGCCCGACGACTGAAGTGGCCGAACCCGCCCGGAAGAGCGGCGCGAAGAAGGGAATCCCCTGGACGTGGTCCCAGTGATAGTGGGAAAGCAGCACGGTCACCGGCGTCCGCACTTCGGCGAGCGACTCGCCGACGCCGACCAGACCGGTGCCGCCATCGAGGATCAGCCGCGAGTCACCGTCGATCAGCTGGACGCAGGGCGTGTTGCTGCCGGTTTGTCCCGACTCAGCGGTCGCCCACGGCACGGAGCCGCGCACTCCCCAGAACCGCACGTGCATGAGCCGTATCGTACCCCGATCTCTCCGCGCCGGCGGATGCCGCAGATCCCGTAGACTACCGTGACATGGTGGCGCCGCGCGGCCGCTCGCGACCCGTTTTCCTGCTCGCCACGCTGGCGGTGGTGCTGCTCGCCTCGTCGTATGCCGCCGCCCAGCGGCGCGGCGGCCGCTACAGCCGACAGCCGGCGCTGGCGACGATGGGCGACTTCGACGGGTCGTTCCAGTTCTGCCGCGTCGTCTTCCGGGCCGATCGCAATGGTGACGGCGGCAACTGGAGCGTCGACTTTCCGCGCGCCGACGAGAACCTGTCCATCCGGCTGTCCGAGCTGACGAAGACCAGTGTCGGCATGGATAGCGACGGCATACCCAAGCATCTCCTCGTGCGGCTCACCGATCCGACGCTGTTCCGTTGCCCGTTCATCATGATGACCGAGGTCGGGTCGGCCTACCTGGACGAGGCCGAGGCGGCGCAGCTGCGCCAGTACCTGCTCAAGGGCGGCTTCCTGTGGGTGGACGACTTCTGGGGCGAGTACGCGTGGGATTTCTGGGAGCGGCAGATCCGCAAGGCGCTGCCGTCAGGTGAGTATCCGATCGTCGAGCTGGGTCTCGAGCATCCGATGTTCCACACGCTGATGGCGGTGCCGAAGATACCGCAGATCCCGTCGATCAACTACTGGCTCGGCAGCGGCGGGGACACCTCGGAACGGCGACGCGACAGTGCGGTGCCGCATGCGCGCGCGATCAACGACGACCGTGGCCGGATGATGGTGCTGATGACACACAACACGGACATCGGCGATTCGTTCGAGCGCGAGGGCGACAGCCGCGAATACTTCCTGACCTTCTCGGTCCACGGGTATGCGTTCGGTGTGAACGCGCTGCTGTATACGATGACGCACTAGACAGGGACGGGTGACAGCGGGAGGCGCGGATGGACTGGAATCGGGCAGGCTCTCCGCCGGGCGTTCGAGGCATCGATGGCTGAACTCAAGACGCAGAAGACCAAGGCCAGCGTGTCGGCATTCCTCGCCGGCATTGCCGATCCGGCCCAGCGCAAGGAGGCCAGGGCGCTCGCGGCCCTGATGCGCCGCGCCACCGGCAAGCCTCCCGCCATGTGGGGCACGGCGATCGTCGGCTACGGCGACATGACGTATGCGGGCAGCGGCGGCAAGGCCGTCGACTGGTTCCCGGTCGGTTTCGCGCCGCGAAAGGCTGCCCTGACGCTGTACCTGATGGGTGGCCTGAGAGCCCATGCCGACCTCCTGAAGCGGCTCGGCCGGCACAAGGTGAGCGGCAGCTGCCTGCATCTCCCGCGCCTGGACGAGATCGACCTCGACGTTCTCTCGAAGCTGATCGCCAGAAGCTACGAGTTGAACGCCACGACCATGCCGAGGGGCAGGGCCGCGGAGCGCAGGAAGGCGACGGGACCTGTCGCGTAACGCCACAGAGCCCGGCCGGCCGGGCGGACTGCCGTTCTCACCCAGCCGGCGAGGCGCGAGCGACCGCGTACACCCGCCCGCCCGCCTCCTCGTGCAGGAAGCGGAGGCGCGGCGTGAATGCCGTCAGCCGCGCGTTGACCTCCAGCCACTCGTCCGGCGCATACAGGTCCGAATGGACGACGACATGCGTGACGCCGAGCGCCTGGAGCCTGGCGACGCTGTCGTCGTCCGGGAATCGCAACAGGGCGCGATAGAGCGCCTCGTGCTGCGGGGGGCGGATGCCGCTGTAGCCGTGCACCGTCTTCTGCCAGTGCGCGGTGGAATGGAGCATGAACAGCGTCTGGCGGCGCTCGCGGCGATTGAGATCGCGGCTGTCGGGCAGCGGCACTTCGGCGATGGTCAGCGGGCCGGTCGTCGCTGCGTGACGCGCCAGCCAGCGATCGATCGCCGGGATCTCGACCGCATACGGCTCGGTTCCGAGCGGCATCGCCGCGAACTCGGCGACCAGCGCGCCGCCGACGACCATGGCGAGCAGGCCGCGGCGCCGCGTGACCGACGGGAGCGCCGCGATCAGCCGGTCGAAACCGAAGCCGGCCAGCACGGCGAGGCCGGCAATCGCCAGCAGGACGAAGCGGTTCGGGGCGCGGATGAAGTTCAGCCCCGGCAGCCAGTACACGAACGGCCACACCCCGAGGGGAGGACCAGCCGCCAGCCAGAACGCCAACAGCGTCAGGACGAGATAGCACCAGCGCGGGTGGCGGAACCCGGGACGCGTCTCCGCCCCGCCACGCGAGGGCCAGGCGAACGCCGCGAACGCCAGGGCGATCGGCAGCACCCCGGGAAACAGGTAGGCACCGGCCGTCTCGTTGACCTGGGCATCCGGAAACAGCGACAGCAGCGCGGCCCAGAGGCGGGCCGGTGAGGCCAGAAAACTGATTGCCGGCACCGCCCAGTCCTCGAGCGTGCGCCGCAAGCCCATCTCGCGCTGGATGATGAAGTACGGCACCATCGATGCGAGCACCAGCGCCGCCAGCAGACCGCCGCGCCACCCGAGATCGCGGACGCGCCGCACGACGTCCAGCCGTCCGCCGTCCACCGTGACGTGCCAGGCGAACACCAGCAGCAGCGCCAGCGACAGGAACACGGCGCCGTGGCCGCTCGACAGCACCGCGAGCGTGAAGAACAGCGCCGTGAGCCGCAGGTCGCGGCGGCGGTCCGTCTGCAGATACCCGTGGAAGGCCGCGAGGGCGAACGGGATCCACTGCATGGCGACCAGGTGCAATTGGTCGAGCCGCAGGAAGCGGGGCGGCGAGAAGGCGAAGACGATGCCGGCGATGACCGCACCATGGCGGCTGACGCCGAGGCGACGCGCCAGCCAGCAGGTACCCAGTCCGCACAGCACCGATGCGAGCAGCGCGGCGACGTTCATGGCCAGCACCGGATTGCCGGTCGCCCACAGCACCGGCGCCGCGACGAGGGCGCTGCCGATCAGGGTCTCCGAGTAGGCGAGCGTCAGCGTCTGCGGTGCGTAGATGTTGGCGTTGAAGATGTCGAGGGGATTGCCGACGAACGCGTGCGCGTCCCACGCGAGCGTCCAGACGAAGAGATCGGTGTCAGGCGCCGCCGAGACGACATGAGTGGCCGGATGGATCGACAGCGGATACGCCAGCAGCAGGGTGATCGCCGCGTACAGCGCAGCGAGACGCAGGGTCACGGGAGTGATTGTAACTGGGGACCGACACGGCCCCGACGGAGGGCCGCTTGGCCTGCCGGCCTTTCGGAGGGAACCCGTGAACCTGCGAACCGCGAACCTGAGAACCCGCGAACCTGAGAACCCGAGAACCTGCGAACCCGACCTACGCCGCTCGGCGCACGTCGTTCTCCACCTGGCCGTCGCGGATCATGATGCTCCGGTGGGCGTAGGCGGCGACATCGGCTTCGTGCGTGACGAGGACGATGGTGTTGCCGGCGGCATGCAGGCGCTCGAACACCGCCATGATCTCGATGCCGGTCTTCGAGTCGAGGTTGCCGGTCGGTTCGTCGGCGAGCAGGATCGACGGATTGTTGACCAGTGCGCGGGCGATGGCGACGCGTTGTCGCTGACCGCCGGACAGCTCGTTCGGCCGGTGGTTCATGCGCTGCGCCAGCTCGACCTTCTCGAGCGCGCCGCGCGCCCGCTGTTCGCGCTCCTTCGCTGAGACGCCGGCATAGACGAGCGGCAGCTCCACGTTGCGGAGCGCCGTGGCTCGTGGCAGCAGGTTGAACGTCTGGAACACGAAGCCGATCTCTTCGTTGCGGATGCGGGCCAGCTCGTTGTCGTTCATCTGGCTCACCTGCTTGCCGTTCAGCAGATACGAGCCCTTGCTGGGGGTGTCGAGGCAGCCGATCAGGTTCATCAGGGTCGACTTGCCCGACCCTGATGGCCCCATGATCGCGACGTACTCACCGCGTTCGATCTTGATGGAGACCCCGCGCAGAGCGTGAATCTCTTCGTCGCCCATCGTGTAGGTCTTCCACAGATCGACAGTTTCGATGAGTGCCATGTCTTTCAGTCAGACGAGGGGTACCCGCGGCAGGTTCCCTCAGCCCTTCTCCTCGTCGTAGTTCTCCTTCAAACGGGCGACCACGGCCGGATCGGCCAGGGTCGTCGTGTCGCCGAGCGCCTTGCCTTCGGCGATATCCCGCAGGAGCCGTCTCATGATCTTACCGGACCGCGTCTTCGGCAGATCGGCCGTGAAGAGAATATCGTCGGGCCGGGCGATCGCCCCGATCTTCTTGACCACGTGCTCCTTGAGCTCGTCGACCCGATCCTTGCTGGGCGCCATCCCCTCTTTCAGGGTGACGAACGCCGCAATCGCCTGCCCCTTCAGCTCGTGGTTGCGGCCGACCACCGCCGCCTCGGCGACGCTCGGGTGATCCACCAGGGCGCTCTCGACCTCCATGGTCCCGATCCGGTGTCCGGCGACGTTGATCACGTCATCGACCCGGCCGAGCAGCCAGTAGTTGCCGTCGGCATCGCGCTTGGCCCCGTCACCGGTGACGTAGACGCTGTGCCCCCATTTGTGGAAGTACTGGCGGACGTAGCGGTCCGGGTCGCCGTAGATGCCGCGCAGCATCGACGGCCACGGGCGGGTGAGCGCCAGCAGGCCACCGCCGACCTCCACCTTTTCGCCCTTTTCGTTGCGGATTTCGGCGGCAATGCCGGGGAACGGCCGTGACGCCGATCCGGGCTTGGTCGTCGACACCCCGGGCAGCGCGGTGATCATGATGGCGCCGGTTTCGGTCTGCCACCAGGTGTCGACCACCGGGCAGCGCTCGCCGCCAATCACCTTGTAGTACCAGACCCACGCCTCCGGATTGATCGGCTCGCCGACCGACCCGATCAGCCGCAGCGACGTCAGGTCGTGCTGGCCCGGCAGGTCCACGCCCCAGCGCATGAACGCGCGGATGGCGGTCGGCGCGGTGTAGAAGATCGTCACGCCGTACTTCTCGATCATCGACCAGAAGCGATCCTTCTGCGGCCAGTCCGGCGCCCCTTCGTACATCAGCACCGTCGCGCCGTTGCTCAGCGGTCCGTAGACGACGTAGCTGTGACCGGTGACCCAGCCGAGGTCGGCGGTGCACCAGTAGACGTCCTCGTCCTTCATGTCGAACACGAGCTTCGTCGTCGCATAGGTGCCGACCAGATAGCCGGCCGTCGTGTGGACGATGCCTTTCGGCTTCCCGGTGGTGCCGGAGGTGTAGAGGATGTAGAGCATGTCCTCCGCGTCCATCACCTCGGGCTCGCACTTCATCGACGCGTCCTGCATCAGGCGGTGATACCAGTGGTCGCGTCCTTCCTGGACGTGGATGGGCATCGGCCCGCTGCCGCGCTGCACGAGCACGACGTTCTTGATCGACGGCGTATCCTTGAGCGCTTCGTCGGCGATCTGCTTGAGCGGAACGATCTGGCCGCGCCGGTATCCGCCGTCGGCCGTGACGAGCAGCGTGCACTGCGAGTCGTTGATGCGGTCGCGCAGCGACTCGGCGCTGAAGCCGCCGAAGACCACGCTGTGAATCGCGCCGATGCGGGCGCAGGCGAGCATCGAGATGGCGAGCTCCGGGATGCACGGCAGGTATAACGCGACGCGGTCACCCTTCCGGACACCGAGGTGACGCAGCACGTTGGCGAATTGCGACACCTCGCGGTGGAGATCGAAATAGGTGTAGGTCCGGCGGTCGCCGGGCTCCCCTTCCCAGATCAGGGCCGCCTTGTTGCGGCGCGGGCCGGTCAGATGCCGGTCGAGGCAGTTGACGCTGACGTTCAGTTGTCCACCGACGAACCACTTCGCGTGCGGCGGTTGCCAGTCGAGAATCGTGTCCCACGTGCGGAACCACTGCAGTTCGCCGGCGAACTTCGCCCAGAACGCTTCCGGGTCGCGTTCGGCTTCGGCGTAGATGCCATCGTCGGACACGTGGGCATTGGCGCGAAAATCGGCGGGGGGAACGAAGAATCGGTCTTCGCGGAGCAGATCGTCGTATTCAGCAGATTTTGGGTCGCTCATTGGCCGCAAAGGATAGCGTACCCGGGCCCGCTTCGGGATCAACCCGAAACAGGTAGGTCGTGCGAATCGGCCGGCGGGGGGGTGGCGGGCGGCGGCGGCGTGCGGAACGCCAGGGCGCCGAGCAGGCCGCCGACCGCACCGAACGTCGGGCTCAGGAACAGCATCAGGACGAAGCCGCCGAGCAATCGCAGGCTCACGCCGGCGGCGCCGGTCATCGCCGACCTGACCTCCGGCGGAATGCGGACGCCCGACTCCTGCAGCCGCTGCAGCAGCATCTGCTGAACCGGCGTCGTGAGCAGCGTGATGGGGATCGACAGCACCAGGTAGACGAGCGCGCCGGCCGCCCCGGCGAGGGCGCCGACGAGCGCCCCGTCGGCGGCGCTCAGCGGCGCCGGGTCGTTGATCTGCAGGAGGTAGGCGGCGATGGCACCGCCGAGAAGAATCCAGAGGCAGCAGAAGGCGTTGCCCCACGCGACGAGCGGCAGCGCCGACAGAACCCCGGTGACGATGCCGCCAACCAGAACCGGCGTGAGGAAGCGGCTCGTCATCGTCTGGTACCGGGACGCGGGGCGCGGGCCGTCGGCCCTGGTGCGTCAGTCGTAGTATTCGCGTCCCAGGTGCGTGATGAGCTCTTCGCCCATCAGGTGCCGAAGCGTGTTTTTCAGCTTCATCAGCTGGATGAACAGGTCGTGCTCCGGATAGAGGTCCTTGGCGTGCATCGGCGCCTTGAAGTAGAACGACAGCCACTCCTGGATGCCCGACATGCCGGCGCGCTTGGCCAGGTCGAGAAACAGGGCCGAGTCGAGCACGATCGGGGCGGCGAGAATGCTGTCGCGGCACAGGAAGTTGATCTTCAGCTGCATCGGGTAGCCGAGCCAGCCGAAGAGGTCGATATTGTCCCAGCCTTCCTTGTTGTCACCGCGCGGCGGGTAGTAGTTGATGCGGACGACGTGCGAGATGTCGTTGTAGAGATCGGGATAGAGCTGGGGCTGGAAGATGTAGTCCAACGCCGATTTCTTGCTCTCTTCCTTCGTCTTGAACGACTCCGGGTCGTCGAGCACCTCGCCGTCGCGGTTGCCGAGGATGTTGGTCGAGTACCAGCCGCGGACGCCCAGCATGCGCGCCTTGAGACCGGGCGCGATCACCGTCTTGATCAGGGTCTGCCCGGTCTTCATGTCGTTGCCGGCCACCGGCGCCTTGGTCTGTGCCGCGAGCTCGAGCATCGCCGGGATGTCGGCCGTGAGGTTGGGGGCGGCGTTGGCGAACGGGATGCCTTCCTTGAGCGCCGCGTAGGCGTACACCATGCTCGAGGGAATCGCCTCGTCGTTCGCCTCGAGCCCCTGCTCGAACGCGGCGAGCGACTGGTGGACGGCGCCTTCCTTCATGAAGACTTCCGTGCTGCCGCACCACACCACCACCAGCCGGTCGCAGCCGTGCCTCGCCTTGAAGCCGCGGATGTCGGCGATCAGCTGTTCGGCGAGGTCCCTCTTGTTCTTCCCCGTCTTGACGTTGGGCCCGGACAGCCGCTTCACATAGCGCTGGTCGAAGACCGCCGGCATCGGCTTGATCGACTCCATCTCGTCGCGGACGGAATCGAGCAGCGAGCGTTCCAGCACGCCGGCGGTGCGCGCCGCGGCGTAGCAGTCCTCCTCGAAGATGTCCCAGCCGCCGAACACGATGTCGTCGAGCTGTGCCAGCGGCACGAATTCGTTGATCCTGGGCGAACGACCCTCGGTGCGCTTCCCGAGGCGGATCGTCCCCATCTGCGTCAATGAGCCGATGGGCTTCGCAAGACCTTTTCTGATGGCAAAGACGCCGGCGATCGTGGTGGTGCTGACAGCGCCGAGACCGACGAGCAGCACTCCCAGCCGACCGCGGGCAGGAGCAATATTCACTGATGTGGGCACGAGCCGAAACTATATAACACTCGGTCGAGAACTGACAGTTGACAGTTCGCCGGCGACGGTTGACAGTTTGTTCATGTTCCTGAGTCTGTTCCGCCGCCGCGACAACCCGTACAGCCTCGTGGTCGGCATGTCCGGCGTGCAGATGGGCGATCGCCTGCTGCAGGTCGGCTGCGTCGACGCGGCGCAGCTCGCGGCGATTGCCGGCAAGGTCGGACTGTCGGGCCGCGCCGCGGCAATCGTCCCCGACGCGGCGACCGGCGCCCAGGTCGAAAAGGCGGCATCGCGGGCCGGCGTGCTGGTCGAAGTGACGGTGTCGCCGCTCACCCGGCCCCTGCCGGTCGACGACAGCGCGTTCGACGTCGCCATCGTCGACGACACCGCGGCCGCCTTCACCCGGATGTCGCCGTCGGACCGCGGCCTCGTCGTCCGCGAAACCCTGCGGGTGCTGCGGCCCGGCGGCCGGGTCATGATCATCGGCGCCACGGCGCGCACCGGCCTGGGCGCCGCCCTGCAGCGCGGCACGCCGGTGCTGTCGGCCGATCCGACCGCCGCCTTCCAGGCCGACGGCTACAAAGCGGTCCGCGTCCTGGCCGAGCGCGATGGCCTCATCTTCTACGAAGGCATGAAGCCGCGCGCCTGAAGCGCGCTACAATCCGCCCGCGACGCGTGTGGAGCGGATGGACCGCCCCCCAAGTCGCCGCCACACCATGCCCAAGTTCGCTGCCAATTTGACGATGCTCTTCACCGAGGTGCCGTTCGTGGACCGCTTCGCCGCGGCCGCGCACGCCGGCTTCACGGGCGTCGAGTACCTGTTTCCTTACGACTACGACGCGCCCGATCTCGCCGGGCGGCTGCGGACGCACGGGCTGACGCAGGTACTGCACAACCTGCCGGCCGGCAACTGGAGCGCCGGGGAACGCGGCATCGCGTGCCATCCCGATCGCACGGCCGAATTCGCCGACGGCGTGGCGCGCGCCATCGACTACGCCCGCGCCCTCGGATGTCCCCAGGTCAACTGCCTGGCCGGCATCGTCCCGGGCGGTGTCACGGCGGCCGCCGCTCACGCGACGTTCGTCAGCAACGTGAAGCTCGCCGCGGCCCGGCTCGGCGATGCCGGCATCCGGCTGGTGATCGAACCGATCAACACGCGCGACATCCCGGGCTTCTTCCTGACGCACACGCGGCAGGCGCTCGCGATCATCGACGAGGTCGGCGCCAACGTGGCGGTTCAGTACGACGTCTACCACATGCAGATCATGGAGGGCGACCTGGCGAAGACCATCGAACGGCACCTGCCGCGCATCGGTCACATGCAGGTCGCCGATCCGCCGTCGCGCCACGAACCGGGCACCGGCGAGATCAACTACCGCTTTCTGCTGAACTGGATCGATCGCCTCGGCTATGACGGCTGGATCGGTCTCGAGTACAAACCTGCCGGGCGCACCGAGGACGGCCTGCGCTGGATCGAAGACGGAGGCTGGAAGCGATGAACGTCGGCTTCATCGGACTGGGGATCATGGGCAAACCCATGGCCCTGAACCTCATCAAGGGCGGACATCAGCTCTTCCTGCACTCGCGGAGCGGCGTCCCGGCGGAGCTGTCCGACGGCGGCGGCACGGCGTGCGCCGATGCCGCAGACGTGGCACGACACGCCGAGGTCATCATCACGATGGTCCCCGACACCCCCGACGTGGAGGCCGTGCTGTTCGGTGGCGGGGGCGTTGCCGGCGGACTGAGCCGTGGCAAGACGGTGGTCGACATGAGCTCGATCTCACCGATCGCAACCAAGGCCTTCGCGGCGCGCATCAACGAGCTCGGGTGCGACTACCTGGACGCCCCGGTGTCGGGCGGCCAGATCGGCGCGCAGAATGCCGCGCTCACCATCATGGTCGGCGGACCGCAGGCGGCGTTCGACCGGGTGGCCCCGCTCTTCGGGCTGATGGGCAAGAACATCACGCTCATCGGCGACAACGGCGCCGGGCAGACGTGCAAAGTCGCCAACCAGATCATCGTCGCGCTCACCATCGAGGCGGTCGCCGAAGCGCTGGTCTTCGCGTCCAAGGCCGGCGCCGACCCGGGCAAGGTCCGTCAGGCGCTGATGGGCGGGTTCGCGGCGTCGCGGGTCCTCGACGTGCACGGCGAGCGGATGATCAAACGGACGTTCGACCCGGGCTTCCGCGTGGAGCTGCACCAGAAGGACCTGGCACTCGCCCTCTCCGGCGCACGTGCCCTCGGCGTCGCCCTCCCGAACACCGCAACGGCACAGGAACTCTTCAACGCCGTGCAGGCGGACGGCGGCGCCAAGTCGGATCATTCGGCGCTGGTCAAGGCGCTCGAGAAACTCGCCGGCCACACCGTGGCCTGAGGACACGTCCGGGGCTCCGGTGTCCTGTGCGGAGCACACCGGCCGGGCGGGCGTCCGGCCCGCCGCCAGCTGCCGCTGAAATCACTCGGGAAACCTGCGCCTCCGCCGCTGCGGCGGCTGCCGGCCCACGGCAAGACTTTTGCCTTCGCACGGTTCGGTTCACCACGATACTGAACATGTCACGCGAAGAGGTCTGCCTGCCCAGCGCGATCGCGCCACCCGCCGGCGCGCCGTGCCGCCGATCCGCCCTCCCCACGTGCCGCCGCGACATCCGGGGGGGACGGACCGCCGTGCCGGTCGCCGGCCCCGCGCACCACCCTGCCACCTCATCATGATTGCCGTCACCACCTTCTTCTTCTTCACGGCGGTCGCGGTGACGCTGGCCGCCGGCTCCAGCGTGGTGGCCTGGCGCCTGCTGCGCGGCCGGGACAGGCGTGCCGCGGCGCCCCTGCCGACGCGGCCGACCGATAACCCGGGTGTCGCCGCGGAATGCCGGCCGAGGTCGCCCGGGCCGGACATCGCACCGGCCCTGATTGCGGTCGCCGCCGTCATCGCGGCCGGCGCCGTCCTGGCGTTGCCCGATACGACTCTGCCGCCCGAAGCCGCGTCCACCACCGCACCGGCGGCTCCTCCACCGGATGTTCGCCGCTCCCCGGCGTCCGGTGCTACGCTCGAACTCGTGCAGCTGTCGGAGGTCGTGGCAGGCGGAACCCTCACGGTGAGCGGGCGCGTCCACAACCCGCCGCACGCACCGCTGCGGCGCGGGCTGTCGGCGGTCATCCTGCTGGTCGACGCCGAGGGCGAGGTGATACACCGCGGCCGCACCCCGCTTGGCGCGATCGAACCGGGAGCGACTGGTGGGTTCACCGTCGCGCTGGCCCCGGGCGCCGCTGCGGCGCGCTATCGCATCGGCTTCCAGGACGGCACGACAGTGGTGCCGCATGTCGATCGCCGTTCACGCCGACGGACCGACCGCGCCATCGCGACGGCGGCGCCGTTGCCGACGCGAGGCCGATCGTGACGAGGCGGCGCGCCCTCGGCGCCGTCGCCGCGGCGCTGCTCGCCGTCGCCGGTCTCGAGGCGCAGACGGCAACTCCCGAGCGCCCCGGCGACGACACCTTCCGCTTCCGCAGCGGCGTCGAGTTGATCAACGTCGCAACCACCGTCTACGACAGCGACGGCCGTTTCGTGCCCGGGCTGACGCAGGACGATTTCGCCATCTACGAGGACAACGCGCGCCAGACGATCACGCATTTCAACGCCGACCGCGTACCGGTCAGCCTCGGGATCGTCCTCGACGCCAGCGGCAGCATGGTTGGCGAGAAGATCCAGTCGGCGCGCCGCGCGCTCGACCGCTTCCTGCACGAGCTGCTCGGTCCGGACGACGAGGTCTTCCTCTACCGATTCAGTGATGGTCCGACGCTGGTCCAGGATTGGACGACCGATTTCTCGCTGGTGAGCCGGGCGCTCGGCCGCATCGCGCCGAACGGCGCCACCGCCCTGTACGACGCCGTCGCCGACGCGCTGCCGCTGGCGCAATCCGGCTCGCAGCGGAAGAAAGCGTTGCTCATCATCTCGGACGGCAACGACACGTCGAGCCAGTCGATTCTGCGCGACGTGCGCCAGCAGATTCGGCAGAGCGAGGTGCTGGTCTACGCGATCGGCATCGATGGCGAGGGGCAGACGTTCCAGCGCCAGTTCCCGCCGCGCGCACCGCTGCCGCCGTTCCGGCCGCCCTTCCCGCCGGGTCGCGGCCGCGGCGGCTGGCCTGGCGGCCGCTCGCCGCTGTTCCAGCAGGTGTCGCCGCAGATTGTCTTTCCCCGGCCGCCGCAGCCGCGCCAGCGCGTGCGCACGGCGGGAGACGACCGCGTCAACGCGGCGGCCCTGCGCGAGCTCACCGATGACAGTGGCGGGCGCACCGAGATCGTCCGTGATGCGCAGGATCTGGATCCGGCGACCGCCAGCATCGCCGACGAATTGAGCCGGCAGTATTTCCTCGGCTATCCGGCCAGCGGCGCCAAGGATGGCAAGTACCACTCCATCCGCGTCGAAACGAAGGACCGCACCTATCGCGTGCGGGCACGCCGCGGCTACGTCGCGAACTGACCCGGACGGCACACGGGCGTCGCCCGGCCGGGCCTGTCACGAGGCCGTATAGAATGTCGCGGTGCCTCTTCTCGCGATCGCGATCGGCCTGAGCATCCTCGGCAGCATCGGCGGTCTGGTCGTCGCCTCCTCGCTGTTGCTGTTCACCGACTCGCTGCGAACCCGTCTCATCCCGTGGCTGATCAGCTATGCCGTCGGCGCGCTGCTCGGCGTTGCGTTGCTGGCGCTGCTGCCCGAAGCGCTCGAGGCCCTGCCCGCGGGCACCGTATTCGGCACCCTGCTGTTCGGCATCCTGCTGTTCTTCATGCTCGAGAAGCTGGTACTCCTGCGGCATTGCCACACGAACGAATGCCACGTGCACGGTGCGGCGGCGCCGCTCGTACTGTTCGGCGACGCCTTCCACAACTTCATCGACGGCGCGACCATCTGCACCGCCGTCCTGACGTCGGTCCCGCTCGGGGTCAATACGGCGATTGCCGTCGCGGCGCACGAGATTCCGCAGGAAGTCGGCGACTTCGCCATCCTGCTGGCATCCGGCTACAGCCGGCGCCGGGCGATGCTGCTGAACCTGCTGTCCGGTCTGTCCGGGATTGCCGGTGCGCTGCTCGCCTACGTCGCCGTGGAACTGCTGCCGACGGTGAAGCCGTACGTGCTGGCCGTGTCGTCGGCCAGCCTGTTGTACATCGCGATGTCAGATCTGATTCCGGACCTGCACCGCGGCTCGGTGGACCGGAACTCGATTCGACAGGTGTTCCTGATCGCGGCCGGCATCCTGACGGTCGTCGTCTTCGGACGGCTGGCGGACTAGTCCCCTGGAACCGTGATGACTCACATAATTCCCGGGCGCGGCATCCCGCCTCGCGGCGTTGCTCCTCCCTCAGATATGGCCAATATCCTCGGTCGTCGCGCCTTGCGATCCGGGCGCCGCGCGCCGGGACTTATGCAAGTCATCACGGTTCCAGGGGACTAGCGTGCACGAGATCGGCCCAGGCGCCCACGTCTACGCCGCGGCCGGAACCGCAGCCGCGGCGCTCATCCTCGCGCACGGAGCGGGCGCCGGGCAGTTCCATCCCTTCATGGTGAGCTACGCCGGCGCCATCGCCGCGGCCGGCCTCGACGTCGTCACCTTCGACTTCGGCTACATGGAACAGAAACGCCGCGTCCCCGACAAGGCGCCGGTGCTCGAGGCCCGCTATCTCGAAGTGATCGACATCGCCAGGCGCGAGGTGGCGAGCGCCGCCCGGGCGCTCTTCATCGGCGGCAAGTCGATGGGCGGCCGGATGGCGACACACGTCGCGGCGGCCGACGCCGCACTGCCGCTCGCCGGTCTCGTCCTGCTTGGCTACCCGCTGCATCCGCCGGGCCGGCCCGAGACCCGGCGCGACGCCCACCTGCCACGGCTCGGACGGCCCGCGCTCTTCGTCCAGGGGAGTCGCGACACGTTCGGCACGCCGGAGGAACTGCGGCCGGTCATCGACAGGATGACCCCGACGCCGACCCTCCACGTCGTCGACGGCGGCGATCATTCCTTCAAAGTCCGGGGACGGTCGGACATCGACGCGGCGGTCCAGCAGGTGATCGTCGGCTGGATCGCCCGCCAGATGTCGTCGGGCCTGCCCGGGGCGGCCGGTCCAGGTTGAAGGCGCGCCGGCGCGCTGTGACGGGCTGGGCGCGCTTGGAGCACGGGCATGTCGAAACCCACCCCGCCGATTCGACTGCCTCAGTGAAGCGGCCGATTGCGGCTGCAGAACTCAACCGGAAAGGAAGAATCCTCCATGGCCGTCCGCAGTGTCCAGCTTCATCGAGTCCTGACCGCCCAGCCTGAAAAGGTCTACCGTGCCTTCCTCGAGCCAGAGGCCATGGCCAAATGGCTGCCGCCGTACGGCTTCACCTGTACCGTCCACCACATGGACGCCAAGGTCGGCGGCACGTTCCGTATGTCGTTCCGCAACTTCGGCAGCAGTAACGGTCACTCCTTCGGCGGCGAGTACCTCGAGCTCGTCCCGAACCAGCGGATTCGCTACACCGACAGGTTCGACGACCCGAACATGCCCGGCGTCATGAACGTCACCGTCACGCTCACGCCGGTCATCTGCGGCACCGAGCTGGCGATCGTCCAGGACGGGCTGCCGGAAGCCATCCCGCTCGAGATGTGCTACCTCGGATGGCAGGAATCGCTCGCGCAGCTCGCGACGCTCGTCGAACCGAACATTCCCGGCTAGACCGACGGCAGGGATCGCCGCCGCCGCTCCGGCCGGCCGCCCGACTGCGGGCAGCCGACGACGTGGTCGTTCACGAGCCCGGTCGCCTGCATGAACGCGTAGCAGATCGTCGAGCCGACGAAGCTGAAGCCGCGCTTCAGCAGGTCCCGGCTGAGCGCGTCCGACTCGGGTGACTTCGTCGGCACGTCGCCCAGGGTCCGCGGACGATTGACCCGCGGCGCCCCACCGACGAACCGCCAGACGTAGGCGTCGAAGCTGCCGAACTCGCGCTGCACCGTCAGGAACGCCTGGGCGTTGCCGACGGTGCTCGCGATCTTCTGGCGATGGCGGACGATCGCCGGGTTCGTGAGCAGCCTCGCGATCCGTGCATCCGTGAAGCGCGCGACACGTGCGGGGTCGAAGCCGGAGAACGCCGTGCGATAGCCGTCGCGCTTCTTCAGGATGGTTTCCCAACTCAGACCGGCCTGCGCCCCTTCGAGCGTGAGGAACTCGAAGAACACGCGGTCGTCGTGCACCGGCACGCCCCACTCGGCGTCGTGATAGGCGATGCTCAGCGGCGTCTGCGCCCACGCGCATCGGGTGCGCCGCCTGGTGGTCGATGGCATACTGTCGATGGTCCCCATGGTTGACTCACGAGCCCCACAGCCGCTGTCGCCGTCGGACGAATACGAGGTATCGACCGATCCCGGCCGTCTCGACCTCGACGCGATTCACGCGTATCTCAGCCGCAGCTACTGGTCGCCCGGCATCCCACGCGACACCGTCGCGCGGGCGATCGCCGGTTCCATCTGCTTCGGCGTCTACCACCGCGGCGGCCAGGTCGGGTTCGCCCGCGTGGTCACCGACCGTGCCACCTTCGCCTATCTCGCCGACGTCTACGTCCTCGAGGATCACCGCGGGCGCGGCCTGTCCAAGCGCCTCATGCACGCCGTCATGTCGCACGCCGAGCTCCAGGGCCTGCGGCGGGTCATGTTGGCGACGCGCGACGCACACGGCCTCTACGCGCAGTTCGGATTCGCCGGGCTGGCGGACCCGTCGCGGCTCATGGAAATCGTCCGCCCCGACCCGTATCGAGCGACCGCGCCCGGCCTGTCGCCGCCGACCTAGCGTCGACGCCGGCCGCCGTGGGTCGGCGCCGCCGCCGGCACGCCGGCGGTCCGCAGGCCGGCGTTGCGGCGCAGCGGCACGGCAGCCAGCGCCATCACGAAGATGACGATGGCGATGAACTGCGACGTCGAGAACAGCCCGCCGGGCAGGAATCCCCTGTCCAGGTCGCCGCGGAAGTACTCGATGATGAATCGCCCGACGGCATACATCACCGAGTAGGCGATCAGGATCTGGCCGTCGAACGTCTTGCGCCGCGCCAGCCGGATCAACACGAAGAACAGCGCGAAACAGAACAGCGACTCGTAGAGCTGTACCGGGTGCAGCGCCACGCCGAGCGGCGCCCCGCCAATCGACGCCGCATCCGGGTCGGTGAAGGTCACCGCCCACGGCAGGCTGGTCGGGCTGCCGTAGTCGTCGCCGGCCATCAGGCAGCCGATCCGGCCGATGCCCTGCCCGAGCGCGATCGACGGTGCGCACAGGTCGGCGAGCGGCCAGAACGACAGCGACGGATTCTTCCAGAAGAACAGGACGGCGGCGACGACGCCGCCGATGAACCCGCCGTAGAAATCGCCGGCGCTGGTCAGAAAGGAGGCCGAGAACAGCTCCGACGGATGCGCCAAATAGTCCGGCAGCGTGCGCAGCACCATCAGCCCCTTCGCCCCGACGATGGCGCCGACGATGGCCCAGAAGCCGAGCGACGTGAGCATATCGGGGTGGAAGCCTTCGCGCCGGCCGGTCTTCACGAGCCACCAGAGCGCGGTGAGATAGGCCGCGGCGAGCAGGACGCCGAACGTATGCAGCGTGTAGAAGGGCAGGGTGATCAGTCGAGGATACACAGTTGATCCCGTTCTCAGTGCCGCGGTGAGGCGAGCCCCTGGAGGAAGTGGCCGACGGCGTCGGAGAAGCCGGCCGTCCACGCGTGGTCGTCGTCGAGCCGGCAGGTCGTCAGGTCGACGCCCGCCCGGCGGACGCACTCCTGATCGGCGGCAAACTGATCGGCCGAGTACCACTCGTCGTGATCCCCGCGGCCGTAGAAGACGTGCCCGATGTGACGCAGCGCGTCGGCGTCGAGCTCCGGCGGCACGTCGCCGCCGAGGGCGATGACCGCCGCGACCGGCCGCACCGACGCGCACGCGGCACGAAACGCCATCGCCACACCCTGCGAAAAGCCGGCGAACACCAGCGCGCCGCCATCGACCGGCCACTCCGTCACGATGCGCTCGATGACCGCATCGACGTAGGCGATGTTGTCGCGGATGGCGAGGTCGCGGTCCTCGCTCGTCATCCAGCTCGCCGCGACCGCCTGACGCGTGCCGCGGTAGAAGCGGTGCAGCGCCTGCACCGACACGCACACCCAGTCGTCGGCCCCGGGCATCGCGCGCAGGCGCGCCATCTGCACGGTCGCGTGCTCCGAGTAGCCGTGAAACGCAAACAGCCAGCCGCGCGGCGCGTCGGACGCCGGCGCCTCGACCAGGTAGCGGCCGTGCGTCGTGACCGGGATCGTGTGCACGTTCATGCCGGCTCCGCGTCGAGCCGGTGCTGGGCGAACGCCAGGTCGGCGACCGGGCGGCCGCCGAGCAGGTGCTCCTGGACGATCCGTTCGAGCACCGGCGGGTCGCAGGCGCCGTACCAGGTTCCCTCGGGGTAGACGACGGCAATCGGTCCACCCTCGCAGATGCGCAGGCAGTTGGCCTTGGTGCGCAGCACGCCGCCCTGCTCGGCCAGACCGAGTTGCTTGAGCCGGCGCTTCAGGAAATCCCACGCGGCGAGGCTCCGCGCCTTGTCACAGCACTTCGGCGTCGTCTGATCGCAGCAGAGAAAGATGTGGCGGCGCGCGACCGGCACGCCGATGGCGGCGGCAAGGGTTTCCGGGGAGCTGGACATGTTCGTTGTGCCCTGGTCAGAACAGCAGGCTCGTGCCGAGGTGAAACCGGGTGCTCCGTCCGAGTCCGCGCGCGACGGCCAGATTCACGCGGACGAACGCGGCAGAGAACCACAGCCCGGCGCCGACGCCGCGCTCGAACTTCTGGTCCCCGATCCGCCGCCCCCCATCGTAAACTGCGGCCGCGTCCAGGAACACACTGACGCCCAGCTTGGCGAAGCTGAGCGGACTGGTCACCGGCGTGCGCAGCTCCAGCGAACCCGCCGACAGCGTATCACCGACCGCCCGGCCGAACCGCAGGCCGCGCAGAATGTCATGCCCCCCGATCATCCGCTGCTCGAAGGCCGGCCGCGCCGCGGAGGCGCCGTCGCGGTAGGCCCGGACGACGAGCACCGACGGCCCGACCAGTCCGACGTAGCCGCGCAGGTCGACGACCGAGGTGGTGATCGCCCCGCGCTCCCGCGACCACACCCGCTCCGACGCCACTCTCGCGAACACCGCCTGGCGGGCGAGTTGCGGATCGATCCGCGTGTCCAGCGTGACGCCGGCACCGAAGCGCACGAGCCGGTCCGGCTGGCCGCCGAAGCGGACGTGCTCCCACGCCCCCGTGACGTCGGCGCGCGCGCTGCCGACGGCCCGCGTCTCCAGGCGGACGTCGGCGCGACGGCGGACGTCGGCGACGCGGTAGTGCGGGTGGCGGCGGCGCGTCAGCGACGCGCCCGCCTCGAGACGGCGGACGGGTCCACGGTCGAACGTCCGGTCGGCCTGCAGTCCGACGCGCCGCTCGCCGCCCCAGGTGACGGGCACCGAGACCCGGCTCTTCGGCCCGAGCGGGTCGGGGTGCGTCACCCGTAGACCATACGACACCCCGTAGCCCTCGTCCCATCGCACGATCGGCAGGTAGAGAAGCCGCAGCCCGCGGCTGCGGGTGACGCGCGTCGGCGCGGCGGGATCCCCCGTCCGTTCGATCGTGACCGGCCCTTCGTCGACGACGATCACCAGTACGACGCGGGACGGATCGGCGATCGAGGCGAAGCGCTTGAGCACGTCGACCCGCGCGAATCGTGCGGCGCCGCGCAGTCGGCCGGCGACGGCCTCGAGGGTCGCCGCGTCGAAGGGTGCGCCGACCTGGATGCCGGCCAACGCGATGATCTCGTCCGATGGCGTCAGCACGTTGCCGTGGACCTGCACGGCTACGACGGTCTCGTCAGCCGCTGACGCCGGCTGCGCCGCGGCGGCGAGCGGCCAGACCCACGAGCACATCAGCACGATCGCGACCAGTACCATGCGGATCAGCGGCGGTCGGGGGGGACGATTTTCGTGCCGACGTCGGCCTGGCGATAGCCGACGTACTCGGTTTCGTACTCGACGTCGAACCGGCCGACAGCCAGCATCCCGGCAATCCTCGCGTCGATGCGCCGCGGCAGCCAGACGCCGGGAAACGGTTGCGCCATGGTCATCGACGCCTGGACGTCGGTCACGCGGCTGAACCACTGCGTCGGCAGGAAGTCGAGCGCGACGTTGTCGAAGGTGTACTTGAGGATCTGGCGCTCGTCCGGTTCGACCCACAGCGTGACCAGCGACACCTTGTTCATCAGCCGGCGCATCTCGATGCCGACCGGGTCGTTGCGCCGACGCTCGGCATCGGGCCGGCGCGAATCCCGGAAGAGCGCCGACGGGTAGTACTCGACCTTGAGCGTCTCGCGCCCGTCGAGCGTCTCGCGGCCGACCAATGCGTAGCGGCCGGACTCGAAGGCGAAACGCAGGAAGTAGGCCGACGAGATGAACTGCGGCTGCCGTCCCTGGCTGATGAGCGCGGCGATGTCGTTGCCGCCCGCCTCGGCCGCCGGCCCGGCGTCCGGCGCCACCTCGGCCTCCGGGCCGGCCCGGCGGCGTTCGCGCCGCGTCTCGCGTGCGAGGAAGGCGGCTTCCGCGGCACGGCGATCGCCGTCGCCGACCGCCGCCCCGTTGACGCGCACCGGACTGCGCACGAAGAAGCCGTCGCGGATGTACCAGGTGAAGTCGCGCTGCTCGCCGAAGAGCGTGGCGCCATCGGCGCCGCGGATGGCCAGCCGCTCGCGCTCGTCGAGGACGTACTGCGACAGCTTCGTCCAGTTCTCGTCCCGCCTGCCGATGACCTCGCGCATCAACGTGTCCAGGTCGCTCTGCGCGGCGACCGGGAACCGGCCGCCCGGCAGCGTCATCGTGAGCCACAGGGTGGCGACGAGGCAAACGGACCAGCGAATCGGCGCGGCCATGGTCAGCGACCATAGTACGTGACCGGCCGGCCGCCGGCCAGCCGTCCGTCGCGCGCCGGACCGTCGCCGAAATGTTGCTATGATGGGATCGGCTGGTTCGAGGATGTGATGTCCGAGTACAAGAGCCCCGCGCCTCCGGGGTCATCGTCTGAGGCGGTGACCAACAACGTCCGGGTCGAGGTCGAGTCGCACTACGCGCCGGATCGGTCCCAGCCGTTCGAGAACCGCTGGTTCTTCCACTACACGGTCCGCATCACCAACGAAGGTGACGAGACGGTGCAGCTGCTCAGCCGCCACTGGGT
>CADEDC010000052.1 GCA_902825985.1 uncultured Acidobacteriota bacterium | reverse complement strand
AGCCGCGCAACAACGAGACCGCCCAGATGGCGGGTGAACTGGCGGTAGACGGCGCGCAGCCGCTTCGCTACAACGGCTACAAGGTGCCGCTGATGCGGAACCTCGTGGCACGCGCGATCCGCGGCACGAGCGCGGCGCAAACGACGTAGGCTGGAGGAGCAAATGGACTTCCTGACGTGGGGACGCAATCCTTGGGGACAGCAGATCCTCACGCACGTGTCGTGGGACCTGCTTTGGGCATCACTGTTCGCCGGCGTGATGTTCCTGGTCGCACATGCGAGCTACATGGTGCTGTCGGCGCACCACAAACACAGCGAGGCTGAAACCGACGCCCTCGAGGCCGCGCACAAGAACCTGCCGGACCTCATCGAGCGCCACACCTTCATGGCCCGGGCGTTTCACTGGGTGATGGCGGCGTCGATGTTCGCCCTGCTGTTCACCGCGTTCCTGCCCATCGTCGGCGTGAAGTTCGCCTGGGTGTGGTGGCACTGGATGGCCGGCCTCGTGCTGACCGGGTCGATCATCTACCACATCATCCACGCGACCTTCTTCATGGACTTCTGGTCGATCTGGGTCGGCCCGAAGGACATTCCGGAGATCAAGGCCGAACTGATGGCCGAACTCGGTCGCGAGACCAACGCTCCGAAGCCGGCCAAGTACCCGATGGGGAACCGGTTGTACCACCTCGCCATCGTCGTCGTCGGACTGACGGCGGCGCTGAGCGGCATCTTCATGATGAGCCGGGTGCGCACGCCGATTTTCGATCGCAATCCCTACATCCTCGGAGATGCCACCTGGGGCTTCACCTACGTGCTGCACGGCCTCGCCGGCGTCGGCCTCGTGGGCCTGGTCATCGCGCACGTCTATTTCGCGCTGCGGCCCGAGAAGTTCTGGATCACCAAGGCGATGATCTTCGGCAAGATCACGCGCCGCGACTACCTGATGCATCACGACACGCGCCGCTGGAACGTCAAGGGCGGCTCGCAGCCGGCGGGGCGCGCGTGAGCACAGCGATCGAAGCAGCGCGGGCTGAACTCAGCTCGCGCTGCGATGTCATCGAAGAGTGTTACGAGTTCATGCTCGCCTACGCGGCGCAGGGGCTCCCCACGGACCAGGGCAGCGGTTCGGGCGCCCAGGTTCGCGAGTACCTGCGCAAGGCGGATGGGGCGCTGTCGGATCTGGCGGCGTTCCTCACCCGCTTCGTCGACCAGCTCGGCGTCGACTCGCCGGCTGATTACGCCGGCTTCATCGCCGTCCTCGAGCGCGATGCCCGCGACGCCCAGGCAGCCATCCGTCTGGTCCTGGCGCAGCCGGCCATCAGCTCGCAGCTCGTGGACAATCTCAACGCGTCCATCCACCTGCGGGCGCTACTGACCGACCTCTTCCTCATCGACGAAGTGCTCAAGACGCACCAGCGTCTGGCCTGACGGCACTGGCTTCTCCCGACCTGCTGACGGCACTGCGCTCCGGCGCGTCGGTCATCGCCGCCGAGCTTCGCCCGCCACGGGCGGAGCTCGCGACGGCCGAAGGCATGGACGCCTGGATCGACACCTACCACGCCGTCCGCCGGCTCACCCGTGCCGGCACGTTCGTCTTCCTCACCGACAGCGCCGTCGGGACCAAGGAAGAGGACAACCTCCGACATCTCGCGATCAACCTCGGGCAAGACGTTCCGCGTGAGCGGATCGTCCCGTTCCTGACGACGAAGCACTCGCTCGAGTACTGCCTGTCGTACGCGGAACGGGCGCACCAGCACGGCTTCCGTTCGCTGGTCGTGCTCGGCGGCGACAAGAGCGTCGGGCCGGCTCGCGCGGTGTCGCACGCCTGGCAGCTGCGCCAGCTGCTGCGCGGGCGCAACGCCGACCTGGAACTTGGCGGTTGGGCCAACCCGCACGCCGACGCGGAGCGCCAGATCGACTTCCTGGTCGACGCGGAGTTCAACGCGGAGTTCTATCTCACGCAGGTGGTCAGTCACCACGATCTGACGGCAGTGACCCGATTCCTCGACGCCGCAGTACGCCGCGGCCTGACCCTGCCCGGCCTGTTTGGCGTGTTCTACTACCGCAGCGCGAAACCACGGACGCTGGAGATCCTGAAGGAATTCCTGCCGGTGCCGGTCGACGGGCTCGCCGGCGAATTCGGTGCGGGGGCGAGCGCCGATGAAGTGTGTGCGCGCACGATACGCGCACTCGCCGGGGTCGGGGTCCGCCACTTCTACATCAGCAATCTGCCGATCGGTAAGGCCCACAGCACGCTGGCGCGCATCCTGGAGCTCGCCGGCATCCGCTGATATCGGTCAACGCAGGTGACGACCGCCGTCGACGCGGATCGTCTCCCCGGTGATGAAGTCCGACTCGAGGAACGCGAGGACCGCCTTCGCGATCTCGATCTCACCACCCCACCGGCCGAGCGGCGTGGCGGCTTCGACCGCCTTGAACTCGGCGGCATTCAGATCTGGCGGCGCCAGAATCGGTCCGGGCGCGATGGCGTTCACGAGGATGTGATCGCCGGCGAGTTCGAGCGCCAGTGCTTCCGTCAACGCAATCACGCCAGCCTTGGCGACATAGTAGGGCAGGTAGCCGCGATACCGCGGTCGGCCGCTGGCCGCCACCCAGTCGGCGAAGTTGACGATGCGACCGCCGCCCTGGCGGCGCATGTGTGGGATGGCGGCGCGGGCGCACAGGTAGCTGGCGCGGAGGTCGACCTGCATCGGTGCCTCCCAGTCCGCGAGCGTCGCGTCGTCCAGAGGCTTCTGGACGTAGATCGAGGCCATGTTGATCAGGATGTCGAGTCGGCCGAGTTCGGCGGCCGCATGCTCGACCACCGTCGTGCACGCGTCTGGATCGGACAGATCGGCTGCGAAGGTCACCGCGCGACGGCCGAGCGCGATGACGGTGGCCGCCGTCTCTTCCGCGTCGGCTCTGGAACGCGCGAAGGTCAGCGCGACGTCGACGCCGCGGCGTGCCAGCTGCGCTGCAACCACCGCCCCGATTCGTTTCCCGCCGGTCAGCAACGCCGTCTTGCCCTGCAAATCCATCTGGCATCCGCCCTTCGAACAGAAGGTCCGTCCGCAGAGGACGGGCACTGCCGCAGAGTATCAGAGTGGCTGGTGGTGTGAGGGGTGCGGGAGAAGGGGAGGGCGGACCCGCTGGCGGCGCGTCACCTCCCGCGCAACGCGGCGAGGGCGGGCCGTGATTCGCCGGGATCGGACTAGCGCTGCGCGGATCCGGGCTTGTCGCGCTGCTCCGGGCCGGCCGTCGGTTCGGCGGGTGTCGACGCAGGATCAGCGGTGCCGGCGAAGAGTGTCCGCTGCCGCGGGTCGCGCTCCGACGCCGGCAGACAGCTACTGAGCTTCGCGAGCAGGAGTTCGACCCGTTCCGGCGGGAGGTGCGGGTCGGTGCGACGGCTGACGCCGTCGGATCGATGGGTCCGCCAGTAGCGGAGCGCCACCAGCAGCAACTGGATCTCCCGATCGTCGAGGCTGCTCGTCAGCATGGGGGCGCTGTCCGGGTTGACTGCGTTCGACGCAGGGACGGCCGGAGATTGCCGGCCGTCCCTCGAGGCGTTCTTACGCGATGACCTTGACGACCACGCGGCGATTCTGGGCGCGGCCTTCACGGTTCTTGTTCGGGGCGATCGGCTTGTCTTCGCCGTAGCTGATGACGTTGATCTTGTGCAGCGGAATCTGGTGCTGCTCGTAGAGGTAACGCTTCACGGCTTCGGCGCGTTCGAGACCGAGCTTCTCGTTGTAGACCTTGTCGCCGACGTTGTCGGTGTGGCCTTCGATCTCGAAGAAGGCGCCCTTCGGATCGGACTTGATGCGGGTGATGATCTCGTCGAGCTTCGACTTCGCTTCATCGGGCAACAGGGTCTTGGCGAAAGCGAAGTTGCCTTCGTCCTCGCTCAGCACGACTTCGAAGACAATGCGCTTGGTCGCCTTGTCGATGGCGTCGGCCTTGGCGCTGGCGGCGTTGGCGGCGCTGTTCGCCGTGTTGGCGGCGGTCTGAGCGGCCTGTGCCGCCGTGCCGGCCTGTGCCGCCTTGGCGTCAGCTGCCTGCGCCTTGGTGTCGACCTCCGCGATGCGGCCTTCGTTCTGACGGGTGCGCTCCTGCGTTTCCTCCACCGAGCGACCGAGGGAGTCCACCTTGTCGTTCACTTCACCAACGCTGGTGCGGACGAACTTTTTCGTCGCGCACGCGGTCGAGCCGCCAACCGCCAATACGGCAATCGGAATGGCCACGAAGAGATTCCGGAACATGTCGATCCTCCTAATGCGAAGTCGGGCGAGATTGCCCCGCAAAGTAACCGCTCCGGGCTCGGACCGTGAGGTCCTTGTCGCGCGCTCGGACCACGAGCGGGTGCCAGCCCGGTTTACCGCTCGATTCAAATGCAATCAAGTACTGATGACGCAGCTCGTCGACGATCTGGCGGGCCACGGCGTTGCGCTCGCCCGGCGTACTGGCTACGAACGAATGACCACCGGTCCATTCGGCGAGGTCGGCAAGAGAGCCCACGAGCGCCGATCGGGCCGCCGACGGAACCGAGGATTCCGCCGCCGGATTGTCGATCGAAGGAACGATGCCGATGACGTACACCGGCACATCGATCGCGCTGGCGATGCCCGACACCTCGCTGGACGAGAGTCGGCTCGCGTTGTCCACGCCGTCGGTCAGCACCACGACCGCGCGTCGGCGACCTTCGCGGCCGTCGAGCCGTCGCGCCGTCTGAGCGATGGCGTCGTGCAGGCCGGTTGCTCCGAACGGCGAGAGCAGATCCAGCTCCTGCGGTAGCGTCGGCAGACCGACCGTGAAGGGCGTGAGCTGACTGAGCCGCGTATCGAACGCGAACACCGCCGCCTCATCCCGTTGCCGGTCGAGCCAGCCGAGCATGTGGGTGGCGGCTTCGCGAGCTTTCACGAACCGCGCTTCCATGCTGCCGCTGACGTCGAACAGAATCGCGACGCTGACGCCCGCGAGGTCATGTTTGAAGTCAGCGATGGGACGCGAGTGTCCGTCATCGAGGACATGGAAATCTCTCGCGTCGAGATCGCGGACGAACCGCCCCTTCCGGTCCCTGACCACGGCACTGACACGCACGAGGTCAACCGCCGACTTGAACGTCGCCACCGGGGCGCCGCCCTGAACAAGGGTGTCCTGACCTGCCGTCGCCGGCCTCACCTGAGCCAGAACCCGCCCGTTTGACAGCGCCGCAATCATTAGAGTTGCCGTAACGATGAGCGAAATCCGCTTCATCTGCCCTTCCCTCTTCCAAACTGGCTGCCAAGCGTGCAATGGTACGCACGTCAGCTGGATACCGTTGATTTTAATGAGCTTAGTAACGATCTACGGGGCGGGGAGAAAACCGTCGGGGTGTCACCGGATAGGGAAAATATTACACGGATAGCATCTCGGCCTTCTCAGCGAGTAATATTTACACTTGTCGACCCGGCCGTTCGCGGGTGCGGATCGTTCAGGGCAACTCACTCGCGAGAGCGGCTGACGTCCCGGTCCCCGGTCCCCGCGTCTCCGTCGAATCCGCTGCTCGTGTGGTGCGTTTATCGGCCGCAACCCGTGTCGGTATGAGTCCATCGCGGGGTCGCGGTAAGATTCCGGAGTGACTTCGGCGAAGACTGCTGTCCCCGTCGCACAACGTGTCGGTCACTTCTCCTACGCCATTCGCAACATCGTGGTCGAAGCGAAGCGCGTGGAGGCGTCCGGCCGACGTGTGCGGTACATGAACATCGGCAACCCGCCCGCGTTCGGTTTCCAGCCTCCGGCGCATCTGATCGACGCCGTGGTGCGGGCGCTGCGCAACGGCGAGAACGGCTACTGTGCGTCGGCCGGCATCCTGCCGGCCCGCGAAGCCATCGCCGAGGAATACAGCAGCCGCGGCTGGGCGGTGTCGCCCGATCGCGTCCTGGTCACCGCCGGCACCTCCGAAGCCATCGAGCTGGCGCTGACGGCACTAGTCGACCCCGGCACGAACGTCCTGGTGCCGATGCCAACCTATCCGCTGTATACGGCGGTCCTGGCGAAGCTGGGGGGCCAGCCGGTGTACTACCGGACCGATCCCTCTCAGGGGTGGACGCCGGATCTCGAGCATCTCGAGCGGGTGGTCACGGCGGACACGCGAGCCCTGGTGCTGATCGACCCGAACAACCCGACCGGCGCCATCTACTCGGCGGAGGTCCGGCGCAAGCTCATCGCCTTCGCGGAGCGGCATGGGCTTCCGATTCTGGCCGACGAGGTGTACGGCGATCTCGGATACGACGGGTCGGTGCCGCCGCTCGGCAGCCTGGCACCGGAGGCGGCCATCATTTCGCTGTCGAGCCTGTCCAAGGGGTACGTCGCTCCAGGCTGGCGCACCGGCTGGCTCGCCGTCTCGAACACGGCGCGGCTGGATGATGTCGTGAGCGCGATGCGCAAGCTGGCGGACGGTCGTCTGTGCAGCACGACACCAACGCAGTTCGCGATTCCGGCAGCGCTCAAGGGCGATCGCGCGCCGCAGCGGGCGCTGCGCGAGGCGATGCGTGAGCGCGCCGCAATCACCACGTCGATGCTGCAGGCGATGCCGGGGATGAGCATCGTGGCGCCACGGGCGGCGTTCTACGCCATGCCGAAGCTGACCCTGCCTCCCGGCACGACGGACGAAGACTACGTCCTGGCGCTGCTGCGGGCGACCGGCATCCTGGTGGTCTACGGCGCCGGCTTCGGCATGCCGGCCGACGAAGGCTACATGCGCATCGTGTTCCTCGCCGCGCCCGACGAACTGCGCGAGATCTATACGTTGATGGGCGACTTCACGGCCACCTACCTCGGCTAGCTGGTGGACCTGGGATCGCCGACCGGCCTTCCGATTCGATCCGGATCCGGCTGACGCGTTGCCGCCGGGCTCCGCGCAGGGCATCGTCCTTGCTGACCTCGCGGCGTGGCTTCTTCGACCTCAACCGTCGCGCGGGCGATCGCGCTCACCGTTCTGGCCGTCATCATCGTCTGGGCGGCGTATCAGGCGCGGCAGGCGCTGCTGCTGGTGTACGTGAGCGTGCTGCTCGCGATTGGTTTTCGACCGCTGGTGCGCGCCATCGAGCATCAGCGTCTCTTCCGTGTCGGCACACGACGTCTTCCGCGCTGGGTGGCCATTCTCCTCGTCTACCTCGCCATCGTCGCCACGCTGATTTTCGTGGGCCTGCTGGTCATCCCGCCGCTCATCCAGCAGGCGCAGGATTTGTGGGCCGGGCTGCCCGGCTGGCTCGACCGTGGGCAGACGCTGCTGCTCGACCGCGGCCTGCTCAACCACCGCATCACCCTCGAGGAGGCCGTCCGTGCGGCGCCCGGGCCGGGCAACGCCGTCGGCCGCGTGGCGACCGCCTTCACCACGGTGCTCGGCGCGCTGTTCGGCCTCGTGACGGTCCTCATCCTGACGTTCTACCTGCTCATCGACGGTGACAACCTCTTCGCGGCGTTCGCCCGCCTCTTCCCGCCCGGCGAGCGGGCCCGCGTTGCCGGTGTGTCGACGAAGATCAGCGAGAAGGTCAGCGCCTGGCTCAACGGCCAGCTGATTCTCGCGGGCACGATTGGCAGCACGGCGGCGATCGGCCTCTACCTGCTCGGCGTGCCGTACTTCTACGTGCTCGCCCTGCTGGCGGCGATCGGCGAACTGGTGCCGATGATCGGGCCCATTCTGTCGGCCGTACCGGCTGTGTTGGTGGCACTGACGATTTCGCCGCAGCTCGCGCTGTTCGTGCTCGTCTTCTTCGTCGTCCAGCAGCAGTTCGAGAACCACCTGCTGGTGCCGCGGGTGATGTCGCGCCAGGTGGGCGTCAGCGCGGTCGTCGTCATCACGGCGCTGCTGATTGGCGGCGCGCTGCTGGGCATCCTCGGCGCCCTGCTCGCCGTCCCCTCGGCGGCCATCGTCCAGGTGGTGGTGCAGGAACTCCTCGACGAGCGCGATCGGCTGGGTGAGCGGGCGCACCACATCCAGGCGTAGCGATCACCATTCTGTTGGGTCTGCGGGCACCGATCTTGATAATCTTCGCGACGAGGGAGCTGGCGGGCGGTCGCGCGTGACGGGGCCGCGCCGCAGCTTCAGAGGTCGCGGGATGCAGATGGTGACCAGTTCCTGGCGTGCCACCGACGAGCGGTTCGGCAACCTTGCCGTCATCGGCTTCATGCTGGTGCAGTATCTCGATGGCTTCTACACCTACGCCGGCCTGTCGATCTGGGGCCTGAATGTCGAAGCAAATCCGCTGATTCGCAGCGCCGTGGGCATGGTCGGGCCGGGCACCGGCCTGGCCGCCGCCAAGCTCGTCGCCATCGGGTTCGGCATGCTGCTCCACCTCCGGGGCGTCCACGCCGCCGTCGCGGTGCTCACCGGCATCTACGTCGTGCTGTCGATCGTGCCGTGGACGGCGCTGCTCTTTCTGAGCTGAACAGAAGTCGCTGCCCGGCGTGCCTTTTGTCGGGCCGCGAAGCACCTTGGACAGCCCGATGAACGTCATATACTGGTGCCCGTCACATTTTCCGTGCAGGCGGCTGCCGACTCTATATGCGCCCCGATCCGCTCGCCTATCTGGCCACGGAACTGGAGTCCCTCGCGCGCGACGGACTGTACCGACGGTTGCGGGTTCTCGACGGCGAGCAGGCGGCTGAAACCTCGGTCGACGGCCGGGTCGTCGTCAATCTCTCTTCGAACAACTACCTGGGACTGACGACGCACGCGCGGCTGCGCGCGCGCGCCATCGAAGCCATCCAGCGGTTCGGCGTCGGCTCGGGATCGGTGCGCACCATCGCCGGCACCATGGCGATCCACCTCGAGCTCGAGCGCCAGCTGGCCGCGTTCAAGCAGACCGAGGCGGTCGTCGTCTTCCAGAGCGGGTTCACGGCGAACGCCGGCACCGTCTCGTCGCTCCTGACGAAGGACGACGTCGTCGTCTCCGACGAGCTGAATCACGCCAGCATCATCGACGGCTGCCGCCTCAGTCGAGCCGCGATCAAGGTCTTTCCGCACAAGGATGTCGACGCCGCGCGGCGGATTCTGCGAGACCTGCCGGCGGCGCCGCGCAAGCTGCTGATCACCGACGGTGTGTTCAGCATGGACGGCGACCTCGGACCGTTGCCGGAACTTTGCGCCGTCGCCGAGGAGTTCGGCTGCATCATGATGGTGGACGATGCTCACGCGAGCGGGGTGTTCGGCCGCAACGGGCGTGGCACCATCGATCACTTCGGCATGCACGGGCGGGTCGACGTCCAGGTCGGCACGCTGTCGAAGGCGATCGGTGCGCTGGGCGGCTACGTGGCCGGCAGCCGTTCGCTCGTCGAGTTCCTGTATCATCGGGCGCGCCCGTTCCTGTTCTCCACGTCGCACCCGCCGGCGGTCGCCGCGACCTGTCTCGCGGCGCTCGAGGTGCTGATGGAAGAACCGGGCCTCATCGAGCGGTTGTGGAACAACACGCGCTTCTTCAAGGCCGGCCTGGCGGCGCTCGGATTCGACACCGGTCCGAGCGAAAGCCCGATCACGCCGGTCATCGTCGGTGACGCGGCGCTGGCCATGACGCTTTCCGATCGCCTGTTCGCCCACGGCGTGTTCGCGCAGGGAATCGGATTCCCCACCGTCTCCCGTGGCCGGGCGCGGGTCCGGACCATCGTGACGGCGACCCACACGCGTGAGGAGCTCCAGTTCGCCCTGGACGCCTTCGCGACCGTCGGCCGTGAACTCGGCGTCATTCCGGCGGCGCAGTCCGTGTCGTGATGCAGATGCGGGTGCTGTTCGCGCTGTTGCTGCTGGCGCTGGTATCGCCCGACGATGCCCGGCTGTCGGCCCAGGCGGCGGCCGCCCCGCAGCTGGCGCCCGAAGCGGCCGTGGAGACCGACGAGTCGGCGCGCATCCGCGAACTGCTGCAGCGCATCGAGCAGGTGGCGCGCACCGGCGATCCGGCGGCCTACGCGGCGTTGCTCGCCGACGATGCCGACCGCGGGCGCGCCGCGGACTTCGCCGCCGCGACGTTCCGGCCGGGTGCGACGCGCGTCGTGTTTCTCGAACGCGAGCGGCTGACGCTCAACCGCACGGTCACGAACACCGTCGCCTACCGTGTCATCGTCGACATGTTCGCCGAGTTCGGCGACGCGGCCCGCGTCGACACGCTGCAGTTCGAGGCCGAGCCGCGCGACGTCGGCGGGTGGCGGATTGCCGACCAGGACTCCCTGTCGTCGGTCGATCAGCTGTTCCGACTGTCGGTGACCCGGACGACGCAATTCGCCGCCCGCAACTTCGTGGTGCGCGCCGAGGATCTGACGCTGACGCTCGTCGAGGGCACGGTCTTCCGCATCGACACCGGCAGCGGACCGACCGGACTGGTCCTGCTCGGCACCGGCGACATCCGCTTCTCGCCGGCGCCCGACACCGAAAAGGGGCAGGTGCGCATCTACTCGGGCGACACGACGCTCGGCACGCGTTTCGATGCGGCCTATCTGCGCTTCCGCGACGTGAGTGAGCACGCCGACCTGTCGCAGCTGTCGGCGCAACCGGTGGACGCGCGTCTGCTGCGCCGCGCCGACCAGGTGTTCCGCGAGGAATCGGCGAAGTCGTTCGTGCTCGATCTGGCCGATTTGTCGTCCGACGCCTGGTCGCTGATTCCCGGCGAAGGCGACTTCCTCGCGGAAGTACGAACCCGCCGCTTCGGCACGCTGACCTACGCGAAATCGTCCGACGAACCCGAGGACATCTCGTTCTTCGAACGGCGGCGGCAGCGCAACATCGCAGTCTATGCCTCCCAGAAGAAGCTCGGGCAGCGCGGCCGCTTCTACGACGAGGATGCGCTCGCCGCCTACGACGTGCTTCACTACGATCTCGATCTCACGCTCGATCCTGACCGGACGTGGCTCGTCGGAACGACGACCATGCGGCTGCGGGTGAAGCGGACGGTGGCGGCGCAGCTGAACATCCGGCTGGCGGACTCGCTGGTGGTGAAGTCGATCGAGAGCGATCGTTTCGGCCGCCTGTTCGGGCTGCGTGCCAAGGGCCAGAACTCGATTCTCGTGTCGCTGCCGCTCTCCATGATGCCGGAGAGCGAGATCTCGCTGACCATCGAGTACGCCGGACGGCTGGCCCCGCAGCCGCCGGATCGCGAGAACGCCGGCGTGGCACAACAGAGCGACGCACCGACGTTCGGGTCCGGTGCGCCCGACCTGCCGACCGCCACGTCGACGCGCGGTGAACCGAACTTCCTCTACAGCAACCAGAGCTACTGGTATCCGCAGGCGCCGATCACGGACTACGCCACCGCGGTGATGCACATCACGGTGCCGAGTCCCTACGTCTGCGTCGGCAGCGGCACGCAGCAGCCGAAGTCGCCGATGTTCGTGACCGCCATCGGTTCGCAGCCGGGCAAGCTGTACATGTTCCGCGCCGAGCGGCCGGTCCGCTATCTCTCGTTCATCGTCAGCCGCTTCATCCGGACCGACGAGTCGCAGATCGTCTTCGAGCCGCGGATGCTGCCGGCGTCCACGGTGCCGCCGGGTGTCGGCGCCGGCATCGTCATGGTGGCCGAGAACCAGCCGTTGCGGCCGCCGCCGGCGCCGCCGGTCCACACGGCGCTGGCGCTCAGCGTCGAGTCGAATCCGCGGCAGACCGGGCTGAGCCGGCAGCACGTCACCCGGGCGACCGACATCGCGCGGTTCTACGATTCAATCGTCGGCGACATCCCCTACGACAGCTTCACGATGGCGCTGACCGAGCACACGGTGCCCGGCGGCCACAGCCCGGGCTATTTCGCCGTCCTCAATCAGGCGCTGCCGGCGCCGGGGGGCGGCCTCGTCTGGCGCAATGACCCGGCGGCGTTCGACAACTTTCCCGAGTTCTACCTGGCGCACGAGTTGGCGCACCAATGGTGGGGCCAGGCGGTCGGCTGGCGCAATTACCACGAGCAGTGGCTCAGCGAAGGGTTTTCCCAATATTTCGCGGCGATGTATGCCGGCCACCTTCGCGGCCCGGAGGCGCTCGGCGCCGTCCTCCGGCACATGCGCAAGTGGGCCGTCGATGCCTCCCCACAGGGGCCGGTGTACCTCGGCTACCGGCTCGGGCATATCCGGAACGAGGGTCGGGTCCATCGCGCGCTCGTCTACAACAAGGGCGGGGTCGTCCTGCACATGCTGCGGCGGATGGTCGGCGACGACGCGTTCTTTGCCGGCATCCGGCGGTTCTACGCCGATTGGCGGTACCGGAAGGCGGGCAGCGAGAATCTGCGGGCCGCCATGGAGGCCGCCTCGGGCCAGGATCTCGAACGCTTCTTCGAACGCTGGATCTACGCGACGAGCCTGCCGACGGCGACCCTGGCCACGCGCGCCGAAACCGGCCCGGCCGGCCCGCGCCTGGCGATTCGGGTCGAGCAACAGCAGGACGACGTGTTCGACTTTCCGCTCACCCTGCGGCTGATCTACAACGACCGCACGACCGCCACGGTGACCGTCCCGGTGACCAGCAAGGTGACCGAAACCACCGTCCCGCTGGCCGGGGCCCTGCGGGAGGTCGAGGTCGACCGTGACGAGGGGCTGCTGGCCGAGATCCATCGCCTGCCCTGAACCTCGTCGTCGGCCAGCCGAATCTGGCACGCGACGGCCGCGATTGATATGATCGAGAACCCATGGACACCGTCACGCTGACGATCGACGGGCGGCCGATCACTGTTGAGAAGGGCAAGACCGTCCTTCAGGCCGCCATTGAAAACGGCATCTCCGTTCCCTACTACTGCTATCACCCTGGCATCGGCATCGACGGCTCCTGCCGGGTGTGCATTGTCAAGATCGAGAAGATGCCGAAGCTGCAGACGTCGTGTTCGACGGTTTGCGCGGACGGCATGGTCGTGGACACGCGTTCGGCCGAGGTCGAAGCGGCGCGCGCCGGCGTCTTCGAGTTCCTGCTCATCAATCACCCGCTCGACTGTCCGGTCTGCGACAAGGGCGGCGAATGTCCCCTGCAGGACTTCTCCTACACCTTCGGTCCCGATGGCAGCCGCATGGAGTTCCCGCGCCGCACCTTCGACGGCGAGGGGGTGAAGGCCGACGTCGACTTCGGTCCGACGCTGATGTTGAACCGCAACCGCTGCATCATGTGCACGCGCTGCGTCCGTTTCATGGACGAGGTCGACGGCGACGCGCAGATCAACGTGATCAACCGCGGCAACGGCAGCGAGATCGGCACGTTCAGCGATACGGGCGTCCACTCGCTGATCTCCGGCAACCTGATGGACGTGTGCCCGGTCGGCGCCATCACCACGCGCGACTATCGTTTCAAGTCGCGCCCGTGGGACAACCCGGCGGTCACCGACACGATTTGCACGCAGTGCTCGAAGGGCTGCAACACCAGCGCCTGGCTCAAGGCCAAGCCGGAGTGGGCCAAGGGCTCTCGCCTCATCCGCTTCACGCCGCGCTACAACGCCGACGTCAACCAATACTGGATGTGCGACATCGGCCGCTTCAACTACCACTGGATTGAGGGCGAGGATCGGCTCCGCAAACCGTTCATCCGGGATGCCCAGGGCAATCACCAGCCGGCGTCGTGGTCCGACCTCCTGCCGAAGCTGCGCGACCGTCTGGCCGAGGCCGGCACCGCGAATCCGGAAGGGGTGAAGTTCCTGCTGTCGGCACATGCGTCGAACGAGGAGTTCTTCCTGTTCCGTCGCCTCACGGAGGAGCTGCTCGGCCCCTCCGGTCCGGCCGCCCTCTCGGTATCGTGGCGTGTCACCGCCAAGCCGCAGCCCAAACGGACGAAGTTCACGGTGCCGGCGGTGGACGCACCGAACGTGAACGGCGCCCGCGCGCTCGGTCTGGTGGCCGGCGCGGTCGGCGACGCGCAGGGCGAGGCTGATCTGTCGGCGCTGCAGGCCGCCGTCAACGCCGGCCTGGTCACGGCACTCTACGTGTTCGACCCGGGGCCCGACGGTTCCATCGGCGACGTGCAATGGGTGCTCGACGCCCGGGCGGCAGGCCGCCTGCCGCTGCTCGTCGTCCAGGGGGTCCTGATGACGGCTCTGGCCCGGGCGGCAGATTTCGTCCTGCCAGGTGCATCCTCGGTCGAAAAGGAAGCGTCCTACACAAACGACCAGGGTCGCCTGCAGGGGACGTCGCGGGCGCTCGTGGTGCCCGGCGACGCCCAGGAAGACTGGCAGGTGCTGGTCAACCTGGCGGCGGCGCTCGGGGCGCCGCTGGGCTACGCGAGTTCGGCGCAGGTGCGGACCGATATCGCCGCCCGCGTCGGTAACGCCGCCGGACTGTCCGGCATCTCGGGTCTGGCATTCTCCTCGACGATGTCGGCTCGTAGCTGGCTGCAGGCGTCGAACCCGTCCGAGCGCTGGAAGTGGGATTTCATGTTCCAGGATCTGCCGCCGGTGAAAGGCACGGTCGACCCGTCCTCGTTGCCGCTGCCGCCCGGGCTGATTCCGATGAGAGAAGTGAAATAACAGTGCGTACACGCACCCGGTTCGCATGGTTGCTGGCGATCGTCGTGGTGCTCGGGCTGGCGACGCCCGGCAAGGCCCAGCTGCAGCGCATCCGCGCGGAGATCGCACCGGTCACCGGCAGCGACGCGGTGGCGGCCGGCAGCGAATTGCGCACCGCCCTGCAGATCACCTTGCCGGAAGGGCTGCACACCAACTCGAACCGCCCCCGCGACGAGTCGCTCATCCCGATCCGCCTGCGGGTCAATGAAATCCAGCAGCCCGACGGCTCCTACGCCGCAGCCATCCCGGGCATCACGGTCAACGAGATCGTCTTCCCGGCGCCAACCGACCTCGTCCAGAAGGGTGCCGACCAGCCCCTCAGCGTGTTCGAGCGTTCATTTACGATCGCCGTCTCGATGACGGTCGACGCCAGCGTGCCGCCCGGCGAGATCACCATCCCGGCACGGCTGCGCTACCAGGCCTGCGACGAAACGATGTGCTACATCCCGACGACCGCGGAGTCGGGTTGGACGGTCAAGGTCGTGGCGGCGAATGCGGCGGTGAAGCCGCTGCACGAGGACGTCTTCGCCGGCATCGCCTGGGGTACCGGCGACAAGCCGGGTGATTCACCGGGCGGCGGCACGACGGCGCAGGCCTCCGGCGAGCTGGTGGCCGCCGCCGGCAGTGACCCGCTGGCGCGCGTCGGCGACTTCACCGTGCAGGGCTCCACCGGGGGATACCTGGGATCGGCCGACTTTCTCCAATTCATCAGCGACGCCGAGAGCGGCGTGCAGCCGAAGGGGATGTTCGACGGACGCGGCCCGCTGGCGATTCTGCTGCTGGTGTTTCTCGGCGGCCTGGCGCTGAACCTCACGCCGTGCGTGCTGCCGATGATTCCGATCAACCTGGCCATCATCGGCGCCGGCGCCAAGGCCGGATCGCGCGGCCGCGGGTTCTGGCTCGGCGCCGCCTATGGCGCCGCCATGGCCGCCGTCTACGGCGTGCTCGGTCTCATCGTCATTCTCACCGCCGGCACGTTCGGCACGATCAACTCGTCGCCGTGGTTCAACCTCGGCATCGCGCTGCTTTTCGTCGTTCTGGCGCTGGCGATGTTCGACGTCCTGATCATCGACTTCTCGAAGTACTCGACGATGTTCAGCGTCGGGCAGTCGGGTGGCGGCAGCTTGGCGGTGGCGTTTGGCATGGGGGCCGTGGCCGCGCTCCTGGCCGGCGCGTGCGTCGCCCCGGTCGTCATCCAGGTGGTGCTCTTCTCGAGCGACCTGTACGCGAAGGGCACGACGGCCGCGCTGATCCTGCCGTTTTTCCTCGGTATCGGCATGGCGACGCCGTGGCCGCTCGCCGGCGCCGGGCTGTCGGCGCTGCCGAAACCGGGCGCGTGGATGGTGCGGGTCAAGCAGGTCTTCGGCGTGTTCATTTTCGGGACCGCGCTCTACTACGGCTACGAGGCGTACGCCCTGTTCGCCAACCGCTGGGTCGACGCGACCGAAGTCGCGTCGAGCGTCGAGGACATGATCAAGAAAGAGGGCTGGCACGCCTCGCTGGCCCAGGGGCTCGACGTCGCCGCCCGCGAGCAGAAGCCGGTGCTCATCGACATGTGGGCCACCTGGTGCAAGAACTGCTTGACGATGGACAAGACCACGCTGGCAGACAGCCAGGTCACCGATGCCCTGAAGGGTTACGTGAAGGTGAAGTTCCAGGCGGAGAATCCCGACGAAGAACCTGCGAAGCAGGTGATGCAGAAGTTCGGCGCCGTCGGTCTTCCGACCTACGTGATCCTCAGGCCGCGCGCCGCCCGCGACTGAGTCGACCGGCCAGGCCTCGTCCACAGAAAAATCCCGAGCGCACCGAACAAATTCGCGTCCGACGTGGGTCGGGCGCGGATCGTGTTGTGGTACTCTGTCCGGACTGATCGCGTGAGCACGTTCAGAGACGACCTGAATGAGATCATCTTCGGCGAAGCTGGCGCTCGGCGTGACTGTGTGGGTCGCCTTCGGGGCGGCGGCACTCTTCGTTCTGCAATCCGAACAACAGCTCACCGCCCGCCGAAGCGCCCTGCGCGCGTTCGATGTGGTCGCGCGCGAGACCGCGGCTGCGTTGACGGGCGTGAAAGCGGCCCAACAGGGATACGTCGCGCCGGGACAGGGGCTCGGCTTCTGGATGTCGCGGGTCGATGCGCTGCTGAGCGATGTCGCGACGCGCATCGCCGAGCTCGACACGATCGTGGTCACGGATGAGGGCCGGCAGGCGCTGAGCGACGCTACCGATACGGCGGCCGACGTCCGCGCCATCGACACGCGCGCGCGGCAGTACCTCACCAGCGATCAGGCCCTGATGGCGGCCGACGTCGTCTTCTCCGAGGGCGGTGAAACGGCGGCGATGGCGGCCCGCCACGTGGAGGCGGCCCGCCACGCAGAGTACGTCGCGTTCGATGCCGCGGAAGCGGCGACGCGCCACCAGCAGGTCTACGCGGCGAGCGCCGCAATCGGGTTCGCAGCGCTCGCCATCGCGCTGCTGGTCGCCGCACCCCGTCGGTCGAACGCGGTCGCGCAGGCGACGGACAGCGCAGCACCTGTGCATCGGACGGGCACGGGCCTCGCCGTCGACGCGATCGGCGCGGCTGGCACGGTCGGCCGCACCGCTGCGCCATCCGAACCGGCCGCCGCACCGGCGAACCTCGAACCGGTCGTGCCCCCTCAGGCCCCGGTGGCGCCAGACCTGCCGCGCGACGCGGTCCCCGTGCTGACGGCCGCTGCAGAGCTGTGCCAGGAGCTGAATCGCGCCCGCGATCTCGACGAGCTCACCCGCCTGCTGGGACGCGCCGCCGAAGTACTCGACGCCTCGGGCCTGGTCGTCTGGGTCGGCGCGCCCGGCGCCTCGGCGCTCCGGCCGGTGCTCGCGCACGGCTATTCGCCGCATGCCCTCGCCCGCATGCCGCACGTGCCGCGAACCGGCGACAATGCCGCCGCGGCGGCGTTCAGAACCGGCAAGCTGCAGATCGTGCTGACACGTCCGGGAATGGCGAGTGGAGCGCTGGCTGCCCCGATGCTGACGCCAAACGGCTGCATCGGTGCGCTGACCGCCGAGATCAAGAACGGCGGCGAGGCGTCCGACGGCGTCCAGGCCCTGGCCGCCATCGTCGCGTCGCAGCTGGCCGGCGTGCTTGCCGAATCGGTCCTGCAGTCCGAGGAAGCCGAAGACAGCGACCAGCCGATGACCCGCGTCGCCTCCGCCTAGGCGACGGGCGCGTCCCGCCCCCACCCACCCACAGGGTGCTCCGCGCACCGACGGCTCCGTATAGAATTTTCGCATGGCCAAATCCAGCGGCTTTGCGACGGGAGCCGTCACCAAAGCACATGTCTTCGAGCGCATCGAGCGCGAGAAGGTCCGGTTCATGCGCCTGCAGTTCACCGACATTCTCGGCACGATCAAGAACGTGGAGGTCGCCGAACGACAGTTCGAACAGGCGTTGAACGGCGAGGTGATGTTCGACGGATCGTCGATTGAGGGGTTCGTCCGGATCGAAGAGTCGGATATGTACCTGAAACCCGACCTGTCGACGTTTCGCGTGTTTCCGTGGACCGCGCCGACCGGCGAGAGCGTTGCGCGGATGATCTGCGACATCCACACCCCCGATGGCGAGCCGTTCGACGGCTGCCCGCGGACGACGTTGAAGAAGGTGCTGGCCATGGCCTCGATCCGGGGCATCTCGATGAAGGCCGGCCCGGAAATCGAGTTCTTCCTGTTCCAGATGCGGAACGGCGTGCCGACGACCGCGACCAACGACGCCGCCAGCTACTTCGATCTCAGCCCGGTCGACACCGGCGAGGACGTGCGGCGCGAAATCGTCCTGGCGTTGCAGGCGATGGGCTCACAGGTGGAGGCTGCGCATCACGAGGTCGCCCCCGGCCAGCACGAGATCGATCTCCGCTACGACGACGCGCTGGTGGCCGCCGACAACATCAGCACGTTCCGATTCGTGGTGAAGAACGTCGCCGCCCGCCATGGCCTGCACGCGACCTTCATGCCCAAACCCGTGTATGGCATCAACGGGTCGGGCATGCACACCCACATGTCGCTGTTTGCCGGCGACGACAATATCTTCTTCGACAGCGACGGGCCGATGCAGCTCAGCCCGGCCTGTCTGTATTTCATCGGCGGCATCCTGCGACACGCCAAGGGCTTCTGCGCCATCACGAATCCGCTGGTGAACTCGTACAAGCGTCTGGTGCCCGGCTTCGAAGCTCCCACGAGCGTCGCCTGGTCGGAGCGCAATCGCAGTCCCTTGGTCCGGGTGCCGGCGGCGCGCGGCAATGCCACGGGGATCGAGCTGCGCATGCCGGATCCGTCGTGCAACCCGTACCTGGCGCTGGCAGTCGTGCTGCGGGCCGGACTCGAAGGCATCGAGAAGCAGCTCGACCCTGGCCCTCCCATCAACAAGAACATCTTCAAGATGAGCCATCGGGAGCGGCGGCATCTTCGAATCGACGAGCTGCCCGGCAATCTGAGTGAGGCGCTCGACGAACTCGAGAAGGACGACCTGGTTCGCGAAACCCTGGGCGATCACCTCTTCGAACACTTCGTCGAGGCCAAGCGTGAGGAGTGGCTCGACTACATCAAGCACGTGTCGCCGTGGGAAGTGCAGCGCTATCTCGGGATCTACTGACAACCCGCCCCGCGAAGGCGAAGGCGACGGGCCGTCCTGTCTGGCGTCCCCGCAACAGGACGGGTGTGCCGGCGACCGCGGGCACGGCCCGGAGTTTTCCTAGAGAAATCGCGTCTCGGCCGTGGGCACGCACTTTGATGATGGACTGTGCGGTCGCGTCGGATCACCGGGATACGTAACTTCAGGCAGGCGCTGGCACCGCCGTATCCCGTCCTTCAATTCCCACGATCCGGCGCGGCCGCTGTTCCAGGTGCTGCGGGTCATCAGCAGCGATGCCGTCCGAGGGAGCCAGACACATCATGCGCCGCCGGGTCACACGCCTCTCGCTGCTGGTTCTGCTGCTCGTCACCGTGAACGGGTGTGCGCACGCGCTGCGCTCCGCACGGGTCGCCGACCTTCGCGGCAACCCCGGACGCTACCAGAATCATTCCGTCAGCATCGACGGCGTGGTCACGAATGCGTTCAGCGTGCCGCTCGTTCCCTACGCGATGTATCGCGTCGATGACGGGACCGGCGAGGTGATCGTCCTGTCGCAGAACCACCGTACCCCAACCCGGGGAGCCCGCGTTCGTGTCAAGGGGCGCGTCGAAGACATCGCGGTACTCGGCGGGCGGGCCGTCGGTCTGCACCTGCGCGAGCAGTCGCTCTACATCAAGCGGTAACCCGCAGCGCGACCGCCGTCATGTCGTCATTCGGCGGTGTCTCGCCTCTGAAGTCGTGAACCGCGGCGAAGATCGCGTCGACGATTTCCCTGGCGCTGCCATGCGCGTGCGCCTCGACCACCGCGAGGAGCCGTGACGATCCGAACTCGTCGTTGACGGCGTTGTGCGCCTCGAACACGCCATCCGAACAGAACACGTAGAGGTCTCCGGCTGCGAGGTCGAAGGTCACCTCGTCGTAGGTCGAGCCCGGGAACGATCCGAGCGGCACTCCGGCCAGCTCGATTGACTGAGCGCATGCCCGGCTGCCGCCGTCGGCCTTGTCGATGCGGCAGCGTACCGGGTACGGGAGACCCGAGTTCGCCATCGTGACGCTGCGCCGCTTGAAGTCGAAGACGGCATAGCAGAGCGTGCAGTAGTACTCCTCGAGCTGGCGCTGGTAGAGAATCGTGTTCATGGACGCCAGGACGCCGGCCGGGCTCGACCGCTCTGGCGCGTAGCGGCGGCGGAAGGTGCGCGAGCGCACCAGCTCGCCGGCAAAAGCGCTGTACAGCGCCGCCGGAACGCCCTTGCCCGACACGTCACCGACAGCCACCACCAGGCTGTTCGGCTCGGGGGCGAGGAAGTCATACAGGTCGCCGCCGAGTTCGCGGGCCGGATCGAAGCGCGCCGCCACGTCGACGCCCTTCATGCGTTTCGGCAGTTCGGTCGGCAGCAGCGCCGCCTGCACCCGCTGGGCGAAACGGACCTCCTTCTCGAGCCGGATCTCATTCGTGCGGATCGTCTCGTAGAGGCGTGCGTTCTCGATCGCCACGGCGGCCTGACTGGCCAGCAATGTGAGGATCTCGACGTGATTCTTCGTGAACGCGTCGAGCTCGGGGCTCTCGAGGTCGAAGACGCCGATGCAACGGTCCTTCACGAGCAGCGGGATGACGAGCTCGGAACGCACGTCGGTCACCAGGTTGATGTAGCGCGGATCGCGGGAGACGTCCGGCACCAGCACCACTTCCTTGTGCTTGGCGGCGTAGCCGACGAGACCGGTGCCGACCTTCGTCCGGTGCGGGATGCTGGACGACCCGTAGCGCACCGCCACCTTCATCTCGAGCTCCTGCGTCTCCTCGTCGATCAGCAGGATACCGAAGGTGCGGTAGTCGATGACACGGCGCGTGAGGTTGGCGATGCGCGTGAGCAGCTCGTCGAGATTGAGAATCGAGCCGAATTCGCGCGCAACGTCCGACAGCGCCTCGAGAGTGGCCGTGTACTCCCGCTCCTGCTCGAACAGCCGGGCGTTCTCGATGGCGACAGCGACGTGCGCGCCGAACTGGCGCAGGATCATCTCGTCGATCTCGGTGAACTGGCCGGGTGTGTCGCTCAGCAGATTCAGCGCGCCGATGACCCTCCCCTTCCGGCGCAGGGGCGCGACGAGTTCGGCGTTCGATCCGGGCACGGCCTCGACGTACCGTGGGTCCGCATGCACGTCGTTGACGAGGATCGGCTTCCCTTCGGCAACCGCCGAGCCCACCAGCCCCTGTCCGAGCCGGAGCCGCAGCGCCCGGGCATGCTCCTCCGGGTAGCCGACCGAGTAGGCGACCGACAGCTCGCCCTTCACGTCATCGAGCAGATATACGGCAAATGCCGTGAATTTCGTCAATCTGGCGATGAGCTGCGGGATCTTCTGGAGCAGCTCGTCGAGATCGAGGACCGACGTGACTTCTCGACCCAGCTCGAAGAGGGTGATCACGAGCTCGCGGGCGCTCGCTGGGGTGGCGGTGGTCGGACCGGGTTCTGTCACGTGAGAAATGGCGGTTGCGAAAGCCCCGCTAGTATAATCTCTCCACCCGCATGGACCTGACGCTGCCTCTGGATTACGCCGCCATCGAGCGGATTCTGCCGCACCGCTCGCCGTTCCTGCTCGTGGACCGGATCACGGAATTCGAGGTCGACAAGCGTATCGTCGGCATCAAGAACGTGTCGCTGAACGAGCGATACCTCTCGTATGCCGCCGACGGCACGCCGGTGCTGCCGCCCACCATCCTGACCGAGGCGGTGGCGCAGGTCGGCGCGATCATGATTCTGGCGAAGCCGGAAAACCGCCAGCGTCTCATCTACTTCATGGGGATCGAGCGGGTGCGATATCGTCGTCCGGTCCATCCCGGCGACGTCGTCGAGATTGAAGCCGTGGTGCTGCGCCTGCGCAGCCGCATGGGGCTGCTCAAAGGCGTGGCGCGCGTCGGCGGCAAGCCGGTGGTCGACGGCACGATGACCTTCGCGCTCGGTCCTGCCACCGAACAGAAGTCCCCGACAGCTCAACCGCCATCCTGATCCGGCTCCAGCGTCCGCTCGCACCCCCTCCCCGGCGCGAACGTCGGGCCCGCATCGCCGACGCCCGCCGCCGGGCACCCAAGTTGCAGCCGCTCGCGCTGGAGGGAGACGATGCTCGAGACGATCGCCGTGATTCTGCTGGTGCTTTGGCTGCTTGGTGTCGTGAGCGGCTATACCCTCGGCAACTTCATCTATGTGCTGCTGGTCGTTGCCATCGTGCTGTTCCTGGTGCGCCTGGTGAGTGGCCGGCGCGTCGTGTGAGAGAACCCGGGCCGTCGAACCAGCACAGTTGCTCCGCACCCGCGGCTGCGCCGGTTCGAGGGTCAGGCCCGCCGGACCAGCACCATGCCGAGCAGGACAATCGCCCCGGCAATCGCCAGCCGCGGACTGAAGGGCTCGCCGAGTGTCAGCGTTCCCAGAATCACGGCAATCACCGGATTGACGTAGGCATACAGCGATACCGTGGCGACCGGCAGGTGTTTCAGGGCGTACAGATACGCCGAGAAGGCGGCAATCGATCCGGCGAGCACGAGATAGGCGAGCGCCGTGCCCGTTCGGAGGTTGAAGGCCAGGGATGACCACTCGCCCGCCAGGAGCCCGACGACCAGCAACGCCGCGCCGCCGAACAGCATCTGCACCGCCGCAGCAGCAATGACGTTTTCGCCCGACTGGCGGCGCCGAGAGTAGCTGGAGCCGATGGCCCAGCCGACGCAGGCCAGCTGCGTGGCAGCCGCCCCGGCGATCACACCGGGGCCGGTGGGATGGGCCAGCTCGGGCCACACCAGCAGGACGATACCGGTGAAGCCCACCAACAGTCCGACGAGCCGCTGTGGCGTCAGCGGCTCGGGTCTGGGCATCAGGCGTTCGACTCCGACCATCCAGAACGGCACGGCGGCGACCAGCAGCGCCGTCAGCCCGCTCGGGATGCTTTGTTCGGCCCAGACGACGGCTCCGTTGCCGAAGCTGGTCATCAGGATACCGATCAGTGCCAGCGCCGGCCAGCTGCCGGATGTCGGGATGGCGACCCCGCGGAGCTTCAAGAAGCCCAGCAGCAGCGTGCCCGCCGCGATCCAGCGAATCGCCGCCATGAGCATCGGCGGCACGGTCTCGAGGGCGATGCGGATGGCGAGATAGGTCGTGCCCCAGACCAGGCAGACCACAATCCAGGCGGCGTACGCGCGTCGCAAGGCCGGGTCGGCGGGGGTGGGTCTGGCGGACATCTGGAGCCGGGGAAACCGTCACTGTAGATCAGTCGGGCCGGGGGGCGAAACACGTTAGAATGCTGCAAACCGCGCCGCGGCGGCGGCGCAGATACCCGAGATTGGCGAGGAAGAACGCATGGCGAAGAAAGTCACTGGCTCGAAGCACAGCGGGTCGCGCGGCGTCAGCCCGGCGGCCATCATCGGCATCGTCGTCGTTGTTGCGGCGGTTGGCGGCCTGATGTTCTGGCCCGGCAGCTCGACCGACAGTGCCACCACGGCGACGGCTGAAAAGGCGGGCGGGCCGGAGCCGAGTGCCGAGATCGTGGCGTCGACGCAGGCCAAGGCGGCATTTGGGCCGCACAGTCAGGCCACCTATCCGCCGATTCCGTTTCAGGGCTACGCGCCGCCGCGCTCGGAAGAGGTCGTCCGCGCCGCCTATCAGTTCGCGGCCGAACATCCAGAGATCACGAGCTACGTGCCCTGTTTCTGCGGCTGCGAGCGCGCCGGACACGAGGGCAACACCGACTGCTTCGTGAAGTCGCGCGCCGCCAACGGCGACGTCACCGAATGGGATGAACACGGCCTCGATTGTGCGGTCTGCATCGACGTGGCGACGGTCGCCCGGCAGATGCACACCTCGGGCGCCTCCGTCCGCGACATTCGCGCCGCCGTCGACAAGCAGTTCGGCGGCGTGTATCCGAGCAATATGCCGACGCCGCACCCGCCGGCCGCTCACACGGCGCACTAGCGGACTCCGCGTCACGTGGATGCCCGCGCGGCCGCTCTTGCGCGGCTCTTCGAAGCGGTACACGAGGGCGTGTACATCGGGAGCCTCGGCCCCGAGCTCGACCTGACCGTCGCGGCGAACACCCATCTGAAGGTCATGCTCGGGTTCTCGATGGAGACACCCGAGCACGAGCTGCTGCCGCTCGCCGTCGATCGCTTCCTCGATCCCCTGGCTCGCCGCGCCCTGATCGATCGGCTGGCAACCGACGGGTCGGTTGCCCACTACGTGCTCCGTCTGCGACGTGCCGATCAGACGCCGATCTGGGTCGAGTTGACCGCGCGGGCCGAACCGGCCGGCGATTCGACCTTTCGCGTCGAGGCGCTTCTGCGGGACGTCACCGAGCGGAAGAAGCTCGACGACGAGACGCGCGACATCTACCACCAGCTGCTGCAGGCCGAGAAGATGGCGGCGCTCGGCCAGACGATTTCCGGCGTCGCCCACGAACTGAACAATCCGCTCGCGACAATCCTCAGCTGGTCGGAGCGTCTGGCCCAGCGCACGAACGTCGACAGTGCGACCCGCCGGGGCATCGAAATCATCCACAGCGAGTCGGAACGCGCCGCCCGCATCGTCCGCAATCTGCTGACGTTCGCCCGCAAGCGCCAGACGACGCGGGCGATGGTCGACGTGAACAAGGTGGTGCGCGAAACGCTGGCGCTGCGTTCGTACGAGCAACGCGTCACCAACATCACCATCATCGATGCGCTGGCCTCAGGCCTGCCGTTGATCTTCGCCGACGGTCATCAGCTGCAACAGGTCCTGTTGAACCTGGTGATCAACGCCGAGCAGGCGATGCTCGCCGCCCACGGCCGCGGCGTCCTCGTGGTCCGTTCGTGGTTCGACGCCGACCGCGAAGCGGTGACGCTCGAGATCAACGACGACGGACCAGGGGTGCCGACGGATCTGCAGCCGAAGGTGTTCGACCCGTTCTTCACGACAAAGGACGTCGGCAAGGGCACCGGCCTCGGGCTGACGGTCGCCTATGCGATCGTGCAGGAGCACGGGGGCCGCATCCGACTCGAGTCGTCGATGGGGCGCGGCGCGTCGTTCTTCATCGAGTTGCCGGTCACCGGTGTGAAGCTGCCGCCGACACCGGCGCCGCCGCCAGACGCACAGGTCACCTCGGCCTCGATTCTCGTCGTGGAGGACGAAGCACCGCTGGCGGCGGCCGTGGTGGATGCCCTCCGCGACGCCGGGTACGTCGTCGACCGTGCGACCGATGGCGAAGACGCGCTCGAGAAGATCGGCGGCGCGACCTTCGACGTGGTGGTGTGCGACCTGAAGATGCCGCGGATGGACGGCAAGACGTTCTATCGGCAGCTGTCGGCGACAACCCCCGGCTTGGCGAAGCGGGTGGTCTTCGTCACCGGCGATGTCGCCGGTACCGAGGCGGAACAGTTCCTGGAGCAGAGCGGATGCCGGTGGCTGGCGAAGCCGTTCCGGCTGTCCGATCTGCTGCGGACCGTGCGTGAGGTCATCGCGGCCGGCTAGCGCGCGGCGGCGATGGCCTGCGGCTGGCGGATCTTCATCGCGACCGGTGCGAGCTGACGCTTGGCGGCCGGTTTGTACGGCAGCACGACGCCCGGTGCGTGCGGTTTCTTCTCGCCGCTCACGACCTTCGCCATCGACGGCTTCTTGGCGAAGGCCACCAGCGCCTTGCGCACCTCCACCTGTTCCTGCGGATTCAGTTCACCGAGCGCTTCACGGAGACGACGGATGGCACGGGCGTGGAGCTGCGAAACCCGAGACTCGTTGACGCCGATTTCGGCGCCGATCTGCTTCATCGTCACCTCGCCGTAGTAGTAGAGGCCGATCAGCTTGCGCTCGCGCCATGGCAGCGACTGGATGGCACCGCGGACGCGGTCGCGAATCTCGGTCTTCTCGTAAATGGCGTCGGGCGTCGCCGGCTCGGCCGGCATGAGCACGGCGGGCAGCGATGCTTCGTGCAGACGGTCGCCGGAGGCGAGCGGCGACGTCGATTCGATGGTGTTGATACGGACGATGGTGCGGCTCAGACGCTTCTCGTCGGAACCCACCTTGGCGGCGAGGTCGGCGAGCGACGGCTCGTGTCCGAGTTCCCGGCGCAGCGTTTCGCGCGCTGCGTCGAGTTCACGCCGCTGCCGCCGGACGCCGCGCGGCCAGGCATCGCGGCGGAGGGCGTCGATCATCGCGCCACGGACGCGGCGCTCGGCGAAGGTTTCGAACTTGATGCCGCGCTCTTCATCGAAGCGATGGGCCGCATCGATCAGCCCGAGCACGCCGTCTTGCACGAGGTCGCCGATATCGATTGAGTTCGGCATGGACGCGGCCATCCGGCGGGCGAGCGCTTCGACGAACGGAAGGCCTGCGACGATCCTGGTGTTCTGATGGGCGGCGACGGGCTGGGCACGCATCGGTGTCTTCTCCCTTTGCCCGGGACGTTCGGCCCGGGGTTCTGCGGAACCTCTCGATGGTTCCGACGGGTGCATATAGTCGCAACCGGGGTACCAACAGCCGCGGTGGCAACGGCGCGGAGCGCGGCTCGTCTCGGTCGCGTTCCTGTAAGTGCCTATGTGCGTGCGTTTTACACCTGTGAAAGGAGGCAGGGTGGCGGGCTGGCCAGGGTCTCGCGAGGACCGCTTTTCGTCAAGTTCTTGACAAAATTTGGGCCTCGACAGTCATTTTATTGACGCGCCGATCACGTTTTTGATCTCGGAAAACGAAACTGGGGGTGCGCCAGCCGGGGCATGAAGCCCCGTTGGTGTGGCGCTGGCCGTGACGCGTGGCTGGGGGTCGAACGGGACGAACTCAGAGCAGGTCGGAGGAGGGGGCGGTCTGCTGGCGGATTTCTCGCGCGGTCGCCATCGCTTCGAGCGCGCTGGTGACGACCTGGGCGGCGCGCGCGCGGTTCACGTCGTCGGCCGACTTGGCTTCGAGCAGTTCGGCATGAGCCAGGATGATGCCGAGTTGATTGTTGAGCCGGTGGAACAGCAGACGCAGTTCCGGTGATTCTTCCATCGGCTCCCTCGACTGCCGCTCCTGGACGGTGAGCCGGCCAGTGACCATCAGGCCTGGTTCCGCTCTTCCACCTGCCATGCCGCCTGAACGGCCGGCCGATCGGCGTTGTGCGGGTCGCGCCACAGCGAATCAACGAAAATGCGGACCGAGCCGCCCGCCGTCCGCACGTACTCGATCTTGCCGGCCGAGAGCCAATTGTAGATGGTCCGACGGCTGACACCGACGAGTTCGCAGGCCTTCATGATCGAGATGGTTTTTCGTTCCACGTGCTGTCTCCTCCGCTGATGGGTATCGGAATGAAATCGGTCCGGGTTTAGTACCTCGACGGCTGGACTTGGCCTCGCCGGGGTGTCAACATGTTGGCGGTCGCTCTTAAATGGCTGATCGCTCGAAACATCTGCTGCTGGTGGAGGACGAAGTCCACCTGCGTGAAGCCGTCGCGGAACAGCTGGCCGACCACGGCTACCTGGTGCAGCAGGCCGACTCCGGCGAAGCGGCTCTCACCTGCTTATCGGACTTTGCCTTCGATGTACTCGTCACGGACCTGCGATTGCCTGGAATCGATGGTTCGGCCGTCGTCGACGCCGCACGAGAGCGCTACCCTGATATCGTCGCCATCGTCGTCACGGGATATGGGACGGTGAAACATGCCGTCGAGGCGATCAAGCGCGGTGCCTCCGATTTCGTCGCCAAGCCGTTCCAGATCGACGAACTGCTCCATGCGCTCGACGCCGCGCTCGAACAGCGGCGCCTGAAGTCCGAGAACGCCTATCTGCGGGCGCAGCTCGAAGAGCGCTATCGCTTCGACGCGATCGTCGGCAAGAGCCGTCCGATGGCACGGCTGTTCAAGCTGCTCGAAAGCGTCGCGGCGACGAGCAGCACGATCCTGATCACGGGCGAAACCGGCACAGGCAAGGAGGTGGTCGCCCGTGCGATCCACCACAACAGCACACGTCGCGCACACCAGTTCGTCGCCCTGAACTGCAGTGCCATCCCGGAAGCCCTGCTGGAAGCCGAGCTCTTCGGCCATGTACGGGGGGCCTTCACGGGTGCGGTCGGAAACCGTACTGGCCGCCTGGAACAGTCGCACAAGGGGACGTTGTTCCTCGACGAAGTCGGGACCATGAGTCCGGCTCTGCAGGTGAAGCTGCTCCGCGTGCTGCAGGAGCGCGAGTTCGAAAGGGTCGGCGACACGAACACAATCAAGGTGGACGTCCGGGTCGTCGCGGCCACCAACAGCGACCTCCGGCAGTTGGTCGAGGACGGACAGTTCCGCGAGGACCTGTTCTACAGGTTGAACGTGATTCCGGTGGCCCTGCCGGCTCTCCGTGAGCGTCGGGAGGACATCCCGCTGCTGGTCCAGCACTTTCTGGACAAGTTCCGGGTCGGCCGAGAGCGGGCGCCGTTGTCCGTTTCGCAGGATGCGATGCGCCGGCTGATGGCCTACCACTGGCCGGGCAACGTCCGCCAGCTGGAGAACGCCATCGAGCGAGCCGTCGCCGTCAGCGACGGCCGCGGGCACATCGACGTGACAGATCTGTTACCGGATGTCGTTCGCCAGGAAGGGCCGTTGTTCCCGGCCGCCCTGTCGTTGCCGGACGAAGGTCTCGATCTCGACGCCTTTGTCTCGAGTATCGAGCGGGAGCTGATACAACGGTCGCTCGAGCGAACCGGCGGCAACAAGGGACAGGCGGCCCGGTTGCTGAATCTCAAGCGCACCACGCTGGTCGAGAAACTCAAGCGGTTGGAACGACTGCCGTGACCCGCTCGCCTCGTGTGCTACGCTGAGCACGCATGCCTCCGCGTTACGCCTACTGGACGATTCTCATCGACAATGCGCCGACAGCGTTTCGCGCGAAGGAGCAGGAAGACCTTCTGCCGACCTTGCAGCAGCTCCGCCGGACCAACAAGGACGTCACGCTGAAGTGGTTCGCGCACGGCCGCATCTGGGACTCGCCCGAGGTGGCGACGCGGCCGCGGCCGCCGCGGTCGGACGAAGGTGTCAAGCGCGGTCAGGACTGGCGGCCGGGCGGGCAGCACAAGGATCCGCGGGCGCGATTCGACAAGACGGCGAAGAAAAGGGTCCGACGGGACGGCGAGACCGGGGCGCGCGACGAACGCGAACCGTCGCGCGACCGTCCGGTCGGCGAGAGGAGTGCGCGCCCACCACGGGCCGATCGCCCGTATGACGCACGTCAACCCGGCGACCGTCCGCGGAGCGAGGCGCCGAAGGCCGGCCATCAAGGCTCCGGCAAACCGCGATTCGACAAGCCCCGCTACGGAAAGCCGCGATTCGATCGCCCGACTGACGACAGGCCGCGCGGGGACCGTCCGCACGGCGACCGAAGGCAATTCGACGCGCCACGCGGCGATCGCCCGCCCAGTCAGGGCGCCCGCTTCGATAAGCCGCGTTTCGACAAGCCCCGTTTCGACAAGCCGCGCTTCGACAAGCCCCGCGGTGACAAGCCATCGACCGACAGACCGCGAAGCGATCAGGCGGGTAGCGGCAGGCCACGCGGTCAGGAGCAGCGCTTCGACCGCCCGCGTGATCAGCGGCCCCGGGACGATCGCCCGCGCAGCGGCAGCCCGCAAGGCGATCGACCGCCCTCCGGCGTGCCGCGCGGGAAACCGTTCGCGCCAAAACGGCCGTGGCAGGACCGTCCGCGCCCACCCCACTCGGCAGGCGGAGATCGTGATCGCCGCGGTACGGACCGCGGCGCGGTGCGCCAGCCGTCCTCCGGCGGCGCCGGTGGACGGCCATCGAACCGCCCCTGGCAGGGGCGACCGGCTCCGCCGGCTGGCGACCGTGATCGGCCGTCATCGGATCGCCGTCCGGCGAGCGATCGGCGACCGGCGGAACGGCGTCCGAGTCCAGCCGCCGCCGACCGCTCGCAGGAAGCCTGGCGTACCAGGCCGAAGGATCAGCGCCCAAGCTGGCAGGGGAGGCCCAAGCCACCGGGCGGCCGCCCGCCGATACGACGGGACGATGCCGGAGACGAGAGGCGGCGCAAACCGAAGGGTTCGAAGCCGCCGGACGGATCCGATTCCGAATAGCGCGTGGCAGCGAGCCAACCGGTCTGGTTCGTGTTCTCGGCGGGCGGTGCCGCCTGCGCGTTTGGATTGTGTGTCGTGTTTCTGCTGCGGCGTCCGGCATCACGCGCAGCACGCCGAGTGGCGACCGGTGCCGCCCTCTTCTATCTGCTCGCCAGCATCTACGTGATACCGGATGCGCTGGGGCGGGTGCTGGTCGGACGGCTCACCCCGATTCGAACGTCCGACCTGCCGGCTGGTCCACTCACAATCGTCGTGCTCGGTGCCGGCAGCGTCACGGTCCGTGACTGGGACGGGCGTCGGTACGTCACGACCGATCCGCAGGCCGGCGCCCGCGTGCTCGAGGGTGTCCGCGTCTTCCGCATGGCGCCGTCGGCAACCGTAATCAGTTCGGGCGGGCTGCTCAGCCCCGATGCTCCCGGCACGCCGACCGGCGAGGCGATGGCGGGAGCGCTCCTGGCGCTTGGCGTGCCGCGGGCACAGCTGCTCGTCGAGATCGAGGCCCGCAATACGCGCGAGGAGGCCCTGGTCGTCGCGCGGATGCTGAGGGCGCGTCCGCCGACGTCGGTCGTCCTGGTGACCGTCGGCGTACACATGCGGCGGGCGGCCGCGGCATTCCGTGCGGCGGGCGTGCCGGTCATCCCGGCGATCGCTCGAAGCCCCGACGCCGAGTTGCGGCGATCGAGCCGATGGCTGCCGTCCAATCAGGGCCTCGGCCACTCCGGGCTCATCGCGCACGAGTTGCTGGGTATCGCGTACTACACGCTGCGCGGGTGGATGTCGTTCACGGTACCGGCGGTCCGCGGCGCCGTGCCGTCGGCTAGGGCGCCCAGGTGATCGACATGCCGAAGCGCTGCCCCTGATAGGTGCGCAGCGGCAGTGGCGACGACCGACGCTGCGTTTCGAGGTCGGCCGCGAGACGCGTGTCGCGGCCGAGACGGTAGCCGATGCCCCCACCCAGCAGCGTCACGTGGTCCTGCCGGGCCGACTGCGACGCCACGCCGGTAGCTCGGGCACGGTAGTCGAGCGTCCGGACACCGGCGCGGCCCTGGACATCGAACGGCCCGACGACGCGCTGCGTCAGCGTCATCGCCACGCCGGTCTGCAGATAGTAGGGCCGGTTCGGATCGAATGACGCCTCGACGTCGCGCAACGCATCGAGGGTGACGCGGGTCGACGTGCGCGCCACGTACGACAGGTTGGCCGAGAGGGTCGGGCCGCCGTACCCAGGAATGTCCGGGCTGCTCCACGCGAAGCGCTGGTATCCAATCAGCGCGTAGCCCTTGACCAGGGCGGTCGGATCGAAGCGAAACCCGGCGACAATCTGCGCCGCGTCGGCGTCACGGCCGGAGGAGAAGGTGAAGCGGTCGCGCGACACCGACGCCTCGACGGCGAGACTGGTCATCGGCGTCAGCTCGTGACGGAGCGTCGCCGTACCGACGGTTCGGGCGCGATCGAGCTCTTCTCGCAGGCTCTGACCGCCGAACCGATCGCTGCCGGTGTACTGGACCAGACGGCGCTCGATGCGGGCGCCGACGTAGGTCCGCGACCAGGCGCGCAGTTCGGTCGTCACCGTCCCGAAGCGCTCCCGGCGCGGCGCGCGCAGATCGATCTCGACATTGGGCCGCTCCCGCGATCGGGTATAGCCTCCCTCGGCGAGGAGTGAGAGACGGGTCAGCGGCACGTACCAGCCGGCGCGGTAGGTGCCGTTCGCCGAACGCTGGTCGCGATAATCGCGGAACCAGACCAGGTCCTGGCGGAGGTGGCCGGTCATCCAGGTACGCCCCATCCGCATCCAGATTTCGGTCTGCGGCGAGAACGTCATCGCCAGGTCCTGCCGGGGATCCGCGACATCCGCCTCGTTGAAGAGATTCGTGTCGACGCCGACGTTGGTCAGGGCAAGGGTCGGTTTGAGCCAGAAGGGACCGACCTGCACCCTGCTCGCTCCGGTGTCCGGTGGCGCCGGAAGCAGCTGCGCGTCAGCCACGCGGTGCGACAGCACCGTCCAGAGCAGCGCGGCGCCGGCCATGCGGGTCGTGAACTTCACAGATGTGTCCTCGGCTGCCGCGGCGTGCGCATCCGCACGCGCCCGCCACCATGGCGAGCGGTCAGCGTCCGAGCGGCTTATCGGCGGCGGTCGAGATCGGCCTTTAGGGTCTCGACCTGAACCGAGCCGTCTGCCTGGTAGGCGAGGGCGGTGGTGGGTGCACCGGCGCGGGATTCGTCGAACGCCAGTCGCACGAGCCGGCCGCGATCGTAGGACTCCCAGCGATCGATGGCGCCATCGGCGTCGCCGTCCTCCTCGGCGCGCACGATCTGGGCGTTCTCGTAGTGCTCGATCCGGGTGACCCGGTTGCTGCCCGGGGCGGCGAGCTCGATGCGGACGACCGCGCCGGTCGCATCGGCAAACGACCAGGCGTCCTCGCGTCCGTCGCCGGCGCGCGAGAATCCGACCTTCTGCAGCCGCTGATCGCCACCGTAGTACTCCCAGCGCTCGACACGGCCGTCTTCGTCGGCATCGACGTCGATCCGGACGATCTGCGTGCCGCGCATATGGCTCTGCGTTTCGGCGATCCCGTTGCGATTGGCGTCGCGGCGCAGCAGCGTGAGCTCGCCGCTGTCACGGTTGTAGACCGGCTCGATGCCGGCCGGCGGCCCGCCCGGGCTCCGGCCGCAGGCGCTTCCGACGCCTGCCATCATTACCAGGAGCAGCGCGCTCGCGGACTTCGGGATGCCGTGTCCTGCGACAGTCCAGCCACGACCCGGGTGGGCCTGCGCTTGCGTCATCACGCGGTCGCGAACAGGGCGGTCGGGTCGGCCACCGAGAAGAACATGGCAATCAACTCGCGCAGCTCGGCCAGCGAGGTCGTGCGATTGATTGCGGTCCGCAACTGCGCCCCGTGCTCGAATCCTTTCGTGTAGTACGTCGCCAGCGCGCGGATCTTGTTGATGACCCATCGTTCGTGCGAAAGGCGGCTGTCCTGGCGCGCCTGCGTCGCGGCGCCCGGTGCGGCGTGACGGAACCCGTCGGGCTCGTGCACGCGCTCGTCGAGGAGCAGATCGATGTAGTCGAGCAGGAACTGCCCGCGCTCGGCACGCGAAACCGCGCGCGCCGGCCGCCCTGCCGAGAGGTCGGCCGCCTGCGCCAGGATCCACGGATTGCGCAGGACACCACGACCGACGAGGACGCCGGACACCCCCGACCGCATGCGCTCGAGGATCTGCTCCGGCTCGACGCAGTCGCCGCTACCGAACACCGGGATCGCGAGGCGGTCGGCGATCTCGGCCACCAGCTGCCAGTCGGCGCTGCCGGAGTAGCTCTGTGCCGCCGTGCGCCCGTGCACGGCGATTGCGGCGGCGCCCGCCGCCTCGACCAGCTTCGCCAGCGCCGGCGCGTTCTTCTCGCGGTCGTTCCAGCCGGCCCGCATTTTCACGGTGACCGGAATCTTCACGGCCTTCGCCATCGCGGCAATCACGCTCGCCGCCTGTCCGGGCTCGCGCATCAGGCTGCACCCGGCGTTGTGCTTCGCGATCTTCGGCACCGGGCAGCCCATGTTCACGTCGACTATATCGGCGCCAATTCCCTCGACGATACGGGCGGCTTCCGCCATCCTCGACGGATCCCCACCGAAGATCTGAATCGACACCGGGCGCTCTTCTTCGGTGAACTCCGCGTACTCGAGCGTGCGATCGATGCCGCGTACCAGTCCCTCCGAGCTGACCATCTCGCTGACGACCAGTCCGCAACCGCCTTGTCTCTTGACCAGACGACGGAACGCCGTGTCGGTCATGCCGGCCATCGGCGCGATGACGAACGGAGACGGGAGGGCGACCGGACCGATCTTCATGGTGTCAGTAGGAACGAACGTCGGCGGCGTCGACTTCGACGGAGACCGCCTGTCCAATGAGGTCGACCGACAGGACCAGCCGGGCGCGACTGCCGTCCTTGCGCAGCAACCGGCCGACCACGCCGCGGAGCGGACCGCCGACGACTTCGACCATCGACCCCTCCTTCAGCATCGGGCACGGGTCGTACTGCAGGTCGCTGCCGACCAGCACACGGATGTTGTCCAGCTCGCGGTCGTCAATCGGCGCCGGACGTCCTTCGAACGACACGATGCTGACGACGCCGTTGCACTTCTGAACCTGCAGCGTGTCGGCGACATCGAACTTCGCGAAGCAATAGCCGGGAAACAGCGGCCAGTCGATCTTCTTCTTGCGATCCTTCCAGCGGCTCCAGCGGGTGATGGTCGGGAGAAACACGTCGAACTGTCGGTCGCGCAGCTGATCGCGCACCACCGCTTCGTGGCGCGACCGGGTCCAGATGGCGTACCAGTGCTCGGCGGAGGGAGTAGCGGTCATCGGGGGAACGCGCCCTACTGGGTCGCGGGTGCGGCCTTGGCCTTCTCGAGCCCCTGTTCGTAGGCCTTCTGCACGTCCTGATTCTTCCACTCGATGATGGCTTCCGTCCGCAACCGATCGAGGTACTTCTGGAACTCGATGCGGCGTTTGTCCGTGAAGACGCGGTTGCTGATGTCGTTCTTCGCGTCGTCGAAGGCGCGGGTTTCCGGCGCCGTCATCGACTCGAGCTTGAGCACCTGGTAGCCGCGCGGCGAGCGCATGACCTCGGTGAGCTGTCCGACCTTCATGGACGCGATCAGCGTGCGCAGTTCGGACGACACGTCGTTGAGGTTGAGCGGGCCAATCAGACCGGCATTCGCCTTCGATGGGGCGTCCGACAGCTCGGCGGCGAGCTGCTCGAAGCTTTCGCCGGCGAGCGCCCGTTCGCGGATCTTCGTCGCCTTGTCTCGAGCTTCTTCGTCGAGTCCGACGTTGACGCTCTTCCCGTCGCCGGGTACCGAGACGAAGACCTCCCGCAGGGTAATCGACTGCGGCGACGTGAACTCCGCCTGATGGCTGTCGTAGTAGCGCCGCGCCTCTTCGTCGGACACGGCAATCTTGCCCATCACTTCGTTCTGCTGGACCCGCGACACGATCATCTGCCGCTCGAGCTGCTTGCGCAGGTCGGCGAGCGTCATGTTCTCCTGCTTCAACGCCGCCTGGAACTGCTCTTCCGACTCGATCTTGTTGTCCTTCTTGATGCTGTCGAGGATCGACGTGAATTGCTCGTCGCCCAGGCGGTAGCCGAGTTCCTTCCCCCGCTGGACGATCAGCATCTCGTCGATGACATTGACCAGAAGGTCTGGCGTGATTTCGTCGAGCATCTGTCTGAGCTGGGTGTCGCTTGGATCGACGTCCTTCCCCATGCCGCGCAGCGCGGCCACCTGCCGCGTTTCGAGGTCCGTCTTCGTGAAGATCTCCCCGTTCACCTTCACCAGAATCTGCTCGATGATCTCGGCCCGGCCGGCGACCGCGGAGACGGCGACCAGCAGCAGGGCGACACACGTCGTGAGTCTGGTTCGGTTTGTCATTTGTAAGCTCTTAGTTCTAAACATCTTACAGTACTGGGTGCAGAGCGGCCAACCGCCCGCGGCGGCTTCAGCCGCGGCCCAGCAGGTCGCTCAACAGCGCCCCCACCCGCTCGAAGACGCCGCCGGCGCTCCGCGGATCCTCTTTCGCCGGCCGCAGTATCTCCTGCTTGGTGAAGCCCGACGTGACCTCGCCGGCCCGGGCTCGCGCCGTCCACCACGACGGCGCCGGCGGCGGCGACTTGGCCGGCCGACGGGTCGGCGGCGGCGGCCCCGCGCGCCCGGACCCCTGCCGTACGGGCGGTGGCGGCGCGACCGGTGCCGCCGGAGCGACCGGCTTCGGACCATCGAGGCTGATCTTCAACGCCGACGGCGGCACCAGCGTGATGTCTGGCCGCTCGCGGACCAGAGTCACCAGCCGGGCCGGATCGAGCTTCGCCTGCGCCCTGAACCTTATGACGACGCTGCGGGCCTCGCGGTCGATGCTTTCGACACCGAGGCTGTCGGCCATGACCCGGATGCGGCCGTAGTCGGCCAGATTGCGGACCGAGTCGGGCGGCCTGCCATAGCGGTCCGTCGCCTCGGCCAGCACACGGGCGATTTCGTCCTCGCGCCGTGCCGACGCCACCTTGCGGTAGAGCATCAGCCGCTGGTTCATGTCGGAAATGTACGACTCGTCGATGCGAAGATCCACCCCGAGGTTGACGTTGGCCCGTGCATCGTCGTCGAGTTCCTCGCCCTTCAGTTCCTTCACGGTTTCTTCGAGCAGCTTCATGTACATCTCGAAGCCGACCGATTCGATGTGACCGCTTTGTTCGCCGCCCAGCATGTTGCCGGCGCCACGGATCTCGAGGTCGAGGGCGGCGACACGGAAGCCGCTGCCGAGATCGCTGAACTCGCGGATCGCCGCGAGCCGCTTCTTGGCGACCGGCGACAGGTTGTCTTCGGGCGGGATCAGCAGGTACGCGTAGGCCGGCCGATCGGAGCGGCCGACGCGGCCCCGCAGCTGATACAGCTGCGACAGACCGTAGCGGTCGGCGCGATTGATGATGATGGTGTTGGCGTTGGGAATGTCGAGGCCGTTCTCGACGATCGTCGTCGCGATCAGGACGTCGAACTTGCGGGCGACGAAATCGAGCATCGCGCGTTCGAGCGCCTCCTCGTCCATCTGTCCGTGGCCGACGACGATGCGCGCCTCGGGCACGAGACGCTGCACGAGATTCGCGATCGAGAAGATCGACTCGACGCGGTTGTGCACCAGGTAGACCTGGCCACCGCGGTCCATCTCGCTGCGAATCGAGCGCCGGATGATCTCCTGGTCGAACTTCACCACGTTGGTCTGAATCGAGATGCGGTCCTTCGGTGGCGTCTCGATGACCGACATGTCGCGGATGCCGACCAGCGACATGTTGAGGGTGCGCGGAATCGGCGTCGCCGTCATCGTCAGGACGTCGACCTTGCGACGCAGCTGCTTGATCTTCTCCTTGTGGCCGACGCCGAAGCGCTGCTCCTCGTCAACGACGAGCAGGCCGAGATCGCGGAAGCCGACATCCTTCGACAGGAGGCGATGGGTGCCGACGATGATGTCGACCTTGCCGGCTGCCAGGTCGGCGAGCGTCTCCTTCTGCTCGTTCTTCGTCCGGAAGCGGCTCACCATGTCGATGCGCACCGGAAAGCCGGCGAATCGCTCCCGCAGCGTTTTCTGGTGCTGGAACGCCAGCACCGTCGTCGGCGCCAGGAAGGCGACCTGCTTGCCGTCCATCACCGCCTTGAACGCCGCGCGCATGGCGACCTCGGTCTTGCCGTAGCCGACGTCGCCGCACAGCAGGCGATCCATCGGTATCGTCGATTCCATGTCGCGCTTGATGTCGCCGATGGCCGTCTTCTGGTCGACGGTCAGCTCGTACTCGAAGGCGTCCTCGAACTCCTGCTGCCAGTGCGAGTCGGCCGCAAACGCGTGCCCGGCGACCGCCTTGCGCGCGGCGTAGAGCCTGAGCAGCTCTTCCGCCATGTCGCGCATGGCCTTCTTGACCTTGCTCTTCGCCCGCTCCCAGCTCGTCCCCCCGAGCCGGTCCAGCTGCGGCCGCGACGCGCCGGTGAACTTCTGGATCAGATCGAGCCGTTCGACCGGAACGAACAGCTTGTCTTCCCCGGCATAGCGGAGCTCGAGGAACTCCTGCATCGCGTCGCCGACACCAATCTGCTTCAGGCCGAGAAAGGCGCCGATGCCATGGTCGACGTGGACGACGAGGTCGCCCGCCTTGAGATCACGCAGGTCCGAGAGGAAGGCCTTCGTCGCCGAACGTCGCCGTTCGGGTGCGTGGCGATCCTCCTCGAACACGTCGGACTCGGCGTAGAGCTGCAGCCCGGCGTCGGGCAGTCGGAATCCGCGCGACAGGCGACCAATCGCGACCAGCACCGACGCGTAGCGCGCATCGTCGGCACGTTCGACCGGGACGGCGAACACCTCGTAGTCCTTCAACAGCTCGATCGTCCGCTCGGCGCGTCCGGGAGTGGCGGCGATGAACAGCGTCGTCTCGCCCGCTTCGCGGAGCTTCTTGATCTCGGCCACCCAGTCAGGCACGCGACCGTCGAATTCGACCGCCGGCTGGCAGCGGACGTGACGATGCCCGGGTGCCGAAGACTCGTCGAGCGCCAGCTGGGCCATCTCCGTGGCGCTGGCCAGCCGTTCGACAATCGCTTCCCACGGCAGGAGGAGCGTGTCGGGCGCCGACGCACGACCATGTTTGGCGACCGCTTCGTCGTGACTGCGCGCCAGTTGACCGGCGAGCCGCGCGCCGGCGGCGATGACCTCGTCGCGCTCGGACACCAGGATGCGCACGCCGCGGGCCCGCGACAGATGGTCGAACAGCGTCGCCGAGCGATCGAGGTCGGTGTCCTCGAGCCCGCCTGCGGCGGCGGCGTCGTATGGCAGCACGTCACGCAACGGGACGATGGCGAGCTGGTCGACCGGCGCGATCGACCGCTGGGTCGCCGGATCGTAGGTCCGCAGCGATTCGATCGTGTCGCCGATGAACTCGAGGCGGACCGGGTAGGGGTCACCGGGCGGATAGACGTCGAGGATCCCGCCGCGGACCGCGAACTCGCCCTGTTCGTCGGCCGGGTCTTCGCGGCGATAGCCGGCGTCGACGAGGAGTTCGGCGAGGCGGTCCGGCGCGACCTCGACGCCGGGCCTGAGCTCCTTCGCCGCCGCCAGCAGGCGCGCTGGCGCCGATACGCGCGGCTGGAGCGCCGCCGCCGAGGCGACCACCACCCGCACGGTGCCACGGCCAATCGCATGCAGCACGCGGCCGCGGGCGCACAGAACACCGGAGTGCGGTGCCAGGCCGCGATACGGGTCGATCTCATGGGACGGAAACGGCAGGACGGCGCCCGCCGCCGCGGCCTCGGACAGCCCTTCCAGGGCCGCCAGGAAGAAGGCGATGTCGCCGACGGCCTGCTCCAGATCGCGGTCCGTCGGCGTGACGAGCAGCACGACATCTTTGGGCGAGTTGTGCGCCGCGGCCGCCGAGAACAGGGCGGTGGCGGCCGGGCTCAGCCCCGAGACCTGTCGCGCCTGGGCGGTGAGCCCGGCGCGCGACACGGCCGTTTTGAGGACGGCCTGCAGATTGAGCGAGGTTGAGGTGGCCACGGCGTTCGCTGTTTCGAAAAGGGCGAACTTTCAGTGTAACAAACGCCTAGCTCGACGCAGCGGAAGAGCCGGACGCCGGCCGCTGTCGGATGCGCTCCACCAGGGCGCTCGTCGAGTAGCCCTGTTCGACCGGAATCCGGACGACGCGGCCGCCGCGAGCCTCGACGATATCGCGTCCGACGATGGCGTCGACGGCCCAGTCGGCGCCCTTGACGAGGACATCCGGCTGCAACGCGGCAATGAGAGCGTGTGGAGTGTCGTCGTCGAAGAGGACCACCGCGTCGACGCAATCGAGCGCGCTCAACAGCTCGGCGCGCTCGCGCTCCGGAGTGAGCGGGCGGCCGGGCCCCTTGTTCGCCCGCACCGATCGATCGCCATTGAGGCCGACGACCAGCGCGTCGCCGAGACGGCGGGCGTCGGCGAGGTAGCGCACGTGTCCGGGGTGCAACAGGTCGAAGACCCCGTTGGTGAAGACAACCGACCGGCCGCGGATGCGCAGGTCACCCGCCCAGCGCGTTGCCTCGCCAACGCTCATCAATGACATGGCTGTGGTGCCGCTCATCGGAGCCGCCTCACTCCGGCGTGCTGAAGGTCACGGTACCGGTGAAGGACCAGCGGTGAGCCGGGCGGTAGATACCGACGTCGTGGGTACGCGACTTCACGCGGAACGTGTAGAGCAGCCTGTGGTAGTCGTACGGATAGCCATCGCGCTTGTGCACCGCGACATCGATCTTGTACGTCCCTTCGACGAGGTCGAGCGCCGCCACCTCGAACAGGACGCTGACCTCGCCGTCGAGCCGCCCCGGGCTCATCTCTTCGATATAGGTGTTGGTGCCGTAGCAGCAGACGCCCTCGGCATTGAACAGGCTGATGCCGAAGACGAAGTCGTCGACGGGCGCTGCGGCCTTCACGGCGAGGCGGATCGCCATCGGATCCCCGGAATGGAAGACAAAGGACGGTTCGCCGTCCCTGCCGAGGAGATCGACCTTGCTGATCTCGACTTCGCGCGAGCCCCAGCGTCCTTCGCTGGCCAGGAACATGTCCTGGATGCCGCCTTCCGGCTGGGCCTCGTCGTTCGCCGGCGCCGCGGTCGCGGCTGGCGCCGCCGGCGCCGCTGACTCACCGGCAGTCGGAACCGGTGCTTCTCCGGCGACGTTCGACGCGGCCGCCACGGCCCGGGCGGTCGTCGTCGCCAGCAGTTCCTCTTCGCCCTCTTCGACGGCCGTCAGGTAGGCGTCGACCACGCGCTTCGGATCGCCGTGCGCGCGCGCCCGTCCATGGTCGAGCCAGAGCGCCTCGTCACAGAAGCGCTCGACGACGCCGAGCGAATGGGTGACGAGGAGGATCGTCTTGCCGCGGCGCCGGAACTCCGCGAACTTGTCGAGACATTTGTGGGTGAACCCCTCGTCGCCGACCGCGAGCACCTCGTCGACGAGGAGCAGGTCGGGATCGACATGAATCGCCACCGCGAAGCCGAGTCGCATGTACATGCCGGACGAATAGGTCTTGACCGGCGCGTCGATGAAGTTCTCGAGCTCGGCAAACTCCACGATCTCATCGAAACGCTCCGCAATCTCGCGCTTCGACAGGCCGAGCATGATGCCGTTGATGAAGACGTTCTCACGGCCGGAGATCTCCGGGTGGAAGCCGGCGCCCAGCTCGATCAGTGCCGAGACCCGGCCGCGGACGCTGACCGTGCCGCTCGTCGGCTTCGTGATGCCGGCGACCAGCTTGAGCGCCGTGCTCTTGCCCGAGCCGTTGCGGCCGATCACGCCGTAGGTGATGCCGGGCTGCACCGTGAACGACACGTCCTGCAGCGCCGGAAAGGTGTCGGTCGGGTTCAGGTCGCGCAGGACACTGCGCTGCAGCAGGGCGCTCTTGAGCGTCGCGAACTGGCGGCCGCCGTAGCGGCGATAGATCTTCGAGACGTTCTTCAGCTCGATCGCCGGTGTCGTCACACGACCTCCGCGAACGAGTCACGCAGGCGGTCGAACAGCCAGTAGCCGGCGAGGAACACGAGGACCGAGGCGACACCGAGCGCCAGCAGCCAGCGCCAGTGGCCGACCGGTCCCGGAAAGAACAGCACTTCCTGGTAGGTGACCGCGAGGTGGGTGAACGGATTGAGGTTGAAGAGGCGGCGGTAGGCCTCCATCTCCTTCTGCGACCACGGGTAGATGATCGGCGTCGCGAAGAACCAGAGCATCAGCAGGTTCGCCAGGATGTCCCGGATGTCGCGGAAGTGCACCGTCATCGCCGCGAGTACCAGCGCCAGGCCGGTGGTGAAGATCAGCTGGACGATCACCGCGACCGGGAACCAGATCAGCCCGGCGAGGTCCGGCGGGTGCTGGTACAGCACGAGGAAGATGACGACGATGGGCAGGGCGAGGGCGAAATGAACCATGTTCGCCAGCACGCTCACGATCGGCAGCACCTCCGCCGGAAACAGCACCTTCTTGATCAGATTGCCGCCGGCGATGAGGGAACCCGACGCTTCGGTCAGCGACGCCGCGAACCAGGTCCACGGCAGGATGCCGCACAGCATGAACAGCGCGTAGGGCTGCACCCCCTCGACGCGGTTCGGCATGATCGTGGTGAAGATGAAGGAGTAGATGCCGAGCAGTAACAGCGGGTTGATGAAGGACCACAGGAAGCCGAGGACGGATCCCCGGTAGCGCGCCTTCAGCTCACGCGCGACGAGGCTTTGGACGAGCCCGCGATAGCGGAGCAGTTGGTACAGGTTGCTGAACATCACTCCCGATCTGGCAGGCCGGCAGGATACGGGATTGCGGGCGGCGCAACCCGGTTTCCTGCCATTGTCTTACGATCGGAGGCGAACCCGGGTGGCAACCTGGAGCCGGATGAGCGACTTCATCATCGCGATGCGGGCGCGCTCGAAGTCGATGTCCTGCAGCGGCCGGTTCAGGCGCTCTTCGGCCCGCCGTTTGGCGGCCTCGGCGCGAGCCGTGTCGATCTCCTCGGCCCGCTCGGCGATCTGCGCGAGCACCGTCACGCGATCGGGCTGCACTTCGGCGAAGCCGAGGGCGACCGCCAGATAGGTCTTCTCCGAACCGATGCGGTACCAGAGTTCACCGGCACCGAGCGTCGACAGCAGTGGCGTGTGTCCCGGGAGGACGCCGAAGTAGCCTTCGGCGCCCGGGATCTCGACCTCGTCGACCTGCGCGTCCACCAGGGAACGATCGGCCGAGACGACCTGCAGATGCAGCTTTCCGGGGATGTCTCCGGTCGCCACGATCAGGCCGCCTGACGCTTCCGGAAGCGTTCGATGACCTCATCGATCGTGCCGGCCATGTAGAAGTCCTGTTCGGGGATCTCGTCGTGCTTGCCGTCGACGATCTCCTTGAAGCCGCGAATGGTGTCGGCCACCGCCACGTACTTCCCTTCCAGCCCGGTGAACTGCTGGGCGACGAAGAACGGCTGCGACAGGAACTTCTGGATCTTGCGGGCGCGCGAGACCGTCAGCTTGTCGTCTTCCGACAGTTCGTCGATGCCGAGAATCGCGATGATGTCCTGCAGGTCCTTGTAGCGCTGCAGGATCTGCTTCACCGCCCGGGCGACGTTGTAGTGCTCGTTACCGAGGATGCGCGGGTCGAGAATGCGCGACGTCGAGGCCAGCGGGTCGACCGCCGGATAGATGCCCAGCTCCGAGATGGCGCGCGACAGGTTGGTCGTCGCGTCGAGGTGGGCGAAGGTGGTCGCCGGCGCCGGGTCGGTGTAGTCGTCGGCCGGCACGTAGATCGCCTGCACCGAGGTGATCGACCCCTTCTGCGTCGAGGTGATGCGCTCCTGCATCGCGCCCATCTCCGAGAGCAGCGTCGGCTGGTAGCCGACCGCCGACGGCATGCGGCCGAGCAGTGCCGACACTTCCGAACCGGCCTGCGTGAACCGGAAGACGTTGTCGATGAAGAGCAGGACGTCCTTGCCTTCGGCATCGCGGAAGTACTCGGCGACGGTGAGCGCCGAGAGGCCGACGCGCAGACGCGCACCCGGCGGTTCCGTCATCTGTCCGTAGACCAGCGCGGCGCGTGACTTGGCGGGATCGTGCGGATCGATGACGCCGCTCTCCTGGAACTCGTGCCACAGGTCGTTGCCCTCGCGGGTGCGTTCGCCGACGCCGCCGAACACCGACACACCGCCGTGCTTCAGCGCGATGTTGTGAATCAGCTCCATGATGACGACGGTCTTGCCGACACCGGCGCCGCCGAACAGACCGATCTTGCCGCCCTGGAGGTACGGCTCGAGCAGGTCGATGACCTTGATGCCGGTCTCGAACATCTT
>CADEDC010000051.1:29859-45396 GCA_902825985.1 uncultured Acidobacteriota bacterium | reverse complement strand
TTAGGCTGCGAGAGCGTACTGAGTATCCGCAGTTAACGGATGTTCCATCAGATTTACGAGTTAATGGTGCTCGGCATGCATCCTACGAGTCTTCACCCCCGTCGAAACCGTGTCGCCCCCATACGGTGAGACCGAACGGCCGACGAGCGAAAGATCCGCTCGACGACTCCATTCATTCTACGGCCGGCCCGCCGGGCTGTCCAGGCTGCGCCCCGGCCAATGCCGTCGAACTCCTGGACCGCCGTCGGGCTACAGGGCCCGTCGACCTGTCACGCGCTGATCAGGTCCAATCTGCAGCTCGAGCACGGAGCCATTCGAAGGCCGGTAGTCCCGCGCGACGACCGCCTCCTCGAGCGTCCACCCTTCGAAGGCTCCCACGAGCAGGCGGTTGATGCGCTGGTGCGCGACGACGAGAAACCGCGATCCCGCCGAGAGCGCAGGCACCGCGCCTGCGGCAAAGCGGCGGGCGCGCACCCACGCATCGGCCAGACTCTCGCCGCCAGGCACGGGCGTGTAGAGGTAGTCGCGACCCAGCTTCAGCTTCGCCTCTCTCCGTGTCAGACCGCTATAGCGGCCGTAGTCGAACTCGACCAGATCCGGATCGATTTGCACGGCGAGCCCGCGGCGGAGGGCCGTCGGCGCCGCCGTATCGCGCGCCCGGACGAGCGGGCTCGAGAAGATGGCGTCGAGCACCTCGCCGTCGAGCCGCTGGCAGAGCTGCTGCGCCTGCGCCTGCCCATCCAGGTCGAGCGGGATGTCGGCGCGGCCGAGCCTCCGGTCGGCCAGGTTCCAGCTCGTCTGCGCGTGGCGAACGAGCAGCAGACAGCCACCCTCGCGTGCACCCGCCATGGCGTGCATGCCGACGACGCCGGCCGTGCGAGCGACGGGCGGATGCTTCAATAGCGGAACAGCCAGCTGACCTTGACGAATGCCTGTCTCCCGACCGAACGGACGGCCGGATTCCATGGCAACGCCACGTCGGTTCGCTCCGGCTCCAGGCGGTCGACATAGCCGACATACACCGCCGTACCGGGATTCAGCTCGAAGGCGCCGAGGATATCGAGACTCATCGGCTGCCGGCGCGTCACGGCGCTGAACACCGGATTCGGGGCGACCCGTTCGTAGTCGACAATCGCCCGGATCGACAGCGCGCGGGAGACGTGGATGTTCAGCTTCGAGCGCAGGATGTCGTTGGCCAGTACGGTGCGCGAGCCGTCGACCGCGCCGCGCTGGTAGAGATGCGTCCGGAGGTAGGTTTCGGACAACGCGACGTAGCGTCCGGGCTTCAATGACAGCTCGATCTCGGCCGCCCGCCTGTCGACGAGGTGCGGCCGGCGCTCTGCGGCCGGCCGGCGATTGACGTCGGTCCCGATCTCGTAGCCTGCCGCAATCGCCCACCGGGCCCGCTCGACCTCCACCTCCATGGTCGAGCGCTGTTTGTCGAAGTCGAGCCCGCCCACGGACTCGAAACTGCGGGCATGGTCGACGAGCACCGAGGTCTGCCCGACGAATTCCATCTCGAACCGCGGTCGCGCCCGCCAGTCGGTCAGCGCCCCGGCATGACTCCAGATCCGGTAGCCGTCGAACGTTGGACCGTACTTGACCAGCGGTCCGCCGTCCGGCCGCCACTGGTACGACAGTGCATGTTCGACCTGCCGCATGTCGACCCGTCGAATGAATCCCAGGTCGGCGTCAAAGCCGGGCGAGAGGTCCGTGTACTGCGCGCTGATGTCGAGGTGACGGGCGTCGCGCTCGATCGCCGCGAACATCGCCGTACCGCTGCCGCGGGCGCCCGGGCGCGTCGAGCCGCTTCGCGCCAGCTGGCCGGCTACGGCCCACCTGTCGCCGATCGTCCAGCGCCCGTCCGCCGACACCACACGATTGGCGGTGCCGACGCCGGCCGCATCGCGCAGCGTCGCCAGGACCCCGATGTGCCCGGCTCGACCGAACTCGCGCCGAACCGTCCCGACGAGGGCAGTCGCCGCATCGGTGTCCGGCGTCTCCCGATCGTTCATGGCCAGGCCCGCCGCCAGCCACGACCCGGCCTTGCCGGTCAGCCTGGCGCCGCCGCCCGGATCGAGAATGCGCCGCGAAAAGAACGTCGGAACCGGGGTCGCGAAGTAGCCGGCGTTCTCGACGAAGAAGGTGCGCCTCTCCGGGAACAGCACTTCGAACCGCTCGTTGACGGTCACCTGAGGCGTGTCGGACTCCACCTCGCTGAAGTCCGGGTTGACGGTGGCATCGAGCACGAAGGCGCTGCCGAGCCCGACCTTGGCGTCGATGCCGAGCCGGCGCGTCGAGTCGAACACCACATCGCCGCCGGCGCCGGTGCGGGCGTCGGCAAAGACGCCGTATGGCGTGACCTGCAGGTTGGCGCCGGGCGCAATGCGTTCCAGGCCGCGCGCGTCGGCGAACTGCAGGACGAAGCCCTGCGCCCGCTTCGAGACCAGCGGCCAGAACGACTCCTCGTTCAACCGCTGGATGGTTCGCGACAGGGCGATGCCCCAGGTCTGCGTCGGCTCGCCGGAGAAGCGCAGGCTGCGAAACGGAATCGCCATCTTCACGACGTAGCCGAACGGCGTGAGCGACGCCTCCGAGTACCACAGCGTGTCGAAGCTGTCGTCGTCGTCCTGTCCCTCGGTCTTGATCGACTCGGACTGGACGCCGAGCGGGTTGCTGGTGAAGACGTACGCCCGTCGCCGATCGTGAAAGGTGTCCAGATACAGCGACACGCTGTCGTCGGCCTGCGCCGCCTCGCGCCGGCTCAAGCGCGCGCGCACCTTCGCCGGGTCGTCGATGCAGACGAAGACGGCGTAGAGGCGTTCCTGATCGTACGACAGGTACGCGGTGGTGCCGAGGGTGGCAGGGCGGCCGTCGCGCGGCTCGCGCTGCCGGAAGTCCGACACCAGCCCGGGTCGTGGGAGCGGTTCCGGCGACCTGAACGTGTTGAGCTCCGGTGCCGTCGCGACACGCGGAACCTGCACGCCGGGCGGCTGTGCCGAGGCCGGTGCGAGCGAGGCGACGACCAGCAGCACCGTGGCGAGCGTTCGAAAGCACGGCGCGCTCATGCGGAGGCCTCCGCCGCGGCAATCGCATCCGACCCGCGGGGCCGCGGGAGGAGCGAGGCCGCCTCGACCAGGGATACGCTCCGCACCATGTGATGTCGTCCAAGGACGTCGAGCAGCGCCGACGCATCATGGAGATCCGGCGCGTCCATCACGGCGTGGTGAAACAGAAGACCGGCGACCGGGCGGTGCGCCAGAGCGTCGGCACACACCGCGCCCAACGCGTGCCGCGTGAGCCGGAGGCCGCGCTTCTTGCCCGACCAGTCGACATGCACCGGGCACTCGCGAAGCCCGGCGGCGCCGATCGCTCCCGCCGTGACGTCCCGGGACAGCACCGTGACGCCCATCTCGACGAGCAGCGGACCCACCGCATCGGCACAGCGATTCCACGGCGGCGTGAACACCGGATCGACCGCCGCACCAAGGGCCTCGACCATGCGAGCCCGCCCGTGCGACAGGTCGCGCCGCAGCCCGTCGAGCGGCCGCGAGGCGCCGAACTCGCACCTGCGCCCGGTCGGCTCGTGATTGACGTGCGCCCAGCCGTGCTGGTGAAACCCGAGGCGTGCCGGACACGCGCGCCGCCACCCGGTGAGCCACTGCGCCCGCTGGTCCGTGAGCTCGGACGGGATCACCGCCAGGTCCAGGGCCACACGGTGCCCGGCCCACATGGTCAGCAGGGCCGCCAGCCGTTCATCCGCCCAGCCCGCATCGTCATCGCGGACGAACAGCGCGACCGGAGCGGAGCGCGCGTCGAGCGCCCGGCGGACCGGGTCCAGCCAGGCGCTCACCGGGCGGCCTCCACCGACACGGGCACCCGCACCCGTGCGGCCCGGCGAGACGCGTGCTCCGCGAGCAGGCGCAGCGTCGTATCGGCCCCATTCATGTCGAGCGTCGTCATCGCCGGCGCGAAGTGCAGCAGCTCACGGATCGCACCGGCCAGGCGCGCGGCGGCGAGGTCGGTGGACGGCAGCGTCCTGATCAGACCGCGATCGGCGAGGCGTGCGGCACGCGTGGTCTGCTCGTTCTCGCGTCCCTCGGCAAACGGCACGACCAGCGCCGGCACGCGGGAGCGCAGCAGGTCCAGCGCCGTGTTGTAGCCGCACTGGCTGACCGAGGCACGGGCCGACATGAGCAGCGGCACGAGGTTCGGCACCTGCGGCAGCACCGTGAGCCCCTGACGCCGTGCCGCCGCCGCCTGCAGATCCGCAAGCACGGTGGGCGCCGCAAACGGTCCGGCGACGATCGTCGTCGGCAGCTGCAGCGCCGGCCAGTTGATGTCGTGCGCGGCAACCGCCGCACGGAAGAGCGGCTCGCCCACGTGCCCGCCGCCGGCGGATATCAGGACACCAGACCGGTCGCCCGGCGGCTGCTCGACCGAGCCGCGCGTCAGGAAGCCGGTGTACGCGACCGGAGTCGCGAGCGGTGTCGAGGGGCGGAAGGTGTCCTCGAGACGCGCGAAGAGCGGATCGGTGTGCACCATCACCAGATCGAAGAGCCGGTCGCAGAGGGCGCGGGCGCGATCGTCGAAGTCCTGCTGGTTCCGCCGTGCGGTCACCAGCAGATCGCGAAGGCTGCTCACCACCAGCGGACGATTGGCGCCGCCGGCGTGCGCCGCCGTCAGCAGCGGCAGCAGTTCGCCCTCGAACTTCCGCCGCCCGAACGGGAACAGCTCGATCAGCACGACGTCCGGCTTCACGGTGTTCAGCAGCGCGATCATCTGATCCCGCCGTCGCTGCAGCGCCGCGTCCACCGGCAGTCCGGGCGTGAGCGACACGAGTGTGGCGTCGTCGCGCATGCCGAGTGGCGGCAGGTCGACCCGCGCGACGGCGCCCGGAAACGGCGTCCCGGCCGGCAGCAGGCCGCCGTTCAAGAAGACCACGTCGAACGCCTGCGACAGGCGCTCGGCCATGGCCGACGAGCGTACGAAGTGACCCATGCCGACCGAGTGCTGACAGTAGAAGAACAGCTTCATCGCCGCCCCCCGGCGTTGCGCCCGTGGGCGACGTGACGGGACCCGGCCGCCTGGAGCGCCGCGACGGCGCTGCCGAGGTGGCGCGCGGCGCGAACGTCGCCGTCTGGGCGCAGCGCGCGGGCGCTCCGCAAGGCCTTGGCCAGCCGTTTGTGGGCGCGATAGGCCGCGAGCAGCCGTGGATCGAGCGGACCGGCCGATGCCTCGAACCCCGCGATGAACGCCGGCGCGATGTCGTCCATCGAACACGTCAGTCCGTCTTCGAAGTCCAGTTCGCCGAGGAAGGTGGCGACGTCGAGCTCGGGATCGCCCACCGACAGCCGGTCGAAGTCCACCAGACCAAGGCGGCGACCGAGCCGCAGCCACTGGTTCATGTGTGGCGCGCCGTGAATCGCTACCTGCCTGCCGCGACACTCCCGGTGAATGGACTCGAGCGCGGCCATCAGCCCGTCGAGCGCCGGCGCCAAGGCCGGCACGCGCGTCATCAGCTCACCCGCATACCGGTGCGAGCGCTCGCATTGGACGTCGTGGTCGAACCTCACCCCTGGCGTGATGCGCGCCGTCCCGATTGTCCCGGCGGCATGCCCCAGGCGCGTGACAAAGGCCACCGCGTCCGGACCTGCGAGCGCCGTGGCAATCGACTCGCCGCCGACCGCGCGCTGCCACAGCGTCCGCGTGACGGCGTCCCAGGCGACCGGCTCGGCGACGGCGAAGCCCAGCTCGCCGCGTGCCGAGGCGGCCCACAGCTGGCGCGCTTCCTCGTGCAGGCGGCGGCCGGTGTCGTCGGGGAAGACCTTGCCGAAGTAGGAGCCGTCGGCCCGATCCACCCGAAACGTGCAGCGCCGGCCCGGGCGGTAGCGCGCGATCACGCCGTCACCGGCGCCGGCGAGCGCGTCGGCGAGGGTGGTCAGGGTGCGGTCGCACGGGAACCGCGACTCGGCCAGCCAGCCAAGCTCCCCGTGTTCGACCACCCGTACGGACGATGCGCGATCCGGCTCACTCTCGAACACTTCGATGGTCCGGATGTCCTGGCGTGGGTGCGCGCGTTCGAACACGAGGATCGCGTAGGGCGGTCGATGGTGCCGGCGGGACAGCGGTGCGGCGGCCGCGGCCTGATTGTCCGCCGTCGCGGCGTGCATCGCCGATGCGGGCAGGAAGCGACCGTATGTGCGCCGCCACGGCACCGGCGCGGCCGCAGCGCCCGCCGCCGCGGACGGCGCCCCGATCGCGGCGAGGATGGCCGCATCACCAGCGAGCAACGCCAGGCGGCGCCGGTAAGCAGCATGGACGCTAGCCATGGATCACCTCTGCCGCAGTGGCATGCGCGGCGGTCAGCAACGGCTCGAGGCACGCCAGCTGATCGTGGCGGATGCGGGTGACCGATCGTTGCGCGCGTTCCACCAGCAGCGCTGCCGCCAGGAACCATCGCAGTTCCCGTTCCGGCGGCATCGACCGGATCTGTTCGTAGCCGCGCCGCAGCGCCGCCGCGAGTTCCACCTCCCGCTCGCATGTCCACTCCCCGGTCAACGCCCGCGTCCGGAGCCAGGCCAGGACGCCGGCGACGTCCGCGGCCGCCGGACCGAGCGACGCCTGGTCGAAGTCGATGAGGCCGACGTCGGCGTCGGCGGCCCACAGAAAATTGCGCGCGTTCATGTCCCCGTGGACGCAGACCCGCTCGTGCACCGGCGGTCGATGGGCGGTCAGCAGATCGAGGGTTCGCTGCGCGAGGTCGCCCAGGCGGGGCCGGGCCCAACCCACGACAGCAACCGCCTGCGTCAATTCGTGGTCATCGAACGCGCCGAAGCCGGGAAGGCCCGGCGGGCCGGAGGTCGGCAGCGCATGCAGGCGGGCGAGCGATGTGCCGAGCGCCGTGAAGACCGGCACGAGCTGATCGCCGGGCACGGCGTCGAGATGGGCGCCGGCGACAGCGTCGACGATGAGCAGGCGGCGTCGGTCGTCCCCGACCCTGAGGCGGGGCACACGCAGCGGCGATCCAGCCACGGCGATCGCGTCCTCGAGCCACAGCAGCGCGCGGCGCGCCGGTTCGAACCCGCTGTCGGCGTAGAGTTTCACGAAGCCCGCGGCCGGGCCGTGCGCTGTCGCGATCCTGGCGATCGCGGCGCGTTCGGGGTTGTAGCCGACGACCGCGACCGACGGCGCGCCCGGATAGAGCGTGTGGACGACCGGAAGCGGCCTCGCGATCGCGTCGAGGTTGCGCAGGCATCGGTCGTTCGGGAACGTCCAGAACACGGTCTTCATATCCGGCTCGTGCCACACACCGCGCGCCGGCGGGCACGCCCGCTCGTCGCGCCGTGCTTCGGCGAACAGCGCTGCCGCACCGGTCGCCCGCATACGGGCAGACACGAGGTAGCTGCGCCCGGCGACCCAGACGCGATGGACGGTCCGGAGGCTCTCGCCGACGCGGTACTTCGCGCGCAGCCGCTCGACCCGCTCAATCGTCAGCCTCCCGCGTTCGCTCAACCGATCGGCGAACATCTCGGCCGCGAGAGTCTCGTCGAGCAGACGGTCGCGCGACGGCAGCCGCGGGTCGTCCGGGAGAAGGCGGAACGACGACGCGGCCGCCGGGCCTCGCGCCTGCCGCCGCGCGTGGACGTCGATGTCGACACCAGCCGTGGCACCGGCGGTCTTCATGAACCGCTCCTCTCCATGGTGAGCTCGGGTTCGCCGGCCACCCACGACGCCCATCGGCACGAGCTGCCGGTGTCGATTCGCGTCTGGCGGCCGTCGGCGGACAGGACGCCGGCGACGCCATCCATCGCGGTGAACGCGACCAGCCGTCCGTCCGCGTCGGTTCGGGTCCACGCTGCGCGCGCCGTGCCCCGGAAGCCAGGCAGGTGGATGTCGTGGCCGGTGCCGGCCCACGACAGCGTGTCGACGAACGGCCCGGACGGGCCGTCACCGCGCACCTCGACGAGCAGGGGATCCACGAAGCGCACTCCGCCGGCCCGTCGACGGACGCGAAGCGGCTGGTCGAACAGATCGCGCGGCGCGACCGCGGTCAACAGGACGGTCGACGTTGCTCGCACCGCCATCGCGACCACCGGCGCGCTGTGTTTCACGCCGTAGCGCGGCGCGAACCAGCCGTCCTCGATCCGCAGCGGAAAGCCGGGTGTGACCGTGAGCGCGACACCATCGGCCGCGATCGTCCCCGGGCAGCCGTCCTGAATCGCAATGTTCCGCCCGGCCTCCGGCCCGAGATGCCAGCGCAGCTCATAGATATGCTCGCGAACCCCCTCGAGGTAGTCGGCGACGAGCCAGTACTCGGTGCCGACGAAGAGCACGGCGCGCGAGTGCACCGCCTCGTAGGCCGGGCTCGTGCACTGGCCGGCCACCAGGTCGAGCCGGGGCGCGGTGCCCCGGGCCAGCAGCCGTCCGGAGGCGGCCCCTCCCCGTGGTTTGCGCCTCGCGTACGGCGTCTGATCGAGTCCGTCGACCGTGACCGTGTTGTGCGCCGCGGTGCCCTTGAACCAACGTCGCCAGTTCGGCGGTGCCTCCGAGTAGGTGTAGCGGCCGGGGTCGATGAGCAGCGGCCTGCCGCCCGACGCGATCTCTACACTCAACTGGTCGTAGTGGCCATGGCCGCCGTCGCCGATCGGCCCGCAGTCGAAGATGAGGAACCGTTCGTGCGCATACGGACGATCGACGCCCCACCCGCTTCGCTGCGTGTAGTAGCCGCCGGCCGGAAAGCTCGCGCCCAGACGGGTTGGCGCGCGGCCGGCAGCACCTGACGTGGCGGCGTAGACGAGATCCGGGCGATCCAGCAGCCGTCCCGCCAGCAGGAGCACGTCGGCATAGCTCTCGCCGTCAGCGTCCGAACAGGCCGGGATGCGGCCGTCCGGCCGGTGGCAGTGCAGGGCGAACTCGGCCGCCAGCTCGACACGGGCGGTGAACGAGGCCGGCAGCGGGCGGGCGGCCATCCGCGCGTTCTGCAGGGTGCCGAGAAACGATCGCAGCACGATGCAGTGGTAGTGGGTCGAGCACTCGCGGTGGACGCCGTCCGGCTTCACATCGGCGAGCAGGTTCAGATGCAGCTGCTCGAAGGCGAAGTCCCGCAGCACGGCTCCGGCATCGTGATCGGGGAACGCCAACGCGGCGACGAGCAGCGCGTAGAGTTCCAGCGTCCGATGGTTCCGTTCCTTCGTCAGGTTGTCCCGAACGGCGCCGACCTCGTCCCACAGGTAGCTGACGACGCGCTGCGCCTCCGGCTCGGTGAGCGGGTCGCATCCGCCCTGGTGCGCGAAGCGGTTCCAGGCGTAGATCCAGTTCTGGATCCGGCGTGCCGCCACCTCGGTGTCGTCAGACCCCGGCGGCACCTGCGCCACGAAGCCGGTCACCAGCCGGCGCCAGGCGTCGCGGTAGCGCGCGTCACGGCTGACGGAAAAGGCATGGGCCAGATCGAGTCCCCAGTAGAACTTGACCCACTCGACCCGCCACTCCTTGTCGTCGGGATGGGGGTCGGCCAGCCAGTCAGGCTCGGATCCGAGCGGCAGCGTGAGGCCGCCGATCGTGAAGCGGCCAGCCACCACGTCGTCTGCCACGCTCACGTCGCGGCACGCCGACTCGAGGACGCTGAACACCCGGCTCGGCATGCAGGCCGATGGCGCGCTCATCTGACGATCTCCAACATCTGACGCGGACGCGTCTCGGCCCGCACCGTCCCGTCGGCGATGCGATAGACGACGTCGGCGCGCGACACCAGCGTCGACTCGTGCGTGATGGCCAGGCAGGTTCTGCCGACCCGCAGCCGTTCGAGCGCCTCGAGGATGACCTGCGCCGATTCGGCATCGACGTTCGCGAGCGGCTCATCCAGCAGGAGGATCGGGCGGTCGAGCAGGAACGCACGGGCCAGCGACAACCGCTGGCGTTGACCGCCGGACAGATTGGCGCCGTCCTCGCCAATCGTCGTGTCGAGCCCGGCCGGCAGCGACGCCACCAGCCCGTCGAGTGCCACGACGCTGAGCGCAGCTCTGATGCGGCGCTCGTCGACCGCGTCCGCGTCAGCGGCCAGTACGTGCCGCAGTGTCCCCGAGAACAGATGCAGGTCCTGGGTCATCACGGCGAACTGCGCGCGCAACGAGCGAATCGTGTAGGCGCCGAGCGGCCGTCCGTCGAGGCACACACGACCGCCGGTCGGATCGAACAGCCGGAGACACAGGCTGACGAGCGTGCTCTTGCCGGCGCCGCTCGTCCCGACGAGCACCGTGAGCGCACCGGGCTCGAGTCGCATGTTCACGCCGCGCAGGACCGGCGGCCGTGCCGCGCCGTCGGCCGGATAGGTGAACCAGGCGTCGTGCAGTTCGATCAGCCCGGCCGCGCGCTGCAGATGGGTGGCACCGGGAGCATCCGTCACCAGCGGACGCTCGCCGAGGAACCGCATCAGGCGTTCACCCGACACCACGCCCTTCGCCACGGCCTCGGTGATCTCGTTCACCTTGTCGATCGGGCGGACCAGCTGCGCGACGTAGGCGGTCACCACCGTCAGTTCGCCGACCGTCAGCCAGCCGCGAATCACGCACAGCGCGCCGCCGACGGTGGCAGCTGCCGTGACGACCGCGCGGGCGACCCCGAAGCCGCGCTCCAGACCGGCCGCCGCCTGCGCCGCGCCGACGCCCGCCCGCAGCCCTTCGGCGCTCGCCGTCGCGAAGCGGCGCCGCGCGCCCTCGGTGGCACCGAGCGCCTGGACGACCGGCAGGCCGCGGACGATCTCCTGCGCGACGGCCGCGACCTCACCCTCACGGCGGCGCTTGACCCGGGACGCGACGGCGACGCGCCGGCCATGGAACCGCACCACCATCCCGAGCAGCGGGATGAACACGAGGCACGCCAGCCCCATGCCCGGCGACAGCCAGGCGATGCCCGCCGTGGTGACGAGCAACGTCCCGGTGAACCGCACCAGCAGCGGGACGGTCTTGGTCCAGAACCGCGTGAACTGATCCACGTCGCCGACGATGCGCATCACCAGCTCGCCGCTGCGATGCGTGGTGCGTATGGTCGGCGGCAGGGTCTGCAGATGCGCCAGCATGCGGTCGCGGATGGCGAATGCGAGCCGCTCGCGGATGCGTGCGGCGACGACGGCGTCGGCGGCCTCGGCGATGGCGCTGCCCAGCGCGAGTGCGAGGAAGACGCCGCCGAGGACGAGCACGCCGCCCTGCACGTCCACCTGTCCCATCCACGCCGGCCACCGGCCGCCGGGCAGACCGGCGACCAGCCGGTCGACGATCCACTTCAAGGGCCACGGCGCCAGCGCGTTGCCGGCGACGGCGGTCAAGGTGATCAGGTTCGCCTTGAGGAACGCGCCGCGCAGGGCCCAGACATCCGGCCCGAAGGTGCGGGCGATCTGGCGGAGGCGGCCCGGCGCGCTGGCCGGAGTCATCGCGCCGTCTCCAGGAAGAGCGCGGCCAGCCGATCGGCGAGCCGATCGCCGTCGAACTGCTCCCGCGCCGTCCGCCGGGCGGCGTCGGCCATGTCGGCCATCAGCGCCCGTTCGTGGAAGGCACGCGCAAGCGCGCCGGCGAGCGCCGGCGGGTTCTCGGCGGCGACGAGGAGCCCGTTCGACTCGTGCCGCACGACTTCCGGGATGCCCGACACGTCGGTGGTCACCACCGGCGTCCCGCATGCCATCGCCTCCATCAGGACGTTCGGGATGCCGTCGCGGTCGCCGTCGTCGAGGACCCGGCAGGGCAGACAGAACACGTGCGCCCGGTGGTACTCGTCGAAGAGGCGGGCCTGGTTCTGGGGGCCGACGACCGTCACGTGACCGCCGAGGTCGCGCGCGGCGATGAGATGGCGGATGTCAGTCGCGTGATCGCCGTCGTTGCCGATGATCACCACCTCGAACGGGATGGCGTCGGCGCGCAGCAGGGCCGCCGCTTCGATGAGGATGTCGAAGCCCTTCTTGCGGACCAGGCGGCCGACGCTCAGGATGCGGAACCGCTCCGGCGACCGGTCCGAAGGGACCCGGCTGGCGAGCAGCTGACTGAACTCGGCGTTCAATCCGTGGTACAGGCAGTGCACCGTGGCGGTCGGTGCGACGCCGCGCAGCATGTGCTGGTTCGTGCCCGTGCAGGTGACGGCGAAGCGCGCCGCCTCCAGCTTGCGGCGCAGCACCCCCTTGGCATTCGACGAATCGGCGTAGATGTCCCTGGCGTGCCCGGTGAACGAGAACGACAGGCCGGCGATGCTGGCGGCGAACCAGGCCACCGTCGTGGCGCCGTGCGCGTAGTGCGCGTGCAGATGACGGATGGTCGGCGTGGTCCGCAGGCGGTCGACCAGCTCGACGGCATGCAGCAGTTCGCGGATGAAGGCGCGCTTGGCTCGTCCCGCGGAACGCCGCGAGCGAGAGAGCTCTCTCGTCATCATCGTCAGCGCGCGCAACAGGCCGATCGGATGTCGAAGCGCGACGCGCACGAGGGCAGTCGCGAAGCGCGGCAGGTGCCGGCGCAGCCACGACCCGAGCGGCGTCGTCGAAATCGACAGCGTCGGCGCCAGGAACTCCGGCGTCGCCCGAATGAGATCCACGACCTCGTGCCGCGGCACCCGATCAGCGGCCTCGGCCGGCTTGGTGGCGAACAGTCGAAGCGGGATGCCGAGCCGCTCGAGCCGGTAGATCTCGCTGAGGATGAACGGCTCCGACGCCCGCGGATAGGCCTTGAGCACGTAGGCGAGCCACGGTCCTGTCGGTCGTCGCGCGTCAGTCATACGCCGCCTCGAGCGTTTCGGCGAACCGGCGGGCGCAGGCGGTGACGTCGTAGCGGCACTCGACGACCTGCCGGCCGCGGCGCGCGACTGCTCGCGCCAGGCCGGTGCGCCCGGCCAGGGTGTCGATGGCAGCCGCCAGTGCGTCGGCGTCGCCGGGCGGGACGAGCAGGCCGGTGACCCCGTGGACGATTGCCGACTCGATGGCCCCGGCGCGCGACGCCACCACCGGCCGTTCGCACGCCAGCGCCTCGAGGAGAACGTTGGGCAGGCCGTCCCTGTCACCGGCCTCGTCGACGACCGAGGGGACGGCCACGAGGTGCGCCGCGGCGTAGAGCGCCGGCAGCTCGGCGTGGCTGGCGCCGCCATGCCAGGTGATGCGGGTGCCGATGCCGAGCGAGTGCGCCAGGGCCCGCAGCGAGGCCCCGTCGGGACCGTCGCCGACGATGCGCAGCGTCCACGGCGCGCGGATCCTGGCCAGCGCCTCGAGCAGGACGTTGAAGCCCTTCTTGGGCACCAGGCGACCGACGGCGAGCACCCGCAGCTCACCGGCTGCCGGCACCGGCGACGGTGCGAAGCGGGTGAGGTTGACGCCGTGCGGCACCAGCGAGGGCGTGACCGTGAGTCTGGCCATCTCGGCGTACGCGTCGGTATTGCAGACCACGACGCATCGGGCAGCCGCCGCCCGCCGGCCCAGTTCGCCGGACGGCACCGCCCGGGTGTCCTTGGCGTGCGCCGAGAAGCCGAAGGGGACGCGCAATCGTTGTGCGGCGCACGCGGCCACCGCCGCCGGATGATGGGCGAAGTAGCCGTGCACCGCCCGCGGCCGGCGCGCTCCCAGTTGCTCGACGATCTCGCACGCCTGATCGGCGGCGCTGCCGCTCTTCAGCACGCGCACCCGAGGCGACAGGCGCTCGGCATCCGGATGCGGCGCCAGGCCGTCGCCGGGCTTGGTGGCGAACGCCGCCAGGAGCAGCCCCGCCTGCTCCAGGGCCGCGAGCTCGGGCAGGGCAAACGTCTCCGAACGTCGGGGAAAGCCGCTGAGGACGACGACCACGCCGGCGTTGCGACCGTGCCGCGGCTCAATGGACATGGACGCCCCTCCGCGAGGCGCGCGTGCGCGTCGTCAATGGCGGCACCGCCTGGTGGGGGTCGAGGCTCAGCAGGTTCGAGACCAGCCGAGGCACGTGCTCGAGCGCCGTGAGGTGCAGCGGCGTGCTGCGCGGCGTGGCGCTGACCGTGGCCATCCAGCGCGTGAGGGCATCAGGCGACAGATCGCGCGGCACGAGAACGTCGACGAGCCCGATCTCGGCGAAGCGCGTGGCGCGTATGGTCTGCTCGCGCCGCGGGGCTTCGCGCGGCACCAGCAAGGCCGGTTTGCGATAGGCGAGGATCTCGCAGACGCTGTTGTATCCCGCCATGCTGACCACCCGTGCGGCCCGTTCGACCAGCGAGGCGCCGTCTTCGGTGAAGTCGATCAGGTGGAAGTCGTCCCGTGTCGCGGCAACCGCGCGCACCGCCTTCAACGCCGGCTCGGGGCAGAACGGTCCGGTCAGCAGCACGCCGGTCTCGCCGGCCGGAAACGACGCCGCCGCGAACGCGAGGGCGAGGTCCGTGCCGTCCTGTCCGCCGCCCGCCAGGCACAGGGTGAACGGGCGGTCGAGCGCCGCACCCGCAGCCGCCGCCGCCTCGCTGTCGTGCGGCGACCGCCGATCGAGGTAGCCGACGAATCGCACGCGACGCCGCGTCGACTCGGGGAAGTGGCACTCTTCCGAAAGGTCGTAGACCGACTGGTCGCCGTAGATCCAGACGTGGTCGTAGTAGCGCTCGATGCTCGCGTGGTGGCCGGCGGCGGTCCACTCACGGTCGACGACCGACGGCTCGTCGAGGATGTCGCGCAGGCCGAGCACGGTCGCGGTCCGCCGCGCCATGCGCAGGGCGGCCAGGGTCGGCTCCAGTTCGCCGAGGGCACCGAGGGCGACGTTGTCGACGACCAGCAGGTGCGGTGCGAATCGCTCGAGGGCGGCGCGGATCGTCTGCGCGCGCAGGCCGACGATGTGATCGAGTGAACACGACAGGTGGCGGGCGCTGTAGGCACCGGTCGTCTGATGCTTGCCGAGCGCCGGCAGCGTGATGCAGTCGACGCCGGCCGGCATGCGGAACGCGCCACCCAGGTGGGTGCCCGAGATGAGCAGAATCGACACGTCGACGTGACGGTCGACGATCGCACGCGCGAGCGCGAGATTGCGCCTGATGTGGCCCAATCCCATGGTGTCGTGCGAGTAGAAGGCGATTCGGTGCACGCGTCCTCCAGCAGCTGTGTGGTGTTGCGACCGATCCCCACGGCCGCGACATTGGCGACCGGGTGGCGGACCGCATGGCTCGCGCACGAGCCGGGCACTCGAGATCCCGCCGGTTCGCGACGCCGGGCGACCTGCGACGCGGCGGGCGACCGGCCGGCGCATGCGACCGCCACAGAGTGCGTCGTCGCGCGTCGCGCGTTGTCAGAGGCCGGTCAAGGGAATGTCAAATCCGGGGGGAGATGACGGCGGGCGACCGCCCGCATCGGCGGCATCAGTCGGCGCCCGGCAACCCGTGCAGGTGTGCCGGACGCACCCGTGACTGAGCGTCGCTGCGAAGCCGATCGCCCGGGCGCGGCTAGGGGCGCGAACGCGACGACGAGCCACCCGACGACGACCCGGACGACGACCCGGAAGACGATCCCGACGACGACCCGGACGACGACGAGCTGGACGAGGCAGCGGACGACGAACTGGAGGTCGACGA
>CADEDC010000051.1:0-29759 GCA_902825985.1 uncultured Acidobacteriota bacterium | reverse complement strand
CGACGAACTGGAGGTCGACGAACTGGAGGTCGAGGAACTCGACGCCGTCGAACTCGACGAGGCGCTGCTGGAGCTCGAGACGCCCGAACTGGACGAGCTGCCGCCGCCCGACGAGCTGGAGCTCGATCCGGTCGGCTGCGTCGGCCCGTCGGCGCACCCGGCCATCAATCCACCGCCGACGAGCAGCGTCACGCCTGTCAACGTGCGGAGGAACGTGCGGCGGTCCCGCAGCGCGTCCGCCGCAGCCTTGGCCGGATCCACCCGCGCCGCGGGTGGGGTCTCGTTGGATGTGTGCTTCATTCGCAGATCCTCCTGTTGAACGCAGCGGTGTTCCTTTTCACGGTCATTCGGCGTCTGCCCGCTGCGGCAGATGGCCCGGCAGATACGTCGCCGCGCCTCCGGCGAAATACAGCTCGATCCGCCGGATGACGTCGTCGGCGGTAATCATGTCCATGCAGCGCGGCAGACCGCCGACGACATCGACGCACAGCTGATCCGGGTTGTCCTTCTCGTCACCATCGCCCAGCGGCAACGTCCGCGACTTCCAGCACCCGCCGTTGTCACAACAGCGGAGGGCGCCGACAGTGTGGAGGAACTGATGGTGCGGGTATGACGTCCACTGCGGCGGTTCGCGACCGCCGGCGATGACGACGCACGGCCGGTGCTGCGTGCGTCCGGGCGGGCACTCGACCGCCGCTGCCAGGTGCATCAACAGGCTGACGGCCGAAATCACCCCCTGGCTGTGATACACGAGCCGCACGAGCTGCCGGAGGTTGGTCTCACCCCGAAGGTCGACGACGTGCTGCAGCGCCGGGTGATGGTGATGAAGCTCGCCGACCTGTACGAACTCGATGCGCCCGCGAAAGTGATCGATGACCTGCTGATAGCGCGCCGCCTCCCACCACTTGATCGTGAAATCGTACTTGCCGCCCGATGCGAACACCCAGAACGGCGTGTTCCGGCCCTTCAGCTCCTCAACCCGCGAGAACCACTGCTTCTCCTGGTCCGAGACGTAGATGTCGCCCTTGGCCGCTGTCACCGTGATGCGCAGGTTCAGCTGGTCGTTGAGGAACTCGACGAATCCGTGCAGGAAGTGGTACGGGGTCGTGTTGCTCTGATGGATGAGCGGATACTGGCAGTCAATTGTCCGGGCATCTGGATCGTCGTCGGCAATCGGCGTCAGCAGCGGATTGTGCTCCCACAGCGCCGGGCTCGGCGTGCGCACGTCGGTGAGGAACCGGCCCGGGTAGCAGCGATGGAGGTCGCGCACCGCCGCCGTCAGCATGACGATGTCGCCGGGCGACTGGAAGTTCCGGAGAATGAGCTTCTGGGGCGCGCCGCTCATGCCTGGATGCCGGGTGACGGGATGAACATGGTGTCCGCTCAGAGCCCCTGGGCCTTCAGAGCGACTCCGATCTTCTTCAGACAGCGCCCGCGAATGAATCCGATGGACCCGGTTGCCAGTCCCAGCCGCCGCGCCACCTCGGCGTAGGGCAGCGGGGGCGACGTGAAGAAGAGCAGGGTCACCAGCTGTCGCGAGCGATCCGGCAGCAGGTTCACGGCGTTCCGCACCGCCTGGTCGCGCTGCACCGCGTCGATGGCCTGCGAAGCGTCGGGCGCCTGGTCCGCAGGCTCGGTGGTGGCGACGTGTGCCGCTTCCCAGCCGATCAGACGGCGCGACTGCACCTTCCACTTCAGCGACTTGTGCTGCGCCACCCGCACCAGCCAGCCCTTGAGTGCTTCGGGATTCCGCAGGCGCGGCAACTCGGTCACCAGGTCGACGCAGACGGCCTGGAAGACGTCGGCGGCGACGTCGGCCGTCGCGCCATACCTCAATGGCACCGAGCAGACGAGCCGCTTGTAGCGCTGAAGCAGGCGCTCCCAGGCACCCTCGTCGCCGGCCAGGCACGCCGACACCAGTCGGGTATCGGACTCGGCGGTCACCGCTGTCGACCGCTGGACTTGTGCGCCGATGCCGTGGCAGGCCGCCGTGCGGCCGGGGAGATGATGCGGTGCGCCGGTGCGCATGCGCCGCCGATAGGGCACGACGGCGGCCCCGGGCGAACGATCACGGGGCGACCGGGAGACTGCGGAAGGCCGTCGCTCGGGTGACGACGGCGATGCGGGACGGTGGCTGACGCGTTCGGGCACGGGACCAGTGTCCGTGCTGGCGCGCGACCGCTTGTCAGGGGTTCGTCAAGACGTTGTCAAAAAGCCGCCCCTGGCGGGGACGGCGGCGTCGCGTGCGCGTCGGCCGGCAGACGCCGGGGAAACCGCAGCAGGAACGTCGTCCCGCCGGCACCCGTCCGCTCGATGGCGACGGTGCCGCCGTGGCGGTGGGCCAGATTCTGGACGACGCTCAGGCCCAGGCCGGTGCCACGAGCCTTGCCGTGCGTGACGAACGGTTCGAACAGCCGTGCCACGACTTCGTCCGGCATTCCCGGGCCGTCGTCGGTGACACGGATCTCGGCGGCCTCCGCACCGACCCGTCCGCTGACCTCGACGCGGCCGCTGGTTGGCGACACCGCCTCGGCGGCGTTGAGCACCAGGTTGACGACGGCGCGTTCGAGCTTGCCCGGGTCGTACGACACGAGGTCGTCCGAGAGCACGCTGCCGGTGATGCTGACGTGCTCGAACTCCGGTGCCGACTTGACGGTGCGGATGGCGCGGTCGATGACCTCGGACAGCCGGCCATCGACGCGATGCAGCGGCTGCCTCGCCTGCGAGAAGCCGAGCAGTCCGTTGAGCTCGTCGGTCATGTGCTCGACGGCGAGCCGAATCTCCTGGAAGTAGTCCTGCCGCTTCGCCTCGCTGAGGTCGCGCTCGGCGAGGAACTCCGCGTAGGCCTGAATCGCGGTCAGCGGATGCCGCAGGTCGTGCGAGATGGTGTTCGCGACGCGCCCGATCGTCGCCAGGCGTTCGGCATCGAGGAGCTGGCGCTGCGTAATCTGCTGCTGCCGTCGCATCTGATCGAACGCCCGCGTCAGGGTCGACACCTCGTCGCCGCCGCGGCCGTCGAGCGGGTACTCGAAGTCGCCGCGCTCGAGCGCCTTGACGCCGGCCACCAGCCTGCCGAGGGGCCGTGTGAAGGTCGTCGACACCAGGAACACCAGCAGGCTGCCGACGGCGATGCCGGCGACGCCAATCGTGAGAATCCAGCGGTTGAGATTCTGCAGAAAGGCCGACGTGCCGGCGAGCGACTTGAGCACCGTCAGGGTGACCGGCGCCGGCGTGCCGCGCGCCAGGCTGACCGTGCGGGCGAGGAACTGCTCGGCGCCGAGCGGCGTCTCGCGGGCGACGCCCGGCGGGATCTCGGCGGCGGCGACCAGGCGTGCGAGATCACCGACATCATCGGGTCGGACGGTGTGGACGACGAGTTGGTGATCGTAGGCGAAGGCGACGTCACCCGACGCGACGCCGCTGATGTCGGTGGCGACCGCCTGGTTGATCTCGTAGCCGACCGCGAGCAGTCCGATCGGGTAGCCGGTCGCAGCGTCGCCGAGCGAGACCGGTTGCAGGAACACTTCGAACAGATGGCCGCCGCCGAACCACCAGTCCTGCGCGTTGCCGCCCGTGAGATAGCGGCGCAGCGCCGCCTGCGCGGCAGCGCGCGGGAACTCCGGCGTCCGCGTGTGGAACGCCGAAATCGTGCCCTCGCGATCGGTCAGGACGAACACCTGGCTGCCGGCGAGCCGCCAGAACGTCTCGGAGGCGTCCTGGATCGTGTCGGGATGGTCGGAGGTCATCAGCGCCTTCAACGTCGGCAGCGCGGCGAGCAGGGCGGCCGAGCGCTCGAGCGTGAACTCGCGCTGACGCTGCAGCCGATCGAAACTGACGATGGAGGTGTCGAGGGCGGCGACGAGCTCCTCGCGGGCGCGGATCGCGACCCGCTCGCGCACCACCAGCAGCACCGCCGTGGTGATCAGGGCCGAGATCGCAATCAACGCGAGCAGGAACTTCGTGCGCAGCGTCACGCTGATCATGGAGCCGCCGCCATCACGGGACGAACTTGTAGCCGGCGCCGTGTACCGTGATGAAATGGGCCGGGCTCGCCGGCACGCGCTCCAGCTTCTGCCGGAGCGTGAGAATGTGCGAATCGACGGTGCGGGTGGACGGATAGGAGTCGTAACCCCAGACGTCGCTGAGCAGCTGATCGCGGGAGATCACGCGCTCGGGATGCTGCGCGAGGTATTTGAGCAGCTTGAATTCCTGTGGCGTCAGCGCGACCGGCGCGCCGGCGCGCGTGACCGCCATGCGGGCGAAATCGACGGCCACGTCGGCGAAATAGAGCTGTTCGATCGGCGCGCTGCGCCGCGAGCGGCGCAGGATGGCGCGGACGCGGGCGACCAGCTCGCGCGGACTGAACGGCTTGGTGACGTAGTCGTCGGCGCCGAGTTCCAGCAGCAGCACGCGGTTCACCTCTTCGACCGAGGCGCTCAGGACGATGATCGGCACGTCTTCCGACTGCTTGCGGATCTCGCGGCACACGTCCTGTCCGCCGACCTGCGGCATGCGCAGGTCGAGGATCACGCAATTCGGCCGGGCGCTGCGGAACCGCGCCAGCCCTTCGGCGCCGTTCTGGGCGGCCTCGACGACGTAGCCTTCCGATTCGAGCAGCTCCTGCAGCGCTTTCCGGATCGATCGGTCGTCTTCGATAACGAGAACTTTCTCCATGGCGGTTGCCGGACTATATTACTTGGATGTTCGCGCGACGCCGCCGCCTTGCGGCGGCTCTGGCCGCCCTGGGCTTCGCCGGTGCGTTGCCGACGGCGCTCGTGGCCCAGGCCGTGCCGCCGCCGGCCACGACGGTGGCGGCGGCCGATCCGGCGTCCGAGCCTGCGAGCGTCGACCTCCTGATGGCGGAGATCCGGCGTCTGCAGGTGGCCATCGAGACGCTGCAGACCGAACTCGCGGAGTCGCGGCGCCAGACCGCGGAGGTCCAACAGGCGCTGCAGGCGCTGCGGGCCGAGCTCGAAGAGGAACAGCAGCTGCTCGACAGCACCGTCAGCGGGCTGGAGCAGGTGAAGGTCGAGAGCGGCTCCAAGTACCGCGTGCGGCTGTTCGGCATGGCGCTGATGCAGATGGTGAGCGCCCGTGGTTCCGTCGACAACATCGACCTGCCGATTCTGGCGATGGAATCGATTCCCGGCGACTCGGGCGGCAATATCTCGGCCGCGGTGCGGCAGTCGTTCATCGGCCTCGCGGTCTTCGGACCGAAGTTCGGAGGCCTGGACACGTCCGGCGATCTGCGCCTCGACTTCTTCGGCGGCTTTCCGGCGGTCAACGATGGGTTGAGCGCGGCAGGCCTCCGCCTGCGCACCATGAGTATCGCCGCCGATGGCCGCTACGTCTCGATCCGCGCCGGGCAGGAGGCGCCCTTCTTCTCGCCGCTGTCGCCGACGTCGCTCGCCAACACCGCGTATCCGGCGATGTCGTCGTCCGGCAACATCTGGGCCTGGACGCCGCAAATCTACGTCGAGCGGCGATTCGAGCGGTCGGAGGAGTCGACGGTGACGCTGCGGGCCGGTGTGCTGGATGCCCTCACGGGGGAACTGCCGGCCGGTGAGTACAGCCGCCTGCCGACGGCGGGCGAGCGGAGCCGGCTGCCCGCCTCCGCGGTCCGCGTCGGTTGGCGCCGCCGCCGCGGCGAACGCACCGCCGCCGGCGGCGCCGGCGTCTACTACAGTCGCCACAACTGGGGCTTCGAACGCATGGTCAACGCGTGGGCCGTCGCCGGTGACGTCGAGGTGCCGGTCGGCAGCCGATTCGCGTTCTCGGGTGAGTTCTATCGTGGCGTGGCGATAGGGGGGCTTGGCGGCGGTGCCCACTCGAGCGTGCTGTTCCAGGGCTCGCCGGACGAGCCGTCGTCGGTGGTTCACCCGCTGCGAAGCATCGGCGGCTGGGCGCAGGCGAAGTACACCGCGACGCCCAAGCTCGAGTTCAACCTCGCGATGGGGGGCGATCGTTCGCGGCCGCGCTGGTTCGGCGGGCTGCTCGAGCCGCCGAGCAACGAAGTCCCGTCGGCGTCCAGGAACGCCAGCGCATTCCTGAACCTGATGTACCAGGCACGCTCGAATCTCATCTTCACGGTCGAGTACAAGCGCCTGTGGACGCGGCGCTTCGACGGCCGCGCCTGGCTGGCCGACCACGTCGGTCTCGGAGGCGCGATTGTCTTCTAGCGGGTGGCGCCGCACCTGGGTGCTGCCGCTGCTGGTGCTGGGCGGCCTGCGGCTCGCGAGCGGCGGTGTCGACGCGCAGGGCGGCTCACAGACTGTCACCGGATCGATCATCGTGACCGGCGGCCAGAAGCCGCCGGCCGACCGCAGCGGTGTCGTCCTCTGGCTGATGCCGGCCGATGAAGCGACGAGAGCCGCGCAGGCGGCCGCACCGCCGCCGCCTCGTGCCCGGATGCTGCAGCGCGGCAAACGCTTCGCGCCCGCCGTCCTGGTGGTACGGACCGGTGCGGCAGTCGACTTCCCCAACCTCGACCCGATCTTCCACAACGTCTTCTCGCTGTTCGAGGGGAAGCGGTTCGACCTGGGACTCTACGAATCGGGCTCGTCGCGCAGCGTCACGTTCTCGGTGCCGGGCGTCAACTACATCTTCTGCAATATCCATCCGGACATGAGCGCCGCGGTGGTCTCCGTGGAGACCGACCACTACACGACGACCGCGGCCGGCGGCGCCTTCGCGCTCGCCGGCGTCCCTCCCGGCCGCTACCGGCTGCACGTGTGGCACGACCGGTTCAAGCCGGCCCAGCCAAGCGACGACCCTCGGACGATCAGCGTCCCGCCCGGTGGACTGTCACTCGGAACGCTGACGCTGGTCGACAGCGGGCGCACGCTCACGCAGCACAAGAACAAGTTCGGCCACGACTACGTACCACCGGAGGCCGCCACCCCCCTCTACCGCTGACCGGACTAGCGGCCGGGCGTCGCCGGCCAGCGCCCGGACGATGAACCGGAACTGCCGGACGACGACCCGCCCGACGACGAACTCGAGCCGCTGCCCCCGGCGCTCGATGACGACCCGCCCGACGAACTGGACGACGAATTCGAGCCGCTCGACGAGGAACCCGAGGACGAACCCGAGCCGCTCGACGAACTCGAGGACGAACTCGAGCCGCTCGACGAGGAACCCGAGGACGAACTCGCGCCGCTCGACGAGGAACTCGACGACGAACTCGAGCCGCTCGATGACGAACTCGATCCGCTCGAGGAACTCGAGCCCGTGCCCGACGACGAACTCGAACTGCCGGTCGACGAACTCGACCCGGCACCGGACGACGAACTGCCGGTCGATGACGAACTGCCGCCGGCCGAGGTGCTCGAATTCGACGGGGTGCCGGAACTCGACACGATCGGCAGGTCGCTGCTGGTCGGCTCCGTGAGACCCGCACACCCGGCCGCCAGCGCCGCCGGGGCAGTCACCAACAGCAGCAGCAACGCACGCCGGTTCGGAAAGCCAGACTGGCCGGCGTCGCCGTCCGGTTCACCCGCCGATCCGTGTAGGTCTCTTCCTGACATGTCCACTCGCTTTCGCCCGGATGCGACGGTCGTCGCGCATCGCGCGTGGGTGCATCATGCCACGCACTACCGCCGGCCGGATGTCAGGAGATTGTCAAAACACACACGGCGGCCGCGTCCCGGGGGGCAGCCCGGTATTGGACGCGCGCCGGCGGCGGGTCCTCAGCTCTGTCGCAGCGGGCGATCGGTCTTGAAGTACTTCTTGTAGGCGGCGATCCAGTCGACGGCGATGTCGCGCTGCGCTGTCTGCAAGTCGATTTTACCTTCGCAGACCAGGCGCGGCAGCAACGACTCGAGTTCGTCCTTGACGCGCGCGTTCCACACCGGGGAGTGATAGGGCTCCGGCCACAGGTTGCGCGGATCGGGCGACCCGCCGAGATCGGGCGTGATCAGGTAGTCGAGTTCGTACTCGTGGTCCGGCACCTGCTCCATGCCGTAGGCGCGCAGAACGTCTTCGCGCACGACCTCGGGAATCGGTGACGGCTGCCACGGCATCTGCCGGCACAGCTCGTCGGCCGCGAGCGCCAGCGTCGCCCCTGGCGTGATCGCGCGAATCGGCAACGCCCGCGGGTGCAGCCGCTCCGCCGCGCCGCCGGGAGCCGAGCGCAGGCCGGCGACCCGGGCGGCGCCCCGATCGCCGAACCGGTTGGCGATCGCCGAGACGATCAGGATGACCGAGAGGAGCACCACCGCGGCCAGTGACCCGCCGGCGACCGGCGCCCGCCGCAGATACGCCGCGAGACGAAGCGGCTCGGCCGCGTCGATCATCGCCTGCTGCAACTGCGCCCGTCGTCGGGCGCGCCGCGCCTCGCCAGGCCATTCGTCCTCGGCATGCACGGCGCGCAGGTGCGCCTCGGCCGCCGTCAGCTGCGCGAGGCGAGACTGGCACGCCGGGCATGCGGCGAGGTGATCACGGTGCGCTGCGGCATCGAGGGCGACCGACCGGGCCTGCCCGAGCAGCAAGAGTTGATCGTCTGGGAGGTGCGGCACGACCATCACCTGTTCCTCTCGTCGCGTCGTCGTCCGGGCGTATCGACGCGGGCGAAGCGTTCGAGCGCCCGTGCCATGGACTTGGCCACCGCACCGAGCGAGACGCCAAGCGCCGCCGCGATGTCGCGGTAGGTATGGCCCTCGGCACGCAGCACGACGCAGCAGCGATCGCGTTCCGGCAGGGCCTGGAGCACCCGTTGCCAGCGCCGCCGCTGCTCGGCGTCGGCCACCTGGGCTTCCGGGCTCGCCGCCGGATCGACCCGGTCGTTCGAAGGCGTCCCGGTCACGGTCAGCAATCCCCACAGGCGGCGGCCGCGCCGCCGCTGCCGGAGCCCGAGGTTGTGGGCGACCTGGAAGAGCCACGCCGGCAGGTTGTCGGCCGGCCGCCCGCGCTGCAGATGCTGGAACAGCGCGATGAACACGTCCTGAACGACGTCCTCGGCGTCGGCGGTGGTCAGTCCCAACGACGCGACATAGCGCCGCAACGGCCGCTGGTAATCGTCGAAGAGCGCCAACACCATCCGGCTGGCGTCGGTGCGGTCGAGGGCGGCGCGATCGGCGATCCGGGCGTCAAGCGGGGCCGGCAGCACAATCGGACCGAGCAAGGGATCGGACTGGGACATGTGGCTGACCGCGCATTCTACACGCGCCCGGCGCGAAGGCCAGACCCCCGTCACCTGAAATAAAGCGTGAACGGATCGGGGGGCTCGGGAATACACCTCGGAACGGACCGCGTCGGCCGGTGCCCAGTGGGCGGTGGCGGCGCGATCCCGGCGGGACCGGACCAACTCGGAGAACAGGGGAGTGGATGTGACGGACGTCGCGTGGATGGTCAGAGTCGCGGGAGTCGTGGTGGCGATGGCGGTGGGGGCGGGGCCGAGCGCCGCGCAGGCGCCGCAGCCCGGCCAGCCGCCCGCAGCCGGTGCGCCGACCTTCGAAGAATCAGTGGATGTCATTGCCACGACCCCGCTGCCGGGGTCGACGCTGACCCGCGAGCAGGTGCCGGCGCCGGTGCAGACCGCCACCGGCGCAGACATCGACGCCAGCGGCGCCTTGAATCTGTCCGACTTCCTCAACCGCCGTTCGACTGCGGTCCACATCAACGAGATCCAGGGCAATCCCTACCAGTCCGATCTCAACTACCGCGGTTACACCGCGTCGCCGTTGCTCGGCACACCCCAGGGGATTTCCGTCTTCATGGACGGCGTCCGGATGAACCAGCCGTTCGGCGAAGTGGTGAGCTGGGATCTGATTCCGCGGATCGCGCTGGCATCGTCCACGCTGATGCCCGGCTCGAACCCGATGTTCGGGCTCAACACGCTGGGCGGCTCCGTGGTGCTCCAGACCAAGGATGGCCTGACCCACAAGGGCACGAGCGTCCAGGCGCTGTATGGCCGCTTCGTCCGCCGCGCGCTCGAAGTGGAGCACGGTGGCGCCAACGCGGCGGGCTCGCTCAACTGGTATCTCGCCGCGAATCTGTTCGGCGAGGACGGGTGGCGCGAGGGCTCGCCGTCCGATGTCCGGCAGCTGTTCGGCAAACTCGGCTGGCAGCGGCAGAAGACGACGGTCCAGGTCTCGGCGGCCCACGCGAACACCGAACTGTACGGCAACGGCATCCAGGAACAGCGGCTGCTCGATCGCGATTACACCAGCATCTTCACCCAACCGGACATCACCGACAACCGGTCGACATGGCTGAACGCCACACTGCGGCACGTGCAATCCAGCAGCCTGACCTACTCCGGCAACGTCTACTACCGTCACATCCGGACCAATACGCTGAACGGCGACATCAACGAAGACGCACTCGAAGAGTCGGTGTATCAGCCGAGCGCCGCGGAGCGGGCGGCGCTGCTCGCCGCCGGATTCACGAACGTCCCGATCAGCGGGGCGGACGCGTCCAATACCCCGTTTCCGTTCCTGCGCTGCCTGGGAAACATCCTGCTGGAGGACGAGCCGGGCGAGAAATGCAACGGCCTGATCAACCGGACGAATTCGCGCCAGCACAGCGCCGGTTTCAACGCGCAGGCCGGCCTCGTCCGGAACCTCGGCACCGCGAAGCACCAGATCACCGTCGGCACCGCCTTCGAGCGCAGTGGCGTCGACTTCGGCCAGTCGTCGGAGCTGGGTTACATCAATCCGGATCGCAGCGTCGCCGGCACCGGCGTGTTCGCGGACGGTGAGAACGCCGGCGACGTGGACGGCGAGCCGTACGACCTGCGTGTCGCGCTCGACGGCGCGCAGCAGACGTGGAGTCTCTATGCCACCGATACCGTCACGCTGAAGGAGGCGTGGCACGTCACGGTGTCGGGCCGCTTCAACCACACGCGTCTGGAGAACCGCGACCGGATCAACCCAGGCGGCCAGTCCGGGTCACTCGACGGTGATCACACGTTCGCGCGGCTGAATCCGTCGGCCGGACTCACCTACAGTCCGTCGCCGACGCTGAACGTCTACGCCGGGTACAGCGAGGGTAGTCGCGCCGCGACGTCGATCGAGCTGGGCTGCGCCGATCCCGAGCAGCCCTGCCGGCTGCCGAACTCGATGGCGGGAGACCCGCCGCTCGAGCAGGTCGTGACCCGGACGTTCGAAGCCGGCGTGCGCGGCGGACTGCGCACGCGCACGCAGTGGAACGCCGGCGTCTACCAGGCGGAGAACTGGAACGACATCCTGTTCGTCGCCTCTGAAGCGACCGGCTTCGGCTACTTCAAGAACTTCGGCCGTACCCGCCGCGTCGGGCTGGAACTCGGTGCCCGCACGCAGCTGGGCACGGTCACCGCCGGGGCCGGCTACAACTGGCTGGCGGCGACGTTCCGCAGCGAGGAGATCGTCAATGGCGCCGGCAACAGCTCGAACGAGGAGGCCGAAGACGGTTTCCCGGGGCTCGAGGGGACGATCGAGATCGAGCCGGGCGATCAGATTCCGCTGATCCCGCGCCACTCGATCAAGGTCTACGCCGACTGGCAGCCGATCCAGCCGCTCTCGCTCGGTCTCAACATCGTCGGCATCTCGGGTTCGCTGGCGCGCGGCAATGAGAACGGTGCGCACGAGGCGGACGGCACCTACTACCTCGGCCCCGGCGAGTCACCGGGCTACGTGGTGGCCAACCTGACCGGCCGCTATCGGCTGACGCCCCGCATCCAGGTGTTCGCGCAGGTCAACAACCTGTTCGACCGCCAGTACTACTCGGCGGCGCAGCTTGGACCGGCCGCGTTCTCGCCAGACGGCGGCTTCGTTGCCCGGCCGTTCCCGGCGGTCGGCGGCGAATTCCCGATCGCGCAGTCGACGTTCTTCGCGCCCGGCGCACCGCGGACCGCCATCATCGGCACCCGCGTCACCTTCTAGACTCCGGCGCGCCGATTCCGGGCTCCGCCCCTGCGACTGCAGTCCGCGCGGGCTCCGGACGATGATCCCAACGATGGCCCGTGACGGGCCGTCGAGGAGAAGCCATGCGCAGCGTCGGCGTCATCGTCGCCCTGGTGCTCGCACTCGGTGGCGGCTATGCCGTCTTCACGAGGTCGGTGGAGGGTCTGCCGTCCGGTGCCGGGCCGCAGGAGCAGATTGACACCGTTGCCGTCCAGCAGACGCTGCTGTCGGTCGGGTCGGCCGAGCGCCAATATCTGGTGGCGCACGGCAGCTACGGCACCCTGGACCAACTGGACTCGGAAGGGCTGCTGCCGGGAGGGACCACGGTCCACGGCTACCTGCTGCACGCGACCGCGGCCGGTGCCGGGCACTTCACGGTCACGGCGACGCCGGTGGATCCCGACAAGACCGGCTGGCCGACGCTCCAGATCGATGAGTCGATGCAGGTCACCCGGCGCTGATCTGCGCAGCCCGGTTCAAGGCCGACCAGACGCCGCCGATTGCCCGTCAGGGTTCCTGTCGAAAGGTCCTGATGAAAGGCATCGTCTTCAATCTGCTCGAGGAAGCGGTCTCCAACGCACACGGGGCCGACACGTGGGACGACCTGCTCAAAGCGGCGCAGTCGCACGGCATCTACACATCGCTCGGCAACTATCCCGACGACGACCTGCTCCGCATCGTCGGCGCTGCGTCGCAGTCGCTCCATGCCTCCCCGAACGACATCGTCAAGTGGTTCGGCAATGCCGCGCTGCCGATGTTCGCTCAGCGCTACGCCCAGTTCTTCAGGCCGCACACGACCACCGTCGACTTCCTGTTGACCCTCAACGACATCATCCACCCGGAGGTGCGGAAGCTGTATCCCGGGGCGCAGCCGCCGTCGTTCGTGTTCTCGCCGATCCCGGCGGGACTGCGCATGGAGTATCGCTCGTCGCGCCAGCTCTGTGCCCTCGCCGAAGGGCTGATCGAGGGCGCGGCGGCCCACTATCACGAGACGGCCACCGTCACCCACCGGGCGTGCGTGCAGACGGGCGCTCCGGCGTGCGTGCTCGACATCCAGATCACGCGAGACTAGGCGATGGCGGCGACCGCCGAAGCACGCCTGCTCATCCGCGTCGAGCGCGAACGGCAGGCCCGACTCGAAGCCGAACGCCTCGCCGAAGAGAAGACGCTCGAGCTCTACCTCCGGCAGGCCGAAGTCCGGCTGTTCGAGCGGATGTCGTCGTGCGCCAATGCGGCGCAGTCGCTCGAAGCCGCCATCGAAGCGCTGCTGTCGATCACGTGCCGTTACCTCGGGTGGCCGGTCGGGCACGTCTACCTGCTGCGGGGGGGCGACAACCTGGAGTCGGCCCGCGTCTGGTACGTCGCGGACGAGGCGCGCTTCGCGGCGTTCCAGCGGCTCAGCGAAGCCACGGTGTTCGCACCCGGGAGGGGCCTGCCGGGGCGCGTGCTGCAGTCGGGCCAGCCGCTGCATGTCCCGGACCTGTCGGCCGACCTGGAATTTGCCCGCGCCACCGACGGTGCCGATTGCGGCCTCCGCTCGGGCATCGCCGTCCCGATTCGCGCCGGCCACGCCATCGTCGGCGTCATCGAGTTCTTCCACGACAAGCCGGTGGCACCGCAGCCGCGACAGCTCGACCTGCTGCAGCATCTCGGCGAGCAGCTCGGATCGGTCTTCACGCGCGAGGAGGCCATCCAGCAGTTGAGTCTTGCCAGGGACTCGCTCGAGGACCAGGTACGTCAGCGGACGGCCGAACTCCAGCAGGCCAAGACGGCCGCGGAAGCGGCGGCGGCTGCCAAGGGCGCCTTTCTCGCGACGATGACGCACGAATTGCGGACGCCGATGAACGGCGTGCTCGGCATGACCTCGCTTCTGCTCGACACCGCCCTCGACGAGACGCAGCGTGAGTACGCGCACCACGTGCTGTCGTCGACCGAGGCGTTGCTGCTGGTGATCGACGACATCCTCGACTTCTCGCGCATCGAGTCCGGCCGGCTGCAGCTCGAGGAGGTCGACTTCGATCCGGTGGCGATGATCGACGACGTGTTCGCGCTGCTCGGCACCCGCGTCGCGGACAAGCAGCTGGAGCTGGCGTCGTTCGTCGGCGCCGACGTCCCGGACCTGGTGCGCGGCGATCCGGGACGGGTGCGGCAGGTGCTGGTCAACCTGATCGGCAATGCGGTGAAGTTCACGGAGGCCGGCCACGTGGTCGTGCGGCTCACCGCCGAACCGGCCGGCGAGCCGGGCCGGGTGCTGCGCTTCGCCGTCGAGGACACCGGTATCGGCATTTCGCCCGAGACGCTGGTGCAGCTGTTCGAGCCGTTCGTCCAGGCGGACTCGTCGATGAGCCGGCGCTTCGGCGGCTCGGGTCTTGGGCTCTCGATCTGCCGCCGGCTGGCCGAGGCGCTCGGCGGTACGACCGGCGTCGAGAGCACGCCGGGAGTTGGCAGCACGTTCTGGTTCACGATACGGACGTCGACCGGTCACCGGCAGGCGGACACGCCGGCGATCGACCTTGGCGGCGCGCGCGTCCTGCTGTTGTCGCATTCCGACATCGTCGGCTCGGTGACCCGCGAACTGCTTGGGCGAGCCGGGGCGTCGGTGACGCACGTGCTGCGCACCGACGATGCGGTCACCGTCGTGCGCCGCGAGCCGCCGTTCCACGCCTTCCTCGTCGACGTCCACGAACGCGAGGCCGACGTCGACGGTGCCGGACGGGCCCTGCGTCGTCTGGTCGGCGACGGATGCCGGCTGATCGCGCTCGCACAGCCGTGGAACCGGCCGCAGGAAAGCGCGTCGAGCCCCTTCGATGCCGTGGCGACCACGCCCATCCGGCGACGCAGCCTGCTGGCGCTGGTCGGCGCTTTGCTCGACCGCGTGGTGCGGCCGACCCCGGTGCGACGCCCTGCCGTGGAGGAACCGACGCGACGACTGGCGCGGTTCCGCGTCCTGCTCGCAGAGGACAATGCCGTGAATCAGAAAGTGGCGGCCGGGTTCCTCGCGAAGCTCGGGTGCCAGACGACGGTCGTTGGTAACGGCGCCGAGGCGGTCGCCGCCGTTCGCCACCAGGCGTTCGACCTGGTGCTGATGGACTGTCAGATGCCGGAGATGGACGGCTTCGACGCGACGAAGGCGATTCGCGCGCTGCCCGGTGCGGAGGCGGTCCCGATTGTCGCGATGACCGCCAACGCGGAGCACGGCATTCGCGACCGCTGCATCGCCGCCGGGATGAGCGACTACCTGGTGAAGCCGATGCGGCCGCAGATGTTGGCGGAAACGCTGACGCGGTGGGCGGAACGTCTGGGCGTCGACGCCTGAGTCGCCGGCTGCCGGCGGACGCAGGAGTCGCCCATGCCGGGGGCACTGGCGCCGCCTGGTCGCCGTCGATTCGGTAGGATAGCGGGACCGTGCACGGCTACGAACAGATTCTCGTCACGCTCGCGGCATTGCTGCCGATCGTGAATCCGCTCGGCACGGCTCCGATCTTCCTCGCAATGTCGGCCGACCTGCCGGCACACGCCCGCCGTCACCTTGCCGCCACCGTCGGCCGCAACGCCTTCCTGCTGCTGGCTGCCGCGACGCTCATCGGCTCTTACGTGCTGGCGTTCTTCGGCATCTCGCTCGCCGTCGTCCGTGTCGCCGGCGGGCTGGTGCTGCTCTCGACGGGATGGGAACTGCTGCACGCGGGCACGGCCGATTCCCGTCCACCGACGGCGGTGAGCGACGCCTGGCAGCGCGAAATCGGGCGCCGCGCCTTCTATCCGCTGACGTTCCCGCTGACCGTCGGCCCTGGTTCGATTTCCGTCGCCATCGCCCTCAGCGCGAGGGAAGCCCGCCCGTTCGCCGTGGTGCCACTGGCCATCGATCTGGCCGGGATGGCGATCATTGCCGTGATCGTGTGGCTCAGCTACCGCTCGGCCTCACGCCTGATTAGCGCCCTCGGCGAGACCGGGACGAATGTGTTCTTGCGGCTGTCGGCGTTCATTCTGCTGTGCCTGGCGATCTCCATCCTGTGGAGCGGTCTCGTCGGGTTGATTGCGACCCTTCCGGCCGGGTAGGCCAGTCGGCCAGGTTGGGCCCCGGCGGCGGCCGGGCCGGGTCGGGCGGGTCCGCGGTCAGGCGGGAGGCGGCGGCTGCCGGCGCGCCGGCGGTGGTGGCGGCGGCCGGTCAGCTCCCGCCCGGCTCGCCAGACCCGAGTACAAGCGACTGTACCGCTTGTACTTGCACCGCCACCCGCCTTGACTTGGCGGTACACCGGCCCGCATAATTCTGAGCATTACGTGGTCTGCCCGCCGTGGGTTCCGCAGCCGATAAGAACATCTGACAGCCTCTGCCGCATGAAAGCACGATGAGCCTGGACGATACGCTGCACAAAACATTCGAGAGCCTCCGCCAGGCCGTTGACGAAGTCGTGGCCCGGGAGGTGAGGACGGCACACGAGCAGACGCGCGCCGCGGTCGACCGCGAGCGACGGACGATTCTCGAGCAGACGGAGCACACCGCGCGGGCCGCCGCCGACCTGCGGGCCGTCGCGTCGGCGAATGCCACGTCGTCCGCCGATGTCGAGCGGACGCGTCAGGCCGCCTATGACGAGGGCTTCGATGCCGGTCGCGCCGACGGCTGGGACGCCGGGCGTCAACTCGGCACGTCGGAAGGCCGGCAGGCGGCGTTCGCGGACGCGGCCGCGCGGGAACTGACGGCCAGCGAGCGGCTCGCCGGCTCCATCAGGCAGCTCGACACCGTCAGGACGGTACCGGAGATGCTGGACCTCCTGCTCACGTGCGTGATGAAGGAAGCGGCGCGCGCGGCTGTGTTGATCGTGCGTGGCAATGAACTGCAGGGGTGGAAATTCATCGGCTTCGGCGCCCGCACCGCGAACCCCACCGAGTTCCGCCAGGCCGTGCTGGGCGCCGGCGTGATCGAAGAAGCGATCCGGTCGGGCTCGACGGCGAGCACACACGGGACGGTCCGGATTCCCGCGCCAGCCTTCGCCGAACTGCCGCTGGGCCGTCGTGCGATTGGCGTGCCGATCGTCATCCAGGGCCGTGTCGTCGCGGTGCTCTACGCCGACCAGGGGCGACAGGTGCAGACGGAGCATCCGGCCGAGGGTCTGGCCTGGCCGGCGGCCATCGAAATCATGACGCGGCATGCGTCACGCTGCCTCGAAGCGAGCGGCGCACTGCGGACCGCGGCGGCCCGGGCGCCGACGCCGCCAGCCGCCATGGCAGGGGGCACGCGATGATCAGGGTGCGGTCGACTGCGGCGCTCGGCATGACGGTCGCGTTGTGGGCGTCGGCCCTGCCGCTGGCCGCCCAGCCGGCAGCGCTTGCTGGCGAGCGGCCGTCGGGGCCCTCGATCGCCGCGCCGACGGCGGCTGCGGCACCGGCCGGCGCGCCGGCGCTGGTGCTGGCGCCGACCAATCACCCGCGATTGCCGCTCGACGCGACACACCTCTGGTTTGCGCCGGGCGTGCGCGGTCCGCGGCCGAACACCGGATTGGCGGCCGCTATCGGCCAGCTTCAGGACGGCCACGAGACGGAGGCGCTCGCGATCCTGTCGCAAGCCAGCACGCAGGAAGGGCTGCTCGGCAATTACGCTCTCTACTACGCCGGTCGCGCCCAGCAGAACCTCGGCAGGCATGCCGACGCGCTGCGCACCTTCCGCCTGCTGCAGCAGCGTCAGCTGTTCGGCTACCTCAAGGAGGCGGTCTCGGTCGGCGAAGCCGAGGCGCTGGCCGCCACGGGCGACCATGCGGCTGCGGCGGATATCTACGACCGGCTGTCGACCGAGCATCCGATCTCGCTCGATGACATCCTGCTGCGCCTCGGCCGCGAGGCCGAAGCGGCACAGCAAACCGAGCGCGCCATCGCCGCCTATCTGCGCGTCTACTACGAGTTCCCGCTTGGCGACCAGGCGCCCAGCGCGCGCGCCCGGCTCGACGCGTATCCGAGCTTCCCGAAGGTCGCGCCGGGCAGCGAGCGTTTCCGGCTCGAACTCGGGCGCGCCCAGCGGCTGTTCGGCGCCAAGCAGTATCTGCCGGCCCGGTCGGTGTTCGCATCGCTGCGCGGCAGCGCCTCCGGCGACGACCGCGAGCTCATCGATCTGCGTATCGCGGAATCGGACTACTACCTGAAGCGCTATCGCGCGGCGCACGACGGCGTCGCCCGCTACACCGACAGCGGCTCACGCCGCGGCGAGGCGCTGTACTTCGCGGCGGTGGCCAGCCGGGCCCTCGGCGACAACGCCACCTACCTCCGCCACGTACGCACCATCGTCGACACGTATCCCGATCAGACCTGGGCCGCGGAAGCGCTGAACAATCTCGCGACGCAGTACGTCCGGCAGGACGATGACGAGGCGGCGGACACCGTGTTCCGCGAGCTGATTCAGCGCTACCCGCGCAACCCCTACTCGGAGCGGGCGATGTGGAAGGTCGGCTGGCGCTCGTACCGCCAGGGCCGCTACGCCGAGACTGCGCAGCTGTTCGAACGCGCGGCGGTCGATTTCCCGCGCTCCGATTACCGTCCGGCGTGGCTGTTCTGGGCCGGTCGGGCCTACGAAGAGAACCGGCAGCCCGATGTCGCCGAAGCGCGCTATACGCTCGCGGCGCTCGACTACCTGAACTCCTATTACGGCCGGTTGGCGGTTGCCCGTCTCGACGGCCGCGTGCCGGCGCCCCGCGTGGTCTCCGACGTCGCTGCGCCGCTCGCGCCGCCACCCCCGAACGACGCCATCGTCCGCGCGCTGCTCGAGGTCGAGCTCTACGACGACGCGCTGAACGAACTGAAGTCCATCCAGCGCGGCTTCGGCGACAGTTCGATGGTGCAGGCGACAACGTCGTGGATCTATCGCCAGCAGGGGCTCAACAAGAAGGGGCGGGAGCAGTTCAACCTGCTGCGCGGCTCGATCACGCTGATGCGGCGCGCCTACCCGCAATTCATGGCGGCGGGCGGCGAGTACCTGCCGCGCGACGTCCTGGCGCACATCTTTCCGATGTCGTACTGGGAGCTCATCCAGAAGCACGCGGCGGCCAACGACCTCGATCCGTACTTCGTCGCCGCCTTGATGGCGCAGGAATCGACGTTCGTGCCGGACATCCGCTCGTCGGCGAACGCCGTCGGCCTGATGCAGCTGATTCCGTCGACGGCGCGGATGTACGCGCGGAAACTCAAGCTGCCGTACTCCGCCAAGCTGATGACCAATCCGGAGGCGAATGTCCGGATGGGGACGGCCTATCTCGCCGACAAGATCCGCGAGTTCGGCGAACCGCACCTGGCGCTGGCCAGCTACAACGCCGGTGAGCGGGCGGTTCGCCGCTGGCTCGCCGAACGACCGGGGGTGCCGGCGGACGAGTTCATCGACGATATCCCGTATCCGGAGACGCAGAACTACGTGAAGCGGATCATCGGGACAGCCGACGACTATCGCCGCATCTACGGTGGCGCACCCGTGCCGCCGCTGCGGCTGCAGTCCGGCGCGGCCGACGCCCTCGATCCATCGGTCACCATGGTGTCGGGGCCGCCCGGGCAGCGGCTCGTCGATGCCGACGCCGTCGGCAAGGTGACGGCGGCGACGCCGGTGAAGCCGGACGTCAAGAAGAAGGCCGTGAAGGCGGCGGCCCGGAAGAAGAACGCGAAGCCTGCGGCACCGGCGCGGCAGCCGGCCCGCAAGCCGGCACGGAAGTCACGCGCGACGAAGTCGACGGCGTCGCTGCAGAAGTCGGCGCCGCGTGGCACCGCCGCCCGCGCTGTCGGCGCCACGCCCCGCTCACGACGGCCGGCGGCCCGCTGACCCGATGTCATGCCCAAGCTCACCGGTTCGCTGAAGGCCACCCAGTTCACCGAGTCGGTCATCCGGGAGATGACCCGGCTCAATCAGCAGTACGGCGGCGTCAATCTCTCCCAGGGCTTTCCTGACTTCCCGGCGCCGGACGTCGTGAAGGAGGCCGCCGTCGCCGCCATCCGCGCCGACGTCAACCAGTACGCCGTCACCTGGGGAGCGCGCGCACTGCGCGACGCGATTGCCACGCAGTTCTCCCGTCGATTCGGTGTCCCCATCGCCGCCGACGAGCAGGTCACGGTCTGCTGCGGCGCAACCGAGGCGATGATGGCGACGATGATGGCGATCATCGATCCGGGCGACGAAGTCATCGTCTTCGAGCCGTTCTACGAGAATTACGGACCAGACGCGATCCTGTCCGGCGCGACGCCGCGCTACGTGACGCTGCACGAGCCCGATCCGGCCGCCGGGCGGCCCGAATGGAGCGTCGACCCCGACGAGCTCGCGGCGGCGTTCAACGAACGGACGAAGGCCATCATCCTCAACACGCCGAACAACCCGACGGGGAAGGTGTTCACGCGAGGTGAGCTCGAGGCGATTGCGGCGCTCTGCCTGCGCTGGGACGTGATCGCGATCTCAGACGAGATCTACGAGCACATCATCTACGACGGCTGGGAGCACGTGCCGATTGCGACGATCGCCGGCATGGCCGATCGGACGGTCACGATCAACAGTCTGTCGAAGACCTACAGCGTCACCGGCTGGCGCGTCGGCTGGGCGATCTCGCCGAAATCGTTGACCGGCGCGATCCGCAAGGTCCACGATTTTCTGACCGTCGGCGCGGCGGCGCCGCTTCAGGAGGCGGGCGTCGCGGCGCTCGGCGTGCCCGACAGCTATTACGTCGAGCTCGCCGCGAAGTACACCGAGCGCCGGGATGCGCTGCTGGACATCCTGCGGCGGCACCAGTTCACCTGCTACGTCCCCCGCGGCGCGTACTACATCATGACCGACATCGCGGGGTTCGGATTCGCGAACGACGTCGAGTTCGCGCGTTATCTGGTGCGGGAGGTCGGTGTCGCCGGGGTGCCGGGAAGCAGTTTCTACCGTGATGCCGGGGCGGGGAGGACCAAACTCCGCTTCTGCTTCTGCAAGCGCGGGGAGACGCTCGCTGAAGCCGATCGCCGCCTGGCAAAGCTCACCGCGGCGGTGCGGTGAGGCGCCGCCGCCCCCGGCCAGGCCAGAGGACGGCCACGGCAATGCGGCGCCGGCAACAGGTCAGTAGCGCGCGACCACCCCGAAGTAGATTCCCTTCAGCGTGAAGCTGCCGAAATCGTCGTTGATCGTCGCCTCGACGTCGAACGACCGGTAGCCGAACTGGGCGCCGACGTTGCGGTTGATGTTCAGCGTCCCGTAGATGTCGAGGTCGGCGTAGTGGCCGTTGAAGTCGTACGCCTCGTTCGTCGGGATCCGGATCCCCGACAGTTCGCCGGTGACCGAAATCGCCGGAGAAAAATAGACGCGCGCGATGCCGCCGATTGACGGGATGGGCGCCTGGAGCTTCGTGAACTCTTCGAGGACCGGGCTCTTCAGCGTCGCCTTGACGTCCGTCTGCTTGAGATCGAGCAGGAACCCGCCGAAGCCGCGGCTCATCGAGATGAAGTCGTACTCGTAGGTGAACCGGTAGGCCTTCCAGTCCAGCTCGGAGATGACCGGCACGCCGACGCGATAGCGCTGGCCGTTGAACACGATATCGCGCGTCAGGGTGGCGTTCTGCTTGTAGTCGATGGGGATGTACTGGAAGCGGAGCTTGTGCTTGCGCGCCGGATGCAGCGTGACCCGGAACTCCTTGAAGCGGGTCTGTTTCAGCCCCAGGTCGCTCTTGAAGTCGATCCGGGTGCCGATGATGCCGAGCGATTCGCTCGTGATCGACATCTCCGGATTTGGGTTCCACAGTCCCGCCTGTGCCTCGATGATGTACCGCTCGGCCATGGGTGCCTCGGCCATCGGCCGCGGCTGGAACTGCGCCAGAGCTGGCGTGGCGGAGGCGGCCGTCAGCACGACGGTCAACAGCACTCCGTACAGACGTGTGGCGGTGTGGTTCTTCATACGGATCAGACTCTCCGGATGTTATCGGCGGAACGTGCTGGGAGGGTAAGGGGATCTTAGCAGGAGGGGCGGCGGAGTACAAGCCTTTGATTCGTGACAAGGGCCGCGCGAGGCGGCCCTTGTGTCAGAGACGGGCGGCAGGGACGGCCTGCCGCCGGACGGGGCTTACGACTGCGCTTCCGCCAGCTCGATGGCCGGGGCGCTGCCCGACAGCACCTGGATCCAGCGCCGGATGGCCGACACGAAGATCACGACCGCACAGGCCATCATGATGCCGGTGCAGATCGAGTCGACGTAGCCCTGCATCTGCAGCGCCGGGTCGGCCTTCAACGTCAGCGGCCAGAAGTTGTCGCGGATGCTCATGTAGCCCGCCGTCAACGTCGTCGTTCCCAGGAAGGCGAGCGGGACCAGGGTGACCCAGGCGTAGCGCTGCCGCCCCATGTTGATCAGGATGGTCGTCCCGACCGCCAGGGCGACGGAGGCCAACAGCTGATTGGCGACGCCGAACAGCGGCCAGATGGTGCTGATGTTGCCCGTCCAGATGAAGTAGCCCCACCCGAGCACCATGATGCCCGTGGAAATGAGCGCGCTCGGCAGCCAGTTGGTGTCGCCCCACTGCTTCCACACCCGGCCGCCGGCTTCCTGCAGCAGGAAGCGGCCGACGCGCGTGCCCGAGTCGATGGTCGTCAGGATGAACAACGCCTCGAACATGATGGCGAAGTGATACCAGTACGACAGCAGCGACTGCATGCCGGGAATGTTCGAGAAGATCTGCGCCATGCCGAGCGCCAGCGAGACGGCGCCGCCGGAGCGGCCGATCACGCTCTCGCCGACTTCACTCTGCAGTTCCAGCAGGTTGACCATCGGCATGTTGAGGGTGTCGAACACCGCCGGCGAGACGTTGATGGCGAAGTAGTCGCCCGGGTGCAGCGACGAGGCGGCGATGAGCGCCATCACGCCGACGAGGCCTTCGAACAGCATCCCGAGGTAGCCGACCGGCCGGATGTCCGACTCGACGTCGACCATCTTCGGCGTCGTGCCGGACGAGATCAGCGCGTGGAAGCCGGAGATCGCACCGCAGGCGATGGTGATGAACACGAACGGGAACAGCGGACCCGCGATGATGGGACCGCCGCCGCCGATGAACTGCGAGAAGGCCGGCGCCTCGAGCGTCGGGTTGGCGACCGCGACACCGATGACGAGGAGCCCGATGGTGCCGATCTTCATGTAGGTGCTGAGATAGCCGCGCGGCGTCAGCAGCATCCACATCGGGATGACCGACGCGGCGAACGCGTAGACGCCGAGCGCCAGCGTGATCTGATGCTTGGTCAGGATGAACCACGAGCTGAACGACGACTCGGCGACGTTCTTGCCGAACACGACCGCCAGCAGCAGCATGGTCACGCCGAGGATGGTGGCTTCCTTGATCTGGCCCTTGCGCCAGACGAACATGTAGAAGCCCATGAAGAAGGCGATCGGGATGGTCATCGAAATCGTGAACATCCCCCAGGCGCTTTCCGCCAGCGCATTGACCACCACGATGCCGAGGCCGGCGAGGGCGACGATGAGGATGAAGAGCACGGCGATGACGGCGGTCACCCCGGCGACCGGACCGATTTCCTGCCGGGCGATGTCGGCCAGCGACCGGCCACCGCGGCGCGTCGACGCCCACAACGTGATCGAGTCGTGCACGGCTCCCGCGAGCACGACGCCGGCGAGCAGCCACATGAAGCCGGGCGCCCAGCCGAACTGCGCCGCCAACACGGGACCGATGAGGGGGCCGGAGCCGGCGATGGCGGCGAAATGGTGTCCGAACAGCACCCAGCGCGACGTCGGGTAGTAGTTCGCTCCGTCGTATTTCGTATGCGCCGGCGTCTTCCGCGAGTCGTCCAGCACCATCACCTTGGCGGCGATGAACGCGCTGTAGTAGCGGTAGGCGATCGCCATGACGCACAGCGTCGGGATTACGAGATAGAGAGCATGCATAGGGGGGCCATTCTATCAGCGGTGCCGCCTGAGGTGAAGCCCGCGAACGCCGGGGCGCGGCTGCCAGACGGTATACTCGCTCGTGTCGCCGATTCAGCGCCTGTTGGGCTATATCCGACCGTATCGACGGGCTTTTTGGGGCGGATTGGCGTGCGTGCTGGTCACCCAGAGCGTCGCGTTGATGGCGCCGGTCGTGCTGCAGCGGGCGATTGACGACCTCGCCACCGGGTTGTCGGGCCTGAAGCTGACAATCTACGGCACCCTCCTGCTGGGCATCGGCATCGTCCGCGGCTACTTCCAGTACGTCATGCGGCGGCTCCTCATCGGCGCCTCGCGCCACATCGAATACGACATGCGCAACGACTTCTTCGCGCACCTGCAGCGGCTGCCGCTGTCGTATTTCCAGGCCAATCGGACCGGCGATCTGATGTCGCGGGCGACCAACGATCTCAACGCCGTCCGTATGATGATCGGCCCGTCGGTGATGTACGCGGCGAACACCGTGCTGGTATTCGTGGTCGCCCTCGTGCTCATGGTGTCGATCGACGCGCGGCTCACCCTGTACTCGCTGATTCCGCTGCCGCTGGTCTCGGTCTGCGTGAAGGTGTTCGGCAGCGCCATCCACCGGCGGTTCGAGCGGATCCAGGCGCAGCTGTCCGAGATGAGCGCGATTGCGCAGGAGGCGCTCGGCGGCGTCCGGGTCGTCCGCGCCTACCGGCAGGAAGCTGCGGAACGCGAGCGGTTCCGCGTCGCCAACCAGGAGTACGTCGACCGCAGCCGCCGCCTCATCGCGCTGCAGGGCATCTTCTTCCCGAGCATGTCGTTCTTCCTCGGGCTCGGTGCGATGGTCGTGCTGTGGCAGGGGAGCCGTGCCGTGGTCACCGGTCGCATCACGCTCGGCGAGTTCGTCGCCTTCACCGCCTATCTCACCATGCTCAGCTGGCCGATGATTGCGTTCGGCTGGGTCACCAACATGCTGCAGCGCGGCATGGCGAGCTGGAAGCGGATGATCGAGGTCCTCGACACGCCGCCAGCGATCGCCGACGCTGCCGTACCGCCGGCGGCCGCCGCCGCGGTCGCCGAACTGCGCGGCGACATCGAGTTCCGCGACCTGACGTTTGCGTTCGGCAGCGGCACGCCGGTCCTGCATCGTGTGTCGGCCTGCATTGCGGCCGGCACGACCACCGCGCTGGTCGGCGTCACCGGCTCGGGCAAGTCGACCCTCATCAACCTGATCGCCCGCCTCCACGACCCGCCGCCTGGCACCGTGTTCATCGACGGCATCGACGTCCGCGCGCTGCCGCTCGCGCGGCTCCGTGACGCCATCGGCTTCGTGCCCCAGGAGCCGTTCCTGTTCTCCGATACGCTGGCCGACAACATCGCGTTTGGGCTCGATGGCCGGGCGGGGATGGTGGGCCGGGTGGGCCGGGTGGGCCGGGTAGGGCAGGTAGGCCGGGTGGGCCGGGTAGGGCAGGTAGGCCGGGTAGGCCGGGTAGGGCAGGTGGGGGACGATGCGCGATTGTCTGCCATCCTGGCCGCCGCCGCAGTCGCCCGTCTCGACAAGGACGTCGCCGACTTCCCGAAGGGCTACGACACGCGGGTCGGGGAGCGCGGGCTGACGCTGTCGGGTGGGCAGAAGCAGCGGACCGCCATCGCGCGGGCGCTGGCGATCGATCCGGCGATTCTCATCCTTGACGATGCGCTGTCGGCGGTCGACACCTACACGGAAGAGGAGATCCTGGAACGCCTGCGCGGCGTGATGCGGCGGCGGACGTCGATCATCGTCTCGCACCGCGTCTCGACCGTCCGTGACGCCGACCAGATTCTCGTGCTCGACCGCGGCACCATCGTCGAACGCGGCACGCACGACGAATTGCTGCGCCACGCCGGTCCCTACGCCGACCTGCATCGCAAGCAGCTGCTCGAAGACGAGTTGGCGGCGTCATGACCGACGATGAGGTGCTCGGCAAAGCCTACGACGCCCGGCTGATGCGCCGGCTGCTGACCTACCTGCGCCCGTACTGGCGCCAGGTCACGGTGACCTTCGTCGCCATCCTCGTCGGATCCGGCGCCGCGCTGGCCCAGCCCTATCTCGTCAAGCAGGCCATCGACCAGCACATCGCGACGCGCCAGCTCGAAGGGCTCGACCGCCTCGCCTTCTACTACGTCCTCATCCTCGCCGGCGCATTCGTCGCCGAATACATCCAGACGTGGACGATGCAGATGACCGGGCAGCGGATCATGTTCGATCTCCGCATGGACGTCTACGGCCACCTGCAGCGGCTCGACCTCAAGTACTACGATCGCAATCCGGTGGGCCGGCTGATGACCCGGGTGACGTCGGACGTCGACGTGCTGAACGATCTGTTCACGTCGGGGGTGGTGACGGTCTTCGGCGACGCGCTCACGCTCGTCGGCATCATGGCGGTCATGCTGTGGCTGGATTGGCGCCTCGCCCTGGTCGCCTTCTCGGTGCTGCCGATCATCGTGCTGGTGACGCAGTGGTTCCGCCGCCACGTCCGCGAATCCTACCGCGTCGTCCGCGGCTGGGTGGCGCGCATCAACGCGTTCCTCCAGGAGAACATCACCGGCATGTCGACGGTGCAGCTGTTCCGCCGTGAAGCGTTGAACTTCGAGCGCTTCGACGAGGTGGACCGGAAGCACCGCGACGCCAACCTCGATTCGATCTTCTACTATGCGGTGTTCTATCCGGCGATCGAGGTGACGAGCGCGCTCGCCTCGGCGCTGATCATCTGGTACGGCGGCTACGGCGTCCTGCGCGACACGCTCACCTTCGGTGCCCTGGTCGCGTTCCTGCAGTACTCGCAGCGCTTCTTCCGGCCGATCAGCGACATGTCGGAGAAGTTCAACGTCCTGCAGTCGGCGATGGCGTCGTCCGAACGGGTCTTCTCGCTACTCGACGAACCGGTGGCCGTCGGCGCGCCGGCGGCGCCGCGCCAGCTGCCGACGCCGCGCCGCGGCCATATCGTGTTCGAGCACGTCTGGTTCGCCTACGACCCGCCCGCCACCGACCGACCCGACGCACCGGAGTGGGTGCTGCGCGACCTGTCGTTCGAGGTGCGTCCGGGCGAGCGGGTCGGCATCGTCGGGGCGACCGGCTCGGGCAAGACGACCATCATCAACCTGCTGCTGCGGTTCTACGACGTCCAGAAGGGGCGCATCACGATTGACGGCGTCGACATCCGCGACCTCCACCTCGCTGACGTCCGCGGACTGTTCAGCCTGGTGCTGCAGGACGTCCACGTGTTCACCGGGACCGTCGCGGACAACATCAGGCTCGGCGACGCTGCAATCACCGACGAGCAGGTGAAGCGTGCCGCCGAGGCGGTGCACGCCAGCGCGTTCATCGACCGGATGCCGGGCGGCTACGCAGCCACGGTGGCCGAGCGCGGGGCGACGCTATCGATGGGGCAGCGCCAGCTGCTGTCGTTCGCGCGCGCGCTCGCGTTCGACCCCAGGATCCTGGTGCTCGACGAGGCGACGTCGAGCGTCGACACCGAGACCGAAGTGCTCATCCAGGATGCCCTGGATGTCCTGATGCGGGGGCGGACGACGATCGCCATCGCGCACCGCTTGTCGACGATCCAGGACATGGATCAGATCCTCGTGCTGCACAAAGGCGTGCTGCGCGAGTCAGGCACGCACCAGGCGCTGCTGGCGACGCGCGGCATCTACTTCAAGCTGTTCGAGCTGCAATACCGGAATGACGGCCGGAACGCGCCAGCCGTTGTCGCCGCGGCGCCGGAGCCGTGAGACCGCGGGCCGGGCGGCGATCGGCGGCTAGTGCCCGATCCCGGGCAGGCTGCGTGACGGCAACGGCGTGGCTGGCGGCTCCGGCTCGGGGTCCGTGTCCTCGGGCGGTTCGGGTCTGAAGAGGCGGTCCATGAACGACCGCGTCGTCGCGCGCGGATTCCAGCCCATGCGGAGGACGGTCAGGCGCACCGTCTGACGGCCGAACGCCAGCGCGTCGTTGCAGCTCCACATGTAGAGATCGACGCGCCGCCCCTGGATCTGCGGGCCGGTGTCGAGAATGCTGTAGACACCATCGAGGCGGTTGTCGGCCGAATCGATCTCGACGACGGAGCCCAGGGGCAGGACGGCGGGGTCGCCGGCGGCGACGCCGCGTCGGGGCGCGACGCCGGTGCTCGTGACCTGTCCCTTGCAGTAGGCGGTGGCGGTGAACACCAGACGGACGCCGGGCGCCGCCGGCTGCGGCTGCGCCGGATCAGACTCGGTGAGCCCGCGCAGGCGCGACGAGTTCAGCGAGTCGAGCATGGTCTCCTGGTACAGCCACACGAAGCCGCCGACGGCCAGGAGCGTCACGAATGCCTTTCGCCAGAGCGAGCCGGCGAGCATGAGCCTCCTCAGTGATGCTTGTGCCGGCGGCGCGTGCGGACGAAGGCCAGCGCCACCGGATACGCAATCGCGGCGATCAGGATCGCGCCGACGCTGGATCCTATCGCGTACGGCCAGAGCAGCGGTTCGAGAATCGAACCGATGTGCTTCCACAGCGCCGGATCCGTGAACGACAGGTGCGATGCTTCGGCCAGCCGTTCCCGGAAGCCGGCCGGCAGCTGCGTGCCGGTCAACACCGCGCCCCCCATCGTCGCGATGGTGTAGTAGGGGCCGATGATCCAGGGCAGGTTCGAGTAGACGCCGAGCAGGACGGCGACACGGTTCAAGCGCAGGACGAACGCCAGACCGACGCCGAGAATCGTGTGCAGACCGAGAAACGGCGAGAAGCCGAAGAAGATGCCGAGGGCGTACGCCGCCGCGGTCCGCTCCGGAGTGTCGTCGATGTGGAGCAGGGCTTCCGCCCACCCACGGAGCATCTCGCGCGTCGCCTTGATCATCGAAAGTGTCCGTACCCCCGTGGCATCGGCGCGTCCTGCCCGCCGTGGCGCAACACCACGGCCGACCCCGGTGTGCAGACACCGATGCGCGTGATCGTCGTATCGGCCTGACGGCCGACGGTCCGCAACCGGCCGCGCAGCCGTGGCCGAACCGTGAAGATCAGTTCATAGTCGTCACCGCCGGTCACCGCCGCCAGCACCGGGTCGTCACCGTCGGCGGTGAAGCGTGCCCTGGCGGCGGCATCGATGGGGATGTCAGCCGCCTCGATGATCATGCCGACGCCACTCTGCCGCGCGATCTGCTGCGCACCGTCGGCGAGACCGTCGCTGAGATCCATGCAGGACGATGCCGCGCGATTGCGTCCGAGCAGCGTGCCGAGCCGGACGCGCGGCTCGGGGCGCAGATAGCGCTCGGCCGGACCCGTCAGCGTGGTGCCGGCACCCTCACTGCGCAGCTGGCGCAGTCCGGCGGCGGCGCCGCCGATGGCGCCGCTCACGTAGACGTCGTCGCCCGGCCGCGCCCCGCGACGGGTGAGGACGCCTCGTCGCTTGGCCGCGCCGATGACCGTCACGTCGATCACCATGGGGCCGGGCGTCCGCGTCAGATTGCCGCCCACCAGGTGGAGGCGATGCCGGGCGGCCAACTGTCCGAAGCCGGCGGCGAGCCGTTCGAAGTCGGCGAGCGACAGCGACGCCGGGAGCGCCATGGACAGCAGCGCGCAGCGCGGCTCGGCGCCCATCGCCGCGAGGTCACTGAGATTGACCGCCAGCGCCCGGTGGCCGATCGCCTCCGGCGGCGTGAACCGGCGATCGAAATGGACGCCTTCGACCAGCGCGTCGACGGTCAGGACCTCGAGTCGACTGCGCGCCGGCTCCAGCACCGCGGCATCGTCGCCAATGCCCACCACGACCCAGTCGGGAGGCGGCTGCAGATGCGATTGGATTGTCGAGATGAGCTCGGCTTCGGTGCGATCAGCAACGGTTGGTGGCAGCGCGGTCATATCGGCTGGACGGGATCGGTGCCGCCCGCAGGGAGATCGAACCCCGCGCAGTACACGAGGTGGGACGGAAGAGAAAAGCCCCGCTTTGCCGTGTGGGGAGGTCGATGAACCTGCGTAAGCAGGTGGAACCGCT
>CADEDC010000050.1 GCA_902825985.1 uncultured Acidobacteriota bacterium | reverse complement strand
GGCGAACCGCTCCAGCCCCCGCCCGGCGACGCGCCGCTCGCCGTCATCGCCGACGGCACGCGGCTGGCGGCTCTCACCGTTCTCGTCGTCGATGATGACGCCGATGCGCGACAGCTTCTGCGGGCCATCGTCGAAGCCAACGGGGCGCGCGTGCTGGATGCCGACACACCCGCCACCGCGCGCGAACGGTTGACGGAACCGATCGACCTGATCGTCAGCGACATCGGCATGCCAGGCGAGAACGGCTATGCTTTTCTCCGGGCGCTGCGCGCCGACGAGATTGCCGCCCAGCGACGCCGGACACCGGCAATCGCGGTGACCGCCTATGCCCGCACGCAGGACCGCCTCGACGCGCTCGCGGCGGGATTCGACATGCACATTGCGAAGCCGGTCGAACCGGCGGAAGTCGTGGCGGTGATGACGGCACTCCTGCGCCACACCCGCGGTCCCGCCTGACGCACGCGGCGACGAGCGGCGTTCGCGAGAGCGTCGTCACTGCCGGAGGGCGCGTCAGCGCGATTCAGAACGCCCCGAGCGTCACGGGAGTGGTCGCGGTCGAGTTGCCGCCCAGACCGGCGATCACCTGCTCGGCACAGCTCGAACAAATCCCGTGCGAGAGTCGCGGCAGCGGCGGCTCGCGGAACAAACCGAGATCGCGAACGGCGACGTCCAGCTCGACCCAACGAGCATCCGAGATGCGAGCCCGGGCGCACCAGCCGCACATCGTCAGCATGCGGTCGCCCCGCGGGCTGGCGGCGTCGAGCAGCAGCAGGGCGGGACGGCCGTCCTCACGAACCGGATCGACCGCGAATTCCACCGCCCCAGCCGCCGTATGCGAGATCTGCATGGACAACAGACGTCGCCGTGCCGGGCCGTCGCAGCGGAAGCAGAAGCGCGTCGGTGTCCCCGTCTGGCGGACGCGATGGACCATGCTCTGATAGAGATAGACGGTGGTCGGATCGGAGATGAACTGCCAGATCGGGCGGCCGATCACCGTCGTGCGCAGCAGACTGCCGCCATTGGCCCGGGCAAATGTCGACCAACCGTCGTTGACCTCGATGAGACGATCTTCGGCGCTGATTCGGTAGCGCACGCGCGGACAGCTGTCCGGTACCTGATCGGCCACGACGCGCCCTCCCTGCACACCGTCCGCCGGCGTGACGCCCGATCATACGCGAGCCCGCGACCGGATGGCGTCCGGCCCGGGCGGCAGCCACCCCGCCGTCGGTCCACCCGGGTACGTGCGACAACTTGCCACACGTCCGGTCGGCCGGCGACGCCGTACGCTGCAGGTGTCGCCACTCGCGAGCCCAAGGACCCATGCGTCAGAGACCGAGCGTCGCCGCCGCTGCCCTGTTCCTCCTGTTCTCCGCGCTGACGACGCTGGTCAGCGCCCAATCGACCGGCCGGATCGCTGGTCGCGTCGTCGATCAGTTGGGCGATCCACTGCCAGGCGTCCGCATCGACCTGGTCGTAGCCGCCGCCGAGCATACCGAGAGCACGGACGTGAACGGCCGCTACACCTTTGATCGAGTGGCGGCGGGCAGCGCGGAGCTGACGTTTCGCCTCCTCGACTTCAACGTCGTCCGCCGCCTGGTCACCGTCCGCGGCGGCGACAGCGTGACCCAGGATCTGGTGCTGACGCTGACCCTGAGCGCCGATGTGATGGTGACCGGCACCAACACGTTCCGGAACGTGGCCGACATCGAGAGCCCGGCGGAGAACCTGGTGGGCATCGCCACGACGGCGAGTCAAGGCGCGATTACCGCGGCGCAACTCGAGGCGCGCCCGGTCATGCGCGCCGGCGAGGTCCTCGAAACCGTGCCCGGCATGATTACCAGCCAGCACAGTGGTGAGGGCAAGGCGAACCAGTACTATCTCCGCGGTTTCAACCTCGATCACGGCACCGACTTTTCCACCACCGTCGCCGGCGTGCCGGTCAACACCCCAACCGGCGCGCACGCCCACGGCTACTCGGACATCAGCTTCCTCATCCCGGAGCTTGTGAGCGGCGTACAGTACAAGAAGGGGCCGTACTTCGCCGACGAAGGCGACTTCTCGGCAGCTGGCGCCGCCAACATCAACTACGTCAACCGGCTCGATCGTCCGATGCTGCGGGTCAACGGCGGCAACCAGGGCTGGGCGCGCCTCTTCGCCGCGGCCTCGCCACACGTCGGCGGCGGCACCGTGCTCGCCGCCATCGAACTGGGGCGCAGCGACGGTCCATGGACGCGGCCGGACGACTTCCGCAAGTTCAACACCGTGCTGCGCTACAGCCACGGCTCCAACCGGAACGGTTTCTCGCTCACGGGAATGGGCTACTGGGCCGACTGGAGTTCGACCGACCAGGTCGCCATCCGCGCGATCGCGGATGGGTTGATTTCACGGTTCGGCAATCTCGACTCGACGGATGGCGGGCAGGCGAATCGTCAGAGCGTGACCGCCGAGTTCCAGCGTCCGCTTGGTGAGGCGTCGGTCCGCGCGACAGCCTACGTCCTGAGGAACAGCCTCAACCTCTTCTCGAACTTCACCTACTTCCTCGACGATCCCGAACGCGGCGATCAGTTCGAACAGGCCGAGCGGCGGCTGACGGCGGGCGGCCGCGTCGCCTATCGTCGACTCGGGCATTTTTTCGAACGGCACGCCGAGAGCGCCATCGGCCTCAGTGTCCGTCGCGACTGGCTGCGGCCGGTCGGCCTGTACCACACGCAAGGCCGCCAGCGACTGTCGACGACGCGCGAAGACCGCGTCGGTCAGACGATGAGCGGCATCTTCGCTCAGTCGGAGATCGAATGGGCGCGGTTCGTCCGCACGACGCTCGGTCTCCGCGGCGACTTCTACCAGTTCGATGTCGGGTCGGACAACGCCCTGAACTCGAACAGCGGAACGGCGGCGCTGGTCAGTCCGAAGTTCATGGCGGCGTTCGGACCGTGGTCGGGCACGGAGGTCTACGCCAGCAGTGGCATGGGCTTCCACAGCAATGACGCACGTGGTGCGGCAATTCGGGTCGATCCGGCGACAGGCGACCCGGCACCGGCGGTCACTCCCCTGGTGCGAGCCAGGGGCGCCGAAGTCGGTGTGCGAACCGTGCGGATCCCGGGGCTGCAGTCGACGGTGGCACTGTGGTATCTCGGGCTCGACTCTGAACTGCTGTTCGTCGGCGACGCCGGCACGACTGAGGCAGGTCGTCCCAGCCGGCGTCTCGGCCTCGAGTGGACCAACTACGCCCGGCTGCGCTCGTGGCTGACGGTCGACGCCGACCTGGCGCTGTCGCGCGCCCGGTTCAGAGACGATGATCCGGTGGGCCGGTACATCCCTGGCGCGCTGGACCGGGTCATCGCGGCCGGCGTGACGGTCGAGCCGAGGCAGCTGATGTTCGGCAGCATCCGGGTCCGCCACTTTGGTCCCCGTCCGCTCATCGAGGATGCGAGCGTCACGTCGAGGAGCACCACGCTGTGGAACGGCGAGGTCGGCTATCGTCCCTCCGCGAGGGCACGGCTGGTGCTCGAGCTGTTCAACATCTTCGACGCGGCTGTGGCCGACATCGACTACTACTACACCTCACGCCTGCCCGACGAACCCGCGCAGGGCGTCGACGACCTCCACACACACCCCGCCCTGCCACGCGGGGTGCGCCTCGGGCTGCAACTCACGTTCTAGCCTGGCGGCGCGACGCGTCGCGTCGCCGGCATCAACCGAGTCGCCGTCTCGCCCACCAGAGGCGCATGGCGACGTTGACGAACACGAGCCCGGCCATTGCGGTGAACAGCGTCGGCAGCCGTGACGGCATGAGGAAGAAGAGGCTGTAGGCGATCACCGTCTCGGTGCCCGCGATCAGCCCGCGCGGCATGGTGACCGTGGTCAACTCACCGCGCCACGCCGCCCCCTGCTGCCGCTGTTCGAGCAGCGCGGCCAGGTACATCCACGACGCGGCGTTCACGTAGAACGAGACCATGAGGACGACGACGGCACGGAGAGCCGCTGGCGAGCCGGCATGGAACGCCAGCGCCGCGGGGATGGCGGCGTAGACGACGAAGTCGAGCACGATGTCGAGGTAGGCGCCGAAGGCCGAATGACGGCCGTGAACGCGCGCCTGCGTACCGTCGAGTCCATCCAGGATGCGATTGAGCGCCCACAGCGCGAGACCGGGGCCGTGACGCCCGGTCAGCGCCGCTGCCGCGCTGCCGAGGCCAGCCGCGAAGGCCAGCCACGTCACGGCATTCGGCGACACCTGCGCGCCGAGCAGCCGCGCCACCGGTGCGAGCAGCCGGTCCTTCAGACGACGGATGTAATCATCGAACATCGCGGGACCGCGGATGCGCCTCCTCGATGACGTGCGCGTCGTCGCCATCGACGACGAGCGAGACGGTGTCACCCGGCGACGCCCGCCCGGCGCCGTCGCTGGTCACGGTGAGGTCCTCGTCGCCGATCCGGACGCGCAGCCATGTCGCACCGACCCGATCGACGACCGCCGTCACGACCGCCGGAATCCGGCCGGCGGCGTCCCGCCGGGCGCGCACGGCGCCGGGGCGAATCGTCACGTGCACGGCGCCGGCAGGGCCAGGCGACCGCCACTCCCCGAGGGCCGAGACGACGAGGCCGTCGTCGTGGCGACGTCCGCGCAGGAGATTCGGCACCCCGAGGAAGCGGGCGACCGCCAGTGACGCCGGGCGTGCCAGCACCTCGAACGGCGCACCCGCCTGCGCGAGGCGGCCATCGAGCAGGATGGCGATGCGATCGCCGACCGCGGCCGCCTCGTCGACGTCGTGCGTCACCAGCACGACGGCGGGACCGCTGCGCTCGGCCAGGATGTCGACGACCGCGGTGCGGACGTCGGCGCGCAGCTCCGGGTCGAGCGACGAGAACGGCTCATCGAGCAGGAGGACGCGCGGCTCTGCCGCCAGCGCCCGTGCCAGAGCCGCACGATGCCGCTGGCCGCCGCTCAGCGAGCCGGGAGCGCGCGACGCCACATCGTCGAGCCGGACGTGTCGCAGCAGGGCCGCTGCCCGGCGCCGGGCGGCCGCGCGGGCGATGCCACGCACTTCCAGCGGAAAAGCGACGTTGTCGAGAACCGACAGGTGCGGGAACAGCGACGGCGCCTGATGCATGTAGACGATGCCGCGGTGCTCCGGCGGCAAGGCGGTGACGTCGGTGTCGCCCACCCGGACCGTGCCGGCGAGCAGACCGCCGAGGCCCGCCAGCGCGCGCAGCAGCGACGTCTTGCCGCCACCCGACGGGCCGAGGAGGGCCAGCCGTTCTCCGGCCGCCACGTCGAGTGCAATCTGTTCGAGCCCGGTCTTCGCGCCGAATGCGACGCGGGCGCCGGTCACGTGCAGGCCGGGACGCGCCCCGCTCACAGGGCGGCTCCCGATCGACGGGTCGCCGCATGCAGGAGACCGAGTGCGAGCCCCGGTGGAAGCGTGAGCACGAGCGCCGCCGCCGCCCCCAACTGGTCGTCTCCGGCGCGGACGAACGCCAGCAGTTCCACCGGCAGCGTGCGGACGACGCCACCACCGACCAGCGCGGTGAGCGCCACCTGTCCCCACGACACGAGACCACCGAGCAGCACGCCTTCGGCGAGCCGCGGGCCGAGCAACGGCAGCGTGACCCGCGTGAACACCTGCCAGCGCGTCGCGCCAAGCGTTCGCGCTTCGTCGTGCAGCGAGAAGTCGAACGCACCGAAGACGCCGGCGGCGAACAGGGTCAGGTATCCGGTCGCCGGAACCAGGTGCGCGAGCCAGACACCGGTGACGGTTCCGTTCAGGCGCAGGGCCACCATCGCCACCTGCAGACCGACGGCCAGCGCGATCGGAGGCGCGACGACCGAGAACAGCGCCAGTGCCATCGCCAGGGTACGGGAACGGCGGGACGTGTCCACCATGGCCCCAGCGATGCCGAAGCCGAGCCCGCAGCTCGCCGCACCGGTGATCAGCGCCAGTCCCATGCTCATGACGAGCGCCGAGAGCAGCCGGACGTCGGCGAAGCCGAGCCACGCACCGGCGTCGACACCGCCGACCGGCACGATCCCGGGGAACGGCCAGCCGCGCGCGACGGCGCGCAGGCCGAGCATCAGGATCGGTGCGGCAATCCATACGGCCAGCAGCGGCAGGAACCAGCGCGGTGACCGGGGCCTCACGACCGCCCCTCCTCCCCGCCGTACGACCAGCGCGCGTGGGCGAGGACCACCGCGGCCGTGAGGACGAGCGCGAGCAGTCCCAGGACGTGCGCCTCGGCACGACGTGCCAGCACCGGATCGACCGATCGCTCGTAGGTCAGCAGCGACAGGGCGAGCGGATCGCTCGGTGCCAACAGCGCCGGCATCTCGTACTGTCCGACCAGGTAGGCAAACGTCGCTAGCACGGCGGGTGCCATCCCGCGCCACAGCGACGGCCACGTGACCCGCCAGAACGCCTGGCGGGGAGTCGCGCCAAGCGTGCGTGCAACCTCTTCGAGTTCGTTCGTCCCGGTGGCCAGCACCGCAATCGCCGTGAGCACAAGGTAGGGAAACTCCTTCCAGACGAACGCGAAGACGAGCCCCACGCCGGCGGCATCGTAGACCAGCGCCGGAAAGCCGGCCGGCTCCTGGGTGAGGCCGGCGGCGTAGACGAGCCGCGACAGCAGTCCACTCTGGCTGACGAGCAGCAGCGCGGCAAGCGCGGCAGCGACATGAGGGACCGCCATCGGCAGGACGGCGAGCCGCTGCCACGACGCCCGTCGCAACAGCCAGCGCGCCGCACAGCAGGCGAGGGCGACGGCGATCGCCGTCGCGACCGACCCGACGGCAACCGTCCAGGCGACGCTGCGCCAGGTGGCTGGCGCCGACAGCACCGCCAACGTCGGTCGGAGGGTGAATCCGCGGGCACCGGGGCCGGCGAGCCCGACCGCGGCGGCAGCGGAATAGGCGGCACCGATGGCCACCGGCGTGATCAGCAGCATCGCGGGAAGGGCGCGGCGCATCAGGGGGCGTTCTGACGGATCGAGTGGCGCCAGTCGTCGAGCAGTCTGGCATGGTAGTCGGGATGCACTTCGGGCCGGGCCTTCCGCGCGAGTTCGTCGTGCGGCAGCGCGGCGGCATCGGCGACGGCGGCTGCGAACCGGGCCGGCCACGGCGCCGGCAGCAACGCCGGATCGAGCACGGTACCGTCGCCCCAGACGTCGCCGCGCTGCTTCTCGACCTGTGCCTCGGGCGACAGCAGGAAGTTCGCCAGGACCATCGCGCCGGCGGGATTCGGCGCGTTGAACGGAATCCCGACGTAGTGTGCGTTGGCAATCGTCCCCTCGTCGAGCAGCACGGCACGCGACCCGGCGGGCAGGATTCCCTGGCGCACCTTGGTCACGACCTCGTTCTGGTTGTTCGACATGGTGAAGTCGATTTCCCGGTTCGCGAACAGGCGGTGCATCGCCGCCACATCGGGTGGATAGGTCGTGCCTTGCCGCCAGAAGGACGGCCGCACCGAGGCGAGCCAGGCAAACAGATGCTCGCGGCCCGTGCGATAGCGGTGGTCGGTGAAGCCGCCCTGGAACCGTTCGACGCCGCCCGTCAGGCCGTACATCAGCGTCTTCAGGAACGTCATCCCGGTGAACTGCTGGTCGTGGGTGAAGCGCCCCGGATGGGCCCGAATCCAGGCGGCGAGCGCCGGGATCGAGTGCGGCGGCGCCGGCGTCCGTGCCGGATCGTAGATCAGGGCGAACTGCACCATGCCCCACGGTGACTCGAAGCCGTCGGTCGGCTGTTCGAAATCACGGCTGATGATCGGCGACTGCCGGTCGATGGTCGCAGCGTTCGGCAGGCGGTCGGCCCACGGCCCGGACAGCAGCCGTTCCGACCGCATCTGCGCGAAGGTCTCGCCGTTGATCCACATCAGGCTCGTCGTGCCGGCGCGGGCGCCGCCGGCTTCACGCTCGGTGACCAGCGCGTTCACGAGCTCCGCGCTCTGCCCCTCGACGGCCCGCACCTCGACGCCGTAGAGCGACCGCATGCGGGGCGCGACCCAGCCGTCGACGTAGCGGTTGATCGCCGGGTCGCCGCGCCACATCCGCCAGATGACCGTCGTCCCTCGCGCGCGCGCCACCACGTCGGCCCACGGCGCTGCCGCCACGGCGGCCGCGGTCGTCGGCGTCCCGTCGTCCGACGGCGCGCCACACGCCACGCTGCCGCACAGCGCGAGAACCAGGACGGCGACGCCCGGACGTGGCTGGCGGATGTGCACGCCACATGGTACCCGCAGCCGCGCCGGTTCGCATCGGCCCACGCCGTTCGGTCCTGCTGCTAGGATGACAGCGATGGCAGGGCGATGCGAGCTCGATCGGGACCCTCTGGGCGCCAGCGTCGGTCCGGCCGCCCGGCCGGCCGGGAGCGGCGGATGAACAAGGCCCGCCTCGGTGCGCTCGCCCTGGTTCTTGGCTTCGCGATCGCGTTCTTCGCGCTCGGCCTCCACCACGAGCTGGCCTTCGACCGGTTGATCGCTCGGGGGGGTGCGCTCGTCGCCTACCGGACCCGCCATCCCGCTGGCACGGCGGCGGCGTACTTCATCGCGTATGTCGCCGTCACCGCCCTGTCGCTGCCAGGTGCGGCGGCCATGACACTGGCCGGTGGCGCGGTCTTCGGCTTTCTGCCGGCGCTGCTGCTCGTGTCGTTCGCCTCCTCGATTGGCGCGACGCTGGCCTTCATGCTGGCCCGCTTCATCGCGCACGACTGGGTGCAGCGGCGCTTCGCGAATCGGCTCAGCGGCGTCCGGGCCGGGGTGGAGCGCGACGGCGCCTTCTACCTGTTTGCGATCCGTCTGGTGCCGGTCTTCCCGTTCTGGCTGGTCAACCTGGCGATGGCACTCACGCCGCTGCCGCCCCGAACGTTCTATTGGGTCAGCCAGCTCGGCATGCTGCCCGGCACGGCGGTGTTCGTCTATGCCGGCACGCAACTCGGCGCCTGGCGGCTCTCGCCCGGGTTGTTGCTCGCCTTCGCGCTCCTGGGAGTCTTCCCCATCGTCGCCAGGCGCGCGCTGGACGGGCTGAAGGCGCGCCGCATCGGCCGGCGCTGGGCGACCGCGAAGCCGGACCGCGCCGACCAGTCCGGGTAATGCTGACCGCTGCACGAGCCGTCATTGAAGCGATCGAAGAGGCGCTCGGCGGCGCGTCACCAATCGGACGGAACCGCATCTCACGTACAGAAGGACGGTTCCATGAGTCGTCTCTTGATTCTTGGCGCGGGCATCGCCGGCCACACCGCTGCGATGCACGCGCGTCACAGGCTGCCGTCGCCACACGAGGTGGTCGTCGTCTCGCCCAACAGCCAGTGGAACTGGATTCCGTCCAACATCTGGGTGGGAACCGGGTTCATGAAGCCGGAGCAGGTGACGTTCCCACTCGCGCCGGTCTACGAGAAGCTCGGGATCCCGTTTCATCAAGCCAGGGCCGTGAGCCTGCATCCGGACGGCTCGGCCGATCGCCCGGCACCCCACGTCACCATCGAGTACACGTCGCCGGACCGACAGGGCCAGACCGCCGACCTCGACTATGACTTCCTGATCAACGCGACAGGCCCGCGGCTGAACTTCGGCGCAACCAAAGGCCTCGGTCCGGAGGCGCACAGCCTCTCGGTGTGTACCTACGGCCACGCCAGCCAGACCGCGGCGGCGCTGCAGCAGTCGATCCAACGCATGAAGCGCGGCGACCGGCAGACGTTCCTGATCGGGACCGGTCACGGCAGCTGCACCTGTCAGGGGGCAGCGTTCGAATACCTCTTCAATCTGGAGCACGAGCTGCGGCGGCAGGGCGTGCGGGACAGGGCTCGTCTCGTGTGGATCTCGAACGAGGCGGAGCTCGGCGACTTCGGCATGGGCGGCATGTTCCTGCGCCGCGGCGGCTACGTGACGCACAGCCGTGTCTTCACCGAGTCGCTGTTCACGGAACGCGGCGTCGAATGGATTACCCGGGCGCACGTCCGCGAGGTGGCGCCCGGCGAAACCAGCTACGAGACGCTGGACGGCGAGAACGCCAGCATCACCCATGACTTCGCGATGCTGCTGCCGCCGTTCACCGGCGTCGGCCTCCGCGCCTTTCAGCGCGATGGCCGCGACATCACCGCCGATCTGTTCGCGCCCAGCCAGTTCATGTTCGTGGACGGCGACTATCGCAAGAAGGCGTTCGACGCGTGGGCACCGGAGGATTGGCCTGAGACGTACCAGAGCCCCAGGTACACGAACATCTTCGCCGTCGGGATCGCGTTCGCGCCACCCCATCCCATCAGCAAGCCGATGACCAGCGTCACGGGCACGCCGATCTCGCCGACGCCGCCGCGCACGGGGATGCCGTCAGGCGTGATGGCGCGTCATGTCGCACTCAATATCGTCGACATGATGACCGGCAAGGCAGAGGCGCCGACGCGCAAGGCGTCGATGGCCCATATGGGCGCCGCGTGCATCGCGTCGGCCGGAGCCGACCTCGTGCACGGGACCGCGGTCTCGATGACCGTGTTCCCGATTGTGCCGGACTTCAACAAGTACCCGGACACCGGGCGCGATCTGCGCTACACCTCCGGGGAGATCGGCCTGGCCGGCCACTGGATCAAGCACGCGCTGCACTATGCGTTCCTGTACAAGGCCAAGGCGAACCCGCTGTGGATCGCCGTTCCCGAATAGGTGGGCGCCATGGCGATACGCAAGCCGTTCGAGCAGAGCTACTATCCGCCCGTGCCCACCCGCTGGACGAAATACTGGCGGACCAATCTGGCGTGGCAGTTCATCCGCTTCATCGTCCTGAACGTCAAGATGCTGCGCATGGTCCGCAGACACTGAGCCGCCGGCGCGTCGCGGCCCGCCGGCGTCGCCCTTCAGACAGTCCGGAGTCGCAACACCGCCTGGATCGCCCCGAGCAGTTCCGACGGCGCGAACGGTTTGAGCAGGACGGCGACGGCGGCACCCGCCTCGATCTCCTGCGCCTCGCCGGCCAGGACGATGCCAGGCGCCCATTCCAACCGCCGCAACCGGCTGACTATCGCCGCCAGCTGCTCCGGCCGATCACCGTCGAGCACGACCGCCGACACTGCACGGTTCCCCTCGGTCAACGCGCACGCCCGCTCGTTGTCCTCGGCCACGGCAACACGGTAGCGCGCGGTCGTCAGGACGATGGTCAGCAGCTGGCGCAGTTCCTCCGTCCTGCCGACGGCCACGACCGTGACGTCCTCGTGTGCCGCCACCGGCGGCTCGACGACCGGCGGCGACTGCGGTCTGACCATGTGACGCAGCCGGGCGACGAACGTCGCGGCGTCGAATGGCTTGGCGAGCACTTCGACGGCCGGCGGCAGGGTGCCGTCGGACAGCGCCTCGACATCGGCGTGCCCGGTCACCACCAGCGCTGGCAGGTCGGGATGTCTGCCTCGCACGGCATGAATCAGCTCGATGCCGGACATGCCCCGCATGGTCAGGTCCGTGACGATCAAACCGAGCCCGGTCCCCAGCGCCTGCGCGCGGTCGATCGCGGCTTTCGGCGAGGTCACGGCCTCGACGGTCCAGCCGAGCCGCACCGCCAGGCGCTTCATCAACCCGCAGACCGCCGGATCGTCATCCACAATCAACACCGTGCCCGGTACCGACGCTGGCGGCACGAGACCCCCCGCGATGGCCACCGGCGCGGGCGGCGCCGGCGCGACGGTTCGTGGGAGCAGCACCGAGAAACAGGTGCGGGCACCAGCGGTGCTCTCGACCGACACGGTGCCGCCTGCCTGGTGCACCATCGCCCGCACGTTGGACAGTCCGAGGCCGGTTCCCCCCTCTCCCTTGGTACTGAAGAGCGGCTTGAAGATGTTCGGCAGCACTGCCGGCGGAATCCCGATGCCGTCGTCGATGGCCCGCAGGCGCACGGTCGCGTCACCTGGCAGCACACCGGACGGCAGCAACGGTGCGTCGAGATGCAGGCCGAAGGTGCCACCGCGCGTCAGAGCGTCCCGTGCGTTCGCCGCCAGGTTCAGGACCACCGCCTGGAACTGGGCCGGATCCATGACCACCCACAGGTCATGTTCGCCGACGTCGACCACGAGCTGAATCGTCGTTCCGAGGAGCCGCTGCACCAGCGGCTGCAGGGCCCGCAGCTCGCGTCGCAACTCGAGCGGCTGCGCCTCGGTGCGCTTCGCCATCGTGTACGCACGCAGCTGGCGGACGAGGCTCGCGGCCGACAGCCCGGCATCGTGGATGGCCACGAGCGCTTCGCGACGCGGGTCGTCCCGCGGCGCGTCATCGAGCAGCGCCCCGGACGAACCGACGATGACGGTGGCCAGATTGCTGAAATCGTGAGCGACCGCGGCTGCCATCCGACCGACGAGGTCGAGCCGCCTGGACTCCTGCCACTCTTCGTCGATCCGACGCCGTTCCCTGGCATCGAAGATCCGGCCAACGACTCCCGCGAACGCTGCCGCCGCGCACTGCTCGATCACGTTCCACCGCCGCGGCGGGCCAACGTGTTCGAGACAGACGATGCCGGCCACCCGGCCGCGCGAGCGAATCGGCGCGTCCAGCATCGACGAGATCCCGTGCGGAACCAGATAGTCGCTGGCAAACGCGCTCGTGCGCGGGTCGCGTACGGCATCGTGCGCGGCGACGAACGTCGCCTCCTCGATCGCGCGACGATAGGCGGCATTGAGTGCGAGGTGCCCGCCCGTTCCGTGCCGACGGATGGACCGCTCGAACACCGCCTCGCATTCCAGCCGATCGCTGTCGACCGGCAAGCGCCAGACGCCCACCCGCTCGACGAGCGCCGTGTCCGCCATGATCTCGAGCGCCTGTCTGAGGGCGTCGTCGGACTCCCACGGGTCCAGGCGGCCCAGCCGCAGGTGCGCACTCTGATAGCGCACGACCTCCTGAAGGACCCGGCGACGCTCTTCGGGCGTCTGCTCGCTCTCAGGTGCCAGGGCCAGCGCCTGCCGTATCAGGCGGCCCAGCTGGGCGCCCCCTTCCTCGACGCTCCAGGTGCCGGCACCGCCCCATCGGAACACCACCGGCACATCGGGCCGCGTCCGCTGGATCACGCTGAGATCGTCTGCCGCCCCATGCCACGGCAGAGGCAGATCCGCGATGACGAGTGTCACGTCCGACGCCATGGCGCCGGCAAACGTCGCGGCAGTTGCGACCGGCAGGACCGCGAGTTCGAGCCCGGCAGCCTCGAGCTGGAGGGCGAGGAGGTACGTCTCCTCGGCAGCGCCTGACACATGGACTGCTCGGGGCAAAAAGGGCGGCTCGACGGTGCACGGTCGATCGCGGTGCGCCGCCGCGTCGCGCGGCACCTCCGGCGGCGTGCCGCCGTCGGCGTCGGCCTCGTCTGACCCACCGTCCACCCACCGGAGCGCGGCGCTTGGCGCCGTGAACAGGCGCAGTTCCGGCCGCAGTTGTCGCAGCTGCTGCGCTGCGGCGAATGCCGCGCCAGGTGCCACCAGGAGGCCGACCGGATGGCTCGGCATGAGCTCCCCGCACGCATCCACGAGCTGGGGCAGCGCGGCCGTGTCAGACCCGGCTGCTTTCTCACGGGCGTCGAACAGCACCGGCATCCCGCGACCCACCCGCGGGTCGGCGAGGAGTGCTTGGACAATCGCACGGAACTCATCCGGCGTCGCCGCCCCCCGCGTCACAATCCTCGCGTGGGGGGGCCGCCGGGCAACTTCGTAGTGGAGCGGCATGAGTGCGTCCTGTCGGAGGTTGGTGCCGGGCAGGTCACAAGGGGACGAGCCGCGACCCTGCCATGGAACTCGGCAATACTAATCCCAAGGGCCGCCAGCGACTACTGCCAGGTACCCGACGTGCCACGAGGACACCAGTGCCGAACCATGGCGTGCAGGCTCCAGCCTCTCGGCAGTGATGCAGGTGTTCAGCGGATGGTCGCGCGAGGGAGGGCGAGGTCGGCGACCTCACGGCGGGTGGCGCAGCGCCGTTGTTCGGTCGGCCCGAAGACCGCGTAACTCTCGATGAGGGCCATCGCGTACTCGTCCGGTACGACGCGACGCGGTTCCAGCTTGCCATCCTGGCGCGTCAACATGTGCCACGCACCACACTGACGCACGAACATCACCGACGCACCCGACACCCGAAGGGCAAAGACATCGACGACGGCACCCATGCGGGTGCCCGGAGACTGCAAGTTTCGTGACTTGTCGGTCGCGAACAGATTCCGGCGCGATCTTCTGCGATTCGGGTCGCGGCGCCTTCCGCCGGCCGCCCAGAAGTCGTCCTGCCATGCGATGAAAGGTCAGCGTCCGGCAGAAGTCGCGCGCAGCCTTCAATTCCTGGACGCCGGTCGGTAGCCGGTGGTTTGGAGCCGACCGGTCGCCGCCGGGCTCGAGCCTCGCCGGCTGGCATCGAAGCTGCACATTCACGACGTAGCCGCGCTCGGTCGCCAATCTGGCCGACCGACAGCATACTTACCGACTCGACGGGGGCGCCGTGTCCCCGCTCGCCATGTACGTCTCAACCTTTCGTGCCTGAGGCCGGGACGCCGGAGGCGGTGGACGTGCCGGCATCAGGGCGGGCGAGGACGTAGCGGGCGATGCTCCGGACGACGTCGGCGGCCCGCATCGTGACGTCGATCGGCAGGCTGGGCGGCGACGGCTCACGCTGCGGCTCTCCAGCGCCGGTGATCGTCGTCTCTCCGGCCGCACCCTCGGTCAGGACCAAGTCGGCGCCCGCACGCTGCCCCGCATCGTCCCGCGCGATGACCCGAACGTCGGCGCCGCTCGCCTCCAGCGCGCTCTTGAGCAGCTCCGCGTACTCGGCCTCTTGCGAAACAATCGCGACGCGCATGCCGCGAAGCACCGGGGCCCGGTCCAGAGGCGGCTGAGCCGAATCCGGCTCTCGCGGGATCCGGAGAATGAACGTGCTCCCCTGCCCCGGCCCACGGCTCTCCACCTGCACGGCACCGCCGTGCAGGTCGATCAGCTGGCGGACGACGGCCAGGCCAAGGCCCAGGCCGCCGTGCTTGCGCATCAGCCCACCCGCTCCCTGACGGAACTGATCGAAGACCGAAGGGAGCAACTCGGCGCTGATGCCGAGTCCGGTATCGGTGATGCGGAGCACGGACTCATCGCCGTCCGCCGTGAGGGTGACGGCGATGCTGCCCTTCGGTGGGGTGAACTGGATGGCATTGGTCAACAGATTCGTGACGATCTGCTGCAGCCGGCCGGCATCGGCAATGACGGTCGCCGACCGGCCGGTGACCTGCACCGTCAGCTCCTTCTGCTCGGCCTGAGCGGACACCGAGTCGAGGGCGTCGTTGACGACCGCGAGGACATCCACCCGGCTCAACTCGAGCAGCAGCTTGCCCTTGGCGATCCGCGACACGTCGAGCAGATCGCCGATCAGCTGGACCTGCAGACGGGCGTTGCGTTCGAGGCTGTCGAGTGCCCGTGCCTGCGCGGCCGCATCGAGCGACGAGTGCCGCAACTGCCACAGCCAGCCCATGACGGCGTTGAGGGGCGTCCGCAGTTCGTGCGAGAGGGTTGCAATGAACTCGTCACGCAGCCGCGTCGCCTCCTCCGCATGGCGACGGGCGATCCGTTCGCCCTCGAGCGCCTCGGCCAATGCCTTCTCGGCGCGACGCACGCGCAGCAACGCCCGCACCGTCGCGACGAGGACGCCCGGCTCCAGCGGCTCTGTCAGGTAGACGTCGGCACCGTGGTCGAGACCGGCGACGCGGTCCTTGGCATCGACGGCCGTGCTGGACACCTGGAGGACCTGAATCGCGGGGGGCGCCAACGCGTGCTGGCGGATCCGCCGGCACACCTCGAGCCCGCTGACGTCGGGAAGGTTGACGTCGAGGACGACGACGTCGGGTGAACGCGACTCGACCTGCCGCAGTCCGTCGGCGCCGGTCGCGGCTTCGTACACCGTATAGCCGGCGCGCCTCAAGGTCTGCACCTTGACGAACCGCCCTGCGTCCTCATCGTCCACGACGAGGAGGACCGCACTGGTCTCACTCATCACGACCCTCCCGGAGCGCCGGCTCGGCGCGCCGCATCGCTCGATTGATCGTCTCCTGCAACCGGTCCCTGGTCATCGCGGACTTGGCGATGACCGGTCGATCGCCGAGTGCCTGCCGCTCGCCCGACGACAGCTCGTGTGACGTGACGACAACGACCGGCAGGCGCGCCGTCACCGGATCCTCCGCGAGCTTCTGGCAGACGTCGATCGCGGTGCTCTCACCGAGGTTGAAGTCGAGCAGGATGACGTCGGGAGCGACGGTGCGCGCCAAAGCCAGACCGGCGCTGCCCGACTCCGCTTCCAGCAGCTCGTGCGACGAGCTGTTCAACAGGCTGCGCACAATGAAGCGCGATGTCTCCTCGTCGTCGATGGCGAGCACGCACAGGCGGCGATCGCGACCGGTGACCCGTTCCAGGGTCGTGATCAGCCAGTCGCGCGTGATCGGCTTCTCCTGGCAGGCCTCGGCTCCCAGTGCGAAGGCTTTTGCCGGATCGGCCGTCGTCGACACGACCAGCACGGGTATCGCCGTCAGACGGCTGTCCCGTTTCAGCCGCGCGAGGATGTCCCACGAATCGACGCCGTACAGATTGGTGTCGAGGACGACGGCCGCCGGACGGAACGCTTCGAGCGCCAGCGCCGCCGCCGCCGCGGTGCGCGCCGCCACCGGCTGGAACCGCGTGCCCAGCAGCATCCGCTCGACGAGCAGTTGGTCCTCGTCGCGATCCTCGATGACCAGCACCGGTTGTCGATTCGGCTGCAGCGCCGGGATCGGCGCGTCCTTCACCGGCACGCTCAGGGGGATGGTCAATCTGAATGTCGACCCACTGCCGAGCACGCTGTCGACGCCGATGTGCCCGCCCAGGAGCTCGGCCAGACGGCGTGACAGCGGCAGGCCGAGGCCGGTCCCTTTCGTCTGTCGCTGCAGCGGATTCTGGATCTGGACGAACTCGTCGAAACTTTTTGGCAGGTCGGCCTCCGGAATGCCAATGCCCGTGTCGGCGACCGTGAACGTCACGGCGTCCCGCGACGCCGCCAGCGCCGCCGAGATGCGCACCTCTCCCCGTTCGGTGTACTTGAGGGCGTTCGAAATCAAATTGCGTAGAATCTGCGAGATCTTGTTCTCGTCGCTGAACAGCGGCGGCAGGTCCTGCGGCTCGTCGAAGACCAGCGAGACGGCCTGGCTCACCAGCAGCGGCCGCAACATCCCACGGAGGGCACCGAACAGCGCGTCCACCTCGAAGGCCGACGGATGCACCTCGATCTTGCCGGCTTCGACCTTGGCCAGGTCGAGCAGGTCGTTGACGATGTCGGAGAGCTGCTGCGCCGACTTCCTGATGTAGTACACCTCGTCGCGCTCGTCTGGCGCCGCGGCCAGCCGGTCCGCCAGCAGGCGGGTCAGCGCCAGAATCGAGTTCACGGGCGTGCGAAATTCGTGCGTCATGTTCGACAGGAAACGTGTCTTCACCTCATCGGCGCGGCGCAGGTGATCGGCGCGCTCGTCGAGCTCGGCGTAGAGCGCCACCACGCCGCGGTTCGTGTCCTCGAGCTCGCGATTGACCCGCTCCAGTTCCTCCTGCCTGACGCGCAACAGGTCGAGCGTCTGCAGCAGTTCCTGATTCCGCTGTTGCAGTTCCTCGACCGGATCGCGCGAGAGCGGGTGCGTCAGCAGCTGCGACACGGCAGCGATCTCAGCGGCACCGGCGAACGGCGCCCGCGGCGGCAGCAGCTTGCCGATGGTCACGATCGTCTGGCCTGGCCGCGACGCCAGATCGAACTGATCCATCAGCCGGCGGGTGCCGATGATGCCCAGTCCCATGCCGGTCGACGAGCGGTAGGCGCCGCTCAGGATGTGCGCCGGGTCGGCGATGCCGGGTCCGGTATCCGAAACGGCCACCTGGAGGAGCTGCGGGGCGGTGGCTCCAGCGATCCGATACTCCACGGTGCCGCCACCGGCATACTGAAACGCGTTGCGCGCCAGCTCCGACACCGCGGTGGCCATCCGCGTCTGGTCGACGGTGTCGAAGTGGAACGCCGCGGCGAGCTGCCGCGCCCGTTGACGGGCCACGACGACGTCGGGCTCGCGCTCGATCCGCACGGTGAGCAGCCGCGTCGCCGTCACGACTTCCTCCCGACCACGACCGTCACGTCGTCACGACCGCGACTGAAGTCCCGGTAGAGGACGGCGGCGATGACCGACGGATGGCGGGTGCGCAGGCCGGGATAGGCGTCCAGGGACCAGCGCATCGTCAGGCCGTCCGAGTGCAGGACGACGACGGTTGCCGGATCCCACGTGTACGAGTACTCGCGGACCTGGCGGATCTGATGGCCGAGGATCCCGGGCAGCGAGACGCCGGACCGCGACCCACCGAACGCCGACAACACCGCACAGACGTTGCCGACGCCGGCGACCACCGCCGCCCCATCGTCCGGCCTGATCTCGACGATGGTGGCGGCAGCGCCCCGGGTGTGGGCGATTCCGGCGTGGATGCGTTGCAGCATGTCGCCCGGTCCCGCGTACGTCTGCTCACCGAAGATCCGCGCCGCGCACGTCGCAGCGGTCGACGCGTGCAGCCCATGCCCGAGGCCGTCGACGACCATCACCACGGCGCGATCGCCTTCGCAGCGGACGTCCCAGGCGTCGCCGCAGTGGGTTTCGCCCGACACCGGCACGGAAATGCCCGACCAATGGTAGACGTGCGGCGGACGCGACTGGCGGGCGGCGCGGAGGCGCGCGAGCACGACCGTGCCGCGTCCCGGTTCGGAGTGGACGTCGAACTCGTCCGCCAGGCGGCTGACGGCGCCGAGTCCCAGCCCGAGCGTGCCGGCCGAGGATGCACCATCGGCAAAACAGGCGTCGACGTCCGTCATGCCCGGTCCCCGATCGATGGCGATCAGCTCGACCTCGCCGGCCGGCGTCCTGGCGTTCGTGCGCACGAGCACCTCGCCGCCGAGCGCCGTATGCCGCACGAGGTTGGTCGCCAGCTCGGTGGCGACCAGTCCGGCACGGTAACTGTCCTCCTCGCCGAAGCTGGCGAGGTCGGCCGCTTCGCGGGCGGCGTTGCGAGCGGCAAACGGCTGGCTCGCCTCGCGAATCGGGATGACGCTGTGGAAGCTGTTCATTTCCACCGCACGATCACGACACGCGTGCCGGTCCCGGGCGCCGCCTCGATGGCGAACTCATGTGACAAGCGCTTTGCCCCCGACAGTCCGAGTCCCAGCCCCCCCGCCGTGGAGTAGCCGTCGGTCATGGCACGGGCGACATCGGCGATGCCCGGGCCGCGGTCGGCGAACGCAAGGCGGAGACCACGTCGTCCCTGCAGCGCGATGGTTTCGATGATGACCTCGCCGCCACCGCCATGCTGGATGGCATTACGCGCCAGTTCACTCGCGGCGGTGATGATCTTGGTCTGGTCGACCAGGCTGAAACCAAGCTCGACTGCGCGCCGCCGTACGGCCTGCCGGACGCTGACGACATGTTCCGACGTCTCCACCGGCAGCGATTCAGCTGACAGGGACGTCATCGTGGCCCGTGTCCCCGGCAGCGCGGGAAGCGTTCAACAACGCCATGCCGCGGTCGACATCGAGCGCCGTCCGGACACCAGGCATCGACATCCCCAGCTCCACCAGCGTGATCGCCACGGCGGGCTGCATGCCGACGACCACCGTCTCGGCATCCAGCACGCGTGACATCGCCGCGATGTTGGCGAGCATGCGGCCAATGAAGGAGTCGACGATCTCGAGCGCCGAGATGTCGATCAGCACACCGCGGGCGCCGCTCGTCGCGATGCGGTTCGTCAGGTCGTCCTGCAGTTGCATGGCGAGCTGATCGTGCATGTCCACCTGGATCGAGACCAGGAGGAACCCGCTCATCTTGAGTATCGGAATCCGCTCCACGTGGCCCTCGGCTCCTACGCGCCGGCACTGGCGGCCGGTGTCAACGACGCGGATTCGCTGCGGGGCGGCGTCCGGGTCACCGCCTTGCCCAGCCGCCGGAGCGCCAGCGCGAAGGCGTCCGCGAGCGTGGCCTTCGTCGTCACGGCGTTGAGATCGACGCCGAGGTGCACGATGGTCTGGGCGATCTGCGGCCGGATGCCGCTGATGATGCAGTCGGCTCCCATGAGCCGGGCGGCGGCGACGGTCTTCAACAGATGTTGTGCGACGAGGGTGTCGACGGTCGGGACGCCGGTGATGTCGAGGATCGCGATCACCGAGCCGGTGTCGACGATGCGCTGCAGCAGGCTCTCCATCACGACCTGAGTGCGGGCGCTGTCGAGCGTCCCGATGACCGGCAGCGCCAGCACCCCTTCCCACAGGGTGATGACCGGCGTCGAGAGCTCCATCATTTCCTGCTGCTGGCGCGCGATGACCCCCTCACGCGCTTTCTGGTGCAGCTCCGTGACGAGCAGCCCCAGCTGGTCCAGGAGGGTGCTGGCCGTCCAAATGAGATCCGCGAGCTGGTTCTGATCCGTCGCACGGCGGCGCAGGGCATGGAAGATCGGCTGCTTCAACGACAGGACGAAGGTCGCGGTCTCGGAGGGACTGGCGCCGTGGATGGCTCTCGACTCCGAGAGGCGCGCGAGTACGTCCCGGACGTCGGACCAGGCGGTGGCCTGCACGTCGACATCGCCGCTCTCGATGGCGACCATGAGGGCGCGTGAGAACTGGCGCGCATCGCTGTCGACGTCGGCGTCGGACATTCGGCTCCGTCGTCCCAAGGGCGTCTGACGAAGGAGGCTCAACCATTCTGAGACGATGTCAGGACCGTCGCGCCGGAGGATCTCAATGAGTGCCGAGCTATTCGGTTCGTTCATGGGACCAGCAGTATAAAACCGCGCGGCAGCCTGCATCCTTGGAAACACCGGTCGAGGTGAGCGCTTTCTCGCGCGCGTTCCAACGCTCGCGGTAGTAGCGCATCCGTAGCCGCGGGGGGTGGGTGGCCCCGACCCGCCGCGGGTTCGGCTGCCGAACGGCCGAGTCGTGGGTCACAATGGGAGGACTGTGGATTCAGGGAAGCGCCCGCTCAAGACGCTGGAACGCGTGATTTCGAAGGCAGGCCTCGGCTCGCGGACCGAGGCACGACGCTGGATCCATCAAGGACGGGTCGCGATCAACGGCAAGGTGACCCAGCACCCCGACACCTGGGTGGACATGACGCGCGACCGCGTGCGTTTCGACGGCCGGCCACTGGAGGTGGCCGATCGCGTCTACGCACTGCTCTATAAGCCGACCGGCTACATCACCACGTACAAAGATCCAGACGGGCGCCCCACCGTGTACGAGCTGACGAAGGCCTTGAAGACGTTCGTGTCACCGGTGGGGCGGCTGGATCTCGACACCTCGGGCCTATTGCTGATGACCAACGACACACAACCCCGAGTCGCACGTCCCCAAGACGTACCTCGTGAAGGCATCCAAGGTGTTGAGTGACGAACAACTGCAGCGTCTTCGCGACGGCATCGAGCTCAGCGATGGACCGACGCGGCCGGCTCACGTCGTCCGCCTGCGCGACTCCGCCAAGTACACCCACATCGAGATCACGATCACCGAGGGACGGAACCGCCAGGTGCGGCGGATGGTCGAGGCGCTCGGCGCCGTCGTCCTGAAGCTCGTTCGGGTACAGATCGGCGCGCTGCGGATCGGCACGTTGCCGATCGGCGCGTGGCGCCATCTCACCGACGAGGAGGTCGCGACGCTGCGGACGGCGTCGTGAGCGGCACGGCGGCGGCTACTTCCCCTTCCGCAGGAAGACGTCACCGTTGTAGGTGCGCAGTTCGATCTCGGCGCCACCGCCGTTGATCGTGCCGTAGACGGAGCGATCCATCGGCAACGCGTATCGTCCGCCGTCCTTCTCCCGTGTCTGCGCCTGCGCGCGCTGCCGCTGCCGCTCGCGCGCCGCGCCCTGGCGGCGATCGCGATCGCTCCCGGCACGCCGCCGAGGCCCGAACGACGTGTCCGGGCCTCCGGCCGGAGGGGCCATTGTCTGCAGGTCGAAATCGGTGTAGACATCCCCCTGATCGCTGCGCAGCCGAAACGTCCCTTTCGTCGACGCCGGCAAGGTGACGTCCACCTCGCCATTCAACGATGTGAACGCCATCGGCGCGTCCGCCACCTGTCGCATGGTGGCCCGCAGTCCGCCGTTCACGCTGTGCGCGACGACGGTGCCGGCGACGTCGGTCAGCGTGACGTCACCGTTCACGTCATTGACCTCGATCTCCCCTTCCACCCCCTCCACCGAGATGTTGCCGGTCACGACGGAGAGTTCCAGGTTGGTGCGGGTCGGCACCTCAATCGCGAGCACACGGCCGTCGGAAGGGCGCGCCGTGATCGAGACAACGTTCCCTTCCTCCGCGATGTCCAGCCCTGCCGGCTGGGTCAGCCGTCGCAGGCCGTCCGGCCGGCGCTCCGGCCCCCGATCGAGGCGCGGCGTCACGTCGCCGGCGACCTCCACCGTCACGTCGCGCCCGCTGCCGGCCCGCACGCTGACGGAGCCCTGGATGACCCGCACGCGAACGGTGCCCAGCCGCCCCGGTTCGCTGAACGGGACGACGGTCCGTTGGCCGCGCGCCGCCGCCTGCGCGGCCGGCGCCGAGGGATCCGGCTGCACCGCGGCCGTGACGGTGGCTCCGACGGCGAGGCACGAGACGATGACGATGCGCATGATGTGCCACGGCTGTCCGGTCGTGTCGAGAGGCTTGCTGTCCATGGGTCTCCCCTATCGCCGCAGAACGCGGACGTCGCCGTTGAGTGTTTCGAGGTTCAGCTCCGGCCCACCGCGTCCGATCCGCACACCGAGCCGACCGCTGTTGCGATAACGGAGCATGCCGTTGCGGCGCTCTGGCGTCACGACCGGCGCCGGCAGCGGCGTGGTCTCGAAGTCGGTGAACAGTCCACCGTTTCGCGTGTTCAACCACACATCGGCCGTCGTCGCGGCTGGCAGCGTCATCTCGACGTCGCCGTTGACCGTCTTGACGGAAGACGCTCCGTCGGGTGGCGCGACGAAGGCCGCGATCACGCCACCGTTGACCGTCGTGATGGCGATTGGGCCGCGCGCCCCGGTGACCTCGACCCGCCCGTTCACGCCGGTGACCGCCACCGCGGCAGACACGCCGGTCACGGACGTCCGCCCGTTCACCGTGCAGAGACGGAGCGACAGCGATGCCGGCACGCGGATGGTGAAGCTCGTCTCTACCCGCGAGGTCGGCTCATCCCACCGCTCGCGGCCGGGGCTGCGCTCGTCGCATCCGCGCCGCGCCCCACCGGCACCGAACACCACCACGCCGTCCGGCGTCTGGGTCACCACCGGGGTGGAATCGCGTCGCGCGTCGTCGAGGGCCGCCTGGGTCTTCGCCCGGACCGTCCGTTCACCCACCAGTTCAATCGTGTTCCCGCTCGTCGCGGTGACCACGATCGCCCCGGAGACGTTGCTCAACTCGAGACGCCGGCCGGCCGACCCCGACACGTCCAGCGAGCGGCGAACAGTATCCCGCGTCTCGAACGGAAACGCCGATTCGCCGCGCTCGCGAGGCTCGCCGCCCGCCGCGATGACCAGCAGCACTCCGGCGACGGCAACCAGCCCGATCTGTACCTGCATGTCTCACCCTAGCTCCTGAATCGCTCGTGCGGCACGGTCGCGCACGCTCACGTCTGTCGCCGCATCGTTCACGAGCTGGCGCAGCGCGTCACGCGACGTCGGCTCGCGGACCTCCACGAGAAGATCGATGAGCGCAACCTGCACCAGCGGCGGCGCCGGCGCCGACAGCGCCGCCACCGCGCCGGACCTGACCCCCGGGAGATCGGCGTAGCGTGTCAACGCGTCGATCGCCGCCAGGCGGACGTTGACGTTCGGATCGTGCGACAGGGCGTCGAGCAGGGCGGAGACGACACCGGCGCCCGGCGTGTCGATCCGTTCGGTCCAGGTCACGCCGCGCAGCCGCTCCGTCGCCGACGACTGTCGGAGCAGTGCCAGCGTCACCATCTCCCGCGTCTCATGCAGCTGCTGGCGGAGCGACGCGAGGTCGGCCGACGCCGCCACCGGAGGCGGCGGCAGCTCCCGGCCGATGACGACGCCGGCACACAGCGCCGCGGCAAGTCCGGCCAGCCAGGCGACGGGGCGTTGCGGCGGCTCCGGCCGACGCGGCGCCCGTGAGTGGTGCTCGAGCCACCGCACGCGCTCCTGCTCGACACCGTCCTGGAACGAATCGACCGCCAGCTGGAACCGCTGGCGCATCCGGGCTCGGTCCGGCCCGTCGATCGGAAGCTCGCCCAGCCGCTCCCAGAGATCACGCAGCCGATCGCCTTCGGCCTGACAGGTCGGACACGTCGCGAGGTGCTCGCGCACCCGGCGGCCGGCGTCGCGGTCGAGTGCGCCGTTCAGGAACGGTCCGATATGGACGATGGCGTCTTCGCAGTCCATGATGGTCTCCGGGTGGCAAGGTCGTCGAAGCACTCGCGGAGCTGCTTCAGCGCCCGATGAACTCGTACCTTGACCGCGCCCACCTCGATGTCGAGCAGCGCGGCAATCTGGTCGTAGGGCAGCTGCTGGTAGCGCGCGAGGACGATCAGTTCGCGCTTGTCGTCGGGCAGCTGCATGAGCGCGCGGCGGAGCAGCGCCGCGTCCGCGTCGCGCACCAGCGACTCGGTGACGGCCGGCGCCGCCGACGGCAACTCGCAGTCGTCGACGTGCGCGGCGTCCAGCAGGCCGGCTCCGCGGCGGCGGCGAAAGTAGTCCGCGCGGGCGTTCCGGGCGATCCGATACATCCAGGTCACGAACGGGCTGGCGTCGCGATAGGTGTGCCGGTACTTCAGGATGCGGACGAACACGTCCTGCACCAGGTCTTCGGCACCCTGCCGGTCGCCAGTCGTCCGGTAGAGGAACTCGTAGAGCGGCAGGTGATAGCGCTCGAACAGGCAGCCCAGCCGCCCGGCGTCTCCGGCACGCACCGCCGCCATCAGGCGTTCGTCGGTTTCCAGGTTGCTGGTGATTTCGCGCCCCCAATCTGACTACTCGATGAGGCGTGATCAGTTACATCTGCCGCTCCCGGCCGGGTCGTCCAATCCAGGCTCGCACGGCCCACCTCAACAACCGCCGGATGCGGCGGCGCCCAAGTACAATTGCAGACGCCGCGCTCCTGTGACCGCGCACCGCCCTCAATTACGATGCCGCACCCGACGATCGCCGCCGTCGTCCTCGACATGGACGGCCTCATGCTCGATACCGAAGCGCTGAACCGGGTCACCTGGCAGACCGCCGCCGCCGAACTCGGGTTCGAGCTCACCGACGTCGCCTACGCCGGACTGATCGGTCAGACGACGCCGGTTTCCGAGCAGCAGGTGGCAGACCGCTTCGGCCCGACGTTTCCGGTCGACACATGGCGCCGTCGCCGACGGCAGCTCTGGCACGAACGGGTGGCCGTCGCCGGCATTCCGCACAAGGCAGGCCTGCTGGCGTTTCTCGACGGGATGGACGCCCTCGGACTGCCGATGGCCGTCGGCACTTCCACCGCCACGGAACCGGCGGAGTTCTGCCTGCGGACGGCGGGCATCCGCGAGCGGTTCCGTACGCTGGTTGCCGGCGACCAGGTCGCGCGAGGCAAACCGGCACCAGACATCTATCGCGAAGCGGCGCGCCGGCTCGACGTGCCGCCGGTGCATTGCCTGGCCGTCGAGGATTCCAGTGCCGGCATTCTCGCCGCCAGCCGCGCCGGACTGTGGCCGCTGCTCATCCCGGACCTCGCGCAGCCGACCGCCGAAGCGCAGGATGCCGCGCACCAGCGCTTCGCCTCGCTGTTCGAGGCGCTGGCCTGGATTCGATCCGGCGCCGCCGTCGCGCCCCGGAACGTCTGATCCGGCACGCGAAGCAGCCGGTCAGGTCAGAACCACACGCGGGCTCCGGCGGTCACCGACACGCCACCCACCTCGCGGCCATCCCGACGTGCGAGATCGGCGGTGCCGAAGAACGTGCGGCGCCAGAGGACGCCGAGGTACGGGGCGAACTCGCGACGGCCCTCGTAGCGCAGGCGCAGGCTCGCTTCGCCGACTGTCAGGCCGGCGCCGACGCCGCGCCGGGGATCGGATTTGCCGGCGATCTCGAACTCGAAGAGCGGCTGCGCAATCAGGCGGTTGGTCAGCAGGAGGTCGTACGACGTCTCCACGCGGAGGTGGGTGCGCCCGCCACCGCCAACATAGGCGGTCGCCTCGACGTCGAAGAAGTATGGCGCCAGCCCTTGGATGCCGACCGCCGCCCACGTCTGCGCCGGCCCTGGCCGCCAGTCCTGCCGGACACCCGCGACGAGGTCCCACCAGCGGCTGATGGCCCGGCCGTACAGCGCGTGCACCTGGGCCTCCTGCACACCGCCATCCTCGGCGTCGCCCTCCGTGCGAACCCAGAGCCGGTCGACGTCGTGGCCCACCCAGCTCTTCACGTCCCAGGCGAGCGTGTCCTGAGCGGCGTTCCGCCACTCGAGCTGCTCGAACAGCACCAGCGAATTGATGGACTGGCCGTGCGCCGGATGCGCGCGGTCGTGCAGGTCGGGAAACGCGGCGGCCCGATCCTCGTCGGTCAACGGCCTGATGAACGGTGGTAGCGACGTATCGGCCTGCCTCGGCGGCACCGATACCTCTGCCGGCCGCGCATGGCCGGCGTGCGGATCGTCCGCTGCCGTCGGCGCCTGCGCCAGAACCGGCATCGTGGACAGCAGGCAAGCGACCAGGGTGAGAGCCGCGACGACTGTCCGCACCCCTTTCATTCCTCCACCCGCACTTCCCGGAACATCCCGGCTTCCATGTGGTACAGCAGGTGGCAGTGATAGGCCCACCGCCCGAGCGCATCGGCCGTCACCCGGTACGTGCGGCGCGTCCCGGGCGGCATGTCGATGGTGTGCTTGCGGACCTGGAACCGTCCGTGCTCGTCCTCGAGGTCGCTCCACATGCCGTGCAGATGGATCGGGTGCGTCATCATCGAGTCGTTGACGAGGACGATGCGGATCCGCTCGCCGTACGTGAAACGCAGCGGGTCGGCCTGGCCGTACTTGACGCCGTCGAACGACCACGCGAACCGCTCCATATGGCCGGTGAGGTGCATCTCGATCGTGCGGCTGGGCTCCCGGCCGTCCGGATCTCCGGAAAGGCTGTGCAGGTCGGCGTAGGTCAGGACACGTCGACCGTTGTCGCGCAAGCCGATGCCGGGGTCGTCCAGGCGCGCCGACGGTGTCATTGTCTGCATGTCCACCAACGGGTTGTGGCGTTCGCTCGCGGGATGCGTCAGCGCATCGTTCATCGCGGCCATGTCGTGGCCGGCATGAGGATCGAGCCCATCACCGGGCGTCGCCGGCGCCGCCATCACGTGCCCGGCATGTGGATCGTCGCCAGGCGCCGCCCCGGCCGGCGGCAACGTCGGCGTTTCGGCCGCGGCACCCGGCCCGGCCGGCATGTCGTGGCCGGCGTGAGGATCGAGCCCATCACCGGGCGTCGCCGGCGTCGCCGTCCCCGCATGTCCACGATGGTCGCCGTGCCCCATGTCGGCCATCGACAACAGCGGCCGCGGGTCCGGATCCGGCACCGCTGCGGTCGCGCCGGCGCGAATCGCCAGAGTCCCGCGCGCATACGCCGTCCGGTCCATCGCCTGCGCGAAAATCGTGTAGGCCTCCTGTCCGGCAGGTTCGACGATGACGTCGTAGGTCTCGGCTACGGCAATCCGCAGTTCGTCGACGGTGACCGGGCGGACGTACAGACCGTCTGCCGCGACGACCGTCATCCGCAGGCCAGGGATCCGGACGTCGAAATAGGTCATCGCCGAGCCGTTGATCAGGCGCAGCCGGACGCGCTCGCCCGGCTGGAACAGGCCGGTCCAGTTGCCGGCGGGCGGCACTCCGTTCATCAAGTGCGTGTAGGTGTAGCCGGTGACGTCCGACAGGTCGGTCGGGTTCATCCGCATCGTCCCCCACGCGTGCCGATCGGCCAGGGTGTCGCGCCAGCCGTGGCGGCGGACGTCACGGATGAAGTCGACGAGCGTGCGCTGGCGGAAATTGTAGTAGTCCGAGCGTTTCTTCAGCTTTTTGAAGATGCGGTCCGGCGGCTCGTCGGTCCAGTCGGTGAGCAGGACGACGTGCTCGCGATCGAACTGGAATGGCGCGGGATCGCGAGGCTCGATGATGATCGGTCCGTACAGACCGATCTGTTCCTGGAACGCGGAGTGGCTGTGGTACCAGTAGGTGCCGTGCTGGCGAACGGGAAAGCGATACGTATAGGCCTCGCCCGGTGCGATGCCGTCGAAGCTGAGGCCGGGCACACCGTCCATGTTCGCCGGCAGGATCAGGCCGTGCCAGTGTATCGACGCCTGATGATCGCGCAAGGTGTTCGAGACCCGTAATGTGACGGTGTCTCCTTCACGCCAGCGCAGCGTTGGCGCCGGGAGCGACCCATTGACCGTGTGGGCGGTGCGGTCGGTGCCCGTGAAGTTCGCGATGGCCTCACCGACCTCGAGGTCGAACTCGGTCCCACTCAACGTCACCGGCCGCGCGACCGCTGCCGGCCGTGCCGCCACGGTCTGCCCCCAGCCGTCCAGCGACGCGACGACGCCACCGGCCGCCAACCCCTTGACGAACGTTCTCCTCGTGATCGGCGAAATCGCCCGATCAGCCAATGTCTCCGTCATGTGAACCTCGTGACCGCACCCGACACGGGTGCCGGGCAGACCCGAACGACAGAGCACCCGGTCCGGCCGGCGAAGGCCGGACGAGCTCTGCGTCAACGCAGATCGGGTCGCGGATCAGATGCGGAGGACCGACAGTGGTCGGTGAGGCGGAATCACGAGGCGGCTGCGAGCGACCGGGACCCGTGCCGCCGCCACGTCAGCGGCCGCAGGCGGCAAGGCGTGAGTCAGCACCGCGAGCTGACGCTGTTCCGTCCCCACGGGCGTCGCCATGAAGCGGGCTGGCGGGGCCGCGACCGTGGTGGCGCAACAGTGCCGGGGCACGATCGCCGCCGCCATCACCTGGCCATCGGCACTACGAGCGTCAGACCCGGCCGGCATGGCCGCTGGCGAAGCTGCGTGCTGGTGATGCTGGTGCGGAGCCGGAGTTGCGGGGGCAGCCGCGGCCGGCGGAGATTCGTGCCGGAAACACCGCAGCTCACAGGCCGTCGCCGCAACCGGTCCGCCGACGAGCATGCTCAGCATGACGAACGCGACGGCCCGCACCGTCGTGGCGACCTGCATGGTTGGAGTATAGCAGCTCACCTGGACGCTCGCTCCAGCCGCGGTCAGCCCACGGCGGCGGTCGCGATGGAGCCGTGACTCAGCATCCGGCGGCGGCTGATGCGCCGGCGGTGGCGGCGGTCCGGCGAGGGATGAGATCGTCGGCTGGTGAGGGCAGCCTCACAGCGGTCCAGGTGCCGGCAGCCCGATCGTGATTACCGCCTCCCCGGCGCGGACGGGCGGACCCGCGAGCCCATACAGGGCATACCCATCAACGGGCGACGTGATGCGCTGCAGTTCGCGGCCGGCGTAGTCGGTGACAATGCCAATCAGCTCGCCCGACGTCACCGGCCGGCCCCGGGCGGCAACCGGCGAAAAGATGCCGCTCACCGTGCTCGCCGGATCGGCCGTGCCGTTGAACCAGCGGGTGTCAGCGCGCGGCGCTGCGGGTGCGCCGGCGACCATCCGCAGCGTTCGGAGCAGGTTCTCGACGCCGGTCACGATGGCGGTGATGTACAGGTCGTCGCGGCGGCCGTTCTCGCCGATCTCGACGAGGATCGTCGGTTTGCCGTCGGCCACCGCCTGACGGTTCAGCGAGCGGCCACCATCCACTTGCGCCGCCGTATCCATCGAATACTTGATGACGTTCGGGAAGCCGAATGCCAGCCCCATGCGCCGCGACATGTCGTACTGCGCGGCCGCCCGGACGCCACCGTAGATTCCGACGAATGGCTCGAGCCACTCCGCCCCGTCCCCGCCATGCAGTTCGACGTGCACGTCGCAGCGCCGCATCACCTCCGTCGTCAACACCCAGGCAATCCGTTCGCTCTGGCTGCCGTCCACCCGGCCGGGGAAGACGCGGTTCAGGTTCTGGCGATCGAACGGGTTGACGTAAGGTACTCGGTGCTCGAACGCCGCCAGGTGGGCGATGCGCACGAGGATCACCGTGCCGCTCAACGTCGCCGGGTCGATTCGCGACAACAGCCGCTGCCCGGCAAGAATGGGCGGGAACTCGAACCCGTGCACGCCGACCGTCAAGGCGAGCACGGGGCCGGCCGTGCGGCCATGGAAGACGGTGACGGGAATCCGGGTCGCCGGGTCAGACGCGCCGGCGGCCACCGGCAGGTCGAGATCGAGCCGCGTACCGGCGCCGATCGACTGGCCGGCGATCGTGAACGGCGGACGCTGTCCGTGAGCCGGGGCGACCGCAAGGAACGCCGGGATCAAGACGACGAGAGCGGCGGCGCGAGCAGGGATGGCGTTCATGAATCAGTCCCAGCGTAGCCGGTTTTGGCCGGCGACGGCCCGCGGGTCCTGCGAACGGTCGATGGTGCCGATGGCGCGTCATGCGGGACGCGGATGCGGATCCAGCACGTCCGGCCCGGTTGCAGCTCTGCCGGCAGACCGCGTTTGCACAGTGGCGCGGCCGTAGAGCAGGATGGACGTAGAGACGGTCGATGAACACGTACACAGCACGGGTCTCGCGGGCCACCGACCTCACTCACGATGTCCGGCTGATTCAGCTGGACCTGCTGGCCCCGCCGGCGATCGAGTTCGAACCGGGACAGTTCGTCTCGTTCTCCGTCGACCAGCCGGGCCTGCCTCATCGCCTGACCCGTCCCTACTCCATCGTCTCGCCGCCCGCACGTACGGACGCCATCGAACTGCTGTTGAACCGGGTGCCAGGCGGGCCCGGATCGGGGTTCCTCTTCTCGCTCGACGTCGGCGACGAGGTGACATTTCGCGGCCCGGCCGGCACCTTCGTGTTGCGCGACTACGCCGATCGCCGGTTGCTGTTCGTCGCAACCGGCACCGGGATCGCGCCAATCCGGTCGATGCTGGCCGCGCGGCTGCCGAGCCCGACTCCGGTGACGCTGTACTGGGGGCTGCGCAGCGAACGCGACCTGTACTTTCAGGACGAACTCGCGGCGCTGGCCGCCCGGCATCCCGAGTTCACCCCGGTCATCACGCTGTCGCAGCCGGCCGACCCCTGGGACGGTACCCGGGGTCGTGTCCAGCGTTTGATCGAGGAGCAGGTCACGAACGTCGACGACCTCGCGGTCTACGTCTGCGGTGGCAGCGCGATGATCGCGTCCGTCGTGGCGCTGATCCGGGCGATCGGCGTCTGCCCGATTCACCGGGAGCAGTACTACAAGGATCCGCCGCCTCAAGATGGCCGATAGAATCACGAGCGCGCGCCCGTTGCCTCGGACGCGTGCCGAGACGAGCCCGTGGGGCGGTGCGCGCAGACGCCGACCGCGCGGTCGTTCCGGTCCCCGCTGTCGCGATCGGCCCCGGCATGAAGTAGAACTAGAGAACGATGACCGCCTCCCTCGGCGACCTGCTGCCGGATGCCCAGTGGGATCCGACAAGCGAGGTTCTGCTCACCCGCTTCCTCGACTACACCGCCAGCCGACGGTTGACCCTCTACCCGGCCCAGGAGGAAGCCGTCCTCGAGCTGCTCGAGGGCAAGAACGTCATCCTCAATACGCCGACCGGGTCGGGGAAGTCCCTGGTGGCGTCCGCGATGCTGTTCGCGGCGCTGGCGCGCGGCCAGCGGGCCGTCTACACCTGTCCGATCAAGGCGCTGGTCAACGAGAAGTGGATGGCCCTGTGCCGTGAGTTCGGTCCCGATCTCGTCGGGCTGTCGACCGGCGATGCATCGGTCAACCGGACGGCACCCATTCTGTGCTGCACCGCCGAGGTCCTGTCGAACATCGCGCTCCGGGAGGGCCGGGAGGCGAACGTCGCCGACGTCGTGATGGACGAATTCCACTATTACGCCGATCGCGACCGCGGCGGCGCCTGGCAGGTACCGTTGTTGACGATGCCGCAGACGCGGTTCCTGCTGATGTCGGCGACGCTGGGAGAGACCCGGTTCTTCGAGGACGCCATCACCCGGCTGAACGGCCGCCCGACCGTGACCATCAAGTCCGCCACGCGGCCGGTGCCGCTCGATTACGCCTACTCCGAGATCCCGCTGGCCCACACCATCGAAAAACTCGTCGACGAGCAGAAAACGCCGGTGTACGTCGTCCACTTCACGCAAGCCGATGCGGCGAGCAGCGCGCAGGACTTCACCAGCCTGAAGATCTGCACGAAGGAGCAGAAGGCCGAGATCGCTTCGCGACTGGCCGGCTTCTCGTTCAGCAGTCCGTACGGCGCCGACATCCGCAAGTGGTTGCGTCACGGCATCGGTCTGCACCATGCGGGACTGCTGCCGAAGTATCGCGTGCTCGTCGAGCAGCTCGCCCAGACCGGGCTGCTCAAGGTCATCTGCGGTACCGACACGCTCGGCGCCGGCATCAACGTCCCAATCCGGACGGTGCTGTTCACGCGGCTCTGCAAGTTCGACGGCCAGAAGACGGCCCACCTGAGCGCCCGTGACTTCCACCAGATCGCCGGCCGGGCCGGACGCAAGGGGTTCGACGACCGCGGATACGTGGTCGTCCAGGCACCGGAACACGTCATCGAGAACATCCGCCTGGGCGAGAAGGCGGCGCGCGACGGTCGCAAGATCGTCAAACGCAAGCCGCCGGAGCGTAACTTCGTCAACTGGGATCTCGATACGTTCAAGCGGCTGATCGCGGCCAGGCCTGAGCAGTTGGTCTCACGCTTCCAGGTGACGCACGGCATGCTGCTCAACGTCCTCAGCCGGCCCGACGACGGCTGCTCCGCGATGCAGCGGTTGATTCGCGACAGCCACGAGCCGGAGACCGCCAAGCCGCTGCTCCGCCGCCGCGGCTGGCAGCTGTTCCGGGCGCTGGTCAATCGCGGCGTGGTGGAGATCGTCCCGCGCACACCGCTCGGCGCCACGGTCCGCGTGAACGTCGACCTGCAGGACGACTTCTCGATGGACCAGACGCTGTCGCTCTACCTGCTCGAGACGCTGCCGCTGCTCGATCCGCAGGCGCCGGCCTACGCGCTGGACGTCTTGACGCTGGTCGAGTCGATCCTCGAGAATCCCGAGCTCATCCTGCGCAAGCAGCTGGATCGCCTCAAGGACCGCGCGGTGGCGCAGATGAAGGCGGACGGTGTCGAGTACGAGCAACGGCTGGAGGAGCTGGACAAGCTCGAGTACCCGAAGCCGCTCCGCGAGTTCGTCTACGACACGTTCAACGCATTCGCCGACAAGCATCCGTGGGTCGGGGCCGAGAACATCCGGCCAAAGTCGATTGCCCGCGAGATGTTCGAACAGTTCCGCTCGTTCGCCGAGTACATCTACGACTACGAGTTGCAGCGTTCGGAGGGGTTGCTGCTGCGCCACCTGCACAGCGTCTACAAGGTGCTCAGCCAGACGGTGCCGGACACCGTGAAGACCGATGAGGTCCTCGAGATGGAGCTCTATCTGCGGACGCTGCTTCGCCAGGTGGACTCCAGCCTCGAGGACGAATGGGCGCGGATGCACGACCCGTCCTACCAGCCGCTGGCGCGCGCCGCCGACCAGGGTGAGGGGCTGCGACCGCCGGGCGCCGACGAACTGGACGCCGACATCACCCGTGACACGAAAGCCTTCACGGCGGCGATTCGGACGCGGATCTTCACGTTCCTTCGCGCCTGGTCGATCGCCGACCACGCCGCGGCGCTCGACGCGCTCGACGCGCCGCCGTCCCGGCCCGAACCGTCGGGCGGGCCGCCGGACGCGGCGGTGTGGACGGTGGAGCCGCTGCGCGTGGCGCTCGACGGCTATCGCGCGTCACACGCCGGCGTTGTGCGGCTCGATCCCGAAGGGCGGAACCTCCGCCACACGCACGTCGCCGCGTCCGCCGATCGCCATGCGTGGCGCATCCAGCAGGTGCTGATCGATGCCGACGGCGACAATGACTGGATGGCCGAGTTCGACGTGCCTCTCGCCGAGTCGCGCACGCGGCGACAGCCGGTCGTCTGGCTGCGTCGTATCGGCCCGATCGGCTGACAGGGCGGGGCCTGGCTCGCTCGCACCCGGTCGACTGACCGCCCGCCGATTGGCCGGCACTCGTGCCGCCGCTCGGTCTACACTCTGGCGGGCACGGCTCCTCCGATCGCGAGGTTCGAATGGCTCCACACGATGACGACACCCCCAGCGCGGTAAAAATCCGGCGGCTCGAGGTCAGTCGACGCAACTTCCTGAAAACCATCGGCGTCACCAGCGTCGCGGCCACGGTGGCGACATCCGGCGAGGGTGCGGCGGCGCAGACACCGCCGGCCCGGGCGGTCCCGGGCCCGCCCGGCGCGCTGCCCGACTCCGCCGGCTACATGAATATCCGGCAGGAGGTCGCCGCCAACCTCGTCACCCGCGGCGTCGTCGGCTACGCCGACCGACTGCGAGTCCAGCCGGGCCAGACGATCACGTTCATGGTCAGCAGCGAGGCGCCGCGCTACCGCTGCGACCTGGTGCGGCTGGTGCACGGCGACGCCAACCCGAGGGGTCCGGGAATCAAGGAAGTCGTGCTGGACTCGCCGATCAACCGCGACTACGACGGCTTCCATCAGGACCTGCCACTCGGATCCTACGTGACGGTGCCCGACCATCCGGCCCTCGCGCTGACGGGCAGCCTGACGGTCACGGCCTGGATCGCGCCGACGACGCAGCGGCTGGGGCCGGGAGCCGGACTCGGTGCGGAAGGGCTCGTCACCAAGTGGGCGCCCGGCCGCGGCGGGTTCGCGGTCGTCATCGACGAAACCGGCCGCCTCGCGCTCTGGCTCGCGGATGCCGAGGGACGCGTCGAGAAGGTCGCCGCCGAAGTCGCGCTCCGCCCGTGGGTGCCGGCCATTCCGGGCATGAATCAACGTCCGCAGGGTGTCGCGACGTCGTGGTATTTCATCGCCGTTTCCTTCGATGCCGCCAGCCGGCGCGTCGTTCTCACCCAGGACCCGCTCAACCAGTTCACGTTCGATCCGACACGCCTCACGACCGAACGTCGGGTCGGCATCGCCGCGCTCGGGACCAACCGGGCGCCGCTCCTGATGGCGGCGCTCGGCGCCGGCGGCGATCGCCCGGGCGGCTACTACAACGGCAAACTCGACGGGCCGCGGCTGTTCTCCCGCGCACTGTCGGCCGCCGAGATCCGCGCCGTCGGCGAAGGCCGGCCGCCCGCTGACGCCGTCGCGGCGTGGGATTTCTCGGCCGACATCGGCGGCGACAAGGTCACCGACCGCTCGGCCCGACGGCTGGATGGCACGGCCATCAACCTGCCGATGCGTGCGGTCACCGGCCACAACTGGACCGCCGACGTGATGGACTACACGCGCGCGCCGGACCAGTACGGTGCGATCTACTTCCACGACGATGACATCGACGACGCGAAGTGGCGGGCCGGCTTCAGCTATACGGTGCCGGACGCGTTGCCGAGCGGGCTGTACGCCGCGCGGCTCCGCACGGCGACGGCCGAAGACTATGTCCCGTTCGTCGTCAGGCCGCGGCACGGCGGCGCGACCACGGCCCGCATCGCGCTGCTCATTCCGACGTTCAGCTACCTCGCCTACGGCGGCACCGGGACGAGCGCGTTCCGGCCCCTGAGCATCTACTCGCGTCACTCGGACGGCAGCGGCGTCTGCTACTCCTCACGGCTGCGGCCACTGACCAACATGCGGCCGAAAATCACGACCAACAATCCGTGGCAGTTCATGGCCGACACCCACCTCGTCGACTGGCTGCACGAGAAGCAGTTCGACGTCGACTTCTTCACCGACGAGGATCTGCACGTCGAAGGGGCGGCGCTCTTCGCCCCGTACCGGGTGGTGATGACGGCGACGCACCCGGAGTACTACTCCAGCGAGATGCTCACCGGCGTCCGCCGCTATCTCGAGGGCGGCGGCCGTCTGATGTACATGGGTGGCAACGGGTTCTATTGGGTGACACCGATGGATCCGAGCGGCCGCTACATCGAGGTGCGGCGCCGGGACGGCACCGAGCACTGGCAGGGGGCGCCCGGCGAACACTATCACTCAATCACCGGGGAGCCGGGCGGTCTCTGGCGGTTCCGCGGCATGGCCCCGCAGCAGTTCTTCGGTGTCGGCTTCACGGCGCAGGGCTTCGATCGCAACGCACCGTACAAACGTGCCGCCGGCAGCTTCGACCGGCGCGCGGCGTTCATCTTCGACGGCATCGGCGCCAGCGAGTTGATCGGCAACCACCCATCCCTGGTGCTCGAGTTCGGCGCCGCCGGTTCCGAGCTCGACCGCGCCGATTTCGCCATCGGCACGCCGCCGCATACGCTGATCCTGGCCTCCTCGTACGGCCACTCCGACGCCTATCAGCACGTCGTCGAACAGATCAATACGTCGAACGGCGCCAACCCGGGTGGCACGGTCAACCCGCTGGTGCGCGCCGACATGGTCTATCTCGAGTACCCACACGGGGGCGCGGTCTTCTCGACGAGCTCGATCGCGTGGTGCGGCGCGCTGTCGTTCAACGGCTATACGAACTCGGTGTCCCGGATCACCGAGAACGTGCTGCGGCGATTCGCCGCGGACGAGCCGCTGCCGGGGCCGGCGCCGGCGGCTCGCCCGACCGCCGAAGCGTGAGGAGACACCAGATGAGCACCGTCCAGGACGAGTTTCTCCGCCGCTACGCCACGTCGCCGATGCACGTCGCCCGGCTCGAGCGCCTCCTCGCCGTGTACGGGACGGGCGGCGCCGGGGACGACTTCGCCGCCGCTTTCATCGCCTGGGATCGGGCGGCGAACGACAGCGACGCCGCACGGATCGTCAGCGAGGTCCTCTCCACATTGCAGGGCGACGATGGCCGCCTGGTGCGCCTGACCGGTGACGCCATCCGTGGCGCCATCACCTGGCTGGCCGACGCGCCGGCCGACGAGCGTGGCGAGCGGGCGGAGGCGCTGGCGCTCATCCTGTCGGAGATCACCCGGCCCTCCGGGACAGGTCGCGAGCGAGAACCGCAACCCTGACACCCGGCGGGCGGCGACGACGACAACCGACAATCCTGTCGGTCTCCAGGCCGCGTCCGTACATGGTTGTCGTCGCTGCCCGGGGTCGCGACGGTTGCTGCGCCGGCCGCCGTCCGAACCGTCGGGGACGGGCGGAATGAGACGGATACTTTCAGCCCGCCGAGTGATAGAACTGGTCAACATTCGACCCGCCGGTCGGCCGGCTGACGGCCGTCCCGGCTGGTGCAAAGGGAGTGTGACGCATGATGCTGAAGAATCTCTACCCGGCCCTCGCGGCAACCCTCGTCCTGAGCGGTGCCCCCGCGGCGGCGCAGGTGAAACACATTCAGAACGACCGGTCGCCGATCGCCACGGCCGTCTGGGCCGGCAATACCCTGTACGTGAGCGGCCAGCTGCCGACGCCGGTCACGCCGGCGGCCGACGGCAAGCCGGCGGTCTACGGCAACACGCAGCAGCAGGCGCAGAGCGCACTGGAGAAGATTGCCGCGATCCTCAAGGAGCAGGGACTCGGCATGGGTCACGTCGTCAAGATGCAGGTCTTCCTGGTAGGCGATCCGGCGCTCGGCAACCGACTGGATTTCGCCGGCCTGCAGGCGTCGTACACGAAGTGGTTCGGCACCAGCGAACAGCCGAACAAGCCGGCGCGCAGTGCGATGCAGGTGGCCGCGCTCGCCGCCGCCGGCGCCCTCGTCGAGATCGAAGTCGTCGCCTACCGGCCGTAGGCGGTGCGCGGGCATGGCATCTCCCTCATCTCTACATTTTTGACGTTCTCGCGGGTACAGGGCGACAGTCGCGTCGTCCTGTGTCCGTGCGCCGACAGCCCGCCCACGCGCAACCGCACATACTTGTAGGGTCGACCCGGCATTCCCGCATTATTGTGGCTGCTGGCGCCGGCGTCAGACGTCGGGCGCGCGGCGATCGCTGCGTATTCGGCCGAATTCCTCTCCTGCGATAGGCCACACCTGTGGCGCGCTGTTTGCTCTTGAGGTGGGCACACCGTGTCGACGTGCTGTGCGCTGCGACGCACGTAGGGCCCGTTCGACTATCCAGGAGATGACATGACTTTGCTCAGACCGCGTGGTCGCTGGCTTGCGCTACTCACTCTGGTCCTCCTAGGCGTATCGACCAACGCCGACGCGAAGACCGCGGAAGAACTGACGGTGGCGATCGACACGATCTGGGTCCTCATCACGGCCTCGCTCGTGTTCTTCATGAACCTCGGCTTCGGCCTCGTGGAGTCCGGCTTCTGCCGGGCCAAGAACACCGTCAACATCCTGTCCAAGAACTTCGTGGTGTTCGCCATCTCCTGTCTGGCGTTCTATCTGTTCGGCTGGGGCCTGATGTTCGGGAACGGCAGCGGCTGGCTCGGCACCGAAGGCCTGCTGATGCTCGGCGGCACCGACAACAGCCCGGCAACCGGGGACGCGTACAGCGGCGCCTACACCGCGATCGCCTGGACCGGGATCCCGCTCCTGGCGAAATTCTTCTTCCAGCTGGTGTTCGCCGGCACCGCCGCCACCATCGTGTCGGGTGCCGTGGCGGAACGCATCAAGTACGTCTCGTTCATCATCTTCTCCTTCCTTCTGGTCGCGTTCGTCTACCCGGTCACCGGCCACTGGATCTGGGGCGGCGGCTGGCTGGCGGGTGCCGGCTTCTGGGACTTCGCTGGCTCGACGGTCGTTCACAGCGTCGGCGGCTGGGCAGCGCTCACCGGCACGCTCATCCTCGGCCCGCGGCTCGGCAAGTACAGCCCGAACGGCACGGTCAACCCGATTCTTCCGCACAGCATGACATCCGGCTTCATTGGCTGCCTCGTGCTCTGGCTCGGATGGTTCGGATTCAATCCAGGGTCGACAATGACCGCGGATCCGGCCGCCATCTCGCACGTGTTCATGACGACGAACAGCGCCGCGTTCATGGGCCTGCTGTCGGCGACCACTCTGAACTGGCTATGGGACGGCAAGCCCGACCTCGGCATGTCGGTCAACGGCTGTCTTGCCGGCCTGGTGGCCATCACGGCCCCGTGCGCGTTCGTGACCGTCAATGCCTCGTTGATCATCGGCCTGCTGGCGGGCCTCATCGTCGTGGGCGCCGTCAAGCTGCTCGACGCCCTGAAGATCGACGACCCGGTCGGCGCCATCCCGGTGCATCTCTTCAACGGCACCTTCGGCACGCTCTGCGTCGGGCTCTTCGCGGTCGACAAGATCACCGGTGCCGCGACCGGCAACGGCCTGTTCAACGGCGGCGGCATGACGCTCCTCATCGCACAGCTCGAGGGCATCGCGGCGGTTGGCGTCTACACCCTGGTACTCTCGGCCATCTTCTGGTTCGCCATCAAGGCCGTCGTCGGCCTCAGGGTCAGCAAGGAAGAAGAAGAAGAAGGCCTCGACTTCGGCGAGCACGGTCAGTCGGCGTATTCGGGATTCAATACGCTGCAGGTGTGAGTCGGACGCCGCGCACCCGGCCGGCGACGGCGCTCGCCGTCCCGGAAGCGCGTCCGGTGCGGGGCGTTGCGCCCCACCGGGGGCCGGCGCGCGCGGCTCATGCTGTTCGGTGGTATGACGCGGATGGCGGGCAAGGAGGGCTGGCGACGCGCCAGCTCGCCTCCCGCGCGGGCGGACGGCACACGAAGCACGCGCTGTGATGGTCAGCCTGCCGCGACTCGATGGTGGGACCGTCGACGCCCGCCGACCGTCACCTCGGCGACGGCACCGGCTACTTCTTGCTGCTCTTCCGCCGTTCCGCCCAGTACTTCTTCATGCGCTCGGACACGGCCTTCCGCATCGCCGCCGACATGTGGCTGCGGCGGCGCCGGCGCCGAACGGCGGTGGCGTCGCCGCCGTCACCCGGGTCGACTGCGGCCACGGCGCCACCTGCCGCCGTCGTCCGCAGCGGACGCGTCGCCTTGTCGAACAGCTCGGGGAAGGCCTTGCGGATTGCGGATTCCTCGCGACGAATTTCCTCGAGACGCGCCTGTGCGCCCAGACGCGCCAGACGGTGCATCTCCTGACGACTGAGTTCAGCCACTCACACTCCCCTTTTTGTCCACGGCCGTGCCGGTCACGGCGCCCGACCTTCGCATGTTAGCGTAGCGGACGCCCGCCGCACCCACCGACTCGCCCTCAGCGATGCGCCGCCAACCAGCTCTGGACTACGCAGGGACCGGCTTCGCGCCGATCAACCGCGGGACTGCTGGACGATCTTGACGCCGGCGCTCGCGCCGACTCGGCTGGCGCCGGCGGCGACCATCGCTTGCAGCGCCTCCAGATCGCGGACCCCACCGGCGGCCTTGACGCCCATGTCGGCACCCACCACCCGACGCATCAAGGCGACGTCTGCGGCAGTCGCCCCGCCCGGTCCGAAACCGGTGGACGTCTTCACGTAGTCGGCACCCGCCGCCTTGGCCAGCGTGCACGCCGTGACCTTCTCGTCGTCGGTCAACAGCGCCGCCTCGATGATCACCTTGCTCAGCGCGCCGCCATCACGACACGGCACGACAATCGCTTCGATGTCGCGCTGCACCGTCACCAGATCGCCAGATTTCAGCGCCCCGACATTGATGACGGTGTCGATCTCCTTCGCACCGTCGAAGATCGCTCGCCGGGTCTCGTAGCCTTTGACATCGGCGGTCGTGGCGCCCAGTGGAAAGCCGACGACCGAGCAGACCAGCACGCTGGTGCCGGCCAGCAGACGGGCGCACAGGGCCACCCAGCACGGGTTCACGCAGACCGTGGCGAACCGGTAGTGCGCCGCCTCCCGACACAGTTCCTCGATGTCCTGGCGCCGCGCGTCGGGTTTCAGCAGGGTGTGATCGATGAGCTGCGCGATGCCGTCCGGCGCCCCGCCGGCGGCATGCACGCCGACGCGCGTCGCGCCGGCGTCGACGACGCCGCGCAGACGATCGGGACAGCAGTCATGCGCCACCGCGTGGCAGCCGCAGCGCCCGCCGGCTGGCACGACTGCCGCCATCGTCATCTCCTGGACGATGATGTCAATCAACCGCTGCACGTCGTCGCGCGTCATCTCTCCCGTCCCCTTCCGGTGTGGCAGGCTAGCGTCCGGCATCGGCAGCCCGCCGTTCGAGGTCGCGCAGCTTCGCCAGGCGACGGATGTAGCGCGGCTCGCGCATCGGCGTCGTCAGCCATGTCGTGACGATCTCACGCGCCTCGGCCTCACTGACCAGCGTCGCACCGAGCGTGAGGACGTTGGCGCCGTTGTGTTCCCGTGAGTAGCGGGCGACGGTCGGCGTCATCGCCATCACGGCGCGAATGCCCGGCACTTTGTTCGCCGCGATGGCCGACCCGATGCCGGCACCGTCGATGACGATGCCGGCGTCCGCCTCGCCGCGCGCCACCGCCAGTGCCACGCCGGCGGCGACGTCCGGGTAGTCCACCGGCTCGCGGCCGTGCGTACCCTGATCGTGGACCGCCAACCCGCGCTGGCGCAGGGCGAGCACCAGCGCCTGGCGGAGGGTGACACCGGTGTGGTCGCTGGCCATCGCGACCGTCCGGATGTCGGCTCGCGGCACCAGGGAGGCGTCGTCCTCGGCCACCCCGCCGTCGCGCGCGACGGTGATCCGGCGTTCACGCAGCGTATCGGCCGCCAGCGGCGTGACATGACCGAACCGGGAGAGCGTCACCGTCTCGCCGCGGTCGAGCGTCCGGGCGTCGGTCTCCGTGATGATGTCGAAGCGTTTGGCCATCGCGTCCTCTGCGTCCAGTCCCGGCGTCCTGGCGTCCGGGCGTCCGCGCGTCTCTATAGTCCTGCCGTCTCTGGCGTCCCTGGCGCGATCGCTCCCGGGCGGCGGGGCGACGCCGGCCCCGAGCCTTGTATTATCTCTCCATGGCCGACCTGCGTCCCGTCGAAGTCCTGATCCCAGCCGATGCCATCCAGCGCCGCGTGGCCGAACTCGCCGCCGGCATCCACCGTGACTTTCCGGATGGCGTTCACCTGATTGCCGTGCTGAAGGGCGCCTTCATCTTCATGGCCGACCTCGTGCGATCGCTGGAGGGCAAGGTGTCGCTCGACTTCATCGCAGTCTCCAGCTACGCGAAGGGGACGACGAGTTCTGGCGAAGTCCGGATGCTGAAGGACCTTGACTATGCCCTCGACGGCAAGGACGTCGTCATCGTCGAAGACATCGTCGACACTGGCATCACCCTGTCGTACCTGAAGGAAATCCTGAAGGCCCGCAACCCGCGCACTCTGCGGACCGCCTGCCTGCTCAGCAAGCCGTCGCGGCGTCAGGTGGAGGTGCCGGTCGAGTACATCGGCTTCACCGTGGAGGATCGCTTCGTCGTCGGCTACGGGCTGGACTACGCGGAACAATACCGGAACCTCCCCCACATCGCCGTCGTCGGCCCGGCGTAGCCGGCTAGCGACCCACCGCCGCGCGAACGTCGGCGGCGAGCCGGGTGGCGTCGGCGATGACCGACGCACGGTCGAGCGTGAGCGTCCGCCGGTTGAGCATCAGGATCCGGCCGTTGACCACGGTCGAGCGAACATCGGTACCACGCGCCACGTAGACGAGATGTGAAATCGGGTCGTACACCGGCGTCGACCGCGCACCGTCGAGGCCGACGGTGATCAGGTCGGCCTTCTTGCCGACCTCCAGCGATCCAATCAGCCGCTCGAGTCCGAGAGATGTCGCACCCGCGATGGTGGCCATCGCCAGGGCGCGCGGCGCCGGCACTGCGGTCGGGTCTCGCGTTGCGTGCTTCGCGAGCATGGCCGCCTGGCGCATCGCTTCGAACATGTCGAGGTCGTTGTTGCTCGCGGCGCCGTCGGTCCCAAGGCTCACGGTGACGCCGGCGGCCAGGTATTGCGTCACCGGGGCGGTGCCGCTCGCGAGCTTCATGTTGCTCTCCGGATTGTGCGAGACGGCGATGCGGTGTCGCGCCAGGATCGCCATGTCGGTGTCGTCGACCCAGACCCCGTGCGCCGCCAGCGTCCGGGGGCCCCAGAACCCGAGTGATTCGAGATAGCCGGCCGGCGTCAATCGATGCGCGTCCAGGGACTGGCGCCGTTCGTCCTCGGTCTCGGCGAGGTGAATCAGGACCGGCACGTCGTACTTCCGCCCCAGCGCGGCAGCCGCTTTCAGGACATCGGCCGGCAGCGTGTACATGGCATGCGGCGCCACCGCCGGCACGATCAGGCTGTCGCCCTTGAACGCCTGGATGAACGCCTCGGCGCGCGCCAGCCCGTCCGCCGGCGTCCTGGCGTCGGCCACCGGAAACTGGATGATCGTCTGGCCCAGCACGCCGCGCAGTCCGGCCGCCCGGGTCGCCTTCGCGATCTCCTCCTCGAAGTAATACATGTCGGCGTAGGCGGTGGTACCCGACTCGATCATCTCGAGCACCGCGAGCCGCGTGCCGATGCGGACCATCTCGGGCGAGACGGTCTTGGCCTCCGCCGGAAAGATGTACGTGTTCAGCCACTCCATCAGCGCCAGGTCGTCGGCCAGGCCGCGATACATGACCATCGGGGCATGGGTGTGGGTATTGATCAAGCCGGGCAGGACAATCTGGTTCGATGCATCGAGCACCTCGCGCGCCGAGTAGCGCGCCAGGATGTCCTCCGGCGTCCCGAGGGCGAGGATGGTGTCGCCGTCGGCGCCGCCAATCGCAATCGCACCGGGCGACAGGACGTCGCCGGCCGGGTTCTCGGTGACGACGTGCTGGCCGAGGACGACGAGGGCGGCGGTGGGACGGGCGGGCTGACACGCGGCGCCGAACAGCGTGAGCAGCGTCAGCACGATCGCATGTGCGCGCATGTCGGCAGAAATTGTATAGTGAGGGGCAGTGCCGGTCCATCTCGTCGATCACCCGCTGGTGCACGAGGCGCTGCTCGAACTGCGGGACAAGACCACGCCGGCGGCCGCCTTCCGTCAGGCGGCTGCCCGTATCACGACACTGCTGGCCGCCGAAGCCATGCGCGATGTCCCGTCGGTCACCGCGACGGTAGAGACGCCGATTGGACCGGCCACCGGCCGCCGCGTCTCCGGCGACATCGTCGTCGTCCCGGTGCTGCGGGCGGGACTCGGGATGCTCGATGCGATTCTGACGCTGGCGCCACAGGCGCGCGTCGGCCACATCGGCCTGCAGCGCGACGAGGTCACGGCCGTCGCGTCGCAGTACTACGCCAAGTTCCCGGCGAAGCTGGAGCGCAGCTTCGTGCTGATGATCGATCCGATGCTGGCCACCGGCGGCAGCGCGATCGCCGCGCTCGAGCTGCTGCACGATGCCGGCGCCCGTCACGTCCACGTCGTGTGTATCGTCGCCGCCCCCGAGGGCGTGTCGGCGCTCGAAGCGCGCTTCCCCAACATCCACATCTTCACGCCGGTCGTCGACCACGGTCTCAACGCACACAAGTTCATCGTGCCCGGGCTCGGCGATTTCGGCGACCGCCTCTACGGCACGACCTAGCGTCCCGGCTCCTTTTCAAGGGAGGCGACCATGTCCGAACCGATTCCGACGGTCGAACGACGCGCCCATCCGCGTACGACGAGCGACCGCTGGCAGACAGCGATCACGTCCATCCAGCCGAATGCGATCCTGGTCCGCGGCTACGCGATCGACGAGATGATGGGGCGGCTGTCGTTCGCGGATGCCGTCTACCTGCTGCTCATGGGCGAGCTGCCGACGCCGGCGATCGGCCGGATGCTGAACGCGGTGCTGATCTCGACGATTGATCATGGCGTGACGCCTCCGTCGACGCTCGCCGCCCGCACGGTCGCGACCTCCGGCGCGCCACTGAAGGACAGCGTCGCGGCCGGCGTTCTGGCGTTCGGTCCCCATCACGGCGGCGACGTCGAGTCGTGCATGCGCTTTCTGCAACTGGGCCTGGGGCTGGTGCGGGACGGCCGGTCGTTGCCGGCGGCCGCCGACCAGCTGGTCGACGACTGCGTGCGCGGCGGCCAGACGCCACCCGGCTTCGGCCACCGCTGGCACACCCGCGATCCCCGGGCCGCGCGCCTCTTCCAGCTGGCGCTCGAGCTCGATCTCGATGGCGAGCACGTCCAGATGATTCGGGCCGTCGAAGTCGGCCTGGCGGCGCGCCAGCCGGAGATCGGTCCGATCCCGGTGAACGTCGATGGCGCGATTGCGGCAATCTGCGCCGACCTGGGGTTCGCCGGGGAGCTCGGCAACGCGATCTTCCTGATCTCCCGGCTCCCGGGGTTGATCGCGCACGCACACGAGGAGCGGACGCGCGAGAAGGCGATGCGTCAGATCGACGTTTCGCGACATCAGTACGACGGCGCGCACGAGCGGCGCATCCCGGAGTCGCGGCGCTGACCGCCGGCGGCTCGAGGACACGTCCTCCCGGCGAGCGCGCGAGGCGCGTTGCCTCGGTCCGAGCGGATGCATTACACTAGGGGTTCGTCGCCGCAGGGCGATCCCCCTTCATTGGGGCGCTTAGCTCAGTTGGTTAGAGCGCGTGCTTCACACGCACGAGGTCATAGGTTCGAGTCCTATAGCGCCCACCA
>CADEDC010000049.1:20554-45719 GCA_902825985.1 uncultured Acidobacteriota bacterium | reverse complement strand
ATGGAGTACTTCGCCGGCTACGGCTTCAACAAGTCGCACTCGACCGCCTACGCGTATCTCGCGTACCAGACGGCGTTTCTGAAGGCCAACTACCCCTGGCACTTCGCGTCGGCGCTGCTGACCATCGAGGCGCAGAACACCGACAAGCTGGCGCTCTACCTCGGCGAGTGCCGCGAGCGCGCGATTCCGGTGCTGCCGCCGGACGTCAACGAGAGCCAGCTGCGCTTCACCGTCGAACCCGAGCGCGGCGTCCGCTTCGGCCTGACCGCCATCAAGAACGTCGGTGAGGGAGCCATCGCGTCGCTGCTCGCCGTGCGCCAGGCGCACGGCCCGATCACCTCGCTGCACGCCCTGTGCGAGGAGCTCGACCTCCGCCTCGCCAACAAGCGCGTGTTCGAAAGCCTGACGAAGGCCGGCGCCTTCGATTCGCTCGCCCGCCTGGACGCGGCGACCGCCACGCTGCCGTCAGCGATGGTGCGGCCGCGCCTCATGGCCAACATCGACGCCGCCTGCGAGCATGGCGCCCGCCATCAGCGCGACAAGCTCGAGGGCCAGGCGCAGCTGTTCGGCGGCTTCGGCAGCGACGACGCGGCGCCCGGCACGCCGGCCCGCGTACCGCTGCCGCCGGCGACGCCGTGGACCGAGCAGGAGCAGCTGGCGTTCGAGAAGGAGACCCTCGGGCTCTACTGGAGCGGGCATCCCACCGATCGCTATGCCGGTGAGCTGCGTGAGTTCGGGGCGCGAACGACGGCCGAGCTGATGGCGCAGGAGCCGCGCCCGCAGAGCCAGGAATGGGGACCGGGCGGGCGCAAGCCGATCGAACCGGACGCCGCGGTCGGCGGCGTCATCGCCACCGTCCGCCAGCTCAAGACCAAGAAGGGCGACCGCATGGCGGTCTTCACCCTCGAGGACGCGCACGGCGGCATCGAGATCCTCTGCTTCCCGGACACCTTCCAGAAGTGCGGCCTGCTGATCGAGGCCGGTGCGATGGTCCTCGTGCGCGGCAAGCTCGAGAACGACGACGAGAATGCCCGCGTGCTGGCCACCGAGATCGCGCCGCTCGACTCGGTGCGCGAGCGGGTCGCCCGAGAAGTGGCGATTCGGGTGACGGCCGGCGACCGGCGAACCTTCGAGGCGCTGGGCGAGGTCTTTTCACGCCATCGCGGCGACCGCCGCGTGTCGCTCGAACTCGAGCTGCCGGCCAGCGCCCACCGCTTGCGCATCAGGGCCGACATCTCGAGCCAGATCCGCGTGCGGCCGTCGCCGTCGCTCATCGCCGAAGTCGAACAGATCGTCGGCCAGGGTGCGGTGTCGCTTCGCTAGGAACGCAAGGTATGCCCGCTGAGACGCTCGATTTCGAAGAACCGATCGCCGCGCTGCTGAAACAGATCGAGACGCTCGAACAGCAGCCGCGGACCGACGCCCGCGTCCGCGAGGCCGAGTCGCTGCGCCTGCGGGTCGAGTCGGTGCGCGCCGATCTCTACGCCGCGTTGACGCCGTGGCAGCGCGTGCTCGTCGCCCGGCATCCGAACCGCCCCGGCCTCGAAGACTTCCTCAGCCGGCTGTTTCCCGACTTCACCGAGATCCACGGCGACCGCCGCTTCGCCGACGATCACGCGATCATCGCCGGCTTTGCGACCTATCACGGGGAGGGCGTCCTGGTCGTCGGCCACGTGAAGGGGACCGACACCAAACAGAAGATCTATCGCAACTTCGGCTATGCCCGTCCGGAGGGTTACCGCAAGGCGCTGCGCGCGATGCGCCTCGCCGAGAAGTTCCAGCGGCCGATCGTCGTGTTCGTCGACACGCCGGCCGCCTACCCGGGCATCGACTCCGAGGAGCGCGGCGTCGCCGAAGCGATCGCCGCCAACCTGCGCGACATGATGCTGCTCGATACGCCCATCGTCGTCCTCGTCAGCGGTGAAGGCGGCAGCGGCGGCGCGCTCGGCATCGCCGTCGGCGATCGCATCCTGATGCAGGAGTACGCGATCTACAGCGTCATACCGCCGGAGGGCTGCGCCTCGATCCTGTGGCGCGATACCAAGAGGAAGGCCGAGGCGGCCGAGGCCCTGAAGATCACGGCTCCCGACCTGCTCGCCATGCGGATCATCGACGAGGTCGTCGGCGAACCGTCCGGCGGCGCCCACAGCGACCCGACCGCCGCCGCGCGCCTGCTCGATGAGGCGATCGCGCGCGCCCTGCGCGAGGTCTCGGCGCTCGATTCCGCCACCCGGCTCGCCCGTCGCTACGACAAGTTCCGCAACATGGGACGCTTGGGCGTCGAGTTCGTCGACGAGGGCGACCGACCGTCATGAGCGTGGCACCGCCGCGCTGGGAACCGTGCGCCTGCGACGAGGCGGCGGCGACGACCCTCGCCGCCGAACTGGGCATCCCGCCGGTCGTCGCACGGCTGCTCTGTCAGCGTGGCCTGGCCGCCCCGGATGCGGCGTCGCGCTTCCTGGCGCCGCGGCTGGATCACCTGCACGACCCGATGGCCCTGGCGGACATGGGCAGGGCCGTCGACCGCATCCTGCAGGCGATCGCGCGCCACGAGAAGATCGCGATTCACGGCGACTACGACGTCGACGGCATCACGTCGACGGTGATCCTGCGCCGCGCCCTGGAGTTGCACGGCGCCGACGTCATGCACTTCATCCCCGAGCGGCTGAAGGATGGCTACGGCCTGCAACCGGCGGCCATCGACCGGCTGCACGCCGACGGCGTCGCGCTCGTCATCTCGGTCGACTGCGGCATCCGCGGCGCGGACGCCGCCCGCCGGGCGCTGGAACTCGGCGTCGACCTGATCGTGACCGACCACCACGAACCGGATGCCGAGTTGCCGCCGGCCCTCGCCATCATCAACCCGAAGCGCACCGACTGCACCTACCCGGACAAGTATCTCGCCGGCGTCGGGGTGGCGTTGAAGGTCGTGCAGGCGGTATGCGCCCGCACCGGCCACGACAGCTGGCTGCCCGGCTTCGTCAAGATCGCCGCGATCGGCACGCTGGCCGACGTCGTGCCCCTGGTGGGCGAGAATCGGGTCATCGCCAAGCTCGGCCTCGACATGCTGACGCGAGGCCCGCACAAGATCGGTCTTCGCTCGCTGCTCGAGGTCTCTGGGCTGACCGGCAAGACGATCGACAGTTATCACATCTCCTTCCTGCTGGCGCCGCGGGTGAACGCCGCCGGCCGCATGAGCAGTCCGGACATCGCGACGCGCCTGCTGCTGGCCACCGACGAGGCGCTGGCCGGTGAGACACGGGCGCTGGCGCTGCAGCTCGACGCCGAGAACGTCCGTCGCCAGGAGGAGGAGGCGACCATCCTCGCCGCGGCCAAGAAGATCGTGCAGACCGATCCGGAGATCGGCGCGCGCTCGGTGCTGGTCGTCGCCGGCGAGAACTGGCATCGCGGCGTCATCGGCATCGTCGCGTCCAAGCTGGTGGACGCCTTCCACCGGCCGGCGATCGTGCTGTCGATCGAGGGCGACACGGCGCACGGCTCGTGCCGCAGCATCCCCGGCTTCGACATGCTGGGAGCGCTGGAGCGCGCGGCGCTGCACCTGATCCGCTTCGGCGGTCATCGCCAGGCGGCCGGACTGACGCTCGAATCGACGCGGATCCGGCAACTGCGCCAGGCGGTGAACGACACCGCCGACGAGCAGCTCGGTCCCGAAGACCTCATGCCGCGGCTGCGCATCGATGCCGATCTCGGCTTCCGGGCGATAACCGGCGACGTCGCCGCCGGCGTCGCGTCGCTCGCGCCGTTCGGCGCCGGCAATCCGCGGCCGGTGTTCGCCGCCCGCGGGGTCGAGATCGTGGACGGTCCCCGCAAGCTCAAGGAACGCCACCTCAAGATGGCGCTGAAGCAGGACGGCCGGATCTTCCGGGCCGTGGCCTGGCGGGCGGCGGAGAAGCACGAATATCTCGACCAGCACCGCAGCGGCGTCGACGTCGCCTTCTCGCTGGAACAGAATCAGTACAATGGCGAAAGCTACGTCGAGTTGACGCTCGCCGATGTCAAACGTGCCGGTTCGTGACCAGCGGCTTGCAGAGTCGGTGAGTCGGCTGGCGGTTTGCGTTCGGTGAACGAGCGCGGGCGGCCGTCGGCCGGTCCGGCTGACGGTACCGGAATCCGGCGACCAGAACTGTAATTCCGACCGCGGGCTGAGTGCGCGGATCTGCAGACCGGCGCCGTCGCCCGTCGGCTGCTCGGCTGTTTGCCGTTGTCGATCCGCAGTGTCCGCTTTTTCACATGGCCACCTGGCAGCGTCGCGCACGACTCATCATCGCCATCGTCGGCATCGCCTTCGCGGTCCTGGTGGCGCGGGCGTTCCGGACGCGAACGCCGGCGCCGCCGCCGACCGTGGTCGAGCGTTCGGACCCCGAGGCTGTCGTCGAGACCGCCGGCGAGCAGACGCTGCGCTTCAACCGCGACAAGGAGGAGATCCGCATCACGTCCGAGAAGCGGCTGACCAACGCCACCGGTCAGACGCGGCTCGACGGCGTCACCGTCACGGGCGAGCGCGGCGGCCGGGACTACGAGATGACCGCCGACAGCGCCCAGGTCACGGACAAGGAATCGCTGATCCTCCTCGAGGGGCACGTGCGGGTGACGGCCAACGATGGCCTCGTGCTGACCACCGACCGGGCCACCTACGCCGAGAACGAGGGGATGGTGCGGGCGCCGGGCGCCGTGCAGTTCTCCCGCGGCCGGACGTCCGGGTCATCGGTGGGCATGACCTACGACAAGAACCGTGACGTCCTGGTGCTGCTCGACGAGGCAGTGGTGTCGATGACGCCGGGCGACGGCGCAGGGGCGATGCAGCTGACCTCGGGCACCGCCGAGTTCCGTCGCGCGGACAACCTGATCACGTTCGACCGGGCGCTCCAGGTGCAGCGTGCCGGCCGCACCATGACCGCCCCCCGGGGCGTCGCCCGCCTGGCTGCGGACGGCGAGACGCTTCAGACGATTGAACTGCGCGGCGGCGCCGCTGTCGAAGACGTGCCGGACGGTCCTGGCGGCGTGGAGACGCTGCAGGCCCGCGACATGGATCTGCGGTACGGCGCCGACGGCACGTCGCTCGAACATGCCCTGCTGACCGGCGAGGCGGCCATCCAGATTGCCGGTCCGGCGGGTCAGGACAGCCGCCGGATCACCGCCAACGTCATCGATGTCACGTTGTCGCACGACGCGACGCCAACGGCCCTGATTGCGCGCGATCGCGTCCAGTTGCTCGTGCCGGGCGACGCCGGCGGCGCCACCCGCACGATCGCGGCGCAGGCTCTCGACGCGAGCGGCGAGGGTGGTCAGGGGCTGCGAGCGGCGCGCTTCACCGGTGAGGTGCAGTTTCGCGAGCGGGGCAGCGGCATCGACCGCGCCGCCCGCTCCGGCGTGCTCGACCTCGCCATGGCCGCCGGCCTTGGCGCGATCCAGGAAGCGCGATTCTCTCGAGCCGTGCGCTTCGAAGAGAGCAACATGGCCGCCGACGCCGCGGCCGCCCGCTACGTTCTCGACAAGGGCACGCTGGCCCTCAGCGGCCGCGAGCCGGGCCGCGAGAAACCGCACGTGACGCACGAGCGGTTCGGGGTCTATGCCACCACCATCGACGTCACCCTCCAGGGGCCGGACGTCCACGCCAGCGGCGACGTGAAATCGGTGCTGCAGCCGACCGGTGCGGCGGACGCACGCGCCGGCGGCGGTGGCGCCAGGCTGCCGTCGATGCTGAAGCGCGACCAGGTGGTCAACGTCTCGGCCAACGAGCTGCAGTATCGGGCGGCCGACGCCACGGCGACCTATACGGGCAATGCGCTGCTCTGGCAGGGGGAAACGTCCATCAAGTCCGACCGGATCGTGCTCGACGACCGGCAGGGCGATCTGTCGGGAGAGGGCGCCGTCGTCACCAGCATGATTCTCGAGCAGACGACCGACAGGGGGGCGAAGGAGCGGGTGCGCACGACGACGACGGCCAAGGCGCTCCACTACGAGGAGGCGGCGCGGAAGGCGACGTACACGGGCGACGCGCACATGAACAGCGCCCAGGGTGACATGACCGCGGCGCGCATCGAGCTGTTCCTGAGCCCGACCGGCGATCAGCTCGACCGGGCTGAGGCCTACGACACCGTCACGCTGCGCGAAAAGACGCGCAAGACCACCGGCGCTCGGCTCACGTACTACGGCGCCGACGAGCGGTACGTGATGAGCGGCGCCCCGGTCACGGTCGTCGATGAGTGCGCCCGCGAGACCATCGGCCGGACATTGACCTTCTACCGGACGACCGATAGGATCGTCATCGACGGCAGCGAGCAGATCCGGACCCAGACCAAGGGTGGCTCCAGGTGCTCGGGCAACTAGACACCCGCCGATGCCGACACTCCGCACAATCGAGCTGACCAAGTCCTACGGTGGCCGCACCGTCGTGCGCGGCGTGAATCTCGAGGTCGCTTCGGGCGAAGTCGTCGGCCTGCTGGGCCCCAACGGCGCCGGCAAGACCACGACCTTCTATATGACGGTCGGGCTGACGGCGCCCGACTCGGGCCGTATCGAACTCGACGGTCACGACGTCACCGACGATCCGATGTACGTCCGTTCCCGGAAGGGTATCGGCTACCTGCCGCAGGAAGCGTCGATTTTCCGGGGGCTGACCGTCGAGCAGAACATCATGGCCATCCTCGAGACCACGGGGCTCGGGGCGGCCGAGCGCCGGTCCCGTCTCAGGGAACTGCTCGCCGAGCTGAATCTGACCCCCCTGGCGCAATCGCTGGCCTACACGCTGTCGGGGGGCGAGCGGCGGCGGGCCGAGATTACCCGCGCCCTGGTGCTGCACCCGAAGTTCATCCTGCTCGACGAGCCGTTCGCCGGCATCGACCCCATCGCCGTGTCGGACATCCAGAAGATCATCTTCCACCTCAAGGATCGGGGCATCGGTGTGCTCATCACCGACCACAACGTCCGCGAGACCCTGCGGATCACTGACCGGGCCTACATCGTCCACGGCGGCCAGATTTTCCGCAGCGGAACCCCCGCCAGCCTGGCTGCGGACGAAGAGGTGCGTCGGATTTATCTCGGGACCGAGTTCCGCTTGGACTAAAATAAGGCCTGGGAATTGCATCAGCTGAGGCGCAAGCCGGAAATCCCGGCGGTTTCTGGCCGCCGGCAATCGGCTGCCAGCCCCACATGACGACGCAGCTGACTCAAACGATTTGAATGGGCATCCAGCAGAAACTCCACACGAAACTCGTTCAGAAGCTGATTCTGACGCCGTCGCTCCAGCAGGCCATCAAGCTGCTGCCGATGTCGACGCTCGAATTGTCGGACCTCCTCAATCAGGAGATGGTCGAGAACCCGATGCTCGAGGAGGTGCCCACCGAGGAGCTTCAGCCCGCCGAGGCACCAACCGCTCAGGAAAAGACCGAGCCCGAACAGCAGGCGAACAAGACCGACACCTGGGACGATCAGGATTACGAGTATTTCTTCGGTGACTACCTGGACGATGGCTATCGGCCGCGGGCGCCGCAGGAGGTCAAGGAACTGCCGCCGATCGAGAACACCCTCTCGACCTCCAGTTCGCTTTCCGATCACCTGATGTGGCAGCTGTCGATGCAGACCGACGAGCCGCTCCTGCGCGAAATCGGCTCGGCCATCATCGGCAATCTCGACGACGACGGCTATCTCGTCGCCTCGTTCGACGAGCTGGCCGGCATGGGCCCCTGGCCGGTCGCCGACGTCGAGCGGGCCCTCCGCCTGGTCCAGGGGTTCGACCCGACCGGCGTCGCGGCGCGCGACCTCCAGGAGTGCCTGCTGCTGCAGCTGCGCCACGTCGGCCTCGAGGGGACACACACCGAGCGGATTGTCACCGACCATCTGCGCCTGCTCCAGAATCACCAGGTGCCGGAGATTGCCCGCAAGCTCGGGCTGACCATCGACGACCTGAAGGAACACATCGAGATCATCCGCAATCTCGACCCGAAGCCGGGCAGCCGGTACAATCCCAGCCAGTCGCAATACGTCATCCCGGACGTCTACGTCGTCAAGGTCGAGGACCAGTACGTCGCTGTCTTGAACGAAGACGGTCTGCCGCAGATGCGTATCAGTCCCGTCTATCGCCGGTTGCTCGACAAGGGGGCGACGGAAAACACGGACGAGACGCGCGCCTACGTCAAGGACAAGTTCCGATCGGCGCTCTGGCTCATCAAGTCGGTGGAGCAGCGGCAGAAGACGATTCACAAGGTCGCCAACAGCATCATCAACTTCCAGCGCGATTTCCTCGATCACGGCATCGAGCACCTGCGGCCGCTCGTCCTTCGCGACGTGGCCAACGACATCGGCATGCACGAGTCGACGGTCAGCCGGGTCGTCACCAACAAGTACATGCACACGCCGCAGGGCGTGTTCGAGATGAAGTACTTCTTCCATAGCGGCATCAGCAGTTCGTACGGCGAGAGCGTCTCGTCGGTCACGATCAAGCAGCGCATCCGGAAGATCATCGACAACGAAGATCCGCGTAAGCCGCTCAGCGACTCGAAGATCGTCAGCATCCTCCAACGGGAAGGGCTCGTCCTCGCACGCCGGACGATTGCCAAGTACCGGGAGGAGCTCAAGATTCCGACCTCCAACCAGCGTAAAGTGCTGTACTGATTCCACTCTGCGCCGGGTGTGTTGTGACCGGCGCAGCTCGCCCCGGTGCCTGATGCGACTCGAACTGACTGGCCGTCACGTTGACATCTCACCCGTAATCCGCCGACTGGTGGAGCGGAAACTCGCCAAACTCGAACGTCTGCTCGACCACCGCGCGTTGTCGGCACAGGTGGTCCTGACGGCGGGGAAGCGGCTGCTCCGCGCCGACGTGGCGTTGCACGCGCGCGGCGAGAAGTTCCTCCACGCCGTCGGCGAGGCGACGGCCTGGGAGGCGGCTCTCGGCGGCGCGATGGAGAAGCTGGAACAACAGGCCCAGAAGGTCAAGGGCAAGTGGCAGGACCGCAAACGGCAGGGACCGGGGAAGGGCGAGTTGTCCGCACCGGCCGTCGAGGCGCCGGCGCGCAGCGCCGGCCGGACCCCGCCGATCCGCATGCCGCGAATCCTGCGGACCATGCGTCAGGTCGTCCGCTCCATGTCGGTTTCGGAAGCGGCCCGGCGCCTGGACGGCGTCGACCATGGGCTCGTCGTCTTCCGTGACGATGAGACCGATGGCCTGAGCGTCCTGTACCGCAACCCCGGCGGCGAGCTGGTGCTGGTCGTCACCGCGAGTTGACCCGCCACTCGATCGAGCATCAGTGATGACCGCCATGCCGGGCGTCTCCGTCCGTGCGCTGCTGCGCAGCCGGCCCGAAGCCTTCGGCCTGCCGCTGGAACTGCTGGCCGGCCGCGCCGGCCTCGATCGGACGATCAGCAGCCCGCACGTCCAGAAGACCGGGCTGGCGCTGGCCGGCTTTCACGAGTACTTGCGGCCCGGCCGGGTCCTCATCTTCGGGGAGAGCGAGATCCGCTTCCTCGAAAGCCTCAGCGACGACGGGCGCCTGGGCGCCTTGCGGTCGGCGCTGACCCACGACTTCCCGTGCGTCCTGATCACCGGCGGCTTCACGCCGCCGGCCGCGCTGCTCGCCGAAGCGGAGCTCGCCAGGCTGCCGGTGCTGCAGACGTCCATCGTCACCCCCACCGCGATCGCCAAGCTCAGTTCGTTGCTCGAGGATTCGCTCGCCGAGCGTGTCGTCCTGCACGCCGAGCTGCTCGACGTCCTCGGCCTCGGAGTCATGATCGTCGGCGAGAGCGGTATCGGCAAGAGCGAGTGCGCGCTCGATCTGATCGTCCGCGGCCATCGGCTCGTCGCCGATGACACCGTCGAGGTCCGGCGGCGCTCGGAAACCATCCTGATCGGCACCTGTCCTGAGCTGACGCGTCACCACATGGAGCTGCGCGGTCTGGGCGTCATCGATGTGAAGGAGCTGTTCGGCATCGCCTCGACCCGTACGTCGAAACGGGTCGAGCTCGTCGTACAGCTCGAGCGCTGGGACCCGACACGCCAGTACGAGCGCATGGGGCTGGACGACGAGTTCTACGACATCCTGGGACTGCGCGTGCCGCTCATCCGGATGCCGGTGGCGCCGGGCCGGAACATCGCGATCCTGGTCGAAGTCGCGGCCCGCCACCAGCTGCTGCGATCCCGCGGGCATCATCCGGCGCGGCTGCTCGCGCAACGGCTCGAACAGCAGCTGCGGCAGGCGGCGCAGCCCGACGATGACGACGACGAGTTCGACGGCGGAGAACCGCGATGACGATCAAGGCACCGGTCGAGCAGCCACGTCTGCCGTTCATCGTCCTGACCGGACTGTCCGGCTCGGGCAAGTCGCAGGCCATCCGGGCGCTCGAGGATCTCGGCTACTTCTGCGTCGACAACCTGCCAACGACGCTGATTCCGACCCTCGCGAAGCTCTCGCTGCGTGGCGCCGACATCGAGAAGGTTGCCATCGTCGTCGACGTCCGCGAAGGCAACTTCCTGTCGTCCTTCCCCAAGGTGTTCAAGCAACTGCGCAAGATGCGGGGCCTGACACCGCTGCTGATCTTCCTCGAGGCGACGAACGCGACGCTGGTCCGGCGCTTCAGCGAGACGCGCCGGCCGCACCCGCTGGCGCCGGGTCGCTCCGCCAGCGAGGGCATCCGCGACGAGCGCGTCCGCCTGGCGCCGATCCGGAAGATCGCCGACGAGATCATCGACACCTCGGACATGACGGTGCACGAGTTGCGGCACTTCTTCATGGGCCTGACGCGCGAACGGGCGAACACCCGCCTGGTGGTCACCGTTCTGAGCTTCGGCTACAAGTACGGCGTGCCGCTCGACGCCGACCTCGTGTTCGACGTCCGCTGCCTGCCGAATCCGCACTTCGTGCCGACGCTGAAGCGGCGCACCGGGCGCGACCGCGCGGTCGTCCGGTTTCTCGAGAAGGACCCGTCGACGCTCGAGTTCATCGAGAAGCTCGAGGACTACGTGCGCTTCGTCATCCCGCACTACATCGCCGAGGGGAAGAGCTATCTGACGGTGGCCATCGGCTGCACCGGCGGCCGTCACCGCTCCGTCGCCATAGCCGAACGGCTGAAGAGGACGCTCTCGACCGCCGATGGCGCGCGCGTCCGCGTTCGGCACCGCGATGTCGGCAATGCCTGATTCTGCGGCTACAATGGAGCACCCGGTCGTCACCCGACGGCCCAGCTGGACATGATTGGGGTCGTTGTCGTCACCCACGGACAGCTCGCAATCGAGCTCGTCAACGCGGCCGAGATGATCGTCGGCGACCTGCCGCAGTTCACGCCGGTGTCGATCGGCTGGCACGACGACGTGAACAGCGCGCGTGAGGACATTGCGCAGGCGATCGAGCGGGTGCGCGGTGAAGCGGGCGTCCTCGTGCTCACCGACATGTTCGGGGGCACACCGTCCAACCTCGGGATGACCTTCCTCGCCACCAACGAGGTCGAGGTCATCACCGGTGTCAATCTGCCGATGCTCATCAAGCTCGCGTCGCTGCGCAGTTCCCAGGACCTGCTGGCAGTCGCCCGCGAGATGCGCGACCACGGGCGCAGCGCCATCTGGGTGGCATCGGACCTGCTCAGGGGCGACAAGTCGTGACCGTCCCCCGGCCGGACACCACCGCGCGGGAGCACCCGGTGCGATGACGACGCGATCGCTCGTGGTCGTGAACCAGCTCGGGCTGCACGCCCGCGCCGCTGCGAAGTTCGTGCATCTCGCCAGCCGGTTCGACGCCCGCGTGCGCATCGCGCGCGGCGGCCGCGAGATGGACGGCAAGAGCATCCTCGGCATTCTGCTGCTGGCCGCCGCCCGCGGCACCACGGTGACGATTACGGCAGATGGCAGCGACGAGCAGGAGGCCATCGACGCGTTGAGCGCGCTCGTCGAGTCCGGCTTCGGAGAGGACTCATGCAGCGTCTGACCGGCATCGGTGTGTCGCCGGGCCTCGTCTCCGGGCGGGCCGTGATGCTCAACCAGCGCGCCCAGGTCCTGCGCTACCGCGTCGCCGAGTCGCGGGTCGGCTCCGAACTCGATCGCCTCGAGCAGGGCCGGGCGCGGACCCGCGATCAGCTGCGCGAGATCCGGGCGAGCATCGCCCGGCGCCGCGGTCCCGACCTCGCCGCCATCTTCGACGCCCAGATCCTCATGCTCGACGATCCGATGCTGGTGCCGCGCGCCGCGAAACTGGTGTGCGACCAGCGCGTCAACGCCGAGTGGGCGGTGCAGCAGGTCTTCGAGGAGTTCAGCGCCATCTTCGACGAGATTGTCGACCCGTACTTGCGCGAGCGAAAAGGCGATGTCGCCGATCTCGTCGGCCGGCTGAAGATGAACATCCGCCAGGGGCTGTCGACGCCGCGCGACCTGCTGCGCGAGGTCGACGAAGCCTCGATCCTCATCGCGGACGAGTTGACGCCGTCGCTCGCCGCCCAGGTCGACTGGACGAAGGTGCGAGGATTTGCCACCGACGCCGGCAGCCGCACCTACCACACGGCGATCCTCGCGCGATCGCTCGAGGTGCCGGCAATCGTCGGCCTGCATGACGCCAGTCGGATCGTCCAGCCGGGACAGCTCGTCGTCATCGACGGCACCAACAGCGAGCTCATCGTCGATCCGTCGCCGGACGTGCTGGCACGGGTGGCGCGTGCCGCCGACGAAGCAGCCGCACCGGTCGCCGTCGAGCACGACCGCGCCCGCCCGGCGATGACGGCCGACGGCGTGCGCATCCGCCTCGACGCCAACATCGAGTTCCCCGACGACCTGGCAGCCGCCCGCTATGCCGGTGCGGAAGGGATTGGGCTGTACCGGTCGGAGTTCATCTTCAGCGATGGGCCCGATGCCGTCGATGAGGAGGCGCAGTACCGCACCTATCGGCGCATGCTCGAGGGGATGGCGCCCGGACCCGTGACGGTACGGACGTTCGACGTCGACGAGGATCAGCTCGCGATGAACGACACCGGAGCGACCCTCGGTGGCGGCTGGGGCGCCGATCAGGAGCGCGGAAGCCGGCAGGGGCTGCGCGGCCTGCGGCTGTCGCTGTCGCGGCCGGAGCTGTTCCAGACGCAGTTGCGGGCTCTGTTGCGGGCGGCATCGCACGGCACGCTGCGCATCATGTTCCCGTTCGTCTCGGGCGTCGAACAGATCCGCGAGGCGAAGCAGCTCGTGGCATCGGCAGCGGCCGACCTGGTCCGGCGTGGTCTGTCGGTTCCGCCAATCCCGATCGGGGTCATGATCGAGATCCCGGCGGCGGCCTACACTGCCGATCTGCTGGCGCGCGAGGTCGACTTCTTCACGATCGGCACCAACGATCTCATCCAGTACTGCCTGGCGGTCGACCGTGCCGACGAACGCGTGTCGTTGCTCTATCAACCGCTGCACCCGTCGATTCTTCGCGTGATCCTGATGGTCGGCCGCGCCGCCCGGCGGGCCCGCATCCCGGTGTCGCTGTGCGGAGAGATGGCGGCGGATCCGGCGCTGCTCACCTTGCTCGTCGGACTCGGCCTCACGGAGTTCAGCATGACGCCGGGCGCCATTCCCGTGGCCAAGCATGTCCTGGCGGACGTGCGCGCCAGCGATCTCAAGGCGTTGGCCCGCCGTGTCCTGCGCATGGCGACGATCGAGGACATCGAGCACGAGTTGTTGAACGCACTGGGCCGCTTCGCGCTGTAGACTCAAAAAGGCGCGGCCGAGACCGGCCGGCCGGCACCGCGGCAGGACGAGGAGAACGACGAATGGCGGACGAAGTCACGCGAGTGGAGAAGCCCTGGGGCTACGAAGTGCACTGGGCCAAGACGGACCGGTACGTCGGCAAATTGATTCACGTGAACGCCGGCCACGCGCTCAGCCTCCAGTACCACAACCTGAAGGACGAGACGATCTACCTGCAGTCCGGCCGCATGTTGTTCGAGATCCAGGAAGGCGAGTCGCTGGTCAGGCGCGAGATGAAGCCGGGCGAGCGCGTCCACGTGTCGCCCAAGACCGTGCACCGGATGACCGCCATCGACGACTGTGACATCTTCGAGGTGTCGACGCCGGAGCTGCACGACGTCGTCCGTCTGGAGGATCGCTACGGGCGCGAGGACAAGAAGTAGACCGGCCTCTCGGACTCGCTGCGGGCCGCGGCCCGGTCGTCGTGGCGTCAGCTGCGGATTGCAGCCCGCCGGCGCGGCGCCGCCGCGTGCAGGCTGCAATCCGAACCGGGACACGGCACGGTCGGGCCGTTCAGAACGGAATATCGTCGTCGCTCAGCGGCTCGCCCATGTCGCCGCCCGCGGCCTGACTTCCCATGTCGCTGCCGGCGCTCCGCTCGATCGACCCGCCGCCGCTGCGGCCGCCACCACCGCCCAGCAGAACCACCTTGTCGCCGCGGATCTCGGTGGTGTAGCGCTTGTTCCCGTCCTTGTCGTCCCACTGCCGCGTCTGGAGCCGCCCCTCGACGTAGATCTGCTTGCCCTTGGTGAGGTACTCCGCCAGCGATTCGGCCGACTTGCCCCACAGCACGATGCGGTGCCACTCGGTCTTTTCCTGCCGCTGGCCGCCCTTGTCGTTCCAGACTTCGGTCGTCGCCATGTTGAGGGTCGCCACGGCGGCGCCGCCAGGCGTGTAGCGCAGCTCGGCATCGCGTCCGAGATTGCCGACCAGAATCACTTTGTTGACGCTGCCCATATCGTCCTTTCGACTGTTATCGGTACGCAGGACGGCTTCCGTCCATGCGCGACAATTCTACATCGTCGTCAGGATGATCGAGCGGCACGATGCGCCGCGTCCACGGGCCGGCGGTGGACGCGGTACGCGGGTCGGTTACGGCTTGCGCGTTTGCGCGATCTGCTGGCGGGCGAGCAGCGCGGCGCTGCTCTCAGGATAGGTCTTCGCGACGAACTCGAAGGCTTCCATGGCCCTGGCCGGCTCCTTCAGATCGAGCAGCGCGGTCCCCTTCTTGTACCAGGCATCCGGAATGAGGTTTCCCGACGGATACGTCCGGATCGCGAGGTCGTACGCCTCGACGGCCTTGTTGTAATCACCGGCCTGCAGGAAGGAATTGCCGATGTAGACCTGCGCGTCGTCCGCCTGTTCGGATCGCGGGAAGCTCTTGATGAACGACTCGAAGCCCTGGACGGCGAGGTCGAACTGGCCAGCGGTGTAGTCGGCCCAGGCGCTGTCGTACAGGCGCTGCGGTGACGCGCCGGCGGCGACCGGGACCACCGGTGCGGGGGGCGGCGGGGGAGCGGTCGCGCCATCTGCCGGCGGCGGTGCGTCGGGATCGATCGGCGCGGGCGCCACGGCGGCGACCGGCAGCACGCTGAGCTGCTGGACCGACTGACGCAGGGCATCGACCTCCTGCGTGAGCGATCCGATGCGGACGTTGTTGTCGTCCATCTTCTCGCGTACGACCCGGAGATCGTTGGTCAGGTTGTCGGCGCCCAGCTTCTGATCGGCGAAGGCGCGGCGATTCGTATCGGACTGCTGATCGAGCCGGCCGTTGACCGCCTTCAGCGCCTCGCTCAGCGAACCGATGAGGACCTGCAGCTGCTGCGCCTGTTCCTGCAGCATCCGGATGTCCGCCATCATCTGCAGCTGCTCCTTGTTCGCAGCCGAGGCCGGGCCGGCCCACGTCGCAGCCAGCAGTGTCGCGACAAGTACGATGCGAGTGTGTCTCATGATGCTTCCCGCTCTCGGGCCTCGTCCACCGGGACGACGCGAATCCTACTTGGCCGTAATGACGAAATGCGCCCGCCGATTCTTGGAGAACGCGCCTTCGTCGTGGCCGGGATCGAAGGGGAACTCCTTGCCGTAGCTCACCGTCCGCAGGCGATCGGCGGAGATGCCGAGCGACACGAGGAAGGCGCGAGCGGCGAGGGCCCGACGTTCGCCCAGAGCCAGATTGTACTCGGCGGTGCCGCGCTCGTCGCAGTGCCCTTCGACGGTGACCGCCCACGTGCCGTACTTCTTGAGGACGGCCGCGTTCTCCTCGAGGATGGTGCGGCCCGGGCCGGAGACCTCGGAGCTGTCGAGTTCGAAGAACACCGGTTTCAAGGGCGAATTGCGGTTCAGATCGTCCAGCGAGGCGGATGAGATGCGGTCCTCGCGAACCGGTTCAGGCGGCACGATGACCGGTTCGTTCACCGGCTGTGGCGGCGACGGCGGGCGTCCGCTGTCGCTGGCCGTCGCTCCGGTGTCCGCTGGAGGGGCCGGTCGCACGACCGGCGCCGTCTTCTTCCCGCACGCCGCACCGGTGATCACCACCAGCGCCACAACTGCCGCGGCTTTTGCCACCGCCGATCGCATCATCGAAGTGCTCCCTGTCTCTGTGTATCGGTGTCCAAGACGACCGCCCTCATCGGGACCAGTCGGGCTGGTAGTTGTTTCCGGTCCGGGTGACCTGCTTCAGGTCGCGGCCATCCCGGGCGATCGTGAAGATCTGTGACTTGCCCGAGCGCGTCGACATGAAGGCGAGGTGCCGACCGTTCGGCGCGAACGCCGGACTCTCGTTCGTGCCTTCGCCGAACGTCAATTGGCGCACCTGTCCGGTCGCCAGGTCGCGAATCTTGATGTCGTTCCCGGGCCCGGTGCGCGCCGAGTAGGCAATCTCGTTGTACGGCGCCGGCGACCAGGTCGGCCGATCGGCATACGACTCCGAGGTCAGTTTCTGCAGCCCGAGGCCGTCGGCGCCCATGACATAGATCTGCGGAGTGCCGGTGCGGTCCGACGTGAACGCGATCTGGGTGCCGCTCGGCGACCAGGTCGGTGACGTGTCGGCGCCGGGATGATTGGTCAACCGGCGGAGCGTGGCGCCATCACGGCTGGCGACGTAGATTTCGGCGTTACCGTCGCGTGTCGAACTGAAGGCGACCCGCGTGCCATCGGGCGAGAAGGTCGGCAGCCAGTTCTGGCCAACCGCCTTGGTCAGCTCACCACCGGTTCCCTCGTAGATATTCGCGATGAAGATGTTGGGCGGACCACGCCGGTACGACGTGTAGGCCAGCGACCGCCCATCCGGCGACCAGACCGAATTGATGTTCAGCGATCGATTGGTCGTGACGCGGCGCTGGTTCTCGCCATCGTAGTCGGCGATGTAGACCTCCTTGACGCTCCGACTCTCGACCGTTCCGCCCAGCCGCTCGCCGTCGCGATCGGAGTTGAACGTGAGCTTCGTGCGGGCGACGCCGCGAAGCGCCCGCTGCTGCTGGTGCAGTTCGTCGGCGATCGTGTGGGCATACAGGCGGCGGTTCGCCACCGCGCCGGTGTACTCGCGTGAGAACGCCGACTGCCGGGTGCGGACGTTGAACAGACGCACCTCGACGCGCACGCCGGCGTCGAGTTTCTGCACCGTGCCGACGATGACGCCGTCGGCGTTGATCTCGCGCCAGCGGTCGAAGGGTACCGTCGCGAACGACGTCGCCGCCGGAATCGTCGTGTAGATGTCGCGTGGAATCAGCGCGAACTCCCGTTCGAAGTTCAGATCGTCGAACAGCACGCGCCCAATCGTCCGGGCGGCGTCCACGGTTTCCGCGTCGCTCGACAGCGGGATGAACTCGGGGACGGCGAACCGCGCCGGCGCCCCGGCCTCGCTGGTTATCGTCGTCGCGATGCGGTCGGGCTGCTGGCCGGCGTCCGCCGGCGTCTGCGGCGGTTGTGCCGCGACACCTGCGATGAACCAGGCGCCGGCGGAAAGCGTGAGGAGAATACGCATTATCGTAGGTACTCGAAGCTGAGGTCCACGGTCAGAGTCCGGTTGGGAAACGGCTCGGGCAACGGCGGCAGCGTCCGCGTCACCAGCACCGCCCGTTGCGCGTTGATGTCGAGCGCAGCCAGGCCGCTCGACTTCAGGACGGACACGTCGGTAATCTGCCCGTCCCGCTGAATCGTGAACTTGATCATCGTCTGTCCTGTGGCCTCGGCTCGCGAGTTCCAGTTGCTGCGAATGCGCTCGACCATCAGGAGCACGTAGTCGGGGCAGCAGAAATCGGCGACGTCGAGCCGGGATCCCGAGCCGGCGCCGCCCCCCGTGGACAGCCCGAAGCCCTGGCCGCGCGCACCGGTCTCCGCAACCGCGGATCCGAATTGCGGCTGCGCGCCTCGCGTCGGAGTCCGGCCGCGCGCGTCCTCGGGCGCATCCTTCACCGGGGGCGCCGGTCGGGCCGGCTGCGGCTTGGCCTGCGGAATCGGGACCGTCATCTCTGGCGTACGGGCTGCCGGTGGACGGACGGGATCGGGCCGCTTGGGCGCCTCGATCGGTTGTGGTGTCTGAATCGCGCGGGCGCCGATCGTGCTGATGCCGCCGTTGGCCGGACCCGGCGCGCCCTCGCCCAGGCTGATCGTCATGACCGTTCGCGGCTCGGGTTGCGCCGCGAACCATGCGCCAGGCGCGAACGTCAGGCCGACGATCATCACGGCATGAAGCGCAATCGACACCACGGCCATCTGCCGCAGTCCGCCCGCCTCATGCTGCCGGTCGCGCAGCACATCGGTGACATCCGCTGCCGGCGCCGCCACTACTTCTCTCCAGGCATCTTGGCGATCAATCCCACCTTTTCGACGCCAGCCGCCTTCAAACGGTCGAACACGTCCATCAGGTCCTGGTATCGCACGTCGCTGTCGCCGCGGAGGTAGACCTGCTTGTCGCTGACCGACTCGAGACGCTGTCGGATCCGCTCCTGGAGCGCATCGACCCGGATCTGCTCGTCACCCAGGAATACGATGCGGGACTCGCGATAGGTGGCGGGCACGGTCACGAACACCCGCTCGCCCTCGATCTGGGTGGCCCGTCGCGCCACCGGAATGTTCACGTCGACGCCGCGCTGAATCATCGGTGCCGTCACCATGAAGATGATGAGCAGCACCAGCATCACGTCGACCAGCGGGACGACGTTGATCTCCGCGAGCGAGGTTGACACCCGTCGGCCGCGGCCGCCGCGCCCGTTCGGGGCAGCAGGTTGCACCTTTGCCATGACGAACTACGTGAAGTTCCGCTCGACGATGTTGAGGAACTCCATCGCGAAGTCGTCCATGTCCGACGCGAAGAGCTTCACGGTGTTGGTCAACTGGTTGTAGAAGTAGACCGCCGGAATCGCCGCGAAGAGACCGACAGCCGTCGCCACCAGCGCGTCGGCGATGCCGGGGGCTACGACGCCGAGGTTCGTCGAGCCGGTCTGACCGATGCCCTGGAAGGCCACCATGATGCCCCACACCGTGCCGAACAATCCGATGAACGGCGCGATGCTGGCTGTGGTCGCCAAAAAAGGGACGCGATGCTCCAGCTTGTTGAGCTCGACAGCCGACGCCCGCATCAGTGCCCGGTCCACCGCGGTCAGACTCCTGATCGTCGGCCGCGCACCACCTGCCGGACCCGCTTCTGGCGTCTGGCGGAGTTGGGCCGTCAGTTCCGTGTACCCGGCCTGGAACATGCCGACGAGCGGACTCTCATTCAGCGACCGGCAGACGGCCTGCACTTCGGAGAACTTGTTGCTGCGTCGGAAGACATCCAGGAAACTCGCGGATTGCCGCCGAGCGCGCTGAAACGTCCACAGTTTGTAGAAGATGACGCTCCAGGACACGATGGAGAAGAGCGCCAGAAGCAGCAGAACGGTTTTCGAGATCGGGCTCGAATCAGCGATTAAACCGACGATCGACGTACTGGTGCCCTCAGGCACAGCACCGCCATCGGCCTGCAACAGCAGGGCGAACAGCGGGCCTCCAAGCGTGCGCAAACGGCCCTCCGGGACATAGCAGTGCGCCGCTGGGACAGCGCGAATTTCAAAACTGTATCACGCTGCCCTATGGCTGTCAAACCTATGTTAGGATTGGAGTTCTCTTTCCCCAGATGCTCCGATTCCTGCGCATCACCCGTCTGGCGGTCATCGATACCGCCGAAGTCGAGTTCGGACCTGGCTTCAACGTGCTGACAGGCGAAACCGGCGCCGGCAAGTCCATCCTCGTCGAGGCCGTCGGCCTGCTGCTCGGCGGCCGGGCGTCGGGCGACCTCGTGCGCACCGGCGAGGAGTCAGCCGCCATCGAGGCCATTTTCCAGCGGGGCGATCGCGACATCGTGATCAGAAGGGAAGTCACGGCCCAGGGACGGAGCCGCGCCTTCATCGACGGCGCCCTCGTCACGGCCGGGGCGCTCCGGGACATGGCCGGCGATTTCATCGAGTTGCACGGGCAGCACGAACACCAGACCCTGCTCGATCCCACCACCCACCTGACGGCACTCGACGCGTTCGGCCAACTGGACGAGGCGCGGGCCCAAGCCGCAGCCGCGTACGAAGCGTGGCGTGCCACGCACGAGCAGACCAATGCCCTCCGTGCCGCCAGTCGCGATCGGGCGACGCGCCAGGAGTTTGCGGCGTTCCAGCTCGCCGAAATCGACCGCGTGGCGCCGCAGCCCGGCGAAGATGACGAGCTGGCGGCAGTCCGGCGGGTACTGTCCAACGCGGCTCGCATCGAACGGCTCTGCAACGACAGCTATGCCGCGCTCTACGAAAGCGACGGTGCTGTCCTCAGCGGGCTGGCTGGCGTCTGGAAGCGGCTGGGCGAACTCGCCGCTGTCGATCCGGCATTCGAACCCTATCTGGCGTCTCGTGAGGCGATCAAGGCCCAGCTCGAGGACCTCGCGATCTTCCTCCGCCGATATCTCGACACGTTGGATGTTTCGGACGCGCGACTGCAACAGGTCGAAGAACGGCTCGCCAGTCTCGAACGGCTCAAGCGCAAACATGGACCGTCCCTCACAGACGTGCTGACTTGTCAGATCGCGCTCCGAAAGGAGGTCGCGGATCTGGACGCCTCGGAAGAACGGCTTGAGGCCAGCCAGCGCGAGCTCGCCAGGTTGCGGTCGGCGTTCGTCGACGCTGCTGCTGCGCTGGGCCGGAGCCGGCGCGAGATTGCCACCGCATTTGCGCCAGCCCTGGTGGAACTGCTCGCGGGCCTGGCCCTCGAGCGCGCGCAATTCGACGTGCGGTTCAACGACGCGCCGATTCCTGAATCGGAGTGGAGTGCGCTCGGCACCGATCGGGCGGAGTTCTACGTCTCCATGAACCCGGGCGAGGAGCTCCGTCCGCTCGCCCGCATCGTCTCGGGCGGCGAGCTGTCACGCGTGATGCTGGCGCTGAAGACGATGACGTTTCGCGCTCGACAGTCACCGGGTGCGGACCGGACGACCCGGATGCCGGGACTGGCGGCACCGGGCATGATCTTCGACGAGGTCGACGCCGGCATCGGCGGGCGGGTCGCCGAGATTGTCGGCCGGCGGCTGCGCTCGCTCGGGGGGGCATTTCAGGTGCTGTGCATCACCCATCTGCCGCAGGTGGCGGCCTGTGCCGACACGCACTTCCTCATCGAGAAGGCGATCGAGGGGGGGCGGACGCAGACCAGGGTCAGTCGGCTCGGCGCAGAGCAACGGGTCGACGAGCTGGCCCGGATGCTGGCCGGCAGCACGGTCACGGAGGCGATCCGCTCGTCGGCTCGGGAGATGCTGGCCCGCGGCGCCGCCGACCAGGCGAAAGGCGAATCAAAACCAAAAGGCGAAAGCGAAAGTCAGCAGGGCAAGGGGAGAAAGAGCAGCCGTGGCGCCTAAGTACCTGATCGAAACCTTTGGCTGTCAGATGAATGCGCACGATTCGGAGCGTATGGCCGGATTGCTGGAACAGGCCGGCTACGAACCGACGCTCGACAGCGCCGACGCCGACGTTGTGGTCATCAACACGTGCAGCGTCCGGGAACGGGCCGAGGAGAAGCTGTTCACGCGTCTCGGTGAGTTGCGCCAGATGGCTCGGGAGCAGGGACACGATCCGATCGTGGCGGTCGCCGGCTGCGTCGCCCAGCAGGAAGGAACGGCGATCCTCAAACGGGCGCCAGGCGTCGCCAATGTCATCGTCGGCACGCAGGCGATCCGCCAACTCCCCATGCTCGTCGAGCAGGCGTCCCAGGGACGCCGGCCCGCGGTTGATCTGAATCCGTACGAGGACGTCACCTTCCCGCTCGGCGTCGCCCGTCGCAGCGATCCGGTGAAGGCCTATGTGACCATCATCGAGGGGTGCAATGAGTACTGCAGCTTCTGCGTCGTGCCCTACACCCGTGGCCACGAGCGCATGCGGCGCAAGTCCGACATCGTCGCCGACGTGCGGCAGGCGGTGGACAGCGGTCATCCGGAGGTGCAGCTTCTCGGACAGATCGTGAACCACTACGAGGCGCCGGACGATCCGGCCTGCGACTTCGTCGGCCTGCTCGAAGCCTTGCATGACATCCGGGGCCTCGAACGGATCCGTTTCGCGAGCCCTCATCCGCGCCACTTCGACGAACGCTTCCTGCGGGCCATGCAGGTGCTGCCCAAGGTTTGCCGGCATCTCCACCTGCCGGTCCAATCTGGTTCCACCCGCATCCTGACAGCGATGCGGCGACGCTATTCGCGCGACACCTATCTCGAACTCGTGCACCGCATCCGGATCCTGCTGCCCGACGTCGCGCTCTCGACCGATATGATCGTCGGCTTCCCGGGCGAGACCGACGACGATTTCGCCGACACGCTGTCGCTGACCGAGACGGTCCGGTTCCACAGCATGTTCTCGTTCAAGTACTCGCCGCGGCCGCACACGCTGGCCGATAAGCGGCTGATCGACGATGTCAGCGAGGACGAGAAGACCCGACGGATCGTCGCACTCCAGGCAGCCCAGCGGCGCATCCAGACCGATCTGAACGCACGGCTCGCAGGCACGACGGTCGACGTCCTGATCGATTCCGGCAGCCGGCGCCGTGAAACGGAACTCTCGGGTCGAACCACGCAGAACGTCGTGGTCAACCTGCCTGGACCTGCCGATTGGATTGGGAAGACGCTGCCGGTGCGCATCGAGCGGACCGGCCCGCACAGTGTGTGGGGCACTGCCGCGCACGCCTTGTAGTGATTGACAGCGGCGTCAACGACGCCTACGGTAAGCAGCATGCAAATCGAGATGACAATCAAGGGGTTGATGGTCGACCCCGACACCAACATGCCGATCGTGATCCTGCGCGACATGGACGGTCAACGCGTGCTTCCGATCTGGGTCGGCCTGTTCGAAGCCAACGCCATCGCCCTGCAGATCGAGAACGTCTCGACGCCTCGGCCCATGACCCACGATCTGCTGCGCAATGTCATTGCCGACCTGAAGGCCACCGTCCAGAAGATTGTCGTTTGCGACCTGCAGGAGAACACGTTCTACGCGCTGATCTATCTCGCGCTGAACGGCGACACCGTTGCCGTCGACGCCAGACCGAGCGACGCGATCGCCCTCGCATTGCGCACCAAGGCACCGATCTTCGTGGAAGACAGCGTCATCGACAACGCCAAGACGGTCAACATCACCTCGGACAAGAACGATACGGAGCGGCTACAGAAATGGCTTGAAAGCCTTGACCCGGAGGACCTGGGGAAGTACAAGATGTAGTGCAGCCGTGGGCACACCGCCCACCGATCGTCCGTCGTCTCCCCACCCGGTACCCGGTTCGTTCGGCCCCGCCATCGCCCAGCGGGGACACAAATTGACAGATCGCAAACCGGGTCTCTACAATCGCCTTCACCAACCCCGCAGATGATCGTAGCCATCGCAAACCAAAAGGGCGGCGTGGGCAAGACCACCACAGCCATCAACCTCGCCGCAGCCATGGCCCTGCGAGGCAAACGCACGCTGTTGATCGATCTGGATCCGCAGGCGAACAGCACGATGACCTTCCTCGACATGAAGGCGGTCACCCGCAGCGTCTACGACGCGATTGCGGACCCGTCCCTCAGCATGCGCGACGTCATCATCCAGAGTTCAATGGAGAACCTGGCGGTTGCGCCTTCCCGGATCGCGCTGGCCAAGATCGAAGCCAAGTTGGTGGGTGAGCTCGACGCGCATTTCCGCCTGAAGGACAAGTTGGAACCGGTCCTGGCCGAGTACACGAACGTGGTCATCGACTGCCCACCGGCGCTTGGCCTGCTGACCGTCAATGCCCTGGTAGCGGCAACCCATCTGCTTATCCCGATTCAGTCGTCGTACTTCGCCCTCGAGGGAACCGACGATCTGCTGGAGACAATCGAAAAGGTCCGCGCACGCCCCAACCCGGCCCTCCGCATCCTCGGCGTCGTGATCACCATGCACGACAAGCGGACGGCACTGGCCCGCGACATCCGGGCGCAGATACAGAAGGTCTTCGGCGGAAAGGTGTTCAAGACCGTGATTACCAAGAGCGTCAGGCTGGAGGAGAGTCCGGCCTACAAGGAGTCCATCTTCACATTCGCCCCGGATTCGACCGGCGCGACCGAGTACTACCGGCTGTGCGAGGAGGTCATGGATCGTGAGTAGACGAGGCTTACCCGGAACGATCACGATGCGGCACGACGAGCATTACGTCGACGCGCTCGCGGCATCTGCCGGCACGCCCGTTGGGCGCATCATCCCGATCGAACAGATCGAGCCGAACCCGAACCAGCCGCGCCAGGTCATGGGGGATCTGTCCGAGCTGATCTCCTCGATCACCGAGAAGGGGATCATCGAACCGCTCGTCGTTCGGCAACGCGGCGATCGATACCAGATCATCGCCGGCGAACGGCGCTACCAGGCTTCCATCCAGGCCGGCCTGCGGGAGTTGCCCGTTGTGATCCGCGAGGTCGACGACACGGAGGTCATCGAGCTCGCCCTCATCGAGAACCTGCAACGCAAGGACCTCACGCCATTCGAAGAGTCGGAAGCCATCCATGGCCTTGCCGATCGGTGCGGATACACTCACGAAGACCTGGCGCGGCGGTTGGGCAAGTCCCGCAGCTCCGTAACAGAGTCGCTGGCCCTCATGGGTATGCCCGAAGAGGTGCGAAATCTCTGTCGGCTGGCCGACATTTCGTCTAAATCGCTGCTTTTGCAGATAGTTAGGCAAGAACAGCCGGAGAAAATGATTGCGCTGATCGAAAAGATCGCCAGTCAAGGCGGCGCCACGCGCCAGCAGGTCCGGGAAGCGGTCGCCAAACCCAAAGCCGGGCGTCCGAAGCACTACGTATTTGCTTATCGCCCCCCGACGAAGCAGTTCAACCTCAAACTGAGCTTCGCCAAGAACAAGGTCGAGAAGGACGAGATCATCAACGCCCTGGAAGCCATCATCCAGGACCTCAAAGACGCTCGCGACTGAGGGTCCGCCAAGCGGCCA
>CADEDC010000049.1:0-20454 GCA_902825985.1 uncultured Acidobacteriota bacterium | reverse complement strand
GGATAGCCGAGAACGACCGCTTCTGGGGGTTATCGAGGCGGCTTGGTTAACATAACATACATTATCAGACACACTGGAAATCGTCCGCAAAACCACCCTGTGGATAACTTGCGGATGGTCGCGCGGCGGCGGCCTGAGCGAACGGACGACCCGCGACCTGGTTGGTGTAAACGCCGCCCGGACGGGCGGCTAGGCGGTCCAGTTGATCGCTTCGAAACGGCGGTCCGGCGTGCTCGTTTCGATCGGACGATGGCTGGGGTGGCGCTCCTGCTCAGCACCGGTCGGATCGAAAGCCGCGACGAAGAACGCCAGGCGCCGGCCCTCGGCCGACGCTCCAATCGCGGCCAACGGGACGCTGACCTCCAGAATCGAGCCGGCTGCGGCCCGGATCCCGTCCACGGCCCCCTCGGTCCATTCGGTGGCGCCGGCCGCCTTCACCCAGAGCGAGACCGCCGGCGACCCAGGTGTCGCCCCCCGGGCGATCACGATCCGGATGCCGTCCGGATTCATGAACCGCAGGGAGAAATGGATGCCGCTCTGGAGCAGGTCTCGTAGCGGACGCGTACCGTCGAGACGCACGTGGAGGTGCTCGCGGTCGAACCCGAACTGGATTTCTGCCAGCAGGGCTCGCGGCCGCTCAGCCTGATGCATCGCACCGACGGTCTGCTGAACCTCGAGACTACCGGCCCCGAGCCATTCGAAGTAGCTCGATTCCTCGCCGTCGAGTGTCGGGGCCAGCAAACCCGTCGGGGCAATCTCGGCCGCGGCCGGGGCGCCAGCCGAGATGTTGCTGACGAACAGTTCGTCCGGGATGGGCTGGTCGAGCAGCCGGTAGACGTTCCGGAGATGCCGCCGGAACAGCTCATCGAAGGCGAGATCGTGGTCGGACGAATGATCGTCGCCATACCACCAGCACCAGTCGCTGCCCTCGGCGATCAGCAGTTCCTCGAACGCTCGCGCCCGCGTCTCGGGATTGACGTCCCCGGCGCGGTCGTAGGCGGCACGGGCGTCGGCGAGCTGACTCCAGGCCTTCTGGTCGTCCTGATGACCGATCCAGATGTAGAAATTCGCGTCGATCCATGACCCTGGAAAGATCGACATCAGCGTCTGACCGCCACGACTGCACGCCTCGCCGACGGTGACCGGCCGCACCTCCGGATGATGGCTCAGCCGCCGGTACAATGCCCGCAAGAACGGCCGTCCGCCTCCCTCGAAGTGCTCCCAGGCATTCTCGCCGTCGAGGATGACGAAGATCGTGCCTTCGCGGCCCGTCGCCGACGTGAAGCGACGCCCCGCCTCGGCGAGCCGGTTGACGAAGTCCTCGGCTGCCGCCTCGGATGCCCAGCCCGCGTAGGTGAAACCGATCAGGTCGGACATCGCATGATCGCGAAAAGCACAGCCGATCCGGCTGCCGCCGGCATCGACGACGTACGGGGCGTACAGGCGCTGCGGCTGGTCGACATGCCCGTGGCCGTCGCGGTTGAACGACGTCCCGACAGTGCGCGCGAGAATCAGTTCGTCGGTGGCCATCCATCGGAATCCGGCCTTCACGGCCAGTGGCACCATGGCATCGGACACCGAGCCCTCCGACGGCCACAGGCCGGTGGGCCGCTGTCCGAACAGCCGCTCGTGACAGTCGGCGGCTCGCGTCAGCTGCTCGAGCGCATCCTCGGGACGCTGAAAGCGCTGCCGCGGCAACCGCGACGTCGGGTGCGTCCGCTTGTAGACGTCCGTATCGCACAACAGCGGGAGGATCGGATGGTAGAACGGGGAGGTCGAAATCTCGATCTGCTGGCGGGCCGCCGCGTCGCGATACTCGGGAATCACCGCGTTCAGCAGCTCGAGCTCGACCTGCCGCAGGACCTGCTTGTCGTGCTCGTCGAACAGCCGATCCTTCTCCACCAGACGGCGCACGCGAGGGTCGCTCTCGAGGTAGAACGGATCGAGCCACGCCAGCTTCTGCCAGACCTGCAGATCGCGCAGATCGTCCACCGTGAAACGGCGCGCCGCGCCGATCGCCTGCTCGGTCGTCTCGACGACACTCCCCCGCCGCGCCAGCAGTTCGGCATAGCGCGGGTAGATGTCGATCATCCGCGGCCGGTGCGCGTGGAAGAAGTTCTGGAGCATGAAGGCGACGTCCGCATCCGTCAGATCGGCGGCCGGCTTGAGGCCGACGTCGAGGAAGCGGTCACTGGCGCGATCCTCGGCGAACGCCTCGAGCTGCACCAGCAGCGAGGGCACGAGATTGAAGGTGAGCCGCATGGCCGGGAACTCCCGAAGGAGCGCCACCATGCCGAAATAGTCCTTGAGCGCGTGCAGCCGGACCCACGGCAGAATGTGCTCGCGGGTGACGAGATCCTCGTAGTACGGCTGGTGCATGTGCCAGAGGAAAGCGACCTGGGTCATACGGTGTACTCTAGTGTAGCGTCGTGCTCAGAATCCTTGACCGCTATCTGATCCGCGAGATTGCACTGCCCTTCGCGCTGGGGCTCGTGGTGCTGACGTTCGTCCTCGAGATCCCGCCGATCCTGCGCGAGGCCGAGGCGTTGATCGCCAAGGGGGTCGAGTGGGGCGTCGTGTTTCGCGTGCTGCTCACGCTGCTGCCGCAGGCGCTCGCGCTGACCATTCCGATGGCCGCGCTGCTCGGCATCCTCGTCGGCTTTGGCCGCGTCTCAGCCGATCGCGAGTTCGTCGCCATGCAGGCGTGCGGCGTCAGCCTGCTCCGGCTGGCGCGGCCGGTTTCGATCGTCGCGCTGTTCGCCACCCTGGCGACCGCGCACCAGATCATCATCGCGCTGCCCGAAGCCAACCAGACGTTCCGCGAAATCACCTTCGGTATCGTCGCGACGCGCGTCGAGCAGAACGTCAAGCCGCGCGTCTTCTTCGAGGACTTCCCCGACCGCGTCATCTACATTCGCGACCAGCCGGCCGCCGGCGGCTGGCGCGACGTCTTCCTGGCCGACACCTCGCGGCCCGACCAGACGGTCGTCTACTTCGCCCGTGAAGGCCGGGTCTTGATCGATCGCGCGCAGCGCCTCGTCCAGCTGCAGTTGATCGACGGCACGAGTCACACGACGAGCGGATCGAAGCCCGAGGCGTACGAGAGCACCCAGTTCGACCGGATCGCGATCAACCTCGATCCGGAAACGGTCTTCCGCCGGCCGCCGCCGAAGGGACCGCCGGAAAAGAGCTTCAGCGAACTCCGACAGACGATCGCCGAAGCCGCCGCTCAGGGCCAGCCGGCAATCAGCGAACGATTCATGTTTCAGTACAAGCTGGCCTTGCCGGCGACGTGCCCGATTCTCGCCCTCATCGGGCTGGCGCTCGGCGCCAGCGCCCGCAAGGATGGTCGCCTCGCCTCGTTCGTCCTTGGCTTCGGCGTCATTCTGGTCTACTACGTCCTGCTCTACGGCGCTCGCGCGGTGGCGATGGGCGGCCGGATGGACCCGGGCCTCGCACCGTGGATACCCAACATCATCATGGGGGTGGCGGGCATCGTGCTGCTCGCGTCGCGCTCGCGCTCTGCCGATCAGCCGATTCGCCTGCGGGTGCCGGCGTTTGCACTGCGGCTGTTCCGGCGTGTGGCGGGCATCGCCGGCGATGCCGCCGGACCAGCCGGCACGACCGGCACCCGTGCCGAGGAGACGACCGGCCGTCGGGCGGTGGTCGTCGTCCGCGTCCCGCACGTCAATCTGCCGCTGCCCCGCCTGTTGGACCTCTACGTTGCGCGCGAGTACCTGCGCGTCTTCCTGCTCGGGGTCTGCTCGCTGCTCGGGATCTTCTACATCTCGACGTTCATCGACCTCGCCGACAAGCTGTTCCGCGGCAAGGCCACGACCGCGATCCTGCTGCAGTACTTCTACTTCCAGACTCCGCAGTTCCTCTATTACGTCATCCCGATGGGTGTGCTCGTCGCCACGCTGGTCACGATCGGCGTGCTGACGAAGAACAGCGAGCTGCTGGTGATGCGGGCGTGCGGCATCAGCCTCTACCGCACGGCACTGCCGCTGCTGCTCTTCGCCGTGGCCGCCAGCGGCCTTCTCTTCCTGATGCAGGAGCGCGTCCTCGCCCAGGCCAATCGTGAGGCCGATCGGCTGAACCGGATCATGAGGGACTACCCGCCGCAGACGTCGGCGTTGAACCGGCGGTGGGTGGTCGGCCAGGGCGGCGAGATGTACCACTTCGACTTCTTCGATCCGATGGCGGACCGGTTCTCCCGCCTCCGGGTGTATCACCTCGACCCGACGCAGTGGCGCATGCGCGCGATGACGTATGCCGAGGATGCGGTTCCGGCACAGGAGGTGCCGGCGGCGGAGGGCGACGAAGGGGCACCGGCGTGGACGGCCCGACACGGGTGGCATCGCGAGTTCACGCCGACGCGGCAGCGGCGCGCCGAGCCGGCGAGCGTCCGCTACCTGCCATTCGAGGAACGGCCGATGGCGTTCGATCCGCCGGCCTACTTCAAGAGCGAAGTCCCGGACGCCGAGATGATGAACTACGGGCAGCTCGAAGAGTACATCGAGAAGCTGCGAGCCAGCGGCTCCTACGTCGTGCCGTATCTCGTGGCGCTGCAGCGCAAGATCGCGTTTCCCTTCGTCACGGTGATCATGACGCTGCTCGCCCTCCCCTTCGCCGTCATGACCGGACGGCGCGGTGCGCTGTATGGCATCGGCATCGGCATCGTCCTGGCCATCGTCTACTGGATCGCGCTCAGCCTGTTCGGTGCCCTCGGCGCCGGCGGTCTGCTCCCCCCGACGCTCGCAGCGTGGGCGCCCAACATCATGTTCGGTGCCGCCGCCCTCTATATCAACCTCACGGTCCGCACGTGAACCGGATGGCCGTTCACCGGGCGCCGGTCAGCGCAGCGTGATGTTCGACAGCCAGACGCGACCCGACGTGCCCGGTTTCGTGTTGGTCTGGTCGACGACGAACAGGATGTCCTGAACGTTGGTCAGCGGCGCCTGGGCCGTTGGCGTGATGCCCACCCCGCGAAAGTCCCCAAAGGCCAGATCGTACTCGCGAGGATCGGCGTCGAGGTACACCGAGCGGTGCCAGCGACCGCCACCCGGGCCGTCGGGCACCCGCAGCTGGACCGATAGCCGCATCGGCTTGTCGCTCCGCGCCCTGAACGTGAGCCGCTGGTGGCCAGCCATGCCTCCGTCGACGGTTCCGGCAAGCGCGACATACTCGCCGAACACGTCGCCACCCGGCAGTCCGAACCGCACGGCGAGTTCGCGGTCGACCGGCGACCCACCGTCATCGAAGGCAATCCGAGCGGCAGCCGACGACTCAGCCGTCCATCGTGTCGAAGAGGACCGGTCGAACAGTGCTCGAGTCTCGACGCGAGGCGCGGCAGCGCCGGAGGTCGGCGGCGGCGCCGCGGTCGGCGCGACCGACACCATCGGCGCTGCCCGTACCGCAATGGCATTGCTGAGGATCCAGGCCGGAGCATCCGCGTGACGCGCGGCGCGCACCTCGGCCCGATACACGGCCGGTCCGGGCGGTGCGGTGACGGTCACCTCGGGTGAGGACGGTTCCGAGTAGAGGACCTCGCCGGCCCTCCAGATGATCGTCGTGAACCAGGCCGGCGCATTCGTCGACACGGTCAGCGTGACGGGCCCCGCCGCCTCGATCTCGTCGCCCTGCGCCACGCTCGAACCGCCGGCGCTGGCCGTGAAGGCGAACGCAGGCGGACTCATGACGGCGTCGAGTACCGCGTAGCCGTGCCCCGCGCGCAGCGCATCGAGGATCAGTGCACCGTCGCGTGCCGCATCGCCGGTCAGTGGTGACGACGGCCGAACGCGCATCGACAGGGTCCGGAAGATGGCTTCATAGCCGGGCAGGGCAAGTGTCCAGCGGCTCTCGCCGGCGTCGCCGCCGGTCAGGTCCAGTCGCGCATGGGCGTCGACGCCGGCAAAGATTGGCACCCGTCGCGTCGCCGCCAAAGCCAGCCACCGGTCATCCAATCCGCGGCTGCCGCCAATCAGCGAGGCAATCGTCTCGCTCGGCCGCACCAGGTAGGTGGCAAGGGCACGCGCCATCCGGAGGGGCGTCCGCCAGCCGGGCTCCGCCGCCCGGGCGCGCCACTCGCTATCGAGGTTCAGCAGTTCGAGGCCGTCGAGTGGGGCATCCCACTCCCGCCACTGCAACTGGGGCCGCGGCGAATCCGGGTGCGCGGCGATGCCGGTGCCGCCGAGACGGTGCACGTCCTCGAGCACGTCACGACCTTCTCCAGCGAGCGGATACGGCGCCTTCGCCAGCCCGAGCGCGATTAGATGGCCCTCCTGCGTGCTGATCTCGACTGCGTCGATACACAGCACGCCGGACCGATACGTCGGCGGATCCGGCTGGCGCGTCGCGTCACCGTGATCCGTGAACACCACGAACTTGAGTCCAGCCGTCGCGGCGATGGCGGCAATCGTCTCGGGGCTGCTCAGTCCGTCCGAGCGATTGGTGTGCACGTGGAACACACCGGGAACGCTGTCGTCGCCGGTCCCGGTGACCGGAGTCAGGCGTGCCGGGGGCAGCGCCAGGCCGACCAAAACGACAACGGCGGCCACCAGGGCCGCCGTTGCGCGCAGGATTCGAGTCACTCGGAGCTGTTACAGCCTGGCCGCCGACTTCAGGGCCGCGGCCTTGTCGGTGCGCTCCCAGGTGAACTCAGGCTCGGTCCGGCCGAAGTGACCGAACGCCGCCGTCTTCTTGTAGATGGGTCGACGCAGGTCGAGCTCTTCCATGATGCCGCGCGGCGTCAGCTTGAACGCCTGGCGGACCAGCTCGGTGATCTTTTCTTCGGGAATCGTTCCGGTGCCTTCGGTGTCGACGAGCAGCGACACCGGATCGGCGACGCCGATGGCGTAGGCGAGCTGGACCATCGCACGATCGGCGAGTCCGGCGGCGACCACGTTCTTGGCGATGTAGCGTGCCATGTAGCAGGCCGACCGATCGACCTTCGTCGGATCTTTGCCCGAGAAGGCGCCGCCACCGTGCGGCGCTGCGCCGCCGTAGGTGTCGACGATGATCTTGCGGCCGGTGACGCCCGCGTCGCCATGCGGTCCACCGACGACGAACAGGCCGGTCGGGTTGATGTAGATCTTGGTCCTGTCGTCCATCATGTTGGCCGGGACGACCTTCTTGATGATCTGCTCGGTGATGTCGGCCCGCATCGTCTCGTTGCTGACCAGCGGGCTATGCTGGCTCGAGACGACGATGGCATCGACACGCAACGGCTTGGTGCCATCGTATTCGATGGTCACCTGCGACTTGCCGTCCGGACGCAGATAGTCGAGCACGCCCTCGCGGCGGGCATTCGACAGGCCGCGGGTCAGCTTGTGCGCCAGCATGATCGGCAACGGCATCAGCTCTTCGGTCTCGCGGCAGGCGAAGCCGAACATGAGGCCCTGGTCACCGGCGCCGCCCGTGTCGACGCCCTGTGCGATGTCCGGCGACTGCTTGTGGATCGTCGAGAGGACCGCACACGTTTCCGCGTCGAACCCGTACTTGGCCCGGGTGTACCCGACATCGGCAATCGCGGCGCGCACCACGTCCTGATACTCGACGCGGGCCGTGGTCGTGATTTCTCCCGCGACCACCGCGAGGCCGGTCGTCACCAGCGTCTCGCAGGCGACGCGCGCGACCGGATCCTGCGCCAGGATGGCGTCGAGGATCGCGTCGGAAATCTGATCGGCGATTTTGTCGGGATGTCCTTCGGTGACTGACTCGGAAGTAAAAAGGTGCCGTCCGTTACGGCTCATGCCGTGCTCCTTGCCGGTGGCGCGCTGCCCCACCGCTGCCTGACGCCTGATGGAAGAAGGCGTGACGTATCAGCCAAGACACACGACGCGAACGGGGCGCAGCGCCACCGACCCCTCGTCCCATGCCTGTAAACGAGTCATCGTATCAGAACTACGCGCGGGGGTGAAAGCGTTCGTACACCGCGCGCAGACGCGCCTCGAGCACGTGTGTGTAGATCTGGGTGGTCGACACGTCGGCGTGGCCGAGCATCATCTGGATGGCGCGCAGGTCGGCACCATGTTCGAGCAGGTGCGTGGCGAACGAATGCCGCAGCATGTGCGGGCTCAGACCGCTCGGCAGGCCGGCCTTGCTGCCGTACCCCTTGAGAATCTTCCAGCAGCCGACGCGACTGAGCGTGCCGCCGCGCGCATTGAGGAACAGGCGCGCCGCCTGCCGTGGCGTGCGGCCCGCCTTCGGCACGAGGCCGGGACGCGCGTCACGCTGGTAGCGCTCGACCCACGAACTCGCCGACTCGCCGATCGGCACGAGACGCTCCTTGTCACCTTTACCGATGCAGGTGACGTAGTGCTCGCGCAGGTGCAGGTCGGCGGTGCGGATTGCGATCACTTCCGACACCCGCATGCCGGTCGCATAGAGCACCTCGATGATGGCGCGATCGCGCAGTCCGAGCGCTGTCGTCAGGTCCGGCTGCGCGATCAGCGCGTCGACCTGCTCCAGCGACAGACTGACCGGCAGCGCCGGCCAGGCGCGCGGTGGCCGCAGGTCCTCGGCTGGGTTGGCGGCGAGCGCCCCCTCGAGGGCGAGGAAGCGATAGAACCCGCGCAGCGACGCGACGGCCCGAGCCACCGATCGCGGCGCCTGGCCGCGCGCCATCAGTCCGCGGACGAACGCTTCGAGCGTCTGGCGGTCGAGCGCCTCGAGTGCCTGGCCGCCGGCAACGGCAAACTCATGCAGTTCACGCAGGTCGCGCGCGTAGCTCTCGAGCGTGTGCGCCGCCAGCCGGCGCTCGACCCGCAGATGATCGAGGTAGGCGTCGAGCGCGCGCGGCGCCGGGACGTTGGCCATCGGTGTCAGCGCCATGTATGCTAGCATTCGCGGTTTGTTGGTGAGAGAGCGACCGAGCATGGCTGTCCGTTCCAAGTGGCAATCCCTTCCGACCGAGGCGATCAATCCCGCGACCCTGGGCATCGACAAGCTCTCCGCGGCGGACATCGTCGAGGGGATGCTCGGCGAGGACCGCAAGATGCTGGCGGCCGTGCAGCGGGAGAAAGAACGGATTGCGGTCGGCGTCGACATCATCGCCCAATCGCTGCGCAAGGGCGGCCGCATCGTCTTCGTGGGCGCCGGCACGAGCGGACGTCTGGGGGTTCTCGAGTCGGCAGAGATGCCGCCGACATTCGGCACCGAACCGGACCTCGTCCAGGCGATCATGGCCGGCGGCAAGGACGCGCTGCTCGGCACCAAGGAAGGCGCCGAGGACAACTACGAAGAGGGAGCGCGCAGCGTCAACCGCCTCGACCCGACCCGCAAGGACATCGTCATCGGCGTCTCTGCCAGCGGCATGACGCCGTTCGTCCGTGGCGCCCTCACCCGGGCGCGACGCGCCGGATCCAAGATCATCTTCGTCACCTGCGATCCACGCACCGAACTGCAGACCTTCGTCGACCTCACGATTGCCCCGTCCGTCGGCCCCGAGATCATCGCCGGTTCGACGCGCCTCAAGGCCGGCACGGCCACCAAGCTCGTGCTCAACATGCTGACGACCGCGGCGATGATCCGCATCGGTAAGACGTATGGCAACCTGATGGTCGACGTGCAGACCGGCTCCGAAAAGCTGAAGGACCGCGCCCGTCGCATCGTCTCGATCGTGACCGGCCTCGAGTACGAAGAGACCGACAAGCTGCTCAAGCGCGCCCACTGGAACGTCAAGGCGGCCATCGTGATGCAGAAGACCGGACTGTCGTACTCGCGGGCGCTCTCCAAGCTGCGGCGTGCCCACGATTCGATGCGCGAAGCGATCGGGGAAGACATCGAGGAGCGTCTCAAGGAACTGCTCGCGCATCCCTGACGACTGGCATGGCTGACGCCGACGGCATCGCCGCTGCCCGTCCGCTGCTCTGCGATGCCATCGCCCGCCGTCTCTTTCCCTGCGCCGCCGTCTGCATCGGCAGCAGCGAACGGGTCGTCTGGCACGAGGCATTCGGTCAGCTGACGTTCGAGTCGGGTGCGCCGCCGGCAACGCCAGGCACGTGGTTCGACCTCGCGTCGTTGACCAAGCCTCTCGCGACGACCACGGTCGTCCTCGACCTCGTTGCGCGCGGCCGGCTCAACTTCAGCGATCCCATCGCGACCCTGGTGCCGGCGTGGCGTGCTGCTGATCGACGGTCGGTCACCGTCGCCGATCTGCTGGAGCATGCATCGGGACTCGCCGCGCGATTCGCCGACGCTCCGCCGCATGCACGTCACGACTTCCTGACCGAGATCTGCGCCTCGCCTCTGGCATACCCGCCGCGGACGCAGGCGCTCTACAGCGACCTCGGGTTCATCCTCCTCGGACTGCTCGCAGAAACCGGCGCCGAATGCCGGCTCGATGGGCTGTTCACTGCGGCGCGGCAACAACTCCCGTCACTGCCCGCCGGGATGCTCCTGGATCCCACGCACCTCGGATTTGCCGTGCCAGTGGACCATCGCGCACGGACGGCTCCGACCGAGCCGCTCGGCGACGACACCGAGCGGAGACACCGGCTCGTCGCCGAGGTCCACGACCCCTATGCGGCGGCACTCGATGGCGTCGCCGGTCACGCGGGATTGTTCGGCACCGCGTCCGGCGTCGCGGCCTTCGCCGCCGGCCTGTTGCGATCGGCGCGCGGCACGGGGCCGCGCAGCGGTCCATTCTCCCCGGGGATGACTCACCGGGCGACGCGTCCCTCTTCCGTGCCGGGAAGTTCGCGCGCCCTCGGATGGGATCTGATGCGACCGACCTCGTCGTGCGGCACGCGGATGTCCGCCGCCGCTTTCGGCCACGTCGGCTTCACCGGGACATCCCTGTGGATCGATCCGGTGCGCGACCGGTTCTTCGTGCTGCTGACGAACCGGGCCTGCGGCGGTGGAACGGTCGAGGACATGCGCGAACTGCGCCGCGACTTCCACGACGCGCTCGCCGAGGTCTAGCGGTTGGTCTGTCCCCGGCCGAACGGTCCGGGGGCCGGCGCGCCGCCTGTACCGCCTGACTCGCGAGACGGTCCGAACGGCCCCGACGGCGATGGGAATCCGCGCCCGGTGCCGCGACCACCACCGGCCCCGGCCCCGCCGCGGCCACCGGGCCCCGGCAGGCCGGTCGCCGGCCCGCCGGCTCCGGGACCACCGGCTCCGGGACCACCGCGTCCACCGGGTGCGCCACCAGGGGTCCCCGCCTGCTGCTGCGGCACGAAGACGAACGACCACTCGTTGTACGCCCCACGCCCGTTGTACAGCCGGATCGATTTTGCCTTGCTCTTACTGACGACGCCCTGAATTCCGCCGATAGCTGTACCACCGGGTGCTCCCGGCGTGGCTCCTGGTGTGGCTGGCGGTGCGCCCCGGCCGCCGGGCGACCCGCCGCCTGGTGCACCGGGCTGAACGACGCCTGGCCCGGCTGGCGTGCCCGGCGTCTGCTGCCCGCCAAGAAGCGGTTGAAATTCGTCATTAGTGACAGGGTCCTTGTATTTCCTCCGGAGGAAGCGTTGCTGGACCAGGACGTCGAGATTGGGTGGCAGCGCGCCGGGGCCGGCGCGACGTTGAAAAAGACCGATGGCGCGGGCGTACTGCTCGCCACGAAATATCAGTTCGGCTTCCTTCTCGCGCTGCGAGGCCTGCTTCCACACGGGCAGGGCCACGGCGAGGAGGACGCTCATCACGGCCAGCGCGACGAGCAGCGCCGCCATCGCGTAGCCGCCCGTGTTGCGACGAATTGCCAGTTCGCGTGCAGTCGCGCCTTGACCAGCTAAATCCATACCGCTTAATATCTTAAGGTTCACATGATACCACGCCCAATGCGCCAGCCCGTCGCCGCAGTCGCCGTCGCCATCGCTGCCGTCCTGGCAACGGCGTGTGAGAAGGTGCCACTGCTCGCACCAACCGGGTCGTCCATCACCCTGACCACGCCGACAACCGCGCTGTCGGCGAACGGCTCGACGACCATCGTGGCGCAGGTCCTGGAGTCCTCCGGCACGCCGCCCCACAGCGGGACGCGGGTGCTCTTTATGACGACGCTCGGGACCATCGAGCCGTCCGAGATCAGCACCGACGCCAGCGGCCGCGCCTCGGTCACTTTCCGGGCCAACGGCGCCAGCGGCATTGCCGAGATCAGCGCGTCATCGGGCGGCGCGACGACCTCGGGCAGCGCAACGAGCACTTCTACGACCACAACCACGCAAACCACGCCTTCCGGATCGAGCAATCGCAACCTGACGATTTATGTCGGTACTGCGGCGGTCGGACGCGTCCTGGTCGTCGCCTCCCCTGCCGTATTGCCGACGGCTGGCGGCACGACGACGATTACGGCGAACGTTTTGGATCGCAACGGTAACGCCCTCGCGGCGGCGCCGGTCACGTTCAGCACCACGGCCGGGACGATGTCGGCCAGTGTCGTCAACACCGACGGGTCGGGCAATGCCGTGGCGACGTTGACGACGTTCCAGGCGGCGACCGTCACGGCGACGGTCGGGCTCGGCACGTCGGGGACGGGGACGGGTGGAACGACTGGCGGCACCGGCGGGACGACGACGTCCACGAATCAGGCCTCCGTCACGATATCGCTGACGAGCGCCCCGACGCTGGCGATCACGCCTCCGACGACGCCACCGAGCGCCGGGCTGCCGAGTTCGTTCACCTTCAAGGTCACCCCGGCGTCGAGCGGCAGCACCACCGGCACCGGCGGCACCACCACCAGCACGGGCACGATCCCCATCCGGGAGCTGGTGATTGATTGGGGCGACGGCGCCCGCGACAATCTCGGCGCGGTCAGCGGCGATCAGATCGTCGCGCACACCTTCCGCTCCGCTGGTTCGTATTCCGTGTCGGCGACCGTCACCGACGTGGCTGGCGGTACGGCCCGCGTCGCGACGGTTGTGTCCGTCATCGCCGTACCTCGACCGACGATCATCGTCACGCCGACGCCGCAGAGCGCACCCGGCGGATCGACGATCACGTTCCGGATCGAGATCACGGCACCTGCCGGTTTGGCAATTAACAATGTGGTAATCGACTTCGGCGACGGAACCTCCCAGTCGTTGGGTGGCGCGTCAGGGGTGCTGCAGGTCCCACATGCCTACGCAGCCGGCGTGAGAACGCTGAGTGTCACCGTCACGGTGACCGACTCTTCGGGTCAGAGCACCGTCGGGTCGGCCATCGTTTCGATCACCACGTAGGCCCCGTTCTGCCCCCGTGCGTCGCGACTGCGGTCCCGGCGCACGGGGCACCTCTGCCCCGGTGACATCTAATCCGGTCACCTGTTCGATCCGGTCATCCTCGTTTGCGGGAAGGACGTCAGGCCGGAAGAACGCCGGGAGGCGCCCGCCGCGAGTGCGCAAGCCGGCCAGACTCCGAGGGATTCAGCAGGGGCACACTGTGATGCCGCGTGACGCTGCTCGTACGTGGGCAAGGGGCGGGTGCGTGGTGAAGAAGCGCGGGGGGGCTCCCTGCCAGAGGGGGACCTTTGGAGTAGCGGGGACCGGCGGCCGGGCGGCTAGGCGGTGGCGCGTCCGCGCGCGCCGCTCACTTTCTCTCGGTCGTCCACGATCCGTGTCGCGCTACCACTCGGCGTATTTGCTGCCGTCGAGTGCGGTGCCGTCCGAGCCGCTCTTCACGTCGTAGACACCAGGTTCCGCGGTGAGGTTGTTGGGATCCGGCTCGGCCTGCACCGTCTGCCACGTGCCATCGGACTTCGTGAACGGATCCTTGGGAAGTTGTCGCAGGTAGCCGTCGCTCACGAGCGCTTCCAGGCCGCTCGGATACTGGTTCTTGTCGGCGTAGTACTGGTCGATGGCGTCGCGCAACCGGAACAGGTCTTCCTTCAGCACGGCTTCCTGCGACCGCACGATGCTCTGGCGATACTGCACCAGGCCCATGCTGGCCAGGATGACGATCAGCGCCATGACCACCATGACCTCGATCATCGTGAAGCCGCGCTGAGTGCGGGTCAATGAGGCGCGCACGTTACCAGTCCCTGTACTTCGAACCATCGAGGGCGGTGCCCTCGAAGGTCGTGTAGACGTCGAAGACGTTCTGCCCGCCCCAGCGTGTCGCGGTCGGATCGTCCTGATAGGATCGCAGGCCCCACTCCGTCTTCCGGGTCATCGGATCGATCGGGATGCGGCGCAGGAACTTCAGCTTGCGCCCCGTGGCGTCGTTGTTCGCCGCGACGCCCTCAACGAGCGTGTCGAGATCGGCGGGGTAGCCTTCGCTGCCCGCCTTGATCTCGAGCGGGCCGATCTGCTGCAGGTCGGCGGCATCCTTGAACCGGTCGATGGCGGTGCGCATTTCGCGCAGCGCGCGGCGCAGTTCCACCTCGCGCTGCCGGGTCGCCGTGACCTTCGCCAGCGGCATCGCCGCCGAGGCGAGGATCAGCAGGATCGACGTCACGACCAGCAGTTCGACGAACGTGTATCCCCGGTCGGCCGCCGTTCGGGCGCGGAAGCGGTGTCGCATCACGGTTGAATCGCCAGCGTCGCCGGACGGAACTGCAGCCCCATCGGCGTACCGGCCAGTCCAGTCGCCGCGCCGCTCAGAGTGAGCGTCGCATTCCCTGGCGCAATGGCATCGAACAGAATCGCCCCGAGCAGCCCGGTGCCTGAAGCACCGGTGGCATCGGTCGACCGCGTAATCGTCATGTCGACGCGACCAGGGCTCACCTGCTGGGCGAAGACGGCATTCACACCGCCGGAGCGCAGGAATCCGCCTTCCTGCACCGTTCGCACGCGCAGCAGCGCCGGGTCGAACACCACGGTGACCGTGATCATCGACAGGCGCGACACGTTGGCGATCGAGATCGGCACGGTGTACGGACCACCGCCGACGCGCAGGGCCCCGGCGGGCGGTGTCGCGCTGACTTGCGCCTGGCCGATGCCGGGCGTCGTGATCGGCGGGTCGGCCAGCGATGACGCCGGCGCGGCCCCGGCATCACCCGGCACCGTCGGGCGCGGCTGGGCTGCCGGCGCCGGGGCAGGAACGACCGTGGCCGGATCGACCGGCGGCGGCGCCGGCGCCGGTGGCGGCACGTTGGGCGACGCGATGGTGCCGGGCACCGGTGAGCTCCCAGGCGGTGCCGTCAACGTCGTGCCGGCCGGCGGCTGCACCTGCCCGCTCGGCGCCGCTCCCGGCGCGCCGGCTGGCGAGCGCGGGGCCGACGCCCCCGGTGTCACCGGCGCCGGCGGCGGCGTCCCCTGTGGCGCCGCCGTGTCGTCCGCCGTGCCGGCGATGAGCGGCGGTGGTCCGCCGACGCCGAGGTTCTGCTGCGAGCCGATGTAGATCGGCTTCAAGTCGTTCTCGGTGATACCGGGCGTCCGCACGATGTGCGGCGTCAGCAGCATCACGATGTCGGTCTGCGCGATGATCTGGTCGTTGTTCGAAAACAGCTGCCGCAGGATCGGGACGCGGATGGCGCCCGGCACGCCGGCCAGCGCCCGCCGCTCGTCTTCCCGCAGCAGCCCGGCCAGCAGGTTCGACTCGCCGTCGCGCAGCCGCAGCCGCGTGCCGACCTTGCGCGTGCCAAACGACGGATAGTTGGTGCCGGCGACGTTGACATCGGCGCCGCGGGAGCTGCTCTCCACGTTCAGGTCGATGACGATGTCGCCTTCGAGCGTCACCCGGGGCGTGATGTCCAGGTTGATGCCGACCGGCTTGAGCTGGAACGAGTTCAGCGGGTTGACCCCCGGACCGCCGGTGGCGATCGGCGTATAACTCGTCGACACGATCGGAATCTCGTCGCCGAGATTCATCGTGATCTTCTGGCCCTCGACTCCGCGAATCTGTGGCTTGGCGACGAGCTTGGTGTTGGTGTCGCTCTCGAGGAAGCGGACGAACGCCGCTGGCACCGCCAGGTAGAAATCCGACGTGCTCACACCGCGCGAGATGGTGTTCAGGTTGAACGCGTTCGGCGAGCGGACGCCGGTCGGATTCGTCGAGCCGCCGTTCGTCGTCGTCGCGCCGGTGCCGGTCGTCGGCGTCGTGCCGCCGCTGGACGGCGCCGACTCCGGCGACAGCACGCCGCCCAGCGCGTACTCCGTGAGGTTGAGGCCGAACTGCTTCACGCGCGACCGATCGACTTCGAGGATCTCGATGTCGAACACGATCTCGGCTCTCGGCTTGTCGTTCTGCGAGATGATCCGCTCGATGATGTCGACGACCGAGCTGGTGCCGCGGACGACGATGGTGTTGGCGGTCTTGTTGAACTGGATGACCGGCTGGATCGGAATGCCGGGCAGCCTGATGATCGAGCTGAGCAGCTGAGTGAGTTCGGTCACGTCGGCGTGCGAGATATAGAACGTTCGCACCACCTGCTCGTCGTACTGCGTGTGCTTCGGCGGGGTATCCGGGAAGATCAGCACCGACCGCTCGCTGAGCACCTTGTAGGAGAGCTGGTTGACGGTGAGGATCTGCTGAAGTGCCTGCTCGAGCGTCACGCCGTCCAGCTGCACCGTGGCCGGACGATCCGTCACATCGCGATCGTAGGTGACATTGATGCCGGTTGCGCCGGCGATGAAATTGAGGATGTCGCGGAGACTGGCGTTGTTGAAGCGCAGGTTCAACGGTTCGCGCGACGCCGGATTCAGGATCGGCTCGGCCGAGGCGGCGCGGGCGCGGGCGCGCATGCCCTCGATCGCCGGGCGCGGACGCAGGGCTTCGACCCGCTCGCGAATGATCTGATCGAGGGCGCCGACCTTGGCGGCCGCCTGGCGGTTGCTCGGGTCGTACTCGCTGGCGAGCCGATACTCACCGCGCGCCGCGTCGAGCTGATCGTTCGCTTCGAGCTCCTTCGCCCGGTCGAAGTGGCCGCGCGAGGCGGCCAGCATCGCCCGCTCGAGGGCGATCTTGAAGTCCGGGTTGTCGGGATCGGCCTGGACGGCGGTCCGGAAGTGGACCACGGCCTGGTCGGCATCGCCGGCCCGCATCGCCACGTCCCCCTGCCGGAACGCGCGGCCCGCCGCGCACCCGGTGAGGACGAACGTCACGGCCAGCAGACCGCCGAGCCGCTGCATCCGTCTCGTTACCACGCCTCGCATCTCCACATCACTTCCCATCTGCGGTGACCGGCACTCCGGGCCGGCCGGCCGCGGTCAGGAGCCAAGCCGGATCGTCTGCCGCCCCTGACCGTCGACGTACGACAGTTCGATCGACTCCGCCCCGATGCGGATGATCCGATAGCGGCCTTCGATGATATCGCCTTCACGTCCGTGGTACACCCCGCGGTCGTCCCGCAGAACCGCGTAGGTCTGCGACTTCTCGGTGGCCTCGACGACCCCGATGAACTTCAAGGAAATCGGCGGCACCGTCGGGACCGCCGGCGCCGGCGGCCGCGTCGGTACCGCCGGACCCCCAGCCCGCGCCGGCGCCGGCGCCGCCGTCGGCGCGACGCGCGGCCGGAACCGGAACAGGTTGCGCTGTGCCGGCGCCGGGGTCGCCCGATCCTGGTCGAGCGCCTCCAGCCGCACGTCAGGCGTCTCGGCCACCCGGGCTGTCGGCGCGGCGGCGCGCGTCGGCGTCGCGGTGGCGACGCCGCCCGGCACCGCCGTCGGCGTCGTGTCGGGCGCGGCCGGTGCGAACGCCTGGTACAGCGAGCCCAACAGCACGACGACCAGCGCCGCCAGCACGATCTGATTGCGCCGCTCAGGTGCCATTGGGCCTCGCGCCGCTCGCGTTGTAGTACGTCGAGAGGTCGAGCCGCAAGGTCAGCGGTTCGTTCTCGGTTCCCTCGGTCAACGTCACATCGTCGATGATGACGAACTCCGGAGCCCGCTCCAGTTCGTAGACGAATTTGCGGATGTCGGCGTACTCGCCCTGCAGCACCATCCGTATGGTCAGACGTCCCAGCCGATCATCCGGCTTGACGTCGGGATTCTCGAATCGCCTCGTCTCGTACCGGACGTTGGTGCGGCGTGCGAGCGCCGGCAGACTCGAGTAGGTCATCCGGCGAGCCGCGGTCAGGTCGGATGGCAGCACCTTGCCGTAGAAGGCGTCCAGCTCCTCGTCCGCGCGCGCCTTGCTGTCCACCAGTTCCTGCGCCTGGGCGCGATCACGCTCGGCCAGCCGAAGCGACGCCGCAGCGGCGGTCGCCCGGTCGGCGGCGCCGGCGGAACGCGCCGCCATCGGCCGGACGACAAAGAGGTAGACGAGCACGTTGACGACGAGCAGGGCGACCAGCGGATAGACCGTCCGGCGGCGCTCGTGCAGCACCCGGGACAGCAGCGTTGTCGTCATCGCGCCACCCCGGACGCCGGCGCACCCGCATCGCCCGGTGCCGGCACCGGCTGGGGTGCAGCGTCGGGCGGCGCGTTGGCACCGGCGTCCCCAGCCGCCGCGACGGCGCCGCGCGGCGGCGAGTAGAAGCTCTCGAGGATGGCCTCGAGCTGGTCCTCGTCGTTCACCTGCTCCTGGCGCGACAGCAGCTCACGGAACGAGCCGGTCTGCTCGAGGTTCTCCATGAACTGATTCACGTCGTCGACGCCACGGGCGATCACCGCAATCTGCAGCTGGATGCGGCCGTCGCGGTCGACCGACGGCCGCACGGCGGTGACCCGGACCTCCGGCGGCAGCGTCTGCTCGAACTGATTGAACAGCTCGGTCCACGAAAAGACCCGGCGGTCGATCAGGTCGTTGGCGAGCCGCGCCTCGGCGGAGATGCGCTCCACCTGGCCGGTGTCGACGCTGGATCGCAGGCGTGCGGCATCCGCCCGCAGGGCGCCGGCCTGCTCGGTGTCACGGCTCGCCTGCTGCGCGAGCGTCGAGTCGCTCTGCGCGTACCGTGCCATCCGGATCACGTTGAACAGCGTCGCCAGGGCGACGAGCACCGCCAGCAGCGACACCCACAGCGTCACGGCGCGCGTGTTGTAGAACGGCCGGGTCGAGAGATTCGTCGTGATCATGCGGCGACCCCCCTCGTCCGCAATACCGCGCCGACGACCGGCGCCAGCGCGTCGAGCAGCGCCTGGCCGGCGCCGATGCGATCCGCGAGACTCACGGCCTGCCGCGGATCGACGGTTTCGACCGGCCGCGACAGACGCTGCTCGAGGCTGCGGCGCATGCGGTCGACGTCGCCGGCCGGGCGGCCGCCGGAAGCGGCCGCGGCGCCGCACAGCAGCACGCGCGCGAAGCCCTGGCCCTGCAGCCGATCCTGGTAGTACATCGCCGTCTGGTGCACGAGATCGGCGAGCGAGCCGTCGGCGTCGGCACCGCGGCTGCGGAAGAAGATGGGATGCGGTCCGCGCAGGATGACGATCGATGACGAGTCGGCGGCGACGTTGACGAGCAGCCAGTCGCCGCCGGCGGCGGTGCCGGCGAGTACCGCGTTGACGACGTTGAACGTCGAGATGTCGACGAGCCCGGCCTGCGAGCCGGCCTCCGCGCACAGATCCTCGTAGTCGCGGATGACGTCGCGCCGGGCCAGCGACACCAGGTACTCCTGCCCATCGGCATGCTGTGCCCCGGCGACGTAGCTGACCTGCGCCTCCTCGATCGGGAACGGCGCCGCCTTGCGCACCTGCCAGCGGATCAACTGGTCGAGGTCGGCGGCCGAGGGCGGCACCTTCTCGAACTTGACCAGCGACACCTTGGCAACGGTGTCGGGGAGGACCAATGCGATGCGGCGCGGCCGGCCGACGCCGTCGAGCACCCGCTGCAGCGTCGTCACCAGGGTGCGGCGGTCGAGCAGGTTCGGATGGGTGAGCGACGGGACGAGCACCCCTTCGGCCAACGTCTCGACGGCGTGCGCCGTGATCGTCGGCTTCGTGCCGCCGAGATCGAGCGCCGCGGCGCACACGTAGTTGCTGGCCAGCTCCACCGCGGTGGACGGCACCGGCGCTGCGCGCAGCGACAACCAGTCAGAGAACAGGCTCATTCGACGAAGGTCACCTTGTTGATTTCGCGAAGCGTGGTGACGCCGGCCAGCACGCGGTCGACCGCCGACTCGCGCAGGAACCGCATCCCCTCCTCACGCGCCAGCTTCTTGATCTCGGAGGTCGGCCGCTTCTCGAGAATCATCTCGCGAATCCGGTCGGTGAGGTCGAGCAATTCACAAATCGCCATGCGGCCCTTGTAGCCGGTGCCGTTGCACTCGATGCAGCCGACGCCCTCGTAGAACATCTGCGTCCGTTCCATCGCCGGGTCGAGGCCGGATTCCTCGAGCATCGCCCGCGACACCCGTACCGGCCGCTTGCAGTGGCTGCAGATGACCCGGACGAGGCGCTGCGCGAGCACGCAGTTCAGCGCCGAGACGAACTGATACGCCTCGACGCCCATGTTCAGGAAGCGGCCGAGCACGTCGAGGACGTTGTTCGCGTGCACCGTGGTGAACACCAGGTGGCCGGTCAGCGCCGAGTTGATCGCGATCTGCGCCGTCTCGTTGTCGCGGATCTCGCCGACCATGATCTTGTCCGGATCGTGGCGCAGAATCGAGCGCAGGCCGCGTGCGAAGGTCAGCCCCTTCTTCTCGTTGATCGGAATCTG
>CADEDC010000048.1:9135-45752 GCA_902825985.1 uncultured Acidobacteriota bacterium | reverse complement strand
CCGGCACCGGCACGCGCTGCAGCAATTCGTCGATGATCGAGTCGGTCGTGATCCCTTCCGACTCGGCGCGGAAATTCACCAGGACGCGGTGGCGCAGCACCGGGTGCGCGACCGCCTTCACGTCGTCGAAGCTGACGTGATAGCGCCCGCTGGTCAAGGCACGCGCCTTGGCGCCGAGGACGAGGTACTGGGCGGCGCGCACGCTGGCGCCGAACTGCACCCACTTCTTCACCGACTCGGGCGCCTGCGGCGACTTCGGCCGGCTGGTCCGCACCAGCGACAGCGCATACTTCAGCACCGGATCGGCGATCGGCACCCGCCGCACGAGGCGCTGGAACGCCACCAGATCCGGCCCGCTGATCGTCCGGTCGTAGTGCGGATCGACGATCGCCGTCGTCGCGCGCACGACCTCGAGCTCCTCGTGTTCCGGTGGATGGTCGATGACGATGTGGAACATGAAGCGGTCGAGCTGTGCCTCGGGCAGCGGGTAGGTGCCTTCCAGCTCGATTGGGTTCTGCGTCGCGAAAACGAAGAACGGCTCCTCGAGCGTGTAGGTACGCCCCTGGATGGTCACGCGGTGCTCCTGCATCGCCTCGAGCAGGGCCGCCTGGGTCTTCGGCGGCGTCCGGTTGATTTCGTCCGCCAGCACGATGTTCGCGAACACCGGTCCCGGGGCGAACACCATCTGACGGCGCCCGGTGTGCGTGTCCTCCTGGATGATGTCGGTGCCGGTGATGTCCGACGGCATCAGGTCGGGGGTGAACTGGATGCGATTGAACTTGAGGTCGAGCACCTGGGCCAGCGTGGCGACGAGCAGCGTCTTCGCCAGCCCGGGCACGCCGACGATGAGGCTGTTGCCGCCGACGAACAGCGTCTGCAGGACGAGCTCGATGATGTCGGACTGCCCGATGATGCGCTTGCTCAGCTCCGCGATGATCGCCTTGCGGCCGGCATTCATCCGGTCGGCGAGCGCGATGTCGTCGGGCGAGTCGAGATCGACGATGTGCGGTTCGGTCACGGGTCGGGTCTCCTGTCTCGGTGGCTCAGTGCGTCATGCCGTAGATGATGTAGTTCACACCCAGCTTGTAGGCTTCGTTCGTGTCGGCGATGGGAAGCAGTCCGCTGCTGGAGAACTCCCAGAACTCCGAGATGTCGGTGTTGAAGTTCATCATCACCATCAGCCGTTTCGACGGGTCGTTGTCCTCGTAGACGCCGCGGAAGATCGGCCGCCCGATGTCGTACATTTGCGGCACGATATCAAAAGAATCGATCTCGAAGAAGGCATGAAAGATCGGGTGCGACGGTTCGAGGTCGTAGAAGCGCACCCCCGGCAGGATGCGCTGGAAGGTGCGCTCGAACCCCGCCCAGCCGCCGCGGTCCTCGGCGAAGTCGTCGAAGATCACGAAGCCGCCCTTGAGCAGATAGTTGCGGAAGCCGACGATCTCTTCGTCGGTCAGGAACATGAAGCCCGGTTCGGCCATGTAGGCGACCGGGTAGCGGCCGAGATCGGGGTCGTCCAGTCCCATCACGCTCGATTCACGGACTTTCGGATGCAGATTCGTGATCTCGTTCATGATCTGCATGAAGTGCCGTTCGCCGTCGGGGTAGTCGTGCGACCACGGAACCCGCTGCGACACCATGGCGAGCGGCGGACCGTAGCGGAGCCGGACGAACGTGAACTGACCGTCGTAGGCCGGATTCGGCTCGACCGGGTGGGCCCGGACGCCGAACCGCAGGCTCTGGCCGGCGGCCAGCGCCGCCGCGCCGGCGAGCATGGCCAGCGCGACGACCACGGTCCTCATTTCTTGGCCTCGGCGTCACGAATCTGCCGCGTCTTCAGCGCCAGGTCGGTCAGCAGAACCTCGAGTTGCGCCTCGTACGCCGCCGGATCCATGCTGTCCTTCTTGAGGCGCCACTCGGCGACGGCGCGTTCGAGCGCGTCGCGCTGCTCGACCATGGCGCGCAACGCCGGATCGGCGTTCGCCATCTCGGTGGAGCGCGACCGCTGCGGCGCCAGGAACTGCATCGCCGCGAGCTTGCCGTCGGCGCCGTCGTTCAGCGACGCGTGCTCCGACAGCAGGTGCCCCGCCTTCTCGTACTCGGCGGTGACCCGCTGTTTCGCGTACTCGAACGCTTCTTGCACCGAGACGCGGCCGTTGCGGTCGCGGTCGGCGCCGTCCCCGGTATAGGCGGCGATGAAGAACTCGGCGAACCGCGGTTCGTTGCGCTCGCCGCCGGTGCGCGTCGCCGTCACGATGGTGCGGCCGGGACCGGCCAGCGGCTCGAGGAAGGCGCCGCTGGAACTCGCCGTGTTGATGAACGCCACCCGCTGCAGGCGCAGCCTGTCGACCAGCGGCTTGTAGTCGTCGGCGGTCAGGTCGGGGCCGGGCAGGTTGAACGCCGCCGTGCGGCCGTCGAAGCTGCCATGGCCGATGAGCAGCACGAATACGTCGTCGTTCGCCCGGGCGCGCGCCGCGGTGTCCGAGAACGCCTTCACGACCGCTTCGCGCGTCGATCGCCCCTGCATCCGGGCCGCATCGAGTTCCGTCCGCTCACCCAGATAGGTGATGTTGGCGTCGGCGACGCCGCGTTTCTTCGCCGTGTCGACCACGGCGCCCGCCCACGTGGTGAACCGTGTCGAGTGCTCTTCGTCGCCGCCGACGCCGACGATGACGATGACGTGCGTGTCCTGCGCCGCCGCCGGGCCGGGCATCGCGACCAGTGCCGCCACCGCCGTCAGCAGACCGGGCAGCCAGCGGCGCGCGACGCGCGCCGAAGCACACCAGTAACCAGCGACCATGATCAGGCAAGTCCTCGCGACCGTCGATAGCCCCACTCCGCGCCGATCAGCGCGAGCAGGCACAGCAGGATGATCGGCATGTCCCACAGATCACGTTCCTCGACGACCGTCACGCCGCGGCCGCTGAAGTTGATGGCCTCGGCCAGCCCGTTGGCGTTCTCGGCCGTGAAGAAATGGCCGCCGGTGTCTTCGGCGACGCGCTCGAGCAGCGACTGGCGCATCGCGGCGTCGAAGTACTCGGCGTCCCCGGCCGACGCCCGCGCGTGCACCGTGCTCGTACCGAGGTCGCCCTGGGTGCGGGTCGCCGTCGCCCGGATCTGGTACATCCCCGGCTCGTCAGGGACGAAGTTGGCGCGGTAGTCGCCGTCCTTCGTGACGCTCCACTCCATGGGCACGTCGACGATCTTGCCGGACGGCGTCGTCACCTGGGCGACCACCGTGGCGTCATTGACCTCGACGAACGCCGGATCCACGACCTCGGCGGTGAGCCGCATCGGCTCACCCGGCTCGACCCGGTCGGAGGTCGTGATCGACACGGGGTCCGGCACCCCATCCACCAGCCACCGGACGAGCCGACGCCAGAACGTCGCATGCGTCGTGTCTTCCACGGCGATGGTGGCATCCATCTTCCAGATCCACGAGTCCTGCACCGGCAAGGCCAGCGCCTTGCCGCGCCCGTAGCGCTGGTAGGCGAGCACCACCTGTTCCTGCCGGTTGTCGTCCGCCCCGGTGAGCAGCACCGTCGCGCCCGGCTTGACCGTCCGGATGGCATTGACGGCGCTCAATGCCGGCAGATCGTCCCAGCGCGATCCGGTGGTCTTGTTCACCGCCGGCAGCTGCGTGACCGGATGGCTGGACCCGGCGCGCGTCGGCTTCACCGTCAACTGCGAGAAGTAGGCGCCGGCGCCGCGCGGTGCCGCTTCCATCTCGACCGGCAGCACCTCGGCCACCGGGGTGCCGGCCCAGCCGCCCTCGGCGAACGCCCGGCGGCCGCCGAGCATCAGCAGGCCGCCGCCACGCTCGCTGACGAAGTCCGCCAGCATCCGCAACTGGTCGGGAGAAAAGGACGCCGCCTCGACGCTGCCGAGGATGACGGCGCGATAGCTGAAGAGCTCTTCGCGTGTCTTCGGGAAGCCGCCGACCAGTTCGTCCGGGCTCCCAACGTCGAGCCTCAGGTACTTGTCTTCGGCCGTCCGCTGCAGGATGACGACCTGCAGATTCTGATCGTCTTCCACCGCCCGGCGGATGAACTTGGCTTCGAACCGCGGCTCGCCCTCCATGTAGAGGATCTTCTCGCGGCGGTCGGCCACCTCGACCAGCGCGTCCCGCGTGTTGTTCTGCGTCACCTGTTCATCGGCTTGCGGCGCCACCTGGAACCGGAAGAGCCGCGGGCCGGCGTCGTTCGCCGTAAACGTCACCCGCACCGTCGTCGACTCGCCGGTGGACGGGAGTGTCACCTCTTGGGAACTGACGATCCGGCCTTCGTCCTCGACGGTCAGCGGCACCTTCGCGCCGGCGAAGCCGGTATGACTGATCACGACGTCGACCGACAACGTCGTGCCTTTCAACGTGTGCCGCGGCGTTTCGATCCGCGTGACCTGGATGTCACGATCGAAGCGGTCGCGGCCGACGCCGATCGGGAACACCGGCACCGACCGGGCCTTCAGACTGGCCAGCGATTCGTCGAGCGTCGCATCCGACGTGTCGGCGCCGTCGGTGATCATGACGAGGCCGGCAAGCGGCAGGCCCGACAGCTCGTCCCGCGCCCGTTCGAGCGCCGAGCCGAGCCGCGTCGCCGACCCGGCGTACTGCAGGTCACCCGGCGCCTTCACGCGGTCGACGGTGTTGGAGAACCGGAAGAACCGCAGGACGAACTTCTTCGACAGCGCGTCGAACAGCGGGCCGCTGGGGGCGCCGCCTTCGCCGGCCGAGCCGGTCGACCCGTCGCCGAACTGGTCCTTGATGAACTGCGTCCGCGTCTGGCCGTCACGGTCGGCGATCGTCATGCTGCGCGAATCGTCGAGCAGGATGCCGAGGAAATTCTGCTGCGGCACCGCTGCCTTCAGCACCAGCGAGGGCCGGAACAGGCAGAACGCCAGCAGGACGACGATGGCGGCGCGGAGTCCGAACAGCACGACCCGATCGCGCGGGGTCATGCCGCCGTGGACGCGACGGTACGTCGCGAGCGTGCCGAGCGCGACGAGCGCCGCGCCGGCGATCACGAGCGTCATCAGCCTTGACACGGCGAAGGTGAAGTCGCCCTGCTCGAAGACGAACGCTGGGTACTTGAAGAAGAATTGAAAGAGCGCGTCCATCACTTCGCGCCCATTCTACTTGGAAGGCGCGGATCGTCACCGTGTCAAGTTTTGACGCCCGGACGGCCCTGGTGGCCGGGATGGGGGCCGGCGCGCGGACCGGTCACTCGGACGCCGGCCGGCGCGGACGGATCCGGTCGAACTTGGGCCGCAGTTTCCGATAGGTCATCAAGGCCGCCTGTCCGAGGACGAGGCCGCTCAGCAGCCAGTCGCTGGTGCGGGTGCGTGCCGGACGCGCCGCGATGCCGGCTGGCGGCAGCTCGCGATCAATGGCGCAGTTCGATCCACCGCCGACGGCTTCCGGGGTGGCGACCAGGGCCGAGGCGGGCACCGGCACCAGCGCACCGGAGTGGCCCTGCCGACGCCAGAGCCGCTCGGCCAGACGGCCGATGCGCCGGCGCTCCCCGGGCTTCTTCTCGCCCGGTTCCTTGCCGTACGGCGACGCATGCTCGATTTCGGCGTTCAGCTCGGCGCCGACCAGCAGCGAGAGGGCCGACAGATAGAACCAGAGCATGAGGACGATGACGCCGCCGATCGTCCCGTAGGTGGCGTTGTAGCTGCCGAAGTTCGTGATGTAGAAACGGAATCCGACCGACACCAGCAGCCACAACAGCGTCGCGGCCACCGAGCCGGGTGTGATCCATGTCCACTCCTGCTCGGCGTCCGGACCGAAGTAGAAGACGATCGCGACAGCGAGCGTCACCAACAGGAAGATGACCGGCCACTGCGCGATCAGCCATGTCCAGGTGAAGACGGCGCCCAGCCCGAACCAGTCGGCGACCCGCTCCGCCAGCGCCGGTCCGGCGATGACCAGCGTGAACGCCGCGACCATGAACAACGCCAGCGCCACGGTCAGGGTGATGGCCAGCAATCGAACCTTCCACCACGGCCGCGCGTCCCGGATGTCGTAGACCTGGTTGAGCGTGTCGATGATGGCGGCGACGCCCGCCGAGGTACTCCACAGCGCGCCGAGCGCGCCGAGCGTCAGCAGGCCCCCGCTTCTGGATTCTGCAATCGTGGCCAGCTGATCCTGCACGATCGCCAACACCTCCGCCGGCGCGACGCGCCCGAGGCTCGACAGCATCGCGTCCATCACGTCGCCGAACGGCAGGAAGGTGACCACCGCCACCATGAACAGCAGCGCCGGAAACAGCGCCAGGAAGAAGAAGTAGGCCAGCTGAGCGGCGAGTCCAAGGCAGTTGTCGGCCACTACCTCCGACCAGGTGCGCTTCGCGAGCGCCGTCCAGCCGATTGGCACGTGAAACGCCCGCAGCACGGTCAGTGCACGTCGGCATTGCGCCGCAGGCCGGTGCCGGTCGCCGGCGTCCACGACGGGGCGTCACTGGCCGGAAAGGACTCTTCCGAGGACTTGGACACCCGGTCCTCGCCACCACGCAGCAGCTCGCGCGCCGAGCCGGCCCACCGCCGCACGTCAGGCATCGTCGAACGGCCGGTCAGCGCCCACCACGCGAGCGTCGTGCCGAGGCTGACGAGGACCGACCCTGTCACGCCTCGCCGCTTCAGGCCCTGAATCGCCAGCACACCGCCGCCGACGCCGAGCAGCAGACGGGCCACCGGTGCGGTTTCCGCCGACCCATTCCAGCCGCGTCGTTCCCACACGCTGCGCGGTGCGCGGTGGGTCGTGAGATTCAACTCCGTGCTGCCGATCTCATTGTCATTCTGCATAGCGATGAACTGATGCAAGTTCCGGGGCATGGTCATGCGGCCGCATCTGACGCAATTCCTTACACCGACTGTCGTGCAGTGGACGCCCTCGCCATGTGCGCCGCGCCGGACACCGGCGGGTGGACCGTGCATTGCCGAATTCTGGCGAGATTCCACACGACCGGATGCGCGTGGCGGTGGACCGGCCATGGCACCCGCGTTGCTCCGGGTCGGGCATCTCCCCCGGTGGCGAAAAAGAACCGAGGTCTGCCTATGCCAGCGCGGAATTCCCCAACCGACGAAGTGTTGCGACGGGTGCAGGGCGAGTTTCTCGAGATGCCCGGACTACGGCTGACCGAGCCGCAAGCCCGACGGCTCTGGAACCTCGATCAGCAATCGTGTGAGTCGCTGCTCGGCGCGCTCGTCGAGGACAACTTTCTGTTCCGGACGCGTGACGGTGCGTTCATGCGCGCCGACCACGCGACCCCGGTCAAGGCGACCTTGCGACCGCCGTCGACGCGCGCAATCGCCTGAGGCGAACTTCCGACTCCGCAGTTCCCCCCGCCGGGTCGCCAAGGCTCCTCCTGAGCCCGCGGCGCTCCGGCCCAGTTCCAACCGCACAACCGTCGGGCGGCGACCGCTGGTCACCGCCCGCCGCCTTGCACCGCACGGTGCGCGGCTGCCAGACTGGCAAACATGTCCCAGCCGCTGCTCGTCGCGACCACCAACGCCGGCAAGCTGCGCGAGATTCGCGAGATGCTGGCGGGCGTGCCGGTGGCTCTCGTCACGCTCGCCGACTGGCCCGGTCTGACGGCACCCGACGAAACCGGCTCGAGCTTCGCGGAAAACGCACGGCAGAAGGCCCACTACTACGCCGCCGCCACCCGCCTGCCGACCGTCGCCGAGGATTCCGGTCTGGAGATTGACGCGATGGCGGGAGCCCCCGGCGTCGAGTCGGCCCGCTTCGGTGGCGCCGACAGCAGCTATCCCGAGAAGTTCGCCCTCATCTACGGCCGCCTGCGCGGCGTGCCGCAGGCCCGTCGGACGGCGAGATTCGTCTGCGCACTGGCATTCGTCCAGGCAGATCAGGTGCAGTTCGAAGCCCGCGGCATCGTGGAAGGGGAGATCGCTCCTGAACCTCGAGGCACGGGTGGCTTCGGCTACGACCCCATCTTCTATTACCCGCCCTTCGGCTGCACCCTGGCCGAAGCCGGCCGCCGGAAATCGGACGTCAGCCACCGCGCCGCCGCGTTCGCGCAGCTGCGGACCTACCTGCTCTCCCGCTGACGGCCTACACGCCCGGGGGAACGAAGCGGCCATCGGCGGCGAGCCAGCCGCCGTCCGCATACAGCACGGTGCCGGTCACGAAGCTCGCCGCGTCGGTCAGCAGGAACACGGTCGGTCCCGCCATCTCCTGCGGCTGTGCCCAGCGCCCCAGAATGCTCTTGGCCGCGTACGCCTCGTACCAGCCGCGATTGGCCCGGATCGGAGCGGTCAGCGGAGTGTCGACGACCCCGGGGGCAAGGGCGTTGACCCGTACCCCCGACGTCCCGAACTCACAGGCGGCGCCGCGGACCAGCTGGACGATGCCAGCCTTCGTCATGGCATAGACCGACTGGCCCGGCTCGACCACGACCGAGCGGATCGACGAGAAGATCACGATGCTGCCCGATCCTTGCGGCACCATCACCCGGCCGGCGGCGCGGACGACGTTGAAGCTGCCTTTCAGGTTCAGATGCACGACCCGATCGAACTCGTCGTCGGCATAGTGCAGCAGCGCCTTGCGGACGTTGATGCTCGGCGTACAGACCACCCCATCGAGTCGGCCGTGTGTGGCCGCGATGCCGGCCAGCACCGCATCGGTCGCGCCGCCGTGCGTGACATCCACCCCGGCTGCGGTGGCGGCACCGCCGCTGCCGGTGATGGCCGTGGCGGTCGCCGCCGCGGCGTCGGCATCGATGTCGAGGCACACGACGCGCGCCCCCTGTGTCGCCGCGGTCCTGGCGCACGCCGCGCCGATACCCGATCCGGCGCCGATGACCGCGACGGTCTTCCCATCGAGACGGAAGCAATCAGCCATTGCGTATCGACTCCGGGGCCGGTCTTCGAACCGCAAGAACCAGGATGAACGCCAGCGTTGCGACAACCAGGCCGGCCAGCGTCGGGTCCAGCCAGCCGTAGCCGCGTCCGCCGGTGCTGAACTGGACACCGAGCCGCGTGACGATCCCCGCGGCGATCGATGCCAGCGCCTCGGTGGCACCGGCGCGGCGGGTGTAGAGGCCGCCGATGACCGGGACGAACAGGCTGACGCCGAGCAGGGAGTAGAAGATGCCGAGCGCCGCCGTGACCGTCGGCAACTGCAGCGCGAGCAGCACGCCGCCGACACCGCCGGCGACCGAGGCCATCCTCGCCACGGCGAGCAGTTGCCGGTCCGTGGCGTCGGGCCGGAGGAAGCGCTTGTAGAGGTCCTGCGACAGCGATGTCGCCAGCATGAAGAGGATCGCGTCGCAGGTGCTCACCTCGGCCGAATAGATGGCCGCCAGTCCGAGGGCGCCGATGGCCGGCGGCAGCTGCTCGGCCAGGACCGTCGGCAGCACGAGATTCGCGTCTGCAATACCGGGGTGCGACACGCGCGCTGCCATGCCGAGCAGCACCGGGACGAACGCGAATGCCGCGAGAGCCGCGGCCTGCACGCCGACCCCGATCGTGACGGTGCGAGCGCTCGCGGCCCCGTAGATCTTCTGCAGCAGCCCCGGCGAAATGATGAAGGCCGGACCGAGCAGGGCCAGCAGGGCGAAACCGGACCCAGGCCCAGACGAGTAGAGGATGTTTGTGAAGCCGGGCGTCGTCGTCGTCACCGCCGCCAGCGCCGACCATCCGCCGACCGCGCTGATGACCATCGGCACGGCGATCAGGAACCCGGCGAGCAGCACGACGAGCTGCACGGCGTTGACCCATGCCGAGCTGAGCAGGCCGCCGGCCACGAAGTAGATCGTCATGACGATGGCGCTCGCGATGGTGCCGAACCAGCGGGGGACGCCGGCAACGACGGTCAGGACGGCGGCGCCGGCAATCAGCTGTCCGGCCAGGATCGACAACGTGCCGACCCAGATGATCGACGCCACGATGCCGCGCACCGCACGGCCGTAGCGCAGTTCGAGGTAGTCGCCCGCCGTGTACAGGTTGTGCCGCGCGGCGATCGTCCAGATCCGCGGACCGATCCAGACTGCCAGGACGATCGATCCGAGAGCGGCCGAGCCGTTCCACCACCACGCGCTGATGCCATCGCGGTAGGCCAGGCCGGCGGCGCCGATCGTCGATCCGGCGCCGATGTTCGCCGCCAGGATGGTGGAGAAGATCAGCCCGGCGTTCAGGCGGCGTCCGGCGACGAAGAAGTCGCTGCTCGTCGTGACCAGCCGCGCGACCCATAGCCCGACGGCGATGAGCGCCAGCGAGTAGGCGATCAGGAGGACGAGGTGGAGGTTCATCGGGCCGGCGGCAGCTCGACGCGGTAGATGGCGCGTCCGGTGAGATCGTGCAGGGTCGCCGTCAGCACCCGCGTGCGCGCGTCGATGGCGAACAGTCCATAGAACTGGAAGCCGTCGCTCGGCGGCCGATTGGGCTTCATTCCGGCGGGAACGCCGATGAATCGCTGTTCGGGGCCGAACGTCGGGTCGAGCGGATTCGGTCCGAAGGTGCCGGCGTGCAGCGGTCCGGCAACGAACTCCCAGAACGGCTCGAACTCGCTCATTCGCGCGCGTGCCGGGTCGTAGTAGTGGGCGGCGCAGTAATGCACGTCCGCAGTGATCCAGATCGTGTTGCGGATGCGCTGCGTCTTGATGAAGCGCAGCAGGTCGGCGATCTCGAGCTCGCGGCCGAGCGGGGCGCCGGGGTCGGCATTGGCGAACGCTTCGAAATCGGTCGGCCCGTCCGGCACGACGAGGCCGATGGGCAGATCGCTTGCGATCACCTTCCACGTCGCCCGGCTGGCCGCCAATCGGGTTTTCAGCCACGCCAGCTGCTCGCGTCCCATCAGCGCCGACGTCCCGTCCAGCCTCGGCTGCCGGTTCGGGCTGTTGCGGCCGCGGTAGCTCCGCAGATCGAGTGCGAAGACCTCGACCGTCGGACCGAGGTCGACGGACCGGTAGATGCGCTCGGGGTCGTCGCCGACGAGCGGCAGCGGGTTGTACTCGCGGAACGCCTGCCGGGCGCGGGCGGCGAGCAGCGCCACGCTCGTCTCCGAGTAGCGCTCGTCGCGTGAGATGTCGCGTCCGTGATACCAGTTGTCGCGCACCTCGTGATCGTCCCACAGGGCGAGCTGCGCCACCTCGGCGTTGAAGCGGCGCATGTGCTCGTCGAGCAGGTTGTACTGGTAGGCGCCGCGGAAGTCGTCGACGCTCTGCGCCGGTTTCGACTTGGCTTCGGTGACGCGGTTTCTCCAGATCGTGCCGTCGTCCAGCCTCACCTCGGCCTGCACCGGCTGGTCGGCGTAAATCGTATCGCCGAGATTGATGAACACGTCAGGCTGGGCGCGGCGCATGACGTCGTAGAGCCGCAGGCCGCCGAAGTCGGGATTGAGCCCCCAGCCCTGGCCGACGGTATCGGCCGAGAACGCGATGGTGACCGAGCGATCCGCCGCCGTTCTGGACGGCGGCGTGGTGAAGCTGCCGATCGTCGGCTGGCTGACGGCGCGCCGGTCCGAGAGGCTCTGGAACGTGACCCGGTAGAAGATGCGCTGGCCCGCCGGCAGCTCGGTGAGGACGACGCGTGACGTGAAGTCCGATGCTTCCAGGGCTGCCGGCCCCGGCACGCGCCGGACGTCGCGGAAGCTGTCGGTCGTCGCATATTCGACGAACAGGCGGGCCGCTCGATCGGCTCGGCTCCAGATGACGGCGCGGCCACCGTGCACGTCACCGGCGGCAACGCCGTGCGTGATCTGCGGCGCGCGGCCCGCCGCCGTGACGATGGCGGGTGCCTGGGCGCGCAGCGCCGGCCACGGCGCGGCGACGGCGAAGGCGAGTGTCCGCCGCACGAACGCGCGGCGACCGAGCCGGGCCGGCATGGCTACCTCAGTCGCTCCGGTACCGTGCCGAACTGCGCCGCCGCCGGGACGCCGGCGAGCGTCGCCGCCTTGGAGACCGCCCTGACGATCGCCTCGGCCATGACATCCGCGGCGAGGGCGCCGATCATCGAGAGCGGCACGTCTTCGGTGAAGGACCCGGTCGCCAACGCGAACACCGTGTCACCGTCTCCGGCGGTGTGCGCCGGGCTGATCGCGCGCGCGAATCCATCGTCGGCCATCAACGCCATGCGGCTGACATCGGCCTTGGACAACCGCGCATTGGTGGCGACCAGTCCGATGGTCGTGTTTGCGCCGGGCTGGGGCTGGGCGGCACGCGGACGGCCCAGGAGCGCACCCGAGCGGATGAGGGTGCGGACGTCGGCCAGCTTCGTGCCGTCCTCGGTGCGCATGCCGGCGACCACCCTTCCGGTGTTCGGGTCGATGACGTCGCCGACCGCGTTCACGGCGACGATGGCGCCGACGACGAGTCCGTTGGGCAGCACCACGGCCGCCGAGCCGAGTCCTCCCTTCATCGAGCGTCCCTGGCCCATCTTGCCGACCGTGGCACCGGCGCCGGCGCCGACGTTCCCCTCCGGCACCGCGGCGTCGCTGGCGCCCTGGGCTGCCCGGTACCCACAATCCGCCGTCGGGCGGATCCTGGGGTTGCCGCCGAAGCCGAGGTCCATCAGGATGGCGGCCGGCACGATCGGCACGACGCCGCTCGAGCCGACCGGCCACCCGATGTTGCGCTCTTCGAGATAGCGGACCGTGCCTTGTGCCGCGTCGAGGCCGTAGGCGCTGCCGCCCGACAACACCACGGCGTTGACCTTGTCCACCATGTTGAGCGGGTCGAGCAGGTCGGTTTCGCGCGTCCCCGGGGCGCCGCCGCGCTGCGCCACGCCGCCCACCGCCCCGGCACCGTCGACCAGGATGACCGTGCAGCCGGTCGGCCGTTCCGCCAGCGTCACGTGGCCGACCTTGATCCCGGGGACGGCCGTGAGCCCCTTGGCGGCCGCGCCGGCGGTCTTGCCAGCTGGTGCGGCTCCCTGCGCGTGCGCCGCGACGACCACGGCCGAGACGGCGAGCCCAAGCGAAGCAGAGTAAATGCGATGCATGGTGATCTCAGAAACTGTACTTGATAGCGAGCTGGACGACGCGCCCGTCTTCGGCGGCCGTGATCTGGCCGAACTGCGGCGTGCCGATCTGGTTGCCCGTGTTGCCGGTGCCAGGATTGCGGAACTGCGTCTGGTTCCAGATGTTGAACGTCTCGACCCGCAGCTGAATCGTCTGGCGTGCCGGCAGCGCGATCGTCTTGAACACCGACAGGTCGGTGCGCGCGAAGCCCGGCCCGCGGACGCTGTTGCGCGGCGTGCTCCCCGGGTCGGCCGTCGCCGCCAACGGCCGGCGGACGAAACAGGACGTGTCGAACCAGCGGGCCACGGTGCCCGGCGCGTCGGCGTTCGGATCGCAGATCTGGTCCGGCCGGTTCGTCAGGTAGCGGATGCTGGTGACCGGATCGTAGACGGTGAACGGGAAGCCGGTCTGCGCCTGGACGATGCCGTTCACCTGCCATCCGCCGAGCATCTGGGTCATGGCCCGGCCCATTGCGGCCGGCGCCGGCAGGGCGGCCCCGAAGCTGAAGACGAAGCGGTGGCGTGCGTCGAAGAGCGCGTCACCCTTTTCGAATGCCAGCGCCCGCTCGATGGACGCCCGGTCGCCGATCGCGATGGCGTCTACCGGCCGCTGCTCGCCGCCGATGTTCAGGCCCGACACGTGGTCCACCGCATGGCCCAACGTGTACGAGGCCAGGAAGTTGACGCCGCGGCTCGGCCGCATGCGGACGCTCGCCTGCAGCGAGTCATACCAGGACCGTGCCGCCGACACGGTCGGCCGGACCAGGCTGAAGGCCGGGTAGACGCGCGCCCCGGGCGCCGTCTGACCGGCCACGTGGAGGCCCGGGTTCGCTTCCATGAAGATTGGCAGATTGTAGCCGCGCGCACCAACGTAGCCGACTTCCGCCGAGAAGCGGTCCCACACCTGCTGCTGCCAGGTGAGGTTGTAATGCTGCGCGTACGGCGACGTGAAGTGGCGGTCCATGCCAATGAAGATCAGGCCGGCGGGGAAGTCGCTGGCGCCGCCCGATACGGCCGCCAGCGGATCCTGGAACGTCAGCGCTGCGGGCGGCGCATTCACTTCCAGAATCGGGGTGAACGGCGGCGCGAGGACGCCATTCTGGAAGAAGTCGCCCTGACCGGCGAGGGCGTCGTAGAAGATGCCCCAGGCGCCGCGCAGGCTCGAGCGGCCGGTGGCGGTCGGATCCCACGCCGCGCTGACGCGCGGCGCCACGTTGTTCCGGTCGGTCGGATAGGTGCCGCGCTCGACCCCGGCATCCCCGGGGTACACCAGGCCGAGCGGTGCGCCGGGGAACCGCGTCGACTGCTGGCCCGGCCGGAACGAGTTCAGCGCGTCGCCGGCATCGACGAACGGCATCGCCACCTCGTAGCGGACGCCGAGGTTCAGCGTCAGGTTGGCCAAGCGGAGCTCGTCCTGGGCGAAGCCGGCGTAGAGCCAGCCGGTGCCGTCCTGGTCGCTGTTCCGCGTCGCGCGACGGAACTGCGACGGCAGCCCGAGCAGGAAGTCGGCCGCCGCGTTGCCCGTCGCATAGCCATTGAACGTGAAGTCGCCGTTCGGGCGGTTCACGAATGCCAGCAGCATGTGCTCGCGCCGGATGTCGATGCCGAACTTCATCGCGTGTCTGCCGCGGACCCAGGTCACATCGTCGGCGATGTTGATCACCTCGTTGATGCGGCGGACGAACGGCTGCGCCGCGTCGCCGAGGCTGAAGAAGCCGTTGACCGTGATGTTCGCCAGCCCGAGGGCGTCCGGACGGTTCTGCGGGACGTCCAGGCCGTAGGCGGCGTTGGCGAGCGCGCTGGTCGCCTGCGGCCTGGCGCCGATGCGGTTGTAGGAGACGCGCGCGACGTTGAACAGCGTCGAGCCGACGATGTAGGTGTCGGCGACCATCGCGTCCTGCAGAACCGCCTTCGCCACCGTGCCGACCGGCCGCGTCGTCGGCGGGTCGTTGCGGTGCGTCCGGCTGTGCAGGTAGCGGCCGAGCACCGAGTGCTTCGCCGAACGCTGATAGTCGACGCGCAGGCCGAACTGATCGCGATGGTCCGTGGAATCGGGCGAGACCACGTAGCGGTCGGCACCGGTATTCGCATCCGGCACGAACTCGTCGAGCAGCCGGCGGGCCGCGGCGCTCATGCGCGTGGCGGGAATGGCGTTGTTCGGAAAGGCCGCACCGGTCAGCGGATCCCGGACGGTCGTCGTCCCGAAGTCGCCGAGGCGCTGGGCTTCGCTCAACACGACGAAGTTCTGCACGACGCCGCTGGTGTTGCGGAAGCCCTCGTAAAACCCGAAGCCGAACAGCGTGTTCTTCGCCACCGGGCCGCCGAGGGCACCGCCGAACTGATGCTGCTTCAGCTTGGGCTTGGGCTGCGTCGGTGACGCGAAGTAGTTGCGGGCCTGCAGCCGGTCGTCGCGATTGAACTCCCAGGCGGCGCCGCTCAGATCGTTGCTGCCGCTGCGGGTGACGACGTTGACCACCGAGCCGGCGTTGCGGCCGTACTCGGCGCCGTACGAGTGGGTCAGGATCTTGAACTCCTGTATCGCGTCCGGCGGCGGGCGCATGACGAACCCGGTGTTGAACGAATCGTTGTTGCTGGCACCATCGAGCAGGAAGTTGTTCGACTGATTGCGCTGGCCGTTGACGCTGAATCCCGAGGTCGCAGCGCCGAAGCCGCCGGGCGTCGCGTCCCCCGCCCCGCCACCGAGGCCGGCCGGCGGGGCGAGCACGCCCGGCAGCAGCGTGCCGAGCTGTGTGAAGTTGCGGCCGTTCAGCGGCAATTCGACGATCTGCTCGCGATTGACCACCAGGCCGAGCGTCCCGCTGCGCGTCTCGACCAGCGGCACCGCCGCGGTGACCGCCACGACCTCCACCAGACTGCCGACGCTGAGCGCCAGGTCGACGCGCGACGTGCTCTCGACCGTGACCGCGATGTCGCCGCGCTCGATCGCCGTGAATCCGGCCAGCGATCCCCTGACGCGGTAGGCGCCCGGCTGGACGAGCAACAGCGTGTAGCGCCCCTCGCCATCGGTGACGACGGTTCGGGTGGCATTCGTGTTGAGGTTGGTCAGGTCGACCGTCGCACCGGGCAGGACGCCGCCCGACGAGTCGGTGACGACGCCCGTGATCGTGCCGGTGGCCTGCGCCCACACGGGCGGCACCCCGCACCAGGCGGCGAGCAGCACTGCGGCCGCGGCTCGTACCCATCCTCGCATCTTCACCCTCCGAATGCCGCGGCCGGCCGCATCACGATGCCCGCCGGCGCGGTCACACCGAGTGCGTCAGCGTCAAGAGCGCCAGCGCCAGAACTTTCGTCGCGTTGATCAAATCGTCCACGCCACACCATTCGTCCGGCTGGTGAGCGAGGTCGAGGATGCCGGGTCCGTAGGCGACACAGTCACGGATGCCGCCGATCCGGTCGACGTGCTTGTGGTCGTAGGTGCCCGGGCTGGCGACGTGGGTCGCCGGCCGTCCGAGGACGTCGTGGATGTGCCGATCGAGGGCCGCGACCAGGGGTGAGTCCGGTGGCGTGTGCACCGGGTGCACGACCAGGAGGTCGCGCAGCTGATAGCGGAACCCGGGGATGTCGGCGGCCGCCTGCTCGAGCAGCCCGACGATTTCCCGCTTCGTCGCCTCGAACCCCTCTTCGAGCAGGAAACGCCGATCGAAGACCGCGCGGCACAGGTCGGCGACGCACGGAGTCTGGATGCCGTCCACCGGCTGGCCGCCCGAGATGCCGTTGATGTTCATCGTGGCGTGACGCGCCCGGTCGGGCACCACCGGGACCGCCGTCGTCCGCGCCGCCAGGCGCGGCATCAGGTCGCGACGCATGCGGTCGAGGAGCTGCGCCATGTGGTCCACGGCGCTGGTGCCGAGGAACGGCATGCTGCCGTGCGCGATGCGGCCATGCGTCGCGACCTCGAACCAGTAGGCGCCACGGTGGCCGAGGCAGACGCGATCGACGTTGAGCGGCTCCGGGATGATGACGTGATCGACCGATCGCGACGTCAGGTGCCCCTTCTCGGCGAGCCAGGCCACGCCGGCGAAGCCGCCGCTTTCCTCGTCGACCGTCCCGCTGATCTCAACCGATCCCTGCAGCGTGACGCCGGCCCGGCGGATCGCCGCCGCGGCGTAGACCGCCGCGGCGATTCCGGCCTTCATGTCGCACGCGCCGCGGCCGTAGATGCGGCCGTCCTTTACGGTGCCGCCGAAAGGGTCGACGGTCCAGCCGCTGCCTGCCGGGACGACGTCGACGTGACCGTTCAGATGCACGGTCGGCCGCGCGACTCGTCCCGGGAGGCGGCCGACGACGTTGACGCGCGGATGCGCCGTCGTATGCTCGGGCCGGCCGTCGGCGCAGAAGTAGGCGACGTCGAAGCCGCAGAGCCGCAATCGGTCGCCGATGGCATGCGCGCAGTCGGGGTAGGCCTCGCCCGGCGGATTGACCGTCGGAATCCTGATGAGCGCAGAGGTGAAGTCGATCAGCTCATCGGTGCAAGCGTCGACGGCGGCCAGCACCTGCGCGCGAACCGGGTCGCGAACCATGTCCGAGCATAGCCCAGGTGGGCGCGAGCTCGTCCCGGCAGCCGTGGCGGTGCGGGGCGCCGACCTCACGGGATTGCGCCATCGTACGACGCGGCCGCGGCGGTGTCGCCTGTGGTCCTCAGCCGAACGTGAAGCGCTGATCGGCGCCCCAGTGCCGCCGTTCATGATCGAGCAGCCAGGTCTTGCGTGGCAGTCCACCGCCATAGCCGGTCAGGGCACCCGACGCGCCGATCACGCGATGGCAGGGCACGATAATCGGCACCGGGTTGGCGCCGTTGGCCAGGCCGACGGCGCGTGCGGCGCCCGGATGTCCGATGCGCCTGGCGACCGTCCCATAGCTGGTCGTGGTGCCGATCGGAATGTCGAGAAGGCTGCGCCACACCGCCCGCTCGAAATCGCCGCCGCGCATGTCGAGCGGCGGCAGCGCCGGCCCGTCGTTCGCGCCGGCGAAGTAGGCGGTGAGCCACGCCTGCGTCTCGCGCAGAATCGGATGGTCCGGCTGTTCGACGAGTGCCGCCGCGCCGACCCGCCGCTGCAGCCGCGCCGGCAGGCGCGCGCCGGCCGGCGCGTCGGGATCAGCGGCCACGAAGGGCAGCCCGCAGAGTCCGCGCTCGCTCGTGACGGCGAGCAGCCAGCCGACTGGCGTGTCGAGCCGCGCACACGCGAGCGCCGCCACGGCTACTTCGCCTTGACCAGATGCCCGACGAGGGCGCGCTGCTTCTCGATCAGCTGTGCGATGCCGTGATCGGCGAGATCGAGCAGCTTGATCAGCGACTCGCGGCCGAACGGAATCGCTTCGGCCGTCCCCTGGACTTCGATGAAACGGCCGTCGCCGGTCTTGACGATGTTCATGTCGACCTCGGCCCGGGAATCGTCGTCGTAGGCGAGGTCGAGCAGCACCTCGCCATCGACGATGCCGACGCTGGTGGCCGCGACGTAGTCGACCAGCGGAATGGCGCGGAGCTGATCGCGCTCGCGCATCTTCTCGAGTGCCAGAGCCAGGGCGACGAACGCGCCGGTGATCGACGCGGTCCGCGTCCCGCCGTCGGCCTGGATGACGTCGCAGTCGATCCAGATCGTCCGCTCGCCGAGTGCCGGCAGGTTGGTGACGGCGCGCAGCGAGCGGCCGATCAGGCGCTGGATTTCCTGCGTCCGGCCGCCGACCTTGCCGGCGCTCGCTTCACGCGTCATGCGGGTCGTCGTGGCGCGCGGCAGCATGCCGTACTCCGCCGTGACCCAACCCTTACCGCTGTTGCGCAGGAACGGCGGCACGCGATCCTCGACGCTGGCCGTGCAGATGACTTTCGTCTGACCGGCCTGGATGAGGACGGACCCCTCGGCGTGCACCAGGTAATGGGGGGTGATGGCGGTGTCGCGAAGCTGGTTGGACGGACGCTGATCGGATCTCATAGACAGGAACCCACCTACTGAACCCATGCGGGGTTCTTGACGAGCGGCTGACGCAGGTCGACGTGACCTGCGAGCGTATCGACTTCTTTGCCGTCCACGAGAATCTGCACGCCGGTCACCGCCGGCAGATTCGACAGCACGGCCGCGACGATGGTGTAGACGGTCAGCTGTTCGTTGAGCGAACCGCCGGGATGACCGGTGACGATGTCGGTCGAGACGTCGATGTAGGCCTCGCCGTTGGCGACGAACGCGCCGCGGACGGTGGTGCCGGCGGGAATCGCCGTCACGGCGGGCGGCTCGGCGGGCGCGAATTGCGCCTCGAGGATCGCCCGCGCCTGCGCCGACGGATCGGCACCATAGGTGACCTCGCGCTCGACGCCGGTGAGGCCGCTGCCGTCGGCGGCGACGAAGAACAGACGCGCCTTGATCTTCCGCTCGGGCGCGGCCGGCTCCGCCGTGATCGTCGCCGGCGCCGCCGACGACTGCCGCGGCGCGATCCAGCCGGGCAGCATCAGCACGAGCACCCAGCCAACCAGCAGGACGAGCACTGCCACACCGCCGACGAGCAGCAGCCGGCGGCTCGTCATCGCTCGCCCTCGGGGGCGCGGCGCAGGTACTCGCGGAACGCCAGGACGGCGTCGACGATCGCCGACGCGACGGTCCCCTGGAATTCGCCGCCGCCCATCCGGGCCTCCTGCTCGCTGTTGCTGAGGAAGCCGAGTTCGACGAGCACCGCGGGCATGTTCGCCGACGCGAGCACCCGCAGGGGGACACGATCGAGGGCGCGCGCGTGCAGGGGAATCCGCGGCTGCAGCTGTTGCAGCAGCGCGTCGCCGAACACCGCCGACTGGTCGACGTAGCGGATCTGCGCCTGGTTCCACAACACGAGTTCGATGTCGCGCAGGCCGCCGCCGAACACCGGCACGCGGTGCGGCTCGAGCAGTTCGCGGGCGAGACCCTCGTCGGGAAACTGGGCCACGAGAATCGCCGCCCCCGCCGTTTCCGGCCTGAACGACGCATTGGCGTGCAGGCTGATCAGCAGATCGGACTTGTTGTTGTTGGCCACCGCCGTGCGGGCGTCAATCGGCACCTCGCGATCGTCGTCGCGGGTCAGGAGCACGCGCAAGCCGAGACGGGCCTCGAGGGCCGCCTTCGCGCGCCTCGCGACGGCGAGCGTCAACGACTTCTCGGTCAGTCCACCGGCGCCGCGCGCCCCCGCGTCGGCGCCGCCGTGCCCGGGGTCGAGCGTCACCGTGCGGATCGGCACGGTCGGTTGCCCGAAGGTCGGCAGGTCGACGGGCGGAGCGGCGGTGATGGCTGGCGCGCCGGGGGTGGCGGCCGGAACCTCCGGGGCACCGGTGGCCGGCGCGTCGGCCGGCGCGGGCAGCAACTCGAGCGTGAGCCGGGTCGACGCGTCCACGCTCTGCGTCGACGACCGGTACGAACTGAAGCGCGGGCCGAGGTCGATGGCGAGCGTCACCGCGTCGACGCGGCGGATGGCCTGCACGAACGGCTGCGGTGGCAGGGCCGGAATCGCGACATCCAGCGCGTCGGCCTCGAACCTGATCATCAGATGATCGGCGTCCCGCGAAATGGTGCTGCCGGTCTGGGGCGCCGCGTCTATCGTCAGGCGGTGGCCGTTCGTCAATGGCTCGGTGACCAGGGTCAGCCGCGGCACCTTCAGATCGCCGACGATGAGCAGACGCGACGCGCGGCGCAGGTCGACGCGGCTCTCGGTAATCGGGCCGATCGCCCGGCTGATGAAATCGACCGGCACGAGCAGGCGACCGCCCTGGCGCACCGGTCGAGTCGGCAGCGAGATCATCCGGCCGGCCACGGACGCGATCGTCTGCTCCGGATTCAGCACGACGGTGCGACCGCGCGACGTCACCGTCACGGCCCCCGCCTCTTCGCGAACCGACAACTGGAAGATGGACGCCAGCTCGTCCAGCGCGACCATTTCCTGCTCGTTGATGACCGTCAACGGAATACTGCGCCGGCTGTCGCGCGACAGGAGGGTCAGCGAAAGCGGCGCCTGTCCCGACAGACCGGTGACGAGCGAGACGACGAGCGTCAGCCCGATGGCGGCGAGGCGAACGGGGGAAAGGGCGCGATGTCGGACAGTCACTGAAGGATCTCGGTCAACGAGACCCTTCATTGTAGTCGCAGGCGGGTCTGCCGATCAGTCCACGACTTTCCTCACGGCGACGAGGCCGAGGACCAGGAAGATCAGGAACAGGACGAGAAACAGTCCGGCCAGGAACTTGGCGATCGCGATCGAGGCGCCGGCAATAGTCGTGAATCCGAACAGGGCGGCGATGAGCCCAATCACCAGAAATGCGAACGCCATCTGCAGCATGTGGTCGCCTCCTGGCCGAGCGTCATAGCCAAACGCATGCCGGCGGGGAGGTTGACTCACGGCCGAGCTGTCGGCGCGCGGGGTATGCGCTGGCGGGCGAGGGCGAGGACGGGCGGTGAACCGCGGGCCCCGGCGAGCGCCCGGCGCCACTTCACGGCTGCAACGGCCGGAGCTGCGTGCGGTAGGTGATGGTGCGTCCAGGCTCGACATTCACGTCGAACGAGACCGGCTCGAACCCATCCTGCTGGATCTCGATCCGGTGCGGTCCGGCGTCGAGTGTGAGCCGCTGCCACACACCATTGAAGTCACCGACCACACCGACGTAGTAGCCATCGACCAGAACCTGGGCGTCCCGTTCAGCGATCTCGAGGCGGACGCCGCCGTCGAGCCGTCCCGGCGCTGCCGCCACGTAGCCGGGTGCCACGGCGGGTGGATAGCCATAGCCGTAGCCATAGCCGTTCCACATGGGGGCGACACCGACGCCTGGTCCCCAGCCCCAGTACGGACTCCCCCAGCCGCCCCAGCCCCGACCGTAGTAAAAGCCGCCGTAGATGCCCGATCCGTAGAAGCCATACGGCGCACCCCAGCCCCACGCGTTGTAGCCGTAGACCGGCCAGCCGGCGCGGTAGCCCCGGTTCACGACGCCACGGCCCGGGCGCGGCCCCGGAACCGGACGGACCGACCCGCGCGGCACGGCGCGACCGACGCTGCCACCCGGGCCACGCGGACGCCCCTGGGCCCGCTGCGCGAACGCCGGCGTGGCCGCCGCCGTGAGCGCGATGGCGATGACGACGACAAGGACTCGCGATGACTGCATATGTCTCTCCGCCGGCAGCGACAGGCAACAATACTGCCAGCGCCCCGCCGCCGATTCTACGGCCGTTTCGCCGCGCCGGCCCGCCGCGCTGCGGCTCACGTCCTCAGCGGCGGACGATCGCTGTCTCCGTACCGCACGATCCACTCGGCCACCACCGCCGGTCGGCTCGATCCCTCGAGCTCGATGGTGGCGCTCCAGGTCACCTGGACACCGCCGCCGGCGGCGGCGACCGCCGCCGGGACGAACCGCGCGCGAATCCGCGCACCGGCCCTGACCGGGGTCACGAAGCGGACGCGGTTGAGTCCGTAGTTGATGGCTGTCGCCATCCCGTCGACGCCGACCGTGTCGCGCATCAGGCTGGCCAGCAGCGACACGGTGAGGAAGCCATGCGCGATCGTGGCGCCGAGTGGCGACGCGGCGGCGCGCACCGGGTCGGTATGAATCCACTGGTCGTCGCCGCAGACAGCGGCGAACTGGTCGATGCGCGCCTGATCGACGGTCAGCCAGTCGCTGACGGCGATCTCCTGGCCCAGCCGTACGGTCAGCCCGTCGGCCGTGAAGACCCTGGGTGAGGTTGCCATGTCATGATCCCTCGTAGAAGCTGCGGGATTCGCGGACCAGCTGCTCGAGCAGTGGCGCCGGCTGCCAGTAGTCGCCGAACCGCGCCCGGTAGTCGTGGACCCGTGCGAGCACCGTGTCGAGGCCGATGGTGTGCGCGTGGAACATCGGTCCGCCGCGGGCTCGCGGGAAGCCGAAACCATGACAGTAGGCGACGTCGATGTCGGCGGCGCGCTGCGCCAGCCGTTCTTCGAGTACCCGGGCGCCTTCGTTGGCCAGCGCCGTCAGGAGGCGGGCGACGATGTCGTCGTCAGCCACGGCGCCGCGTGTCAGGCCGCGGGCACCGGCGGCGTCGTCCGCCAGCTGCTCGATCAGCGGATCCGCAATCGGGTGTCGGCTGCCCGGTTCGTAGCGGTACCAGCCGGCGTTCGTCTTCTGGCCGTAGCGGCCCATGCGATAGAGCTGATCGGGCAGCCGCGATTGTGGACCGGACGCCCACGTCCGGCCGCCGGCCGCGAGATGCTGGCGGATGCGCGCTCCGACATCGATGCCGGCGATGTCCTGCAGCGCGAACGGGCCGACCGGCATGCCGAACGCGGTCATCGCCCCATCGATCTGTCCGACGCTCGCTCCCTCCTCGAGCAGCAGCAAGGCTTCGCGAAGGTAGTACGCCAACATCCGGTTGGCCACGAACCCGAAGCCGTTGCCGACGATCACCGCCGATTTGCCGAGTTGCCTCGCGATCGCCAGGGACGTCGACAGCACGGCGGCGCTGGTCCGCCGGCCGCGCACGATCTCGAGCAGCGTCATGACGTTCGCCGGACTGAAGAAATGGTGGCCGACGACCTGTGCCGGACGGCCGCTGGCCTCGGCGAGCGCATCGATGTCCAGCGTCGACGTATTCGACGCGAGCAGGCAGTCCTCGCGCGTGACCGCGGCAATCTCGGCGAACGCCCGCTCCTTCAGCGCCTGATCTTCGAAGACCGCCTCGACGACCACGTCCACCTGCGGGAACTCGTCGAAGTCCATCGTCGGCGTGATCAGGGCCAGCGCCCGGTCACGGCGGTAGCTCTCCAGACGCCCCTTCGCCACCGCCGACTCGTAGTGCCGGGCGATTGCCGTCATGGCGCGATCCAGCGCCGCGCCGTCGACATCCTTGAGGACCACCGGGAGGCCGGCGTTGGCGTAGGCCATCGCGATGCCGCTGCCCATCGTGCCGGCACCGACCACTGCGGCGTAGCGGACCGTCGCGGCGCCGACGCGCGTCACGTCCGCCGGCAGCCGGGCGGCGGCGCGCTCGGCGAAGAACAGATGGCGCAGCGCCCGGCTTTCGATGGCGACGACGCAGGCGGCGAAGATTTCGCGTTCGCGCAGCGAACCGTCATCGAATGACATCAGCAGCCCGGCTTCGATGGCGTCGACGGCGGCCAGCGGCGCCCGCCGCCCGCGGGCGGTCGCGGCGAGGCCGGCGCGTGTCGCCGCGCACGCGGCGAGCCCGGCGTCGATCACGTCCGGCGGCAGTACGACCTCGCGCGTCTTGCGCGTCCGCGCCTGCACGGCCTTGGCGCGGGCGTAGCCGAGCGCGCTCGACCGGAGATCGCCAGCGACGATGTGATCGAGCAGGCCGGCGTGCGCCGCCCGCTCGGCGGTCAGCGGTGTGCCGTCGGTGCACAGACGCAGCGCGACGTCCGGACCGCAGAGTCTCGGCAGCCGCTGCGTGCCGCCGGCTCCCGGAATGATGCCGAGCCCGACTTCCGGCTGCCCGAGGCGGGCGTCCAGCGTCGCGATGCGGAAATGACAGGCCATCGCCAGCTCGAGGCCGCCGCCGAGGGCATGGCCGTGAATCGCGGCGACGAGCGGCTTGGGCGTGTCCTCGAGCCGGCGCAGCATCGCATGCGTCCACCCCGTCCGCATCATCGCATCGTCGATTGTCGCCAGCCGGGCGAACCGGCGGATGTCGGCGCCGGCGACGAACGTCGTGCCCCCGCCCATGAGCACGATGGCCCCGACCGCCGCGTCGGCGGCCGCCGCGGCAACGGCCCGGTCGATCGCCTCCCAGACCTCGTCGCTGAGCAGGTTGACCGGCGGGTTCTCGATGGTCAGCAGCGCGACCGGGGCAAGAATCTCGGTCCGGACGTAATCGCTCATCGCAGCGGCCCACCCACACGGCACGCCGGGGTCGCGGGTGCGGACAGCATGCGGGCACCGGCCACGCGGTGTTCCCCGGCGATCGCGCCGGGGTCAGCTGGCTGGATCGGTCGCCGGCGCTTCGTCACGCAACACACGATACAGGATCTTGCCGACCGCGCTGGTCGGCAGCGCGTCGCGGATGTCGATCTGCCGCGGCACCTTGTAGGGTGCGAGCTGTGCGCGACAGTGGGCGACGATCGCCTCGCGGGTCAGCGTCGCGCCCGGTTCGAGGACGAGGCTGGCCCGCACCACCTCTCCGTGGTAGTCGTCGGGCACGCCGACCACTGCCGCCATCCGGACCGCGGGATGCGCGGTGAGCACCGCTTCGACCTCGGACGGATAGACCTTGAACGCATCGACGATGATGACGTCCTTCTTGCGCTGGACGATGGTGACGAACCCGTCGTCGTCCAGCCGTGCGATGTCACCCGTGTAGAGCCAGCGGCGGCCGGCGGCATCGGTCCGCAGGGCGTGTGCCGTTTCGTACGGCTGCCGCCAGTAGCCCCGCATCACCTGGGGACCGGCGACCCGGAGCTCGCCGACCTCTCCGATCGGCAGGCGCTCGGTACCGGTCTCGAGATCGACGATGTCGATGTCGGTATCCGGCAACGGCAGTCCGACGGTGCCGGGCTTGCGCACCGCCTGCTGTGGCGTCGTGCAGATGACCGGCGAGCTCTCCGACAGACCGTAGCCTTCGTTCAACGGCCGACCGGTGGCCCGTTCGAAGCGCTCGATGACGTCGACCGGGCACGGCGCGCCGCCGGTGTGGAACATGCGCACCCGATCCAGGCCGGATGCCGCGCACAGCGGATGGCTCAGCAGCGAGATGTAGATCGTCGGCACGGCCGGGACGACGCCGGGCCGGAATGAGCGGATGGCGTCCAGCATCTCCGCCGCGTCGTACTTCGGCAGCAGCATCTGGGTGGCGCCGACCCAGAGTCCGCGCATCATCCCGACCGTGAAGCCGTAGATGTGGAAGTACGGAATCACCATCAGGTAGCGGTCGACGCCCCGCCGGACGGCCGGATACATGAAGGCGGTCGTCTGCTCCACGTTGGCAAAGATGCTGGCATGCGTCAGCATCGCACCCTTGGGCACACCGGTGGTGCCGCCGGTGTACTGCAGCACCGCGAGGTCGTCGGGCGACACGGCCGGACCGGCCGCGAGAGGTGCGGTCGGCATCGCGAGCACGGCGTTGAACGCCAGCTCGTCACCGGTCAGTGCCGGACCCGCGGCCGTGTCGCCGTCCGGCGCGGCCGCGATCGACCGACCGTAGTCGGTGAGCGCGGTCACGATGACGCGGCCGATCGGTGCCTCGACGAGCACCTGCCGGACGGTGGGCAGACAGCGGTCGAGGGTCACGAGCACCGACAGTCCGGCATCCCGGGCCGCGAGGCCGAGCTCGCGTGGCGTGTAGGTCGGATTCAGGTTCACGACAACCGCCCCGAGGCGGAGGGTACCGAAGACCGTCACGATGTACTGCGGGCAGTTCGGCAGCATGATGCCGACGCGATCGCCGGCAGCGACGCCGAGTTGGCGCAGCGCGGCGGCGAGGCGGTCGGCCTGCTGCTTCAGCTGCGCGAAGCTGAGCGCGGCGCCGAGGAACTGCGTCGCGATCCCGTCCGGTTGCTCAGCCGCCGCCGTGTCGAGTATGTGTGTCAGCGGCCGCGCGAGGTACGACAGGTGATGCGGCGCCCACGGGTCGTAGTGGCGCAGCCACGGGCGATCGGTCGAGGATGAGGGCATGTCGCTTGACGGCCTAGGTCGCACTCCATCCACCGTCAACCGCGATCGTCTGTCCGGTGATGTAGCTCGACGCGTCGGAGGCGAGGAACAGCGCGGTCCCCTTCAGTTCACCGGCGGCGCCGACACGCGGAATCGGGCTGCACGCCCGAATCGTCCCTTCGACCATCGGCAGCACCGGATCGGCGAGGCGCGAGTGGAAGAAGCCGGGCGCGATGGCGTTGACGCGGATGCCCTGTCGGCCCCACGTGGCGGCCAGCTCCCGGGTCAAGCCGAGCAGGCCGGCCTTGCTGGCGGCGTAGGCGGCGTAGTGCGGCCCGCCGACCAGCGAGAACAGTCCGGCTATCGACGAGATGTTGATGATGCGGCCGTCCTGCCGCAGCAACATGTCGCGTGCCGCGGCCTGGGCGAAGAGAAAGGCGCCGGTGAGGTTCGTGTCGATCACCATCCGCCATTTGTCCAGCGCCATGGCTTCGGGCCGATCGGCCCAGCTGACCCCGGCGTTGTTGACCAGGATGTCCACCTTGCCGAACCCGGCGACCGCCCGATCGACGACCGCCTGTACCTGGACTGGATCGGCGACGTCGCACACCAGCCCGTCCACGTCGTAGCCGGCGGCGCGCAGTTCCGCCAGGGCGGGGGTCAGCCAGGCGTCCCGACGGGCGCAGAGCATCAGGCGGGCTCCGGCCTGGGCCAACCCGTCGGCGATTTCGAGCCCGAGCCCACGAGAGCCGCCGGTCACGATTGCGACCTTGCCCGTCAGATCGAACAGCTGTTGAACAGTCGCCATTGCTTCTGGCTTATAGCACGACCGGTCCGGACGGGGCATCCTCGGCCGGTGGTCCACTGGCCCGTCGGCCCGTCGGAGATGTCAGTGGGAGGGATGCGGTGGCTCACCTGAGTCCGTCGGGCGCGGGACGGGACGACCGTCCCGCGTCTCACCGCTGGCCGGCGCCGGCGGCGCGGGCCAGTTCCAGATTGCGCCTGGCGTCGGCGAAGTCCGGTCGAATCGCGAGGGCGCGCTCGAACTCGGCCGCCGCCTCGGCCATCCGTCCGAGCGAACCGAGCGCGATCCCGAGATTGTTGTGGGCTTCGACCGACTGTGGGGTGATGGCGAGCGCCTTGCGGAACGCGTCGATCGCCGCTTCCATCTGACCCGCCTCCAGCATCGTGCTGCCGAGGTCGTAGAGCGCCGCCGCATCCTGCGGGTCGAGCGCGATCGCCTGCTGCAGGGTTTCGACCGCCTCGTCGACATGGCCCCGCGCGTCGAGGGCCGACGCGAGGTTGCGCAGCGTCTGCGTCGATGCCGGCGCAATCGTCAGGGCATCCCGAAAGGCCGCGATTGCCTCGTCGTACCGCTGCTGGTTCATCAGCGCGATTCCGAGGTTGTTGTGGGTTTCGGCGGAATCCGGCATCGACTGCAGCGCCACCTGGAAGTGCCGCGCCGCCAGCTCCGGCCGGTTCCTCTCGAGCAGCGCGTTGGCGAGGTTGTAGTGCGCATCCGGGTAGTCGGCGGCGACGGCGAGCGCCCGCTCGTAGGTGGCGATCGCATCGTCGAGCCTGCCCTGGGCGCGCAGCGCCGTCCCGAGATTGTTGTGTGCCGGTGCGTAGTCCGGCTGCCAGGCAATCGCACGCTGGTAGTGTCGCACCGCCTCGTCGATGCGATTCTCCGACTGTAGCGCGGTCGCCAGGTTGGTCTCGGTGATCGCCCGCATGAGCGTCGGTGACAGCACCGGCCAGTTGGTGACGACGAGCGCCGCGACCACGGCGCCGGCGACCGCGACGAGGCGCGACCGCGCCGTCACCCGCAACCACCCGGGGAGCGCCGCAAGCCCGGCGGCGGCGAACAGTACGAGCATGGGCACGAGCGGAAAGCGGTAGCGGGCGAACACATAGAAGACCAGCACGCTGGCGGCGTAGGTGCCGGTCAGTGCGTAGAAGACCCCCAGCGAGCGGCGGGCCGGCCAGACGGTCACGGCGCCGAACAACGCCAGCGGCACGAGGACGCCGAAGTGGGTGAGCCAGCCGGTGGCGCGCAGCGGCCATGACTCGTCGGCGTAGGTTTCCTGGCTCTCGGTGTCGAGCATCTCGGATGCGTTCGACAGCAGCAGCAGCTTGCGGCCCATCAACCTCGACCAGCGGCCGGGCTGGGTGGTGATGAAATCGAGCGCCCTGTCGGTCCAGTAGGCCGAGACCTCGGATGGCGTCAGTGTCCGTCCGGCGGCGCGCTGGGCGAGGTCGGTGGCGTCCTGCCGCTCGTACTCGGGCGCCCCCCGGCCGAAGCGGAGCGACGCGTAGGTGCCGTCGGCACCCGGGTTGTTGCCGATGTAGAAGTTCGGACCGAATTGCGCCGTCGTCAGGTAGAAGCCGCCGCCGACCGCGTAGTTGCGGATCGCCACCGGCACCAGCACGATCGCCACCGCGGCCGCGAAGACCGCCGCGGCGCGGCCGCGCACCGGCAGCGCGGCGCGGACGCCGAACGCCGCCCACACGCCGACAACCGCGACGAGCGCCAGCGCGTTCTCGCGCGTCAAGCTCAGGCCGCCCATCGTCAGACCGAGCGCGACCCACGACGCCGTGCGCCCTGGGTCGATCGACAGCCCGCTGATGAGCCACAGCGACAGACAGATGAAGAAGACGTCGAGCACCGATTTCTGCATCAGGCCGTCGAAGAAGATCGCCGGCGCGTAGACGGCGAGCGCGACACCGGCGATGAGTCCGGCCCTCTGCGAGAACAGCCGCCGGGCCGTCAGTCCGAGCAGCACGCAGGACGCCGAGCCGAGCAGCGCCTGGACGACGCGGACGAGCAGGAGGTCGTGACCGGCGACCGCGTAGATGACCCCGAGGAAGTACGGATACAGCGGCGCCTGGTAGAAGACCTCGGTGCCGACCCAGTCTCCGCCAGCCAGCCGCTGAGCCCAGGCGTCGTAGGCCCTGGCGTCGCCCATCAGGACGCTGAAGAACGTGGCCTGCTTGATGTCCCAGAGGTGGAGCAGCCGAAGGGCGAGGGCCGGCACGGCGATGATCCCGGCGAACAGCCACAGCGGCAACCCGTCCGACGAACCGCCAGCCGGCAGAGGGTCGGGCGACAGGCTGTGTGGCGGGGCGGCGCGCTTCGGCCGCGGCGGTCGTGTCATGCGGTGCCGAGGGTCTGCCCGTATGCTAGCATCGACGTAAGGTCTTCATATATGCGGATTTCGCCGCTGCGCGCGAGCGGCGCCTCACTGCTGGCGCTGATGGTCGGACGAAGTCTGGTCGCGCCGGTTTCCGCACAAGCACCGACGGCGACGTTCTCCCGCGACGTCGCTCCCATCATTCACAGCCGGTGCGCCAGTTGCCATCGCCCGGGCGAGGTCGGGCCGTTCAGTCTGCTGACCTATGCGGACGCGCGCCAGCACGCCCGTCAGATTGCCGACGTGACGCGGGCCCGGCTGATGCCGCCGTGGAAGCCGGAGCCCGGGAAGGGCGAGTTCCTCGACTCGCGCGCCCTGACCACCGCCGAGATCGACGTCATTCAGCGATGGGTGGCGGCCGGCGCCCCCGAAGGCGACAGCGGCGACCTCCCGCCGGTGCCGCAGTTCGCCAGCGGCTGGCAGTACGGCGTGCCGGATCTCGTCGTGACGATGCCGGAACCGTACCTCCTCCGGGCCGACGGCCCCGACGTGTTCCGCACGTTCGTGTTGCCGATTCCGCTGCCCGCCGCACGCTTCGTGGAGGCGATCGAGTTCCGCCCCGGCAATGCCCGCGCCGTCCATCACGCCAACATCGGGATCGACCGCACCCGTGCCTCGCGACGTCTGGACGAGCTCGATTCGACGCCCGGTCACGAAGGTTCGATGGCCCAGGCGGCCAGCTACCCGCCCGGCCACATGCTCGGCTGGACGCCGGGACAGCGTCCGCGGCCATCGCCCGACGGCATGGCGTGGCGGCTGGAGCGCGACAGCGACCTCGTTGCCGGACTGCACATGCAGACGACCGGCAAGTCCGAGCCGGTGCAGATCAGCGTCGGCTTCTACTTCACCGACGCCGCGCCGGTGCGCGCCCCCGTCGGCCTGCGGCTCGGCAGCCAGACGATCGACATCCCGGCCGGCGAGCCGGCGTATGCCATCACCGACAGCTATACGTTGCCGGTGGACGCCGACGTCATCGCCATCCAGCCGCATGCGCACAATCTCGGCCGGCAGATGACGGCGCGGGCCACCCTGCCGACCGGCGTCACGATGCCGCTCATCGAAATCGCCGACTGGGACTTCCGCTGGCAGGACGTGTACCGCTACTCCGCTCCGGTGCGGCTGCCGCGCGGCGCGGTCATCTCGATGCGTTACGTCTACGACAACTCGGCGGAGAACGTCCGCAATCCGTTCACGCCGCCGCGGCGGGTCGTATGGGGCCAGAACACAAACGACGAGATGGGCGACCTGTGGCTGCAGCTGGTGCCGAGCGCGCAGGCCGACTTCGTCGCGCTGGCCACCGACGTGGCGGCGAAGATGCGGGCCGAGGACCTGGAGGCCTACACGCGGCTGCTCACCCAGGAGCCGGCGAACGCGAGCCGCCACGACGCGGTCGCGCTGCTCTACCTGCAGGGAGGCCAGGCCGACCGCGCCGCGACGCACTTCCGCGAGTCGCTTGCGCTCGCGCCGGAGGTGGCGGCCACGCATTACAACCTCGGTCTTGCGCTGTCGGCCCAGCGCCGGTTCGACGACGCCATCGCGGCGTTCCGTCGCGCCGTGTCGCTCGATGCCCGGCATGCCGATGCCGAGAACAACCTCGGCGCACTGCTCCACATCAACGGCCGGCTCGACGAGGCGCTGCCGCACTATCGCCGCGCGCTTGCCCTCAAACCGGAGAATGCCGAGGCGCACGACAACCTCGGTCGCATCCTGTCGACGCGCGGCGAGCACCGTGATGCCGCGCGGCACTTCCGAGCCGCACTCGGCTTGCGGCCCGATTGGGCGTCGCCGATGAGCGGCCTGGCGTGGCTCTACGCTACGGCGGTCGCGGCGACGCCGGAAGAGATTGCCGAGGCGGTGGCGCTCGGCGAACGGGCGGCGCGGCTCACGGCCCGGGCGGATCCGGCGGTGCTGGATGCGCTTGCCGCCGCCTACGCCGCGGCCGGGCAGTTCGACCAAGCGGTGGCGACGGCGAAGGCGGCGCTGCAGGTCGCGACCAGCGCACGGCTGCCCGGGTTTGCCGCCGAGATTCGCGAGCGGCTGTCGCTGTACGAGGGCCGCCGCCGGTTCCGTATCGGCTAGGTGTACGCTGAGGGAGGCACCAATCCATGACCGCCCATACCCGCGTCGTCGGTCGCTGCATCCTGTTCATCGGTCTGACCTGCCTCGCGCCGGCCGCCGGGCGCGCCGCCGAAGCGGTCCGCGTCCAGTCGCTGGACGGCGCTCCGGTCGATCCACTGCAACTGCCGGCCGGCGTGAAGGCGGCGGTCTACGTGTTCGTGAGCGTCGAGTGCCCGGTGTCGAACCGCTACGCCCCGGAGGTGCGGCGGCTGCACGAACGCTTCGCCGCCCAGGGCGTCCGCTTCACGCTCGTCTATCCCAACCCGGCGGAGACGCCGGCCGCGATTCGCGAGCACCTGAAGGCGTACGCCTATCCGGTGGATGCGGTCCGCGATCTGACGCACGCCCTCGTGAAGCACGCCGACATCAGCATCACGCCGGAAGTTGCCGTGTTCACACACGCCGGCCAGCTCGCGTATCGCGGGCGCATCGACGATCGCTACGTCAACCTCGGCCTCGAGCGCCCGGCGGCGACGACGCACGATCTCGCCGATGCGCTGACGCAGGTGCTGGCGGGCACGCCGGTCCGTCAGCCGCGGACGCAGGCGGTGGGATGCTATGTGGCCGACTTCGCGCGGTAGCGGAAGCGCCCGGGTGGCGCTGGCCGTCGTCGTGACGCTGGCCAGCCTCGCCCGGGCCCGCTCCGTCGCCGCCCAGTCCGTCACCTTCACGCGTGACATCGCCCCGATTCTGCACGCGCGGTGTGCGGCCTGCCACCACGACGGCGGCTCGGCGCCCTTTCCGCTCATCACCTACGCGCAGGTCAGGCAGCATGCCGAGCAGATCGTCGACGTCACGCAGCGGCGCTACATGCCGCCGTGGAAGCCGGAACCGGCCGGCAGCGGCACCTTTGTCGGCTCGAACCGGCTTTCCGAGGCCGAGCTGTCGACGATTCAGCGGTGGGTGACGGCCGGCGCGCCGGAAGGGGACGGCGCGGCGCTGCCGCCGCCCCCAATCGCTGCCGGCTGGCAGCTGGGCAAGCCCGACCTGATTGTCACGCCGGCCGAGGGCTTCACGCTCGGCCCCGACGGCACCGACGTCTTCCGCATCTTCGTCATCCCCTTGCCGACGTCGGCGTTGCGCTATGTGAAAGGGCTCGAGTTCCACCCGGGCAACCTGCGCGTCGTCCATCACGCGAATATCCGCATCGACGCGACGCGGACGTCGCGGCAGTTCGATGACGCCGATCCGGCGCCCGGCTACGACGGCCTCATCGCCCACACGGCCGTCTATCCCGACGGCCACTTCCTCGGCTGGACGCCAGGGCAGGTGCCGCCGCTGCTGCCGAAGGGGCTGGCCTGGCGGCTCGAGCCCGACACCGACCTGGTGATCGAGCTCCACTTGCAGCCGAGCGGCAAGCCGGAACCCGTGAAGCCCGAGATCGGCCTGTACTTCGGAGCCGATCCACCCGAGCGCACGCCGACGATGCTGCGGCTCGGCAAGCAGGACATCGACATCCCGGCCGGCGCGGCGGCGCACACGATCCGCGACGCCTTCGTGCTGCCGGTGGACGCCACGCTCCACGCCGTGCAGCCGCACGCGCACCAGCGGGCCCGGCGGGTGCGCGCCACGGCGACGCTGCCGGGCGGCCAGGTGATTCCGGTGATCGAAATCGCCGACTGGGATTTCCGCTGGCAGGACGTCTACCGCTACGCGACACCGCTGGCGCTGCCGAAGGGGACCAGGCTGGACATGGCGATCACCTACGACAACTCGGCGGCCAACCCGCGCAATCCCTGGAACCCGCCGCGGCGCGTATTCTGGGGACAGCGGTCGGCCGACGAGATGGGCGACGTCTGGTTCCAGGTCCTGACCCACGACGATCGCGATCGTGACGTGTTGCTCGCCGGCTTCCGGCCGAAGATCCTGACCGAGGACACGTTCGGCTACGAACGCGAGATCGGACGCGAGCCGCGGACCGCGTCGCTGCGCGACAGTGCCGCGATGCTGTATCTGGAACTGGGCAACGTGGCCAAGGCGCTCGAGCACTTCGCCGCGTCGGCGACGCTGCAGCCGGAGAGTGCCGCGGCGCACTTCAACCTCGGGACGGCGCTGTCGTTGAACGGTCGCTTCGACGAGGCGATCGCCGAGTTGCGGCGGGCGCTGGCGCTGCGCCCCGACTACGGGCAGGCGCACAACAATCTCGGCAGCCTCTACCGGCAGCGCGGCGACCTGCCGGCGGCGCGCCATCACTTCGGTGAGGCAGTGCGCGTCGATCCGGCGAACGCCGAAGCGCACCGGAATCTCGCGCTCCTCAGCCGCGACGGCGGCGACCTGCCGGCCGCGCTGGCGCACTACCGGGCGGCGCTCGCGGCGCGACCCGAATGGGCGCCGGCGATGACGGATCTGGCCTGGGTGCTCGCCACGAGCGGCAACCCGGCGCTGCGCGACGCCGGCGAGGCGATCCGGCTGGCCGAACGCTCGCACCAGTTGACCGGTGGGCGCGATCCGGGCGTCATGGACGTGCTCGCGGCCGCCTACGCGTCGGCAGGCGACTTCGCGCGGGCGGCGGCGACCGCCGAAACGGCCCTGCAGCTCGCCGGCGGCGGCCCGGCCGGCGACGCCATTCGCGTCCGCCTCGAACTCTACCGCCAGCGCCGTCCGTTCGTCGGCCGCTGACCCCGCCGCCCGGTCGCGCTTGACAGCCGCCGCCCGCGCTGTTATTTTTTTCGCACAGTGTTACGGAAATAACATGTCACGACTGCATCAGTCACTCAGCCGGCGCGAACGGCAGATCATCGACATCCTCTACCGGCGCGGCCGCGCCACCGCTGCCGAAGTCATGCAGGACCTGCCCGGCGGTCCGAGCGACTCCACGGTGCGGACGCAGCTCCGCATCCTCGAAGGGAAGGGCCATGTCACCCACACCGAGGACGGCCCGCGCTTCGTCTACGCCGCCGTGGTCCCGCGCCATTCGGCGCGGCGGTCGGCGCTGCGGCATCTCGTCGACACGTTCTTCGACGGCTCGACGGAAAAGGTCGTCACCGCGCTGCTCGGCGCCGACGGCGCCCGGCTCAGCGACGTGGAACTCGATCGCATCGCGGCGTTGATCGACAAAGCCCGAAAGGACGGCTCGACATGAGCGACGCGGTCACCCTGGCGACGTTCCTCGCGATGGCGGTGGTCCGCGCCTCCGTGCTGCTGGCCGGCGGCCTGATCGTGTCGATGGCCCTGCGACGCCAATCGGCGGCGCTACGCCACTGGGTGCTGACGTGGACGGTGTGCGGGGCGCTGGCCATGCCGGTCCTCACGCTGACGCTGCCGGGGTGGGACGTCGGCCGGCCGCCGCTGTCGTGGGCGCCAGCGGCGGCGTCGCCGGCCGCGCCGGCGCCACGCGTCGAGATGACCCTGTTCGTCCCGCAGGACGGTGTGACGACCCGGGCGACGGCAGCGAGTGGCGGGCGCCCGGCCGAACGACGGCGTGGCGCCGAGGTCTGGTTCCTCTCGCTGTGGCTGCTGGGCGCCGGGGCGGTGTGCACGAGGCTCCTCGTCGGCCTGATCCGGTTGCTGGTCGTGCAGCGGCGCGCCGGCGCGGTTCGCGACGGCGCCTGGGCCGAACGGCTCGCGCGCCTGGCCGCTGCCGACGTCCGGCTGCGCCGCACCGTGCTGATGCTGAGCGACCATCCCTCCCTGTTGCTCACCTGGGGATGGCGTCGACCGGCGATCGTCCTGCCGCGCGGCGCCGACGGCTGGAGCGCGGCGCGAATCCGGGTCGTCCTCGAGCACGAAGCCGCACACATCCGCCGCGGCGACTGGGCGGCCCAACTCGCGGCGCAGGTCCTGTGCGCCCTCTGCTGGTGGTCGCCGCTCGCCTGGCTCACCCGCGCCCGCCTGCAGATCGAAGCCGAGCGCGCCTGCGACGACGCGGTCCTGCAGGCGGGGACCGCCCCGTCCGACTACGCCGCACACCTGCTGGCACTCGCCCGCACCCTCGGCCGGCCGCGCGTGTGGCTTCCCGCCCCGGCGATGGCCCGGACGTCCAGTCTCGAAAGGAGAGTCACCGCCATGCTCGACCCTGCGCTCGCCCGGATGCCGATGTCGCGCCGCTCGCGCGTGCTGATCGCCGCCCTCTGTCTCGGACTGACGACGGCGATCTCGAGCGTCGCCGCGCAACCAACCTTTGCCACGTTCAGCGGGACGATCCGCGATCAGTTGGGTGGCACGGTCCCGAACGTCACCGTGACAGTGACGCACCTTGCCAGCGGCGCGAAACACGAAATCAGGTCCAGCGATCGCGGGACCTTCGAGTTCCTCGGGCTGGTGGCCGGCAACTACGCGCTGGACGCGCGCGCCCCCGGGTTCAAGGCTGTGTCCGACGCCCTGCAACTCGCCGGCGGGCAGCGCCTGGGCCGCGATGTGACCCTGCCGGTCGGGTCACTCGAAGAGACGATCAGCGTCTTCCGGACCCCTGGGCCGCCGCGTCCGCCGCGTCCGTCGCGCCCGGCGTCATCGCCAGCGGTCTGCTCGGCCGGCCCCAACAGCGGTCATCTGACGCCGCCGCGCAAGGTGGCGGACGCGCGTCCGCGCTACCCGGCATCGATGGTCGGCTCGAATGTCGAAGGGCGCGTCGTGATGCAGGCGGTGATCGGCACGGATGGCGCGATCAAGGAACTGCGTACCGTCGAGGCGACCCATCCCGATTTCCAGTCCGCCGCCGAGGAGGCCGTCTGGCAGTGGCGGTTCACCGAGACACTGCTCAACTGCGTGCCGATCGACGTCGAGATGCGGGTGAC
>CADEDC010000048.1:0-9035 GCA_902825985.1 uncultured Acidobacteriota bacterium | reverse complement strand
GAGGCGCCACCGGAACGTCGGCGGTGATGCCCGCCCGCCTCCTCGGGGACCATCGGCGGACGCCCTGCGCAGGACGTCTTCCGATCGGCCGCCGGGGGGATGAATAGCTGTTCACTGCCAGTCGGGCTTGTCGTAGAATCCGCCGTTGGGGGGTGGCCGTTTTATGGGCAGAACGCATGGCAGTCGTCGCGCTGGTCGCGGTGTCGGGGCGATGGCAGGACTTCTCCTTCTCGGGCTCGGACAGACCGGGGCGGCGCAGACCGCGGACCGTGCCGCGCCGGCCGTGACGTTCGCCAGGGACGTCATGCCCATCCTTCAAAAGAGCTGTCAGGAATGCCATCGAGCCGGTTCGGTCGGCCCGATGTCTTTGATGACCTATCAGGAAGTGCGGCCGTGGGTCCGCGCGATCAGGCAGCGCGTCAGCGACCGCGAGATGCCGCCGTATCGTTACGACAAGGTCGGCATCCAGCACCTGAAGGGCGACCTGCGCCTGAGCGACGCCCAGATCGATACGATCGTCCGCTGGGTCGACGGTGGCGCACCGCTCGGCAATCCAGCCGACATGCCGGCTCCCGTCAGGTTTCCGGACGGCAGCAAGTGGGCCTACGAAGACGAGCTCGGGGCTCCCGATCTCATCGTCAAAACCAAGCCCTACACGCTGCCGGCCCGCGGGCAGGATCGCTGGTGGCGGCCGATCGTGCCGGTCGGCACGATCGAAGACCGTTGCATCAAGGCGCTGTCGGTGAAGCCGTCGCTCAAGGGCCGCCCGGGCGCCCACCATGCGAACAGCGACCTGATGGTGCCGGACGACAAGACCGGCCAGTACGTGCTGCTCGAACGCGTTTCGGAATACGCGTCCGGCAAGACGGGAGAAATCGTGCCGGCCGACGGCTGCCGTACGCTGCCGGCGAATGCGATGATCAAGTGGGACGTCCACTACTGGCCCTTCGGCGAGGAAGTCAAGGACGACCAGGTCGAGCTCGGCATCTGGCTCTACCCGAAGGATCACAAGCAGAAGGCCAAGTACAAGCAGGACCTCAAGCTGTACACGCTGCTGATGAAGGGTGGCGAACTCGAGATCGCGCCGCATGGGACCGCGATGACCCAGGGGTTCCACTCCTTCGATCATCCGGTGCGCATCGACAGCTTCCAGCCGCACGGGCATGCGCGACTCGTCGGCATGACGGCCGAGATCTTCTACCCGCAGACCGGTAAGCTCGAGATGATCAGCTCGGTGTCGAACTGGACCAACCAATGGCACACGAGCCACGTCTACCAGGACGACTACGCGCCGCTCATCCCCACCGGCGCCGTGCTGGTGTTGACCGGCTACTACGACAACACCGCGAAGAACAAGGGCAACCCGGATCCCGATCAGTGGGTCGGTGGCGGCAGCCGCACCTCGGATGAGATGTCGCACGCCTGGATCACCGTCACGCATCTCGACGAGGCCGGCTACAAGCAGGTCGTCGCCGATCGCGAGAGCCGGCTGTCGAAGCAGACGACGACGCAGCAGCAACAGCAGCAGTAATCCGCCGCGTGGAAGGCGGAACCGCCGTGAAGAGCCTCTCGATACGTCGGGAGGCTCTTCGTTTTTGGCGACCCGATCTCAGGAGGCATGACGTGGGGCAGCGGCGAACCGGAGGATGGCGCGGTCGGATGGGATTTCTGATGATGGCGGGAATGGCGGGGGCGGCGCTGGTGAACGCGCCCATCCTCCGGGCACAGCTGCCGCGCCCGCTCGCACCGGCGCCGGATGTCGCGCGGGTGGCGCCGTTCTTCGACGGCTGGTACGCAAATCCGGACGGCACGATCAGCTTCTCGTTCGGCTACTCCAACTTGAACCGGCACGCTGTCGAGATTCCCATCGGCCCGAACAACTTCATCACCCCGAAGGAGTACGACGGGCGACAGCCGACCACCTTCATCGCCGTCGGAACCGATGCAAAGGCCGGCGGCGGGGCGAACAGCGGTGTCGCGACGTCCGGCACGCCGTCGGCCGCCGGGGCGACCGCGCCACCGGCCGGTGCGCCGGCCGGCCGCCGGGGACCGCAGAGCCAGGCGAGCAACTACGATCGCGAGCGTGGCGTCTTCACGGTCACCGTGCCGGCGGGGTTCAAGGGCGATGTCGTCTGGACGCTGAAGCACGCCGGCCAGACGTGGACCATCCCCGGCCGTGCCGTCTCCACCGCCTATCAATTGAGCTGGCCGATGGCGATGGGCTCGACCCCGCCGCTGGTGCGTGTCCAGCCGAACGGCCAGGGCGCCCGCGGACCGATGGGCATACAGGCGCCGGCGCAGCCGGCCAGGGTCGATGTGCCGATCACCCTGTCGATGCACCTGACCGACGACGCGACGCACGAGAAGGAACCGATCCCGGTGAAGCGTTCGGCGATTCCGACCATGAACGCCACCTGGTTCAAGCACAGCGGGCCGATCGGAGGCAGCGTCACGTTCTCACCGGACAAGCAGTCGTTCGGTGAACCGCAGGGGACTGCCAATACGGTGGCGACGTTCAGCGCGCCGGGCGAGTACGTCGTCCGCGGCCGTGCCGACACGTTCGGCAACATCGACAGCACCTCGGCCGATCAGTGCTGCTGGACCAATGCCTACTGGAAGGTGACGGTCACGCGCTGAGATGACGGTCGGGCGTGCGCGGGTCATCGGTGCGCTGCTCGTCGCGTCGCTGGCGGCGGCTGCGGCCGTGCCGCGTCTGCTGTCGGCGCAGCCTGCATCCCTGGCCGCGAGCGCCAGGACGCGAGCCGCCGTCGAGTCCCGCGCGGCGGCGCTCCGTCGCGACTGGCCGGAGCTGTATGCGCGCCTGATTGGCCTCGAGCGGGCGCACGGCGTCTTCTATGGTGCGCTCGCCGGCGCGAAGCGCGAACGCCGTGAGCGGGGCGCGGATCGGAAGAGTATCGTTGCGGCCGGCAAGCCGGTTCTCGATGAGCCTGCCGTCTTTCGCGCGCTCGTCTCGCGAAGCAGCGGCCACCTCGCGCCGCGTGACGCCGGCGGCGCCGTGGTCGACCGGCCGGACGTCGAGGCCGACAAGGGCTACGCGGCACTCGGCCAGCGGGCCGCCGAGATCATCCGCCGCGGTCATGCCTTCCATCGCGAGGTGCTGGCGATCTTCGCTGGCGTCGAGTTCGCCGGCCGCCAGGCGGCCCTGGACGACGCGGTCGCGCGCTACTCCAGCCGTCTTGACGTGTCGCTGCCCGACACGCCGAAGGACATGACCATCCTCTACGACCACCCCTACACGTCATTCACGGAAGAGGGGTTCAATCCGCGACGGGCACTCGCGTATCCGACGCTGACCGGCTTCGTCTGGGCGGCGCACTGGTTCCAGCTCGCCGCCCAGGAGCCGTTCGACGTGGCCGGCGACACGGCCCAACGGGCCGCCGGCTTGCGGACGGTGACCGAACGCTTCGAGCGGAAGCTGACGTCCGGCAAGGCCCCCGATGCGTTCCCGACCGAACTGCCGCTTGCGCCGTCGATCGCCCCCGGGCTGGTCACGGCGCACGAGCGTGCGGCCGCCATCATCGACAACCTCCACCTGCTGCACGAGGTGCTGGCGGAGATCCTCGTGCACCCGGACGCCACGAATCCGCGGGGCGCCATTGACGCAGCGGTGGCGCTCTTCACCGATCGCGGCGCCCGCATCGTCGCCGTCGACGACTGGATCAAGATGGCCTTGCGCCACAGCATCTTCGAGCAGGGCGGTCCGGCGCTGATGGTGATGACGCAGTCTGACCGCAATGCGAGCGGCCACGCGCAGCACGCGCGCGGCGGCCGCGCGATACCGCCCGGCGGGATGCGGTGACCGAGCCCGGCCCGCACCGCGCGGCGCCGGACTGGTGAGGCAGACGGGACGGTCGGATCGACGGGACGATCAGGCGGAAATGATGCGGGCAACCCGCGCAAGAACGGCGTCACGGTCGTCATCGTTCAGCGCCGATTCGGCAAAGTAGACCGACACGAGCAGGGGCGCCCGCCGAATCGGCCAGACGATGCCGACGTCATTGGTCGCGCCGTGGGCTCCACTCCCAGGCTTGTCAGCCACCTGCCAGCCTTCGGGGAAGCCGGCCCGCAACCGGCGAGGCGCCCGCTGGTTGGCCCTCAGCCAGCCCGTCAGCCGTTCGCGCGACTCGCGGCTCAGCGCGTCGCCGAGCAGCAGCCGTTCCAGGTGCGCGAGCATGGCGGCGGGAGAGGTCGTGTCGCGCGGATCGCCCGGCACCGCTTCGTTGAGCGCCGTCTCGAAGCGATCGAGGCGCGTGACCCGGTCGCCGACCGAGCGGGCGAAAGCCGTGAGGCCGGCCGGGCCGCCGAACGTGCGCAGCAACAGGTTGGCGGCACTGTTGTCACTCACGGTGATGGCGGCCGCACACAAGGCCTCGACCGTCATCCCGTCGCCGCCGGCGTGGGCGCTGGTGACTGGTGAATGCGGCACCAGGTCGCCTGCGGTGACCGTCACGCGTCGATCGAGACGCTCGTGCCGCCGGTCGGTGCGCGTCAGCACGTAGGCGACGGCCAGCACCTTGAACGTGCTGCACATCGCAAAGCGCTCGTCGGCGCGACGGCTGAGCCGTTCGCCGGTCCCGACGTCCAGGGCGGCCACTCCCAGCCGGCCGCCGCTTTCGCTTTCGAGTGCGTCGAGGCGCTGCACGACCGCACGTGGCCACAGCGGCCGGGTCTGCGCCGCCGCGGCGGCCGGCAGGACGAGCAGCTGCGCGAGGACGGCGCGACGGGTGACATGTGGCACCCGCCTAGGTTCACCGAAAGTCGGCGCCCGTTCAACCGTGGACAGCACGGGGGCCATCAGGCGTCGACCTCGAGGCGTGCCTGCGGCAGCCCCAGGAAGCTGGCGTAGCGCGACGCCTGCCGGCGGAGCGCCGTCCGCTGGGCGGCTGTCGGCCTGACGAACAGGCGGACGCGTACCGTCAGCGCCGCCGCCGTCATCTCTCGCCGCCAGCTGCCGGCGAGCCGGCCGTCGAGCACGACGTGGTGCGGGTACTCGGCGGCGGTGAAGACGCCGAGGTTGCGTATCCGGTCCGGATCGATCACCGCCCCGCGATGTCGATAGGCGATGAGGTACTCGTCGTAGTTCGGCAGCAGGTAGTGCGCGCCGTCAACCCGATCCCGTCCCGGCGGCGCAGCAAGGACCTGTTCGCCGACGGCGGCCGCGTCAATCGCCCGCCGGGCATCACTGATGGTCAAACCTGACCACCAGGCGAAATCGTGTACCGTCGCCGGGCCGTGGCTCTGGAAATAGCGGCGGGCAAGCGCGGCCAGCCCTTCGTCGCGGCCGAGCCGGCGCCCTCGCGGCGCGCGCTCGGCGAGCAGCGCATACGTGAACTGCTTCCCGCGCCGCGGTCCGCTGCAGATGGCGCCGGTCAACTCGGCATGCATGACCAGATGGGCGAGCGCCTGTCCGGCGGCGGCGATGCCGCCGGCGCGGAGGGCCGCGGCGAGTTCGGCGCGGGTCAGATACCGGCCGCCGTCGAGTGCCCGCTCCATCAGCCCGCGCGCCCTGGTGAGCGTCTTCGCCTCCAGCCCCAGGCGTCGGCCGACACCGGCGTTCATCGCCTGCACCCGTGGTCCGGTGACGGCAAGCATCCAGTGGACGTCGTCGGCCGCGACGAAGTGCCAGGTGGGACGGAGGACATGCGTGCGAAGGAGCCGCCCGGCCGCGAAGGCGGCGTCGACGTCGGCCGCCGTGACGGCCGGCAACCGCAGGCCGAGTGCCCAGGCGGCGCCCTGGTAGTCCTGTGACTGCACCGCCCCGAGCCAGGCCACGAGATCCTCGGGACGTCGTGCCTTGCCGTTGGTCAGCCGCTGGTTCGCGAGCCTGGTGGCCAGCACGGCGTCGGCGGCCGGAAACGGCACGGCGCTGCCATGGCGGCGCATGCCGCGGCCGTGGCCGGCGACGGCGCGTCGGGCGTCAGCCGCCCGACACCTCCCCCGGCGTGGCGTCGCGGTCGGTCAATCCGTGGATGACGTAGCCGGCGGCGACGAGCACGACGAGGACCATCAGCCACCTCAGGACGAGCGCCATGAACGCCGCGTCGAACGCCGGCCAGGCGAACTGATACTGCACGAGCGTGCCGTAGCGGTCCCAGGTCCAATGCCAGGCGCTGTGCGCAATCAGGCCCGAGAGGACGATCGTGCCGAGCCGTTCGGCCACGACGAAGCGGAAGAACAGCGACAGGGCCGGCACCAGCAGGAGGACGAGCAGGAGGAGCCCGGCCTCGATACCGACATTGAACGCCACGAGCGACGCCATCACGTGGCGGCCGGCGAACTGCAGGATGTCCTGCAGCGCGAACGCGAACGCGAACCCGTGCACCAGCCCGTAGGCGAACGTCATGATCCACCGCCGTTCGAGCTTCGGCCCGGCGATGTTCTCGAACGCGAGGTAGAGAATCGACAGCGCCGTCAACATGTCGACCAGGGCCGGGAACCACAGGCCGCTCGGCGTCATGTCGTAGACCGACGCGACGAGGGTCAACAGCTGCGCGACGGTGAACGACGTGACGATCGGCACGAGCGCCGCCATCCGGCGGAACGGGATGAGCAGTGCGAAGAGGAACAGCACGTGTTCGGCGCCGTCGACGATGTGGAAGAAGCCGTCCCTGGCAAAGCGCGACGCCGACTCGAACCAGCGCGGGTCCATCAGGACGTAGCCGCTGTCGCCATGCAGTTCGAACAGCCGCTCGCCGCCGGCTGGCGGCAGGAAGCGGACGATCGTCGTCGTCGTGCTGCCGAGCCGGGCGAATCGCGGGTAGATCGCGAACTGCGCCTGGTCCGAGGCAATCGGGAACTCGAAGAGGACGTCCAGCATCCCCTGGTTCTTGATGAGGCGGGCGTCGGCCGGCAGGTCCGGTCCGGTCACCTGGGCGAGCGCCTTTTCGTAGGTGTCGAAGGCACCGTCGCCCGGCGTCGAGGCGCGGGTCGCGGCAACTGCCGGATAGGGGAGCGCGGTGCCGTCGGCGGTCACCAGCAGGTTGTCGCCGAGCCACAGGGTCGAGGCGTCGGTCAGGAAGGGGTCGGCGCGGGTCACGTCGAGGATGCCTTCGAGGCCGATCAACGGCCAGTCGATGTCGGTCATCGCCTCGAGCGGCGCGCGGATCAGCACGCGCAGGCGCTGGCCTTCCGGCTTGAAGAACAGCTGGATTCTGACGTCGCTCGGGATTTCGTGGGCGACGAGCGGCGTCACCAGGCGCGCCACCATCAGGGCGAGCAGGGCGACGAGCACGGGCAGGAACGGCAGGCGTCGGCGCCGGGGGCTGACGGGGAACTGGGCTGTCATCAGATCCTAAAGCTCATCAGAGTACCGACAGTTGCAGGTTGGTGCAAGCACGGCCGACGTACGAGGTATACTGACCTGCTTTTTTTGGGGCAGACCCTGCCGTGAGTCGACGCAGGGCCGGCGCGTGGTGCAACCGCCGCGGGAGAGTGGCAGAGGGGCAGAGAGAGGCATATGAACAAACGTAGTCTGATGATGGGTGCGGCTTTCGTGGGTGTGCTCGGCGCGCTCGCCGTCGCCCAGAGCCAGTTCGAGAAGGCGGCCGCCGCCCAGGCCAAGGGCGGTGTGCAGGCGCCGCGCTTCGAAGTCGATCCGCTGTGGCCGAAGCCGCTGCCGAACCACTGGGTGCTCGGCTCGACGATCGGCGTCGACGTCGATGCGCAGGACAACGTCTGGATCATCCACCGCGGTCGGCCGACGCAGGACCCGAAAGAGATCTACGCGGCTCAGAACCCGCCCATGGCCGAGTGCTGTCTGCCAGCCCCGCCCGTGCTCGCGTTCGATCAGACCGGCAAGCTGATTCAGTCGTGGGGCGGACCGGGCCAGGGCTATGAGTGGCCGCAGTCCAACCACGGCATCACGGTCGAAGCCAATGGCACCGTGTGGATCGGCGGCAACGGCGCCAACGACGGCCACATCCTGAAGTTCACGCGCGACGGCAAGTTCGTGAAGCAGTTCGGCTTCATGTACGCCAACGCCGGCAGCACCGATCCGTGGGCGTTCAAGCAGGTCGCCAAGATTTTCCTCGACGAATCGAGCAAGGAAGCCTACGTGGCGGACGGCTACGGCAACCACCGCGTCGCCGTCATCGACATGGAATCGGGCAAGATGAAGCGCTTCTGGGGCGCCTACGGCAAGCCGCCGACGGACCAGAATCTCGGTCGCTACAACCCGAGCGCCCCGGTGGCCCAGCAGTTCCGTAATCCGGTCCACTGTGCCGAACTGTCGAAGGACGGTTTCGTCTACGTCTGCGACCGGCCGAACGACCGCCTGCAGATCTTCACGAAGGATGGCAAGTTCGTGAAGGAGGTCTTCATCCAGAAGAACACGCTGGGCGACGGGGCGGTGTGGGAAGTCGAGTTCTCGAAGGATGCGGCGCAGAAGTACCTGTACGTCAACGACGGCGCCAACCACCACATCTACATCTACGACCGCGCGTCGATGGAGCTGTTGACGCAGTTCGGCGACGGCGGCCGGCAGCCCGGTCAGTGGTATGCCGTGCACAGCATTGCCGTCGACTCGAAGGGCAATCTCTACACGACCGAAACCTACGAGGGCAAGCGGGTCCAGAAATTCGTCTACAAGGGGCTCGCCTCGGTTCCGAAGGAACAGGGCGTGGTCTGGCCGACCGGCACCCGCTAGGCGCAGGTTCGCGGGTTCGCAGGTTTCCGCCGGTTCGCGGGTTCGCAGGTTCAGGGTTCGCTGGTTCGCTGGTTCGCGGATTGGCGGGTTCAGGGTTCGCTGGTTCAGGTCGGCCAAACCGGTGAACCGCCCACCTCGACCGTTCCGGCGTTCCACGCCAACCGTGCAGCGCACGAACACCCCGTTTCACCGTGTCTGGTGGGACGGGGTGTTTCTCTGTTCGTCGGCAGACTCGGTCGAACCCCCGAACCCCCGAACCCCCGAACCCGCGAACCCGCGAACCCCCGAACCCCCGAACCCGCAAACCCCGCCAAGCCACCTTTTTCGTCTCTCGTAAACGCTTTGGCGTATACTGACGCCCTCGCAGGGT
>CADEDC010000047.1:7430-45783 GCA_902825985.1 uncultured Acidobacteriota bacterium | reverse complement strand
CTACCCGCCCTACCCGCCCTACCCGGCCCACCCGGCCCACCCGCCCTACCCCTGGTAACCGTGGGCGCCGAGCTGCACCCGGCAGTTGTCGGGTCCATTGAAGTACAGCTGATCGCCGCCCGTCGTCCGGTTCGCCGGGTTGCGGTCGATCGTTGCCGTGATCCCCATCTGCTTCAAGGTGGCGGCGATCCGTTCCGGGTCGTAGTCGTCGACGCCGATGCAGATGTGGTTGACCGTACCCGGGTTCGCGAGCTTGTAGAGACCGAGGAAGCCGTCGCCCAAACCCAGGTTGATGCCGCCATTGCCGGGCCGGCTGACGACCTTCAGGCCGAGCAGCCTGGCATAGAAGTCGGCGGCGGCCGCCACGTCGGTCACCGCAAGTGACGCGTGATTCAGCGAATGTCCCCGCGCGACCTGCACGACCGCGCTTCCCTGCGCCTCGGCCGGTGCCGCCGCCGTGCCGGCCGCCACGATGCCTGCGAGCGACGCCACCAGTTCGCGCCGCGTGAGAGTCCGCGCCTCGAACGCCTCGACGAGCGCGTCGATGGCCGCCGTCCCGCTCCCCGCGGCTTCTGCCGATGCGCTGCCGTCCACCGTCGTCGCTCCGCGCCCCCCGACCGGTTCCATCGCGTCCCCTCCCGGGACAGCGCTAGTTCTGCGCGTTCCGGCGTTCGTTGTCGCCGGCATCGGTGCCGCGCAGCACGTAGTCCACTGTCCGCTTGTACTGGACAGGATACGCGCGCTTCGAGGCCGGGCGGTAGCGCCACGTCTTGACCGCGTCGAGCACCTGGCTGTCGTAGGTGCTGAACGACGGCTGCACGATGTCGGCGGAGACGACCTTGCCGTCGACGTCGACTACCAGTTCGACGCGACCGACGAACGTGCGCCGGCGCAGCAGCTCGAACGGCGGCAGCCATCGCGGCAACCGCTGCTCGATGACGATCGGCGGCGTCACGTCCAGGTCCTTCGCCGTGTAGACCCGCGCCACCGGGCGGAACGGCGCACCGAGCGCGTCGCTCGACTCGGCGTCGACGAACACCGTCTCGGCGGCCACCGCCACCGGCGGCGCCACGTCAGCCGCTGCCACCGTGAGTACGGTGCCGAGACCGTCGGCGCCGGCTTGGACCAGATGTTCGGGCTCCCGCGGCGCCGGCAGCACCGGAACGACCGGCACCACGGGCACGCCCGCCGCCGGCGGTACGGCGGTGGCCACCACCGGCGCGGCTGCCGCAACGGCCGTCGGACCCGCCGGTGCCGGGGTCGTGGCCGGCACCGGCTCGATCGGGACGATGGCCGCCGCCTGGGCCGGATTGAGCCGCTGCAACGCCAGCGACAGGAAGCCGCCAGCCAGCGTTTCGAGATCCGCCGCCACCGCGGCGTACGACGTGTCGACCGTCACGCTGCGCAGGATGCCGATGGTCTCCTGGAAATGGCGGGCGGCGGTGGCGAAATCACCGGCGTCGTAGCGCTTCTTGGCCGCCGCATACGTGGCGGCGGCGAGGCGCGGCAGAAATCGGATGCGGACCGCCTGGTACAGCGACACGAACTTGGGCGGCCGTTCGTCGAGGCCCGGCATCAGCAGCGGATGGCGCATCAGCAGCGCTTCCATCGCCCGCTCGGCCTCCGCCTGTCGGCCGAGCGCCAGCAGGCAGAGCGTGCGGTACTCGTCGATGGCGTCGCTCAGGGACGGCTCCTCGAGCCGGCGGGCCGGATCGTCGAGCCGGGCGAGCACCGCCAGCGACTCGCTGAATGACGCCGCCTGGTAGAGGCTTTTGGCCTCAGCCAGCGAGTCGGCCGACGGCGCCGGCTGCGCCGAGGCGTGGGATGTCACCATCCCGATCAAGACGATCGCGAGCGTACCCGACAGGAGTCCTGGACGACGGCGCATGTGGACCACGACGATTCCCTCCGCCCGTCTGGTGTCGCAGAGCTGCGCGCCGTTTCACCGCCGGGACGCCGGGGCCGCCGTCGTTCACCGGAGCGTGTAGTCGGCCGGCACGATCTCGATCGCGACGACCTCCGGCGCCGCGTCGATCGGGCCGCGAAAGGTCGCGACCACCCGCAGCGGCGGATCGGGATTTCGGCAGCCGACCGGGGCGATCGGGTCGTCGCTGTAGTTGATGAAGTCGACATCGTCGAGCCGGGTCGTCCTCAGCTGCACGGCCCGGTCGGCCGTGCGGATGTGCAGGACCACGGCGTCGCTCCGGCACTCGATCCGGTCGAACAGCCCCACCACCTGCGATTCCCCCGGTTCGAGACTCCGCAGGATCAGCGACTGGCGAGACGAGGAGGCGGCGGCCGCGGCAAGGCCGGCATCATCGGCCGCCCGCGCCAGCAGGATACCCGCCTGTTCGCGGATGCGCGGCTGCGACCCGCGCGCGAGCAGCGGTTCGAGCAGCTGCTGGGCACCGGGATAATCGCGCGCCTCGATCAGCGCCTGCGCCAGCAGCAACTGGTAGTCCTGGCGGGCCGGCGATTGCCGCACCGCCTGCTCCAGCAGCAGACGGGCCGGCTCGAGCCGACCGCCGGCGAGCAGCGCGACATATCCCTGCATCGCGATCACGAAGGTATCGTCGGGATCGAGGGCGGCAGCGGTTTCGAGCGCCCGGCCGACCCGCGCCAGCTCCTCGACGTCCTCCGAGGCGGCTCTCGATCCGCGCGCCCGCAGGCGATCCACCAGCGCGCGGGCATAGGTGGCGGCCGCCGCGGCATCGGTCGGCAGCCGCTCCACCGCGCGCGCCAGCAGCGGCAACCCCTCATCCACGCGTCCAGCCCGTACGTGGAGGCGACCGAGGGCCGCGAGCCCCCTCGGCAGGTCCGGAGCGGCAGCCAGCACCGCGTCGATCGCTCGGCGCGCCTCGTCGGGACGACCGAGGCGGGCCAGCAGCTCGACGGTGTAGGTCGTCGCCTCTGCTTGCGGGATCCGCTCGGAGCTCATCGCCAACCGCTGGCGCCGCCCGGGACTCAGCGCCACCTCGACACCGTTCAGGGCGAAGAGCCGCGCGTACTCTCGCAGGTCGGCTTCCAGCGCCTTCGGGTCGCGGCCGAAGGCCTGGCGGATGGCCGCCGGGACGGTCACACCCTCGTCGGTCAGTCGCAGGTAGTCGGAGACCTGCCCTCGGCGGTCCGGCGTGCCGAGCAGCAGGTAGTGGACGAGCGCCCAGGCCTCGGCGTAGAACATCCCGCGACGCTCCGCCTCGTTGTAGAGCGGCGAGTGGGCATCGGCCGCCATCAACAGCTCGAGCGGCAGCAGCGGCGCGCCCAGCAGTTCGCGCACGTGGTGCGGTGGCGCCGCGCCGATGATGGCGGTACGGCCGTCGGCCCGCTCGCTGTAGGTGCTGTAGACCTCGGCGAGCCCTTCGTGCAGCCACATCGGCGCGTTCGGCAGCGTCTCGGCCAGCAGTGCGTGCGTGTACTCGTGCAGGATCGTCGGATAGGCCGCCTCTCCGTGGGCCAGCGTCATCGCGATGTAGTTGGCGTCCTCGCCGTTCAGGAAGTAGCCGCCGATGCGGTCCATGGGCCGTCCGTTGACGATCGGCTTGAACGGCGTGAAGGCGGCGTCCGACGCAAACACCACAATCGTCATCGGCACCGGCATGGCGACCGTCGCGTTCGGCAGGGCGCGCACCAGCCCGTCGCGGAATCCCTCCACCCGATCGGCGACGCGACGCAGCTCACGCTCGGCAGCATCGCCGATGACGACGAAGTGGGGCGAGCGAAGACGCAGCCACTGTTCAGCCGCCGCCGACGAGGTGGCGGTCAGCGCCACGGCTGCGGCTGCGACAACCACGGGAACCAGTACGGCCAACGGCCCGCGGCGAGCGGTCACGCCCTGATTGTAGCCACGCTGGACGCCGGACGGGCGCCCCGGCCGCGGCGGGCGGATCTTCTTCCGGACCGGAGCTGTCGCATCGGATTTTCCTTGAGGGCGCGAGGCGGCGGGACTACACTCCGCCACGCTTCGACGTGCACTGATTCGCATGCCTTGCTGCGTGTGCAGCGCGCCCCCGTTTGCGTGCCGCCGCGCCGCCGGTTTCGCTCATAGCTGGTACTGGTCGCCCTTTTTCATCGTCGGTGTCTTGCGTCGGTCGATCACGGCTCAAGTCGTCGTTTCGGGAGGCACGCGGGGTCGTTCACCACATCAGTCGAGCGAGCTGCTCAGGAGGACGGTATGCGTCGGAGACTCGGGTACCTGCTGCAAGTTCTGGTCGCGCTGCTACTGCTGGGGCCATCAACCGCCTTCGCACAGAGTTCTTTCGCCGGCGTCGTGCGCGACGTCAGCGGCGGCGTGCTGCCGGGCGTGACGGTCGAGGCGGCCAGCCCCGTCCTCATTGAGAAGAGCCGCTCGGTGGTCACGGACGACCAGGGCCGCTACTCCATCGTCGATCTCCGTCCCGGCCTGTACAAAGTCACATTCTCGCTGGAAGGCTTCGCCACACTGGTGCGGGATGCCGTTGAACTCGGCTCCAACGTCAGCGTGCCGATCAACGCCGAGATGAAGGTCGGCTCGCTCGAGGAGTCGATCACGGTGTCCGGACAGACACCGCTCGTCGACGTGCAGAACGCGCAACGCACGCAGACCATCCAACGCGACACGCTCGACGCGCTGCCGACCACCCGCAACATGCAGTCGGTCGGGTCGGTCGTCGTCGGCGTGAAGCTCAGCCGCCCGGATGTCGGCGGCTCCCAGGGCATGGAGCAGACCTACATGCGCACGCACGGCGCCGACGACCGTCACACGACGGTCCAGGTGGACGGCATGATGGTCAACAGCTCGATGGGCGACGGCAACATCCAGGCCTACAACGACGACGCCCTGGCGGCAGAAGTCAGCGTGCAGACCAGCGCTGTCGGCGCCGAAGTGCAGGCCGGCGGCGTCCGGATGAACATGATCCCGAAGGACGGCGGCAACCAGTTCCGCGGCGGCGGCTTCCTCGGCGGCACCGCCGAAAACTGGCAGGCCAACAACATCAGCCCCGAGCTGCAGGCGGCGCCGCGCAGTCTCCGGGTGCCGAACGGCATCGCGCACGTGCAGGACTTCAACCTGAACTACGGCGGCCCGATCATGCGCGACAAGCTGTGGTTCTTCTCGACCGTCCGTCACGTGTCGGTGAACGAGAAGGTCGCCGACTCCTTCTATCCGGACGGCAGCCCGGCGATCGTCGACCAGTACGTGCGCGATGCCCTGGTCCGCCTCACGTGGCAGGCCTCGAGCCGCAACAAGGTGAGCGCGTACCTCGAACGCATCTGGAAGTTCAAGGGGCACGAGCTGAATCCCGGTGACGACGTCGTCCTGGCGTCCGGCTTGCGCGACCCGAAGAAGGCGCTGTATGCCGTCGGACAGGCGAAGTGGACGTCGACGATCAGCCCCAGGCTGTTGCTCGAGGTCGGCTACTCGACGAACATCGAGCGCCTCACCAACTTCTATCAGCCGGGCGTCCGCAAGGAGCGGCTGACGCCGGAATGGTACGCGAATGCCTCCCGCGTCGACCTGGTCGCCCTGACGACGCGGACCGCCAAGTCCACCGGCGAGACCGGCACCTACCCGGATCGACGGGTAGTCGTTGGATCGCTGGCCTACGTGACCGGCACCCACAACATGAAGACCGGCGTGCAGTGGTCGTCGGGGCAGGACAGCAACACCCTCGAGCGGAACGCCGACCTGAACCAGAACTATCGCAGCGGCGTGCCGGACTCGGTCGACGTGTTCAACAACCCGTCCTACAACAAGGCCAACGTCCTCGCCGACCTCGGCGTCTTCGTGCAGGACTCGTGGACCGTGAAGCGGATGACGATCAACGGCGGCCTGCGCTGGGACTACATCAACACCGAGATGGAAGCCGGCTGCAGCGGCGCCGGCCGCTTCTCGCCGGCGGTCTGCATCGACGAAGACGTCAGCGGACGGCCGGAATTCAGCAACCTGTCGCCGCGGTTCAGCGTCGTCTACGACCTGTTCGGCGACGCCCGCACCGCCATCAAGGGGAGCGTCAACAAGTACGTGCTGCCGTGGGCCGGTGGCTGGTCCAAGCGCTACGATCCGCGCGTCTCGGTGAGCGACCGCCGCAACTGGCGCGACCTCAACGGTGACGACATCGCGCAGGACAACGAGATTGGCGCGAGCAACAACCGCAATTTCGGGTTGCAGACCCGCTTCCCGGCCGACGACATCTCGCGCGAGTACAACGTGGAGACCAGCGTCGGCGTCCAGCACCAGCTGCTGCCGCGCGTCTCGGTGACCGCCGCGTACTTCCACCGGACGTTCTACAACCAGGAGGCGCAGGACAACACGCTCATCTCGCGAGACGACTGGATTCCGTTCCAGGTGGCCAATCCGTGCAGTGCGGCCATCTGTCCGGAGGCACCGGCCAACGAGATGATCACGATCTTCAACCTCAACCCGGCCAAGCAGGGGCTGGTGCGGCTGGTCGATCGCAACTCGGACATCAACCGGACCATCTACGACGGCTTCGAGGTCAGCTTCAACGCGCGCCTGCCGCGCGGTGCGACGGCGTTCGGCGGCTGGAGCAACGACCGCACGATGGTGGTGGCCTGCGACCAGTGGGACCCGAACAAGCTGCGCTTCTGTGATCAGACCGGCGAGACGTTCCAGGAGTACGGGCAGAACGGCAAGCCGCCGTTCACCAACGACTTCAAGCTGGCCGGCAGCTATCCGCTGCCCTTCGGGGTCACCGCCAGCGCGGTGTTCATGAGCTACGCAGGCAAGGGGAACAGCTACAACCTGAACGAGCCGTTCCTCGGCGTCTACTGGGTGATTCCGGCGTCGGCCTTCCCGAACGGCCAGCGCACGCAGTCGCCGGTCTCGGCCCCGTACGCCCTGAACGGCGGCGCCCAGCAGAACGTCGGCGGCATCTCGCTCATCCCGCCGGGCACGAAGTATCAGGATCGCTGGAACCAGCTGGACGTCAGCGCGAAGAAGACCATTCGAATCGGCCGCCGCTCGATCGAAGCCCAGGTGGCGGTGTTCAACGTGACGAACGGCAACGTGGTGATCTCCGAGAACGAGCAGTTCGGCGGCACGCTCGGCCAGGCGCGCACCATCCTGCAGGGCCGCATGCTGCGGCTCGCGGCGCTGCTCGACTTCTAGACACACTCAGGCCTCGTAGGCCTACCAGGCCGGGTGGGCCTGGTGGGGCAGGTAGGGCGGGTAGGCCGGGTAGGGCGGGTAGGGAGGCAGGAAGGCTTTTCTTACCCGGCTTACCTGCCCTACCTGCCCTACCGGGCCTACCAGGCCTACCCGGCTTACCCGCCCTACCAGGCCTACCAGGCCTGGTAGGCCTGGTAGGCCTGATTCGTGGAATAATCGCGCGACACGGAATCCGACAGCCCAATCAGGAGTTGCGCGCATGCTTGCAGCCATCCATTCACTCATGACGCGGACGGCGCTGGCGATGGCGGCTCTGGCCGTCGCCGCGAGCGCCGTGGCCCAGCCCGCCGCGCCGGCACCGCCACCAGCCCCCGATTACAGCAAGGTCGAGATCAAGACGACGAAACTCAGCGGCAACTACTACACCCTGGAAGGTTCGGGCGGCATGATTGGCGTGCTCGCCGGCCCCGACGGCGTCTTCATGGTCGACTCGCAGTTCGCGCCGCTCACCGAGAAGATCGTCGCGGCGATCAAGGCGATCAATCCCGGGCCGATCCGCTTCCTGGTCAACACGCACATCCACCCGGATCACACCGGCGGGAACGAGAACCTCGGCAAACTCGGTGTCACCATCCTGGCCCGCGACCAGTTGCGCGCCCGCATGGCCGGTGGTCAGCGCCCGGCGCCCGCCGCCGCACTCCCGACCCTCACCTACAACGCACCGACGACCGTCAACATGAACGGAGAAGCGGTGCAGCTCATCCCCGTGCCGGCGGCGCACACCGACGGCGACACGATGATCTACTTCCCCACCGCCGATGTGATCATGACCGGCGACTTCTACCGTGCGGTGGGGTATCCGTTCCCGGATCGCAACAACGGCGGTTCGTTCAAGGGCCTGATCGATGGTCTGAACGCCGTCATCACCCTCGCGAAGCCGACGACGAAGATCGTCGCCGGGCACGGACCGACGGTCGACCGGAACGCCGTGGCGGCGCATCGCGACATGGCGATCGCCGTCCGCGAGAAGGTGGCGGCGCTGGTCAAGGAAGGCAGGACCGTGGAGCAGGTGCTCGCGGCGAAACCGACCGCCGACCTCGACGCGAAGGTCGATCCGGGCGGCACCAGCAGCGAACGGTTCCTGCGGGCCCTCTACGCCGACGTCGGCGGCAAGTAGCCCAAGCGCAACGCGAGGCCGACACGAGCTCCGACAGTCCACACGATGGGTGCGGACTGTCGTGCTCCATCCTCGCGTTCCCGTGCCTCCACGCTCCCGTCCCGTCCTCGTCTCCGTTTCCTGCCACCGTTCCAGGGACGCTATACTGCACCCCGGTCGTCCTTCATCACGAGTTCTGATTCCGTTCACGCGCTCATGCCCTTCATTTCCGAACGCATCGCCCACGAGCTGTCCGTCCGCGTGCCACAGGTGGACGCCGCCATCGCCCTGCTCGACGACAAGGCGACCGTCCCGTTCATCGCGCGCTACCGCAAGGAAGCCACCGGCGGCCTCGACGATACGCAGCTGCGGACGCTCGAGGAACGGCTCACCTACCTGCGCGAGCTCGATGACCGGCGCACGGCCATCCTCGCGAGCATCGAGGAGCAGGGCAAGCTGACGCCGGCGCTCAGCGCCGCGATCGCCGAGGCGGACACCAAGGCCCGACTCGAAGATCTGTACCTGCCGTTCAAGCCGAAGCGGCGCACCAAGGCGCAGATCGCCCGCGAAGCCGGACTCGAGCCGCTGGCCTCAGCGCTGCTCGCCGATCCGACGCTGGTGCCCGACCTCGTGGCCGCTCCGTACGTGAACGTCGATCACGGGGTCGCGGATGTGGCCGCGGCACTCGACGGCGCCCGCTGGATCCTCATGGAGCGCTTCGCCGAGGACGCCGAGCTCGTCGGCGGCCTGCGTCAGCATGTCTGGGAGCACGCCGACTGGCAGTCGGTCGTCGTCGACGGCAAGCAGGACGAGGGCGCCAAATTCTCGGACTACTTCGCCGCCAGCGAGCCGCTCAAGACGATCCCGTCGCATCGCGCGCTAGCGCTGCTGCGCGGCCGCAACGAAGGCATCCTGAGGCTGACGGTGATCCTGCCCGCCGACGCCGGCGTGACCGGACCACACGAGCCGGAGCGGCGGATCGCGGCGAGAGTCGGCATTGCCGATGCGCACCGTCCCGCCGACGCCTGGCTGCTCGAGACGGTGCGCTGGACGTGGCGTGTGAAACTGTTCCCGTCGCTGTCACTCGACGCCGAACAGCGGCTGCGCGAGCAGGCCGAGGCGGAAGCCATCCGCGTCTTCGGCCGCAATCTGCACGATCTCCTGCTTGCCGCACCAGCCGGTCAGCGCCCGACGATGGGACTCGACCCGGGTATTCGTACCGGCGTCAAGGTCGCGGTTGTCGATGGGACCGGCAAGCTGCTCGAGGCAACGGCCATCTACCCGCACGAGCCGCGCAAGGATTGGGAGGGATCGTTGCGGACGCTCGCCATGCTCTGTGCGAAGCACGGCGTCCAGTTGATGGCGATCGGGAACGGCACCGCGTCACGCGAGACCGACAAGCTCGCCGCCGACCTCATCGCCCGACAGCCGGCGCTGCATCTGACGAAGGTGGTCGTGTCGGAAGCCGGCGCGTCGGTCTACTCGGCCTCCGAGCTCGCCGCCCGGGAGTTTCCCGGCCTCGACGTGTCGCTGCGCGGCGCCGTCTCGATCGCCCGACGGCTGCAGGACCCGCTGGCTGAACTGGTCCAGATCGAACCGAAGGCGATCGGCGTCGGCCAGTACCAGCACGACGTCAGTCAGACGCAGCTGGCGAAGAAGCTCGACGCGATTGTCGAGGACTGCGTCAACGCCGTCGGCGCCGACGTCAACACGGCGTCCGCGCCGCTGCTGTCGCGCATCTCCGGCCTGACCGAGACGCTGGCCCGCAATATCGTGGCGTATCGCGACGCGCACGGCGCATTTCGCGCCCGCACCCAGCTGATGAAGGTGCCTCGGCTCGGCGAGCGGACGTTCCAGCAGGCGGCGGGATTCCTGCGCATCATGGGCGGCGACAACCCGCTCGACGCGTCGGCGGTCCACCCCGAGGCCTATCCGGTCGTCGAGCGCATCGTCGCGGCCACCGGCGTTGCCGTGCCGGCACTCATCGGCAACACGGGCGTGCTGCGGACGCTGCGGCCCGATGCGTTCGCCGACGACCGCTTCGGCGTGCCGACGGTGAAGGACATTCTGTCCGAGCTCGAGAAGCCGGGACGCGACCCGCGCCCCGAGTTCAAGACGGCGGCGTTCAAGGAGGGCGTCGAGTCGATGAGCGACCTGCAGCCCGGCATGCAGCTCGAAGGGGTCGTGACGAACGTCGCGAACTTCGGCGCGTTCGTCGATATCGGCGTGCATCAGGACGGTCTCGTCCATGTGTCACAGCTGGCCGACCGCTTCGTCAAGGATCCGCGTGACGTCGTCAAGGCCGGCGACATCGTGCGGGTGACGATCGTCGAGATCGATCTGAAGCGGAAGCGGATCGCGCTCACGATGAAGACCGGCCAGGCCCGCGCGGTGACGCCGCCCGGTGCCACGGCGGCTGCGCCCGCCCGGACGAGCGACAGCGGACCATCGCGCGACCGGCAGCCTGCGGCCAGCCGCCAGCCCGGTGGAGCGGCGCCGCCGCCGGCCAGGCCACCGCAGACGCCGGCGACGTCGATGGCCGACGCGTTCGCGAAGCTGCGAGCCCGCTGAGTCGACATGAGCTTTCCGGATCTGAGGACGTTCATCGCCCGGCTGACGCGCGACCGCGATGTCGTGACCATCGACGCACCGGTCGATCCATATCTGGAGGCCGCCGAAATACATCGCCGCGTGATCGCCGCCGGCGGCCCGGCGCTCGTCTTCCGCCACATCACGGGTGCCGACTTTCCGCTCGTCACGAATCTCTTCGGCACGCCGCGCCGTGCCGAACTCGCGTTCGGCGAACGGCCGCTGCGGCTGATCAAGCGGCTCGTCCATCTGGTCGAGACGCTGCTGCCGCCGACGCCGGCGAAGCTCTGGGCGGCGCGCGACCTCGGGCTCGAACTGCTGAAGGTCGGAGTCAAGCGCGGTTCCAGCGGCCCGGTCACCGACGTCGTGACCAGCGACGTTCGCCTCGACCGGCTGCCGGCGATGACGACCTGGCCGGACGATGGCGGTCCGTTCGTGACGCTGCCGCTCGTCTTCACTCAACACCCGGACGGCCGCGGGCCCAATCTCGGGATGTACCGTCTGCACGTGCACGACGCGACGTCCACCGGGATGCACTGGCAGATCGGCAAGGGCGGTGGTTTCCACTATCAGATCGCCGAGGCACGCAACCAGGCCCTGCCGGTGACGGTGTTTCTCGGCGGACCGCCGGCGCTCATCCTGTCGGCGATTGCCCCCCTCCCGGAGAACGTGCCCGAGCTGATGCTCGCCTCGCTCATCGCCGGCGAGCGCCTCAAGGTGGCGGAAGGCACGTGGCCCCACCCGCTGGTCGCCAGCGCCGAGTTCGCGCTGATCGGCGAGGTGGCACCGCACCGCCGCAGGCCGGAAGGGCCGTTCGGCGATCATTACGGCTACTACTCGTTGCAGCACGACTACCCGGTGTTCTCGGTCAAGCGGATCGCCCATCGCCGCGATGCGCTGTTCCCGGCCACGGTGGTCGGCAAGCCGCGCCAGGAGGACTTCTTCATCGGCGACCTGCTGCAGGAGCTGCTCTCCCCGCTCTTCCCGATCGTCATGCCGGCGGTGCAGCAGTTGTGGTCGTACGGCGAGACCGGCTATCACGCGCTCGCCGCCGCCGTCGTGAAGCAGCGCTATGCGCGCGAAGCGATGGCGAGCGCGTTCCGCATTCTCGGGGAGGGTCAGCTGTCGTTGACCAAGTTCCTGCTCGTGACCGATCAGGCGGTGGACCTCAAGGACTTCCGGGCGACGCTCGAGCACGTGCTGGCGCGCACCCGTCCGGAGACCGACCTGTACGTCTTCTCCAACCTGTCGATGGACACCCTCGACTACAGCGGCCCGGAAGTGAACAAGGGGTCGAAAGGCGTGTGGCTCGGCCTCGGGGCGCCGGTGCGGACGGTACCGCGGGAGTTCGTCGCCGCCGACGTGCCGCAGGGCGTCCGCGACGTCCGCGTGTTCTGCGGCGGCTGTCTGGTGGTCGAGGTGCCGTCGTACGCCCGGGAGCCCGACGTCGCGGCCCGCATCGCGGCGCACCCGGCGTTTGCCTCGTGGCCGCTGGTGGTGCTGACCGACGATGCGGCGCGGGCGGCGAAGAGTGCGGTGAACTTTCTCTGGACGACGTTCACGCGGTTCGAGCCGGCCGCCGACATCAGCGCCGCAGGCCGCCATCTGGTTCGTAATCACGTCGCGTATACCGCCCCCGTGATCATCGACGCCCGGATGAAGCCGTGGTATCCACGGGAGGTCACCTGCCGCGACGATGTGGCGGCAACGGTCACGGCGCGGTGGCGTGAGTACTTTCCGGATCGGGCTGTCGAGATGGGCGATTCGGAGCGCGGACATCTCGACTGAGTTGGTCGCAGATCGGTCCGGGCCGCGTGGGCCGACGGGGCGGCGCCAATTTTCTGGCGGATGCGACCCAGGGCGCGACAAAAGTCATCTTCCAAGGCGACTCACAGCCCGCACTGGCATGTCCGGGCAGCCGCTGGCACCGGCCCGCAGGGCACCGCGTTGTCTGGCCCGCATCTCACAGAAAGTTCCGGAGTTGCACGGTTTCATGGCGATTGCGATGATGGCGGGCGACAATGCCGGCTCCCCCAAGTACAATCGGACCGCACGTCTCTGCACAGGCGGCACACTCGTTGCTCAGAATCCCGGTCTCTGAACGCTCCCCCGCGCGTCGGTGTCGACGAACCGGAGTCGGCTCGTGGAAATCATTGCCCGAAACGGAGCACCTACGTTGAACGAACGAGTCGGTCCCCTCGTGTGTGACAGCCCTGTGATGCGGGCCTTGATGGTCAGCGTCCAGCGGGCGGCGACCGGCCTGGCAAAGGTGTTGATCACGGGCGAGAGCGGGGTCGGCAAGGACGTCATCGCGCACGAGATCCACCGCCTGTCGGCGCGCGCCGAGCGGCCGTTCGTCGCGTTGAACTGCGCCGGGCTCCCTGAGAGCCTCCTGGAATCCGAACTGTTCGGCCATACCCGCGGCAGCTTCACCGGCGCCTATCGGGATCGGCCGGGCAAGTTGCAGCTGGCCCACCGCGGGACCTTGTTCCTCGACGAAGTCGGTGACATGAGCCTGCGGATGCAGGCGCTGCTGCTCCGTTTTCTCGAGAACGGCGAGCTGCAGGTCATCGGCGGCGATTCGCTCACCGCTCGAGCCGACGTCCGCGTCATTGCGGCAACCCACCGCGACCTCGCGGCGAGGGTCCGCGAAGGCCTGTTTCGCGAAGACCTGCTCTACAGACTGCGGGTCATCCACCTCCGGGTCCCGCCGCTGCGCGATCGCAGCGACGACATCGAGCCGCTGGTGCGCCACTTCCTCACCAGCCGCGGCCTCGACATGTCCTTCACCCGCGAAGCGTTGGCGGCGATGATGCGGTACCATTGGCCCGGCAACATCCGCGAGCTGCAGAACGTGATCGAGCAGGCGGTCTGGATGAGCGGCTCGGACTGCGTCGACGTCGAGCACGTCGCCCCCTGTTTCGAGTCCGCCGGCCCGGGCCGCTTCGGCAAGGAGCGCCGCCGCCAGCGCGCCGACGACCTGCACGACGCGCTGGTCACCCGGGCGACGTCGTTCTGGGAGGACGTCCATCCGATGTTCCTGGCGCGCGACATGACGCGGCACGACCTGCGCGAGCTGGTCCATCGCGGGCTGCTGACCACCGGTGGAAACTACCGCGCCGTGCTGCGGCTATACGGCATGCCCGACGACGACTACAAGCGGTTCCTGAATTTCCTCGCCGCGCACGACTGCAGCCTCGACGTCCGTCCGTATCGCGACGGCGCGCCGCCGGTGGCCGCCGGCCGTCCGGTGCCGGCGACGCTGCGCACCGCGGTCCTCGCGAGTTCAGAGCGTGAATCGGCATGAGCACCCGTCGGTCGGAGGCCAGGCAGCGGCCGACGCCGGCCGCACCAAAACCGTCTGACGCCCAGGCGCACGACCCGGCGGACGGCATCTCGCTGCAGGACCTCGTCCTGTTGAAGGCGCCAACACCGTGGCAGGAAGCGGTGGCGATCGTCCTCGAGGTGATTGCCCGCCGTCCCCGGCGCACGACCTTCCCGGCCGCCTCGTCGATCGTGCTGACGGCAGCCGGCGAAATCCGCGTGTCGCCGGAGAGCGGGTCCACGGCGCCGCCGGTCGGCGCCGCCGTCGCGCTGCTCCACGACCTGATCGGCACCGCCAACGCGGCGCCCGCGCTGCACCAGTTGATACAGGAGAACATCGGCGCGGTCGCCCGCTGCGGCACCCTCGACGAACTGGCGACCGCCCTCGGATACTTCGAACGTCCCGGCCGCACGCGCGACATCGCCGCTGCCTACGCGCGCACCCATGCGCTCTACGTCAAGGCGATGGCCGAACTCGAGCTCGACCGGGTGCGTACGAAGGCACTCCGCCATCATGGCGGTTCGTCGCCGGCCTTCGGCTCGGTGCCGCCGGGCTGGGCACAGACGGCGCTGATCGCGGTCGTCTGCATCGCCCTGCTGGCCGCCAGCGCGGCGCTCATCTCCATGGCCGTCGCGCCGCGGCCGGCGCCGGCGACCATCGCCGAGGCGCCGCCGGCCACCGAGACGACGCCGGCCACCGCAACGGCGACGATGGGCGTCATCGACACGCCGGCGGAGGCGACGCCCGCGCTTGCGAGCGACCCGGCCGGACCGGCCGAGCCGCTGTCCGACCCACCGGCCACAGAACCGTCCGGCTACCGCAACCCCGGCGTTGCCGTCGTCGCCGTGCCGCGACCGGCACCGCGGCCCGTCATTGTGCGGCAGCCGGCCGCCAACGCCACGACACCGACGCCTCCGTCGCCGGAGGTCGCAGTCCCCGCTACGCCTCTGCCGCCGGTCGCCGCCGCACCCGACCCGCCGGCCGCCGAGAACGAGCCGCTGAATCTGGCGGCAACGGAGTGGCTCATCTCGATCCGGGACGTCACCGCCTCCGTGGACGTCGGCCCCTCCGCCGACACGGCACCACCGCGGCCCGAAGCCGCGGCGCTGCCGCTCTTCACCGCTGACGACCCTGACGTCGCGCCGCCGACGCTCCTGCGACCGCAGCTGCCGTCACGGCTGATCAGTACGACGACGGTGCCGCACGCCAGCACGCTCGAGTTCATCATCGGGGAAGATGGCCGGGTCGAACGGCTCCGCCTGAACTCGGTCACCAATCGGCTCAGCGAGAAGATGCTGCTCGCGGCGGCCAAGGCCTGGGTGTTCCAGCCGGCGACGCGCGACGGGTGGCCGGTTCGCTATCGCCTGCGGGTGCAGCTGGTCGAGTAGGTCAGCCCCATGGCGACACCGTCGGCGCAGCAGCTGGTCGGCGACGCACTCGCCGCCGCACAGAACTCCGACGGCGGCTTCGGCTACTACCCCGGAAAGGCCAGCCGGGTGGAACCCACCGCCTGGGCGGCCCTGACTCCCCAGCCGGCCGCCGCCCGTGCCCGCGCCTGGCTCGCCGGCGCGCAAAGCACCGACGGTTGGGTGCGCGACGACCGCCGCGCCCCCGTCAACTACGCCTTCAACGCCCTGTCGGCCATCGCCCTCCTGGTCACGCCGGAAACGCGCGCCGAAGCCGAACGGATCGGCGATGCCCTGCTGCAGGTCAGAGGGGTGGCCTACCCGCCGTCACCGGTGGTCCGGCAGGACAACTCGCTGCAAGCCTGGTCCTGGGTCGAGGGGACGTCGTCCTGGATCGAGCCCACCGCCTGCTGTCTGCTTGCCGTGAAGCGGGCGCGGACGCTCGGGCTGCTCGACCGCGCGACGCACACGGCCGGCGCCAGAATCGACGTCGCCGAGCGGATGCTGCGCGATCGGGCATGCGCGTCCGGCGGCTGGAACTACGGCAACGCCCAGGTGTTCGACGCGCACCTGCTGGCCCACGTCCCGACGACGGCGCTCGCGCTGCTCGCCGTCCAGGATCGCCGGCCGGCACCCTACGTCGAGTCGGGCTTGCGATTTCTGGCGGCCCAGTCGAGCGTCGAACGATCGGGATTCGCCCTCGCCCTGTCGACCCTGTGTCTGCGGCGGTACGGTCAGCCCACCGACCGGCTGATGGCGCTCATCGCGGCGCAGCTGCCCGTCTCCGTCCCGCTGGCCAACGTCGTCACGCTGGCCACTCTGTCGGTCGTCCTCTCCGACGCCGACGAGGCGCTCGCGCCGTTCACCGTGGCGACCTGACCCATGTCTGACGCCGCCCGCCCCCGCAATTACGGTACGCACGGCACAGGTGCCGCGACCGGACGTCGGCAGTTCCTGGCGACGGCGGCCGGTGCCCTCGTCGCCGCCGGATGCGGCAGCCGACCCTACGATCCCCGACAGTTCCCGCGGCCCGAGCGATCGGCAGTGGGTCTGTTTGCGGCGGACGGCTACACGGACGCACTGGCCGACATCGTGTATCGCGGCCTCGCGGAGCTCGCGCCGCCGGTCCACGGCAAACGGGTGCTGCTCAAGCCGAACATGGTCGAGTTCGAGCGCGACAGCGCCATCAATACCCACGCACTCGTGGTCGCCGCCGCCGCCGACGCGCTGTTGCGGCTCGGCGCCGCCGCCGTCATCGTCGGTGAAGCGCCGGGGCATCGGCGCGACGTCGAGTATCTGCTCGGCGTCACCGGCCTGCTCGACCAGTTGGCCGACCGGCGGCTGACGTTCGTCGATCTCAATCACGACGATGTGGTGTGGTCGCCGCTGCGCAGCCGGTTCATGGGCTTCGGCGAACTCGCGCTGCCGGCGACGCTCGTCGGCGCCGATCTGATCGTCTCGATGCCGAAGCTCAAGACCCACCACTGGGCGGTGTTGACCTGCGGGATGAAGAACCTGTTCGGCACGGTGCCGGGGGCGGTCTACGGCTGGCCGAAAAACGTCCTGCACGTTGCCGGCATCGACAACGCGATTCTCGATCTCGCGGCCACGATACGCCCGCACTTCACCATCGTCGACGGGATTGTCGGGATGGAGGGTGATGGACCGATCATGGGGCGGCCCCGCCACGTCGGCGTGATCGCCATGGGCCAGGATGTCGTCGCCGTGGATGCGACGTGTGCCAGGGTCATCGGCATCGAGCCGATGCGCGTGCGATATCTCGCCGAGGCCGACCGCTTCCTGGGACACGCGGGTCTGGCGCGGATCGAGATGCGCGGTGAGCCGCTCGCCCGCTTCGCGACGTCCTTCGTCCTGCCACCGTCGCTGCGCGAGGTGACTGCCGGATGAGCGCCCACTTCCTCCGCGACTGCGTGCGGTCGCCGGCGGCCGCCTGGCAGCTGCAGAACGTGACGACGGCGACGATCGTCGCCTCCCGCGTCGCGGCGGCCTTCGACCGCGACAGCCGCAACCAGGGGCTGCTGGGACGCGACGGCCTGGCGGCGGCGGAGGCGCTGGTGCTCGCGCCCTGCTCCGCCGTCCACACCTGGTTCATGCGGTTCCCAATCGACATCCTGTTCGTGTCACGCTCCGGCGAGGTGCTGAAGGTCCGGCGCGCGGTGCGGCCATGGCGGCTCGCGGTGCGCCTCGGCGCGTTCGCGGTGATCGAGACGGCCGCAGGCGCGGCGGCGGGAACGGACTGCGGTCATCGGTTGGCGGTCGTCCCCGCCAGGCCGGTCGCCTGACGTCTGCCTGAGGCAGGTCGCTGGTCTGGCCGGTGGCAGACCCGGCCGCGGTCCCACCTCCAGCCATCGGCCGACCGGCGGCAGAAACGTCGACATCCCCAGCAGTTACGTCGATACAGGGTCGCCTGACCCGCCCGACGAGCCGGGTACCGCGATTGCCAGAGGTAGACCGTTCCGACTCACATCCGTCTGCTGTGACACGGCCAGCGGACGACGCAGGGCGCTTCCGGCCCTCGGCTCGATCAGCCGTGAAAGGAGTCAGTTATGACCGCTCTGTTCCGCCGCTTCGTCCGCGAAGACGAGGGCCAGGACCTCGTGGAGTACGCCATGCTCATCGCCCTCATCGCGCTCGCCGTCGTTGCGGCAGTGTCCGGCCTGGCCACGGCGATTGGCGGCCAGTACACCACCATCACGACGTCGGCGCCGCTGACCTCCGGCAGCTAGACGTCCGAAGGCGGTGCACGGACACCCGGAGCCGGGGCAAGCCGGAGAGCCCGGAGACTGATGAGGAGACGGACGGCACAATGACGCGCCTTCGTAAGCTGAGTGGTCGCTGGCGTCGCGAAACGACCGGCCAGGATCTGGTGGAGTACGCCCTGCTGGCTGCCCTCATCGGCATGGCAGCAGTGGCCAGTGCGCCCCTGATCGAAACGGCACTCAGCGCGGCGTATGTCGGGTGGAATCAGGGAACGCAGGATCTCTGGATCACGCCGGACCCGGGCGCGGGGGGCTCGTAACGTGTCCCCCGTCAGCATCGTCAGCATCGCCGCACTCCTGGTTGCCAGCGTCGCCGCTGCTTCCGATCTGGCGACGCGGCGGATTCCCAACCTCCTCACCCTCGGTGCGGCAGCCGTCGCGCTGGTCTATCACACCGCCACGAACGGTCCCACCGGATTCGGGACCGCGCTGGCGGGGTGGCTGGTCGGCGCGGCCGTGTTCTTCCCGTTCTTCGCGCTCGGCGGCATGGGGGCCGGCGACGTGAAGCTGGTCGCGGCCATCGGCGCCTGGCTCGGCCCGTTGGGCGCCGTACAGGTCGCGCTGGCGGCGGCGATTGCCGGCGGACTGGTCGCGGCGATCGTCATGTTGCGGGCCCGCTACTTCCGAACAGCCGTGCAGAACCTCCGGCTGCTGTTCCTGCATTGGGGCGTGAACGGTGTCTCCGCCCTGCCGCAGTTGACGCTCGCCTCCGGGCAGGGGCCGCGCCTGGCGTATGCGGTCCCGATCCTGCTGGGCACGCTCGGGGTGTTGTGGTGGCGTTGAGTCTCCGTCGTCGTCTGCGCGGCGCCCGCGGCGCCGAATTGATCGAATTGGCGCTCGTCCTGCCGTTGCTGCTCCTGCTGATCGGCGGCATCGTCGACTTCGCGTTCATGTTCCAGGCCTACGAAGTCGTCACGAACGCGGCGCGCGAGGGGGCGCGCATCCGGTCCCTCCCGGGCTACGGCAACGCGGACGCCGAGGCCCGTGTCGCGGCCTACCTCACGGCGGCGGGACTGTCGGCGCCGCCGACGACGACCGTCACCGGGGTCGTCCTCGCCCCGGGCGGCCTGCCGGGTGCCCCCGGCTCGACCGGCTATCAGGTGCGGGTGCAGTACGAACACACCTTCACCATGCTGGGACCGCTCATCGCCCTGGCCGGCGGCGGCAGTCTGGCCGACAGCGTCACGTTGAGCGCCGTCTCTGTAATGCGCTCTGAAATGTAAAGGTCGTGTATGAATCGAGGCACTCGCACGCTGGTCGTCATTGCGGTAGCGGTGGCGGTCGCCACGCTCGCCACGATGGCGGTCTATCGTGCCGTCTTGAACAGCCCCGTCCGCGAAGTCGAGCGCGCCGGCGTCCCGGTCGTGGTCGCGGCGCGGCACCTGCCGCCCGGCACCAAGCTGGCCGCTGCCGACTTGCGCATCGCCATGTGGCCCGCGAGGAACCCCGTGCCGGGGGCCTTCGACACGACCGAGAGCCTGATCGAGCGGGGACTCGTGGCCGAACTCGTCGAGAACGAACCGGTGACCAGCGCCAAGCTGGCCACCAGTGAAGCCGGCGCCGGCCTGCCACCGCTCATCCCGCCAGGGATGCGGGCGATCTCGATGCAGGTGAATGACGTCATCGGCGTCGCCGGCTTCATCGCCCCGGGCGACCGGGTCGATGTCGTCGCGACCATCTCGAAGAACGAGTTCAACATGTCGCGGGTCGTCGTCAGCAACGTCAAGGTGCTCGCCGCCGGCACCCGCAGCGATCAGCGGCGTCCGCAGATCGGCGACGGGCCGGCGACCGGCGTCGTCACGCTGCTGGTGACGCCGGCCGACGGGGAGCGCGTGGCCCTGGCGTCCGTCGAAGGGCGGCTGCACTTGACCCTGCGGAACCCGCTCGACGGCGACGCGACCGCCACCTCGGGTGTGCGTATCGCGGCGCTCCTCGGTCAGGGCGATCCGGTCGCCGCCGCGCCTGCCGTGGTGCGTCCACGGCCGCGTGTCGTCGCCGCCGCGCCGCCGCCGCCCCCGCCGCCTCCGAAGATCTATACCGTCGAGACCATCCGCGCCGCCAAGCGGACCGAGGAGGTCGTCAAGTGAGCCGTCGTCGTTTCGGATCTGCGTGCCATCGTCTGCGCACTGCAGCGCTCTGGGCCCTGTGCGCCGGCACGGTGCTGCCGGTATCCGCGTCCGGGCAGACGGTGGCCGCCACGCAGCTCGAGCCGGAGAAGGTGTTCATCACCGTCGGCCGGTCCACCGTGCTGCCGACGGACTTCGACATCACGCGCGTCGCCATCACGAACCCGACGGTCGCCGACGCGGTCGTTGTCGCCCCCCGCGAGGTCCTGATCGATGGCAAGGGCGCCGGCACCGTCAGTCTCATCGTCTGGGGCACCGGTGCCCGCCGCCAGTACGACGTCGTCGTCGATCAGGGGACGGCGCAGCTCGAGCAGCAACTGCACCTGTTGTTCCCCGGCGAGGACATTCGCGTCACGTCGAGCGAGGACGCGGTGGTCCTGCATGGGCGGGTCAGCTCGAACGAGGTCAGCCTGCGCGTCGCGGAAATCGCCGGCGCGTCGGCGGCGAAGGCGCGGCTGATCAACATGCTCGAACTGCCCGGGGGCAGCGAAAGTCAGCAGGTCATGCTGCAGGTGCGGGTCGCGGAGGTCAATCGCCGGGCCTTGCGCGAAGCCGGACTCGGCCTGTTCCTGACGCGGCAGGATCTTGCCGCCCGTTCGACGACGCAGCAGTACGCCGGCCCCGACTTCCAGGCGCAGAACTCGACGATGATCGGCCAGCCGCCCGACGTGCCGTCGGATCTGAACTTCAGCGACTACCTCAACCTGTTCTTCTTCAGCCGGTCGGCCGGCATCGGCGGCGTGCTGCGCGCCTTGCAGTCGTCGGGCTATTTCCAGACGCTGGCCGAACCGAATCTGATTGCCTACAACGGCCAGGAGGCCAGCTTCCTGGCCGGCGGCGAGTTCCCGATTCCGGTGGTGCAGGGTGTCACCGGTCAGGTGACCGTGGTGTTCAAGGAGTTCGGCGTGCGGCTGAACTTCACGCCGCGCATCGCCGGCGACACGATTCGCCTGAAGGTGCGGCCCGAGGTGAGCGCGCTCGACTTCAACAACGGCATCACGCTGAACGGCTTTCGCATCCCGGCCCTGACGACCCGGCGGGCCGAAACCGACGTCGAACTGCGGGACGGCCAGTCATTTGCGATCGCCGGGCTGCTGAACAACATCGCGCAGAACGATTCGACCGCGATTCCGTTCCTGAGCCGGCTGCCGATTCTCGGGCCGTTGTTTCGGGCGCGCGCCGAACGCCAGGATCAGAACGAGTTGATGGTCCTCATCACGCCGCGCCTGGTGCGGCCGCTCGACCCGGATGAAGTGCCGACGCTGCCGACGCAGTCCGGCGACTTCCTGCCGCCGGCGGGCGCCGGCGCACCGACGCTGGGCAGTGGCAGCGAGGGTCCGGCGGTCCAGCCGTCCACGCCGCCGCGGAGGAGATAGCGAGCATGTCGTCGGTCCAGCGTCTGCACGATGCTCGCGGGGCGGTGCTGATCCACGTGACGGTCGCGTTGGTGGCGATGACCGCCCTCAGCGCGCTGGCAGTCGACCTCGGCGTCGCCTACGTCGGTCGTCGTCAGACGCAAAACGCCGCCGATGCCGCGGCCCTCGCCGCGGCGTCGGCCCGCGCCTTCGTGGACTACAACAGTGCGCCGCTGGCCCAGCAGAGTGCGCTGGCCGCTGCCCGGGCCAATCTCGTGTGGGGCGAGCAGCCGGACATCGACGCGGCCGACGTCACGTTCCCCGCGTGCCCGCCGGGCACGCCCGGCGTCGCCGGCAGTTGCGTGCGCGCCGACGTGTTCCGTACGAGCTACGGCCGGAGCGGCGGCAGTCCGCTGCCCACCTTTTTCGCCGGCCTGATCGGCGTGCAGGAACAGGGGGCCCGCGCCAGCGCGGTGGCGCAGATGCGCGCCGGCGCCGGCACGTCGGACTGCGTCAAGCCCTGGGCGCTGGCGGATCGCTGGTTCGAAGCACCGGGCGGCGATCCGGCCGACCAGTTCAATCGCTATCTCGACACCCTGCCGCTCACCCTGCTTCCCGACCCGGACAGCTACCATCCGCGCGACGGCTGGACGCTGCCCGATCACTACGGCACGCGCCTGCAGTTGTACGTCGGCGGCCCGACCCAGCCGATCGGCCACGGCTTCATCGCGCCCATCCAGGTGCATGGCGGCGGGCCGACGTCGTACGAAGAGTCCGTCACCTCCTGTGCGCCCACCTCGGTCGAGCCGGACCAGTGGTACGACCAGGAAACCGCCACCATCCCCGGCGCCTCCGGACATGGCTTCGAGGCCCTGATCGCCTTCGACCCCGCCGCCAGCTGGGACCCGACGGCCCACGGCGGCCGGGGCGCGGTCGTCGGCGGCTGCATGGCGGACGCCTCGTGCAGCCGCAGTCCGCGTTGGGTGGCCGTGCCGGTCTTCGATCCCGACGAGTTCGTGCGCGACCGGCTGCAGCTCGGTCCGGCGTCGGCGCGGATCCATGTGGTGCGGATTGCCGGACTGTGGATCGATGAAGTCACGGTGTCTGGCGAGGTGTACGGCTACGTGACGCACTATCCGACGCTGTTCATCACGAACCTCGACACGCCCAGCAACCAGTCCTTCGCCCGGACCGTGATCCTCGTCCGATGACGCCTCGACTCACCTCGCACGTCGTCGTGTTCGGTCCGAGTGACCGCTCGCTGCAGGATCTGCTCGCGGCGCTGGGGGCGCGCGTCACGGCGAATCCGGCCGACCAACTTGCCATCTTCGCGGTGTCGGGCGCGTCGCCGGATGTCGCGATCATCGACGTCCGCCGCGTCAGCGGCCTGCCCGACGGCACCGCGGCGTTCCGCCGCCGCTATCCCGGCTGTCCGATGGTGCTGGTCAGCACGACGCTGGATCCCGGCCTGATGCTCGACGCCATGCGCTCGGGGATCAGCGAGTGCGTCACCGAACCGCTCAGCGAAGAGGGGCTGGTGGCCGCCATCGGCCGCGTCACCGCCCAGCGCCAGCCCGACGTCAACGGCGACGTCTACGCATTCGTCGGCGCCAAGGGCGGAATCGGGACGACGACCCTCGCCGTCAATGCCGCATCGGCCCTGGCGAAACGCGAGCGGACGCTCTACGTCGATCTCAATGTCGCCGGCGGCGATGCCGCGGTGTTCCTCGGGGCCGAACCGCGCTTCTCGGTCACCGATGCGCTGGACAACATCCATCGGCTGGACGAGGCGCTGTTCAAGACGCTCGTCGTGGCGACCGACGCCAAGGTCGATCTGCTGGCGTCGTCGGCGCAGAAGATGGGCTGGAGCATCGACGGCAAGCGGATTCGCCCGCTCCTCGAGTTCGCCCGCCGCTACTACCGCTACGTCGTCGTCGACTGTCCGCGCTCGGACATCGGCGTCATGGAAGCGCTCGAGACCGCCGATCGCATCGTCCTCGTGACGAACCAGGAGCTCGCGACGCTCCGTAACGGCAGCCGGATGGCGACGATGCTGCGCCAGAGCTTCGGCAGCAACCGCGTCATGGTGGTCGCGAACCGCTTCGACTCGACGTCGGACATCAGCCACCAGGACATCGAACGGGTCCTCGGCACGGCGGTGAAGCACGCGGTGCCGAGCGACTATCGGGCGTCCCTGCAGGCCCTCACGCAGGGCACGCCGCTCATGTTGAAACAGCAGACGCGCCTGGTCGGCGCCATCGACGCGCTGGCCCGCGATCTCGCCGGCCTGCCGGCGCAGACGGCGGTGACGGTGCGCGGCACCGGACTGCTCGGCATTCTGACGGGCAAGAAGTGACGGGATCCACACCATGGACGTGACCCAGCTATTCGACTCACGACAGGCGCCCGGCGATACGCGGCACCACGGCTATCAGGAGTTGAAGAGCCGCATCCATCAGGAGCTTCTGAGCCGCCTGAACCTCGAACGGCTGGCCAAGATCAAACGGCAGGACGCCGAACCCGAGATCCGCAGCCTGATCGTCAGCATGCTGGATCGGGAGAGCGCGTCGGTGCCGCTCAGCCTCTACGAGCGCGAGACGCTGCTCGGCGACGTGCTCAACGAGCTGTTCGGCCTCGGCCCGCTCGAGGTGCTGCTGCACGACAGCTCGGTCTCGGACATCCTCGTCAACCGGTTCGATCAGATCTACGTGGAGCGCGAGGGCAAGCTGGAACTCACCGACCTCGTGTTCAAGGACGATCGTCATCTCTACCGCATCATCGAGCGCATCGTCTCGAGCGTCGGCCGCCGCGTCGACGAGTCGAGTCCGATGGTCGATGCCAGATTGCAGGACGGTTCGCGCGTCAACGCCGTCATCCCCCCGTTGGCGCTCGACGGTCCGGTGCTCTCCATCCGCCGGTTCCGCACCGATCGGCTGGGCGCCCAGGATCTCGTGTCGCGGGAAACGCTGACGCAGCCGATGCTCGACTTCCTGAACGCCGCCGTCGGCTGCCGGATGAACATGATCGTCTCCGGCGGCACCGGCGCCGGCAAGACGACCATGCTGAACGTGCTGTCGAGTTTCATCTCGGACAAGGAGCGCATCGTCACCGTCGAGGATGCGGCCGAGCTGATGTTGCGGCAGCGTCACGTCGTCCGGCTCGAAACCCGGCCGCCGAACATCGAGGGGCACGGCGCCATCAAGCAGCGGCAGCTGGTCATCAACTCGTTGCGCATGCGCCCCGACCGCATCGTCGTCGGCGAGGTGCGCGGCGAGGAGGCGCTGGACATGCTGCAGGCCATGAACACCGGTCACGACGGCAGTCTGACGACCATCCATGCGAACAGCCCCCGCGACGCGCTGCATCGGCTGGACACGATGGTGGCGATGGCCAACCTGAACATCCCCGACCGAGCGGTGCGTCAGCAGGTCGCCTCGGCGATTCATCTGGTGGTGCAGCTGTCACGCATGTCCGACGGCACGCGCAAGGTCACCGCGATCAGCGAGATCACCGGCATGGAGGAGGACGCCATCTCGATGCAGGACATCTTCGTGTTCGAGCGGCACGGTCTCGGAGCGAACGGCAGGGTGAAGGGCATCTTCCGCGCCACCGGCATCAGACCCAAGTGCTCACAGGTCATCGCGGCATCCGGCATCACCCTGCCGCGCCAGATGTTCGAGCACGAGCAGTCGGTGGCATAGGCGGACACCATGTGGTTGCTGCCCCTCACGTTCCTGCTGACCTTCAGCATCGTCTGCGGCGTCTACTGGCTGGTGGTGGTCCGGCCGGAAGCGGCGTCCCGGCAGACCGTCGAGCGACGGCTGCGGACGTCGGCGCCGCGCGAGACGCGGGAGAGCGAACGCGACCCGATCGTCAGGGAGGCGCCGTCGCTGACCAGCATCGCGCTGCTCGGCGCGCTCTTCGCGCGGGCCGGTGACGTCCCGCTGCGCATCCAGCAGCTGCTGAACTCGGCCGACATGTCGATTTCGGTCGGTCGCTTCGTTCTCGGCAGTCTGCTCGCGGCACTGTTCGTCTACGTCGTCGTCGGCATCGCCGCCGGCGTCCAGGGCTTCGGACTCGCCGCAGCGGTCATCGCCGGGTCGCTGCCGACGATCTACGCGCGGCGCCGCCGGACGCTGCGGTTTCGGCTGTTCGAGGAGCAGTTCCCGGAAGCCATCGATCTGATTGCCCGCGCGATGCGGGCCGGTCATGGTCTGTCGGTCGGGCTCGGCATGGTGGCCGACGAGCTGCCGCAGCCGGTCGGTCGCGAGTTCCGCCTGCTCTACGACTGGCAGAACTTCGGGATGTCGCTGCCGCAGGCGCTGAACCAGTTCGCGGAGCGGGTACCGGTGCTCGACGCCCGCTTCTTCGTCACGGCAGTCTTGACCCAGCGTGAATCGGGCGGCAACCTCGCCGAGGTGCTCGACAATCTCGCACGGGTGATTCGCGAGCGCTTCCGGGTCAAGCGGCAGATCCGCGTGCTCTCGGCGCACGGACGGATCACCGGCACGGTACTCAGTGCCATGCCGCCGGCGCTGGCGCTCTACTTCTTCATCGCCAGGCCGGACTACATCCAGGAGCTCGCGACCGATCCGACCGGCGTGAAGATGGTCATTGGCGCGTGCGTGATGCAGGTGCTCGGCATGCTGATCATCCGCCGGCTCGTCGAGATCGAGTACTGAGGCGAGGGCGCACTGACATGACTCCGTCCCTGCTCATTCCGCTCGCCCTCGTCTTCGTCTCGGTCGCCACCGCGAGCGGCATGCTCGTCGCCTACCTGCTGCGACGGACCAGCGCGGTGGAGCGCCGGTTGCGCGGCATCGCCGAACCGGCCCCGGCGCCGGCCGCCCTGGCGCCGTCGAAGCTGGACCTGACCCGTCCGTCCTACGGCCGGATGGACCGCTATGTCGGGCTGGTGCTCAAGTCGTCGAAGGAGCTCTCGGTGGTGCGCCGCCGCCTGACGTCGGCCGGGTTCGAACGCCAGGAGGCGGCGGTGATCTTCGCGGCGCTCGAGATCGCGCTGCCGATTCTCGTCGGCGCGCTCGTCCTCTGGTACGTGCCGCCGCCACGCGGCATCGTCTTCGGGCTCGGTGCGGCCGCCGTCGCCTACATGGCCCCGGGCCTCTGGCTCGGCCAGCGGATGGCCGAGCGCCGGCGCCAGATCCAGAATGGCCTGCCGGACGCGCTCGACCTCCTGCTGGTCACAATGGAAGCCGGATCGGCGATGGACCAGGCGATTCTGAAGGTCAGTACCGAGCTCCGGCTCGCCTATCCGGTGCTCGCGGCGGAACTCCGCCATGTGATCACGGAGATCCGCGCCGGTCGCCCGCGCGCCGAAGCCCTCAGACACCTGGCGGAGCGGACCAAGGTCGACGACGTCCGCGCCCTGGTCATGACGCTCATCCAGACCGACCGATTCGGGACGAGCGTCGGCCAGGCGCTGCGGACCCACGCCGACGTGGCTCGCACCCGCCGCCGGCAACGCGCCGAAGAGCGGGCCCAGAAGCTTGGCGTGAAGCTGGTGTTCCCGTTGGTGTTCTGTCTCTTTCCTGCGATGTACGTCGTCGTGCTGGGGCCGGCCTCGCTGCGCATCATGCGCATCCTGGGCAATGGCCTGGGCAACTAAACCACGTCAGTCACAAGGAGCGATATATGGAATTTCTCGCCAGTCCGACCGGTCAGACCGTTCTGTGGGCCGCCGTCGCCGTGCTGCTCGTCGCCTACCTGGCGAAGCGCCGCGCCCGTCTCAGCCGCGAAGACTAGCACCGTGGTGCGGGCGTCGAAGTGGCAGTGGGGATGGGTGCTGATGGCGACGCTGTCGGTGGCCTGCGCGGCGCGCCAGCCGCGGTCCGTGGCCGACCGCTTCGTCACCCAGGGCGAGCCGACGATCGACCTGGGCGGGCCGGTGGCCGAGCCGCCCGCCGCCGAGTACGTCGCCACCTTGCGCGCGCTCTCCGCGAACGCCCGGCCGCGTGCCAAGACGACGACGCCGGAGACGCTGGAAGGGAGCGACGCGCAACTGCGCGGCGCCCTCGCGGTGCTCGCGGTGGCGCGGTCTGCCGCGGCTCATCGCGACGTCGCTGTCGAGTATCGCCGACTCGGCATCATGGACGCGGCGTACACGCATCTGTCGGCCGCCATCCGTCTGCATCCGGGCGACGCCACGGCATTCGACCTGCGGGCACGTCTGTGGCGCAGCTGGGGCCTGCCCGGCCTCGGGATCGCCGATGCGCGGCGTGCCGTGGCGCTGGCGCCGCAGTCCGCCACCGCGTGGAACACGCTGGGATTGTTGCTCGAGAACCGCGGCTCGGGCCGGGTCGCCATCCGGGCCTACGTCCGGGCGGTGCAGCTCGATCGGCGGGCCGGCTATGCCTGGAACAACCTCTGCCGCGCGTGGACGTATGTGGGCGAAGCGGCGGCCGCCGCCGACGCCTGCCGTCGCACGATCGCGCTGGACTCGTCGTTGACCGACGCGCCCGTGTTGCTCGCGGTCGCCGAGCGGATGGCATCGCGGCGCCCGGCGCCGCCGCCGGCGTCCGACCGTCGCGCGGCGGTCGTTGGGCCGGCGCGCTGACAACCCGCAATCGACGCCCATCGGCCTCTCGTGATCAGGGTGAATGAAATGTCTGAGCATCACACGCGAACGCTGCTGCCCGATCCGGTGGCGCCGCACAGCCTGGAGGACGCCGGCCTGTCTCAGGATCTGATGATCCAGCTGGTCTTGAAGCTCCTGCACGCGTCCGGCGAGTCGGCCGGCACCGGGATCGCCGCACGTCTGGGTGTCACCTTCCCGGTGGTGGAGCCGGTCCTCGATCTGCTCAAGGCGCAGCACCACTGCGAGATCGTCGGTGGCGCCCTGCTCGGCGGGTCGTCGTACCGCTATCGCCTCACCGAAGCGGGCCGCGCCCGTGCCACGGCCTGTCTGGACCAGAACCCGTACGTCGGCATTGCGCCGGTGCCGATCGCCCAGTATCAGGATTACATGCGCCGCTTCCGCGCCGCCACGCCGCGGTCGGCGACACCGGACCGCGTCCGTGAAGCGTTCGAGGAGATGGTGCTCAGCAACCGGGTCCTCGACCAGCTCGGTCCGGCCATCAACGCCCAGCGTTCGCTGTTCATCTACGGGCCGCCCGGGAACGGGAAGAGCCTGATGACCCAGCGCATCCGCAGTCTGCTCGATGGTGCCATCGCCATCCCGCACGCCATCGAAGTCGAGGGCCAGATCGTCCGGGTGTTCGATCCTGGGCTGCACGACGAGCTGCCGCGTCAGCCCAACCCCGGCGGCGTCCTGACCGGCTTCACGCTCGACAATGCGGTCGGGCACGACGAGCGGTGGGTGCGCTGCCATCGCCCGCTGGTGACGGTCGGCGGCGAGTTGACGCTCGATGCGCTCGACCTGGCGTACGGACGTCACGGCGGCTGCTACCGTGCGCCCGTGCAAATGGCGTCCAACGGCGGCGTCCTCGTGATCGATGATTTCGGACGGCAGAAGTGCTCGCCGCAGGAGCTGTTGAACCGCTGGATCGGACCGCTCGAGACCCGGACCGACTACCTCGTGCTGCAGTCCGGCCAGCGCATCGAGGTGCCGTTCCAGGTGCTCGTGGTGTTCGCCACCAACATCCGGCCGACCGAGCTCGTCGACGAGGCATTCCTCCGTCGGATTCACTTCAAGGTCTTCGCCGAGAATCCGACGGTGACCGACTACATGCGGATTTTCGAGCGCTACTGTGCGACGTGCGACGTGCCGTTCGATCCGGCGCTGGTCGAAGACCTGCTGCTCAGCTACTATCACCCTCGCCAGCTGCCGCTCCGAGGCTGCCATCCGCGCGACATCATCGACCAGGCGCTGTCGCTGGCCGACTACCTGGGCCAGCCCAAGCTCCTGACGCCGGACATTCTCCACGCCGCCTGCCAGAGCTACTTCGTCGACGACACCGAGCCGCTGACGGAGTACGCCTGATCCATGCGCGCCGCGCGCTGGCCGACGATGGTGCTGATGCTGCTCGGCCTCTGGGCCGTGCCGGGTCGTGCCGTCGGGCAACCGCCGCAGCTGACCGCGCGCATCACCTCGCCGCTCGGTCGCACCGGCAGCTTCGAAACCGTCCGGATCGTCGTCCAGATTCAGGGACCGGCCGAGCGGCTCACGCCGCCTCCCACCGTCACCTTCCTCATCGATGGTGCCGCGATCGGCGAGGACAGCGACGGTCCGCCCTACGCCGTCGAATGGGTCGACGAGAACCCGTTCGAGCGGCGCGAGATCGCCGTCCGCGTCGTCGATGCCACCGGCCTGGACGTCGGCGACTCGCTGGTCCTCGAGCCGTTCGAGGTCTCGGAGGTCACCGAGATTTCCAGCGTCGTGCTCGAAGCGGTGGTCGAGGACGAGCACGGACGGCCGGTCACGACGATCGACGACGTCTCGTTTTCCGTCACCGAGGACGGGGTCGAACAGGCGCTCGATCTCATCCGCGCCGAGGTCCAGCCGGCCACCTACGTGCTGCTGATCGACAGCAGCCAGAGCATGGCGCGGCGGATGGAGTTCGTGAAGGACGCCGCCCGCCGGCTCGTCACGGTGCTCAAGCCGGACGACCGAGTGGTGGTCGTGCCCTTCTCGCGCACGCTCGGCAGCGTCACCGGTCCAACCGCCGATCGCGACACCATCGTCGAGGCGATTGGTGCGGTGAAGGCCACCGGCGGCACCGCCATCCTCGACGCGATCTCCGAGGCGGCGACGCTGCTCAAGGACGCGGCCGGACGCCACGTCATCGTCGTGCTGACCGATGGCTACGACGAGCACAGCGCGCAATCCGAGGCGCAGACGCTGGCGACGCTGAAGCAGAACGGCGCGACCAGCTACGTCGTCGGCATCGGCGGCGTCGCCGGCGTGTCGATTCGCGGCGAGCGGTTCCTCAAACAGCTGGCGCGACAGAGCGGCGGTCGCGCCTTCTTTCCCTATCGCGAGAGCGAGCTGCCGCAGGTCTACGAACACATCGCGGCTGACGTCCGCCAGCGCTGGGTGCTCGGCTACACGCCGTCCAACCAGCTCCGCGACGGCGGCTGGCGCGACCTCACGGTCACCGCCGGCGACAAGCGTGTGGTGCGGACGCGGACCGGCTACTTCGCGCCGGAGCCGCCGCCGGTGCGGCCGCTGATCGAGTTCACCGTCAGCGACGCCAACAATCGCTATCTCGACATCTCGCGGGACGACCTCACCGTGCGGGAGGACGGCGTCGAGCAGTACGTCGACAGCTTCCAGGAGGCGATCGCGCCCGTCTCGATGGTGCTCGTCCTCGATCAGAGCGGCAGCATGCGGCGCGTCGCCGATGGCGTGAAGGAGGCGGCCTATCGCTTCGTCGGCAGCATCCGCACGGAAGACAGTCTGGCGGTGGCGCTCTTCGCCGATCGCCCGGTGCTGATCCAGGACTTGACCAAGGACAAGGAGGAGGCGATCGCCGCCATCGACCAGTACGTCGCCAGCGGCGGCACCGCCCTCTATGATGCGCTCGCCCTCGGCATGGAGCGGCTGCAGCGGGTGCGGGGCCGGCGCGCCCTGGTCGTGATGACCGATGGACGCGACGAAAACGATGCCGGCACGGCGCCCGGCAGTGTCCGGCCGTTCCCCGAGATCGAACGGCTGGCGTTCGAGACCGACGCGACGATTTTCGCCATCGGCATGGGTCCCAATGTCGATCGCCGGCGCCTCGAGGCGCTCGCCGAGGCAACCGGCGGACTCGCGCTGTTCCCCACTGACATCGGTGCGCTGAACGGCGACTACGAACGGATCATCGAGAACCTCAGGCGCCGCTACATCCTGTCGTATACGTCGACCAATCCGGCGCGCAACGGCAAATGGCGTCAGGTGACGATCGACAGCAGTGCGTCAGGGACGGTGGTGCGCACCCGGGGCGGCTACTGGGCGCCGGACGACAACACCAGGAAGGCCCGCTGATGGGACGGCGCAGGTGCTAGTCCGACTCTCGGCGGCGTTCGTCGCCTCGTTCGCATCGGTCGTCGCCACCGGCGGCGCCCCGGCGCTGACGCTCACGATCCTCGGGGTGATTGGCCAGTGCGTGCTCATCGCCATCGTCGTGGTGTGCTGGGAGCGGCGGCTCGGCGGCCGCCTGACCTTTCCGATGCAGCTGGCGGCGACCGCCGCCGGACTGCTGGCCGTCTGGATGCATCGCTGGCCGGTCCTGTGGGCGCCGATCGCCATCATCTCGGTGGCGGTCTCGCTGCCGACGTTCGATCGGACGACCGTCAGCCGCATGGCCCGGGTCATCGTCGCCGCCTTTCTCGGCTACGGCGCGGTGTGGAACGCCAACGTGTTGGTCGCCCGGCTCGCCTCCGGCCGCATGACGGACGGCTGGTTCCGATCGGCGGATCTCCTCGCGTACAACATGCTCGGCCTCGGCGACGGCACCTATGACGCGCTGTTCCCGCTCGTCGACGCGCCGTGGCTGCTGCAGCTGCTGCACCAGTCGTACTGGCTGATCATGGTCGAACTGTTCGTGGTCCTCGTGCTGGCGGCGCGCCGCGACGCCGAGATGGCCGATCGGATCCTCACGCTGGTCTTCGCCTCGTACGCCATCGGCCTGGGGTGTTTCCTCGTTCTCCCGGCAGTGGGACCGTGCGTCGCCTATCCGGAGTCGCTCGACCTCGCTGCCTTGCCGCTCGACGCACAGATCACGATGCGCGACATGGCCGACGGCTTCCGCACCGCATCGAGCGGCATCCGGCAGCCGGTGACCGCCTACTTCGTGGCGATGCCGAGCCTGCACGTGCTGCTGGCGCTCCTGCTGCAGCGCGGCCTCAGGCCGTTTCCATTCGCGTCGGCGCTGTTCACGCCGGTGAACGTGCTGCTGATCTTCAGCAGTGTCGTGCTCGGCTATCACTACCTGCTCGACGTCGTCGCCGCCTTCCTGCTGGTCCCCGTCATGCTGTTACTCTGCGAGGGCTGGAAGCGGCCGGTGCCTACCGCGGCAGTCCTGTGAAACCGGGCTCGAGCTGGACGCCGGCGCTGTTCAGGAACATCGACACCATGGTGTACTGGCCGACCGTGAAGATGACGTCGACCAGTTGTTGATCCGAGTAGTTCGCGGCCTTCAGGCCGTTCCAGGTGGCGTCGGTGACGAAATGGTCCTTGTGGAGCTCGTCGGCGGCGCGCAGCAGCAGCGTCTCGGCCTGGTTCCAGCCGGCCGCGTCCGCCCCCTTGCTGACCCGCAGGATGTCCGCCTCCGACAGCCCGGCGCGCGTCGCCGCCGGAACATGGTGCGCCCAGTCGTAGTCGGCGTTGCAGTTCCACGAGGCGCGCAGGATCAGGATCTCCCGGTCACGACGCGTCAGCGAGTTGTCGTCGCCGAGCACGTACCGGGTGAACGGCATCCAGGCCCTGCAGAGCGTCCGATGCTGCAGGCAGGTCTTGAAGACGTCGATGGTCTGATCACCGCGGCCGAGGGCGCCGAGAATCTCGGCGTCGCCGGCCAGCCACTGGGACGCCGGCAGTGGCGCGATGCGCGCTTTCGCCACCCGCTGGGCCGACCCGGCGTACGACGATGCCAGCACCAGCAGCCCCACCGCCGCCAGCCAGCCTCCCAGCCCTCTCATTCGGTACATGCGCTCCTCCTTCGGACTGGTGCCGGTCGCGGCACCGCAGGTCGGGCGAAGCATACTCCGGTTCAAGCTCGTCGACGCGCCGCCGATTTTCCAGTCAGCTAGCGGTCCGGGCGGGCCGGACCGTGGCCGGCGGGCGGCATTTTCCCATGCGAAACCAGCAGATCAATATGGATCCTCGCGATCGCGTCTGTGTCGCACGCCAGCCCATACTCTTCCCGAGCGGGCAGATATTCGGCTACGAGCTGCTGTACCGGGCCGGCGTCGCCGACACCGCCTGCACGGCATCCGGGGATCTGGCGGGCGCCCGGGTGCTCACCGATGCGCTGCTCAATATCGGCCTCGACAACCTGACCGACGGCCGCATGGCGTTCATCAACCTGACGCGCGAGCTGCTGCTGGCGGGCGCCGCCGACCTGCTGCCGCGCGCCTCGGCGGTGCTCGAACTGCGCGAAGATGTCGCAGTCGACCGTGAAGTCATCGAGGCCTGCCGGCAGTTGCATGGCCGCAACTACGCCCTTGCCCTGGACGACTTCGAGCCGGGCTCGGCGGCGGAAATGCTGATGCCGTACGTGCAGTTCGTCAAAGTCGACGTCCTGGCAACGACGGCGGCGCAGCGCGTCGACCTGGCCAAGCGGCTGTTGCCGCTCGGCATCCGGCTGGTCGCCGAGAAGGTCGAGACCGAGGCCGAGGCCCTGGAGGCCCGCCAGGCCGGGTACGGGCTGATGCAGGGCTACTTCTTCTGCCGGCCGACCACGATCTCGGCGTCGGGCATCCCGTCGGAGCGGCTCTCGTACGTCCAGATCCTGGCGGCGCTCAACAGTCCGGGGGTCGGCGTCAACGAGCTCGAGGAGATCATCAAGCGCGACGCCTCGCTCGGCTATCGCGTGTTGCGGTCGATCAACTCGGCGGCGTTCGGCGTTCGCCAGGAGATCCGGTCGATCCGTCAGGCGCTCGTCATGCTCGGCACCGGCCGGATCCGGCAGTGGGCGTCGGTATGGGCGCTCGCCGGGGTTCACGGCGGCGGCAGTCCCGAGACGATGAACCTGGCGGTCATCCGGGCCCGCTGCTGCGAGCAGATCGTCTCGAGCACCGCTGGACCGGACGTCGGCGCCGAGTGTTTCCTGCTCGGACTCTGCTCGCTGCTCGACGTCATGCTCGGCCGGCCGATGCACGAGATCCTCGAGTCGCTGCCGCTCGCCGACGAGATTCGCGACGCGCTCGGCGGCGCGGCGAACACCGAGCGTGCCCTGCTCGATGCCGTGATCGCCTACGAGCGCGGGGATTGGCAGGCCGCGGCTGATGCCGCCGACCGGGCCGAGATCGGGTTCGACCTGCTGCAGCCGGCCTATGAAGACGCGTTGCGCTGGAGCCACCAGCTGACCCGCGCCGGCACGTCGGCGGCGGCGTAGGCCGTTCGCCCCATTCACCCGCGGCGCCCGACACTTTGGTATCCTGTCAGGCGATCTTCATGTCAGACGCGGCAGCTGCTCTCCCGCCATCGTTCCCCCTCTGATGCGGGGGTGGATACGCCGACTGGCCCTGGCGATCTCCCTTGCCCTGGCCAGTTCGGCCGACGCACAACCGCTGCAATCCCCCGAGGGTCCGCTCGCACCCGACACCGTCAGACGCAATGACGATGGGACGGTCGTCGTCCGCGCGGTGCGGGTGGCGCGCCCGCCCGTGCTGGATGGCCGCCTGGATGACGAGCTCTATCTCACGACCGCCGCGATCGACGGTTTCATCCAGCAGGAGCCGACCGAAGGGGCGCCTGCGACGGAGGCGACCGAGGTCTGGCTGTTCTACGACGATCGCAACCTGTACATCGCCGCCCGCTGCTTCGACAGCCGTCCGGATCTCGACGTCGTCACCGAGTTGAGGCGCGACCAGAACAACATCACGCAGAACGAGAATTTCACGGTCGTCGTCGACACGTTTCACGACCGCCGGAATGGGTTCTTCTTCCAGACCAATGCCCTCGGCGCGCTGCGCGATCAGAGCATCGTCGACGACCAGCTGAGCACCAGCTGGAACGGTGTGTGGAACGTCCGGACCGCGAGCTTCGAGCAGGGCTGGACGCTCGAGATGGTGATTCCGTTCAAGACCCTCCGCTACCTCGGCGTCGGCGCGCAGGTGTGGGGGATCAACTTCCGCCGCATCGTGAAATGGAAGAACGAGTTCTCCTACCTGACGCCGATGCCGCGGGCATTCGGCACCGGCAACGCGATCGCGCGCATGAACAACGCCGGAATCCTCGTGGGTCTCGAGACGCCCGGTCAGTCGAAGAACCTCGAGATCAAGCCGTACGGCGCATCGACGCTGACGACCGACAACACGGCGCGGCCGGCGTTCAGCAACAAGCTCAGCCCGAACGTCGGATTCGACTTCAAGTACGGGTTGACGCGGAGCATCATCGGCGACCTGACGGTGAACACCGATTTTGCCCAGGTCGAGGAAGACGTCCAGCAGGTGAACCTGACACGCTTCAACCTGTTCTTCCCGGAGAAGCGCGACTTCTTTCTCGAGGGCCAGGGGATCTTCTCGTTCGGCGGCGTGTCGTTTGGCAACGGCGGCTCGCCGGGCGACCTGCCGATCATGTTCTTCAGCCGGCGGATCGGGCTGGCCAACGGCCAGGCGGTGCCGGTCGCCGCCGGCGCGCGGGTGACCGGACGCCAGGGTCCGTACAGCATCGGTGCCGTCAATATCGAGACGCGCAGCAAGGAGGCCGTGGCGGCGCCGGCGACCAACTACACCGCCGTGCGGATCAAGCGCGACTTCCTGCGCCGCAGCAACGTCGGATTCGTCGGCACCCATCTCGAGCCGACCGCCGGGAACCGCAACACGTTGCTCGGGCTCGATTCGAACCTGTTCCTGTACTCGAACGTGACCGCGAACATCTACTACTCGCGGACGTTGACGAGCGGGATGACGAACGACGGTACGGCCAGCTATCGCGGGCGATTCGAATATGCCGGCGATCGGTACGGCATCGCCACCGACCACCTGCTCGTCGGCCGGCATTTCGACCCCCAGGTCGGCTTCGCTCGCCGCCTCGACTTCCGCAAGACGGTGGTCGAGACGCGATTCAGCCCGCGGCCGCGGGTGCCGCGGGTCGTGCGCAAGTACTATTACACGACGTCGCTCGAGTACATCACCAACGCTCAGGCCACCCAGCTGCAGAACCGGACGCTCAGCGCGCAGTTCCAGACCGACTTCCAGAGCAGCGACCAGTTCACCATCGAGTACACGCGCGACTACGAACTCATCCCGCAGCAGTTCACGATATCGCCTGGCGTGGTCGTTCCGGCGCGCGCCTTCGACTACCAGGCGCTGCGGACGTCGTACTCGCTGGGCCAGCAGCGCGCCGTCTCGGGCCGCCTCACGGCGTCGCGCGGCTCCTTCTACGACGGCACGAAGACCGACGCCATCTATACCGGACGCATGGTGCTCAATTCGCGCACCGCGATCGAGCCGGGCATCACCATCAACTGGGTACGGCTGCCGTTCGGCGACTTCACGACGCGACTGTTCAATTCACGGGTGATCCTGACACCCACCCCGCGGCTGTCGATCAGCAGCCTGCTGCAGTACAACGCCATTCCGCACTCGCTCAGCACGAGCATCCGGATGCGCTGGGAGTATCGTCCGGCGTCCGAACTGTTCATCGTCTACAGCGACGGACGGAACACGCTGCCGACGCCGGCCTCGCCGGCCTTGCAGAGCCGCTCGTTCGCGGTCAAGGTCACGCGTCTTCTGCGGTTCTGATCATGCGCAACCTGGTCGCACGGGTAGGCGTGGCCGGATGCGTGCTGCTGCTCGCGACCGGGTGCTCGCCGGCGCGTCCCGCCGCACAGGGCGATGTGCGGGCGGCCGAGCGGGTCGGGCTGGCCATGGGATCGGCGCTCCGCCTGCGGGTCTTCACGGCCGACCCGGCGGCGGCCGAGCGGGCGTTCGACACCATCTTCGCCGAGTTCGGCCGGCTCGAGGCGGCGCTGAGCGTCTGGAAGGACGGCAGCGATGTCCTGCGCATCAATGGCGCGGCCGGCGTCGAACCGGTGACGGTCGGCGACGACACGATTGCGGTTCTGCAGACGGCGCGCCAGATCAGCGACTGGACCGACGGGGCCTTCGACGTCACGTTCGGCCCCCTGGCCGACGTCTGGCGGTTCGATCACGATCAGGACGACCGGGTGCCGACGCGCCAGGAGGTCGACGCCCGGCGCGGACTCATCGACTATCGCGCCATCGAGATCGACGAACCGGGCCGCACCGTCTACCTGGCGCGCCACGGCATGCGCATCCACCTCGGTGGCATCGGCAAGGGCTACGCCGTCGAGAATGCGGCAGCCATCTTCCGCCAGCGCGGTTTCCGCGACTTCCTGATTCAGTCCGGCGGCGATCTGTACGTCGGCGGGCTGGAGTCGGGCCGGCCGTGGCGGCTCGGCATCGCCGACCCACGCAACCCGTCGCAGAGTTTTGGTACGCTCGACCTGAGCGACGGCACGTTCAGCACATCCGGCGACTACGAGCGGGCCTTCATCAGGAATGGCGTGCGCTACCACCATCTGATCGACCCCGCCAGCGGCTTCCCGGCCATCGGCGCCCGCAGTGTCACCATCGTCACCAGCCGTCCGGTTCTCGCCGACGGTCTGTCGACCGGCGTCTTCATCCTCGGCCCGGCACGGGGCATGGCGCTTGTCGAGCGTCTACCCGACGTGGAGGCGGTCATCGTCACCGACAAGAACGAAGTGCTCGTGTCGAGCGGACTGCGCGGTACGTTCCGTCAACTCGCGCCGCCAACCGATGGCCTGTGAACGGCCGGGTCGCACCTACCCGGCCCACCCGGCCCACCCGGCCTACCCGCCCTACCCGCCCTTCCCACCCTGCACCCTGTCGAGCGGAAT
>CADEDC010000047.1:4790-7330 GCA_902825985.1 uncultured Acidobacteriota bacterium | reverse complement strand
ACCCGGCCTACCCGCCCTACCCGCCCTTCCCACCCTGCACCCTGTCGAGCGGAATGAACTGCGGCACCGGCCGGCCGGCGGCCGTGGCTTCGGCGATCTTCTTCTGCCGGATGATCGGGATGAGCCAATGCGGGCACTTGGACTGGTCGGCGTAGACGCGCTCGCAGTCATCACACCTGACGCACTCCGCCTTGATGATTCTCGGCCCTTCGATGGCCCCCCACTCGCAGGTCTTCTGACAGATCTTGCAGCTCTTGCACTCGGACCAGCGCTTGATGCCGAAGACGGTGGCCAGCGAGATGAGGCCGAGCGTCGCACCCACCGGGCACAGGAATCGGCAGTACAGGTTGCGGACGAAGACCGTGGCGACGAGCAGCGTGGCCAGCATGCTCCACAGCACGACGTCGGCCGACCGGGTATACATCCAGAAGGGCTCGACGTAGCGGTACACGGCGAAGTGCTTGGTCGCCATGTAGTACACGACGGTCGCGAGCAACAGGCCGTACTTGACGTATGAGGCCCGCTTCTCGAGCCACCGGGGCGGCTCGACGCGAAGGCGCGCCGGCAGCGTCGCATCCATCAACTGCGTGAAGGCGCCGAACGCGCAGATGCGCCCGCAGTAGACACGGCCGAACAACGCCGTCGAAACCACCGTGAAACCGGTGAACACATACCAGGTGACGCCGTCCCGCACGCTCGGGAAGCTCATGTCCACGAGGCGGAACAGGTCCGTGATCGAGACCAGCTGGCTTTTCATGATGCCGAGATAGCCGACCGCCATGACCAGCGTCACGTACTTGAGCGGCTTGCTCTTCAGGAAGAAGCTGACCAGCGCGAACGAGAGGAACGCCACCGTCAGCGACACGTCCATCAACTGCGGGCGCAGGATGTCGCCGATCGTCTCGACCTTGGCGTCTTCGGCTTCCCCGTCCTCGAAGCCCCAGGGGTCGTCTGCCGCGGCGGCATCCGGCGCCGGCGGCGCCGCGCTGTCTGTGGGCCCGCCAACCGGCGCTGCGGCCTCTACCGGCGGCGGCGGCCCCGGCTGCCCCTGGGCACCGTGCGGGACCGCCAGCCAGCCCGCCAGCAGCAGGGCCAGCGTCAGCGCCTGCCGCGTCATTACCGCTTCACCGCCGCCGGGTCGAGGTAGGCGCGGGCGACGATGCGACTGGAGTCGCGGAGGGCGCGGGCGGCGCTGTTGATCGTGATCGAGGCACGCGATACGGCGGCGATGTCGGCGCCGGGCCTGAACGCGTCGCGCACGCTCTTGCCTTTCAGCTGCGCGACGAACTCCGGCGGCTCGACCGAGAAGTAGCCGTACGGTTCGGAGTGATAGTCCACGACGGCGCCGGTGATGATGCCGGTCAGATCCATGCCGACGATCATGTGAATCGGACCGTGGTACCCGTGCTCGTTCGGCACGAGTTCCGGCGTCCAGAAGGCATAGCCGATGGGCTGGGCGTTGGCGTTGCCCTTCGGATCGACCGCGTACGCCTTGTAGACAGGGGGATCGCCCGCCTTGGCCGAGAACGCCACCGCTTTGGGGAACAGCACCTTGAGGTGGTCGTCGGGATGCGGGTTGACGAAGACCTTCTGGGCCAGAACGACCGTGGCGCCGACCGTACAGACCACGAGCGCGACCGAAACGGCGTGCTTGAACACCTTCAACAACCCTCCCTGCGGCCTTCGATTATCCCGTAGCTGGTCGGGGTTCTCAAGGCTGGAGTCGGCTCAGCGACCCAGCCACCACGAGTACGCCTCCCGGCGGATTTCAGGCGGCAGGGTGTGCTTCCCGTCGTACTCCTTGTAGGTGACGTCGTAGCCGAGCGCCTTCAGTCGCGGAACGAACTTCCGGCTGGTGTCGTCGATCGGCATGACGCCGTCGGAGGTACCGTGCGAGATGAAGATTCGCGGCTTGCCAGCGACCTCGGCCGGTTGCATGACGCCTGGGGAAAAGGCCATCAGCGTCGTGAACACGTCGCCATTGCCGATCCCGAGCGACAGGGCGTAGGACGCGCCATCCGAAAAACCGGTGATCGCCAATCTCGAGCGATCGACGCTCAGTTTACCGGCGACGAGCAGGAAGGCCTGCTGGAGGAAGGTCACGTCTTCGCCGAACCCCTTGATGATGGCATCCCACGTCCAGTCCTTGGAGTCGGTGGCGAGGATGATGAATCCCAGTTCGTCGGCGAGCGGGAACGCCGTCGACGCAGACTCGGAGGACCCCCCGGCGCCGTGCAGAACCACCATCAGCGGCATCGCGACACCCGGTCGGTAGCCCTTCGGCACGTAGTAGAGACCGTCTCGGTCTGGCTCGAGCCCGAGCGGGTGCCGTCCCGGCGCGACGTCGGCCGCCGCGGCAGGCGCCGGCTGGCCACCTGCCAGCGCTGGCGTGAACGCCGGTCCGCCGGCGCCCACACCGGCGACGGCCAGTCCAGCCGTGAACAGGAACTGCCGACGGGTCCTCATGAAGACGTGGTCGATCATCCCGGGCCACTCTAGCAGACGGCTGCGCCTCGACACATACCCACCAGCCCTACCAG
>CADEDC010000047.1:0-4690 GCA_902825985.1 uncultured Acidobacteriota bacterium | reverse complement strand
AGGCCCACCAGGCCTACCAGCCCAAATCCCCCCCTGCAGCGCCTACCGGCCGCCGGCCGAGGACGAGCGCATCGCCCGCTCGTGCAGCGAGGTGAGTGCCTGCCAACCGGCGGCGACCGCACCCTCCTGCCAGTCCGGCTCGGAATGCGGCGCCGTCGCTGCCGAACCGATGATCAACCGGTTCTCCACCTTCGTCAGTTGGGGACGACGCGCCCGGGCCGCACCCGTGGCGAAGCCGCCGAGGTTGTACTTCACCTTCTTCCAGAACACCGCGTAGCCGCTCTCGAACTCCTGGCGAATCTGCGGGTGCACCTTGCTCGCGTGCGTCAGCACATGTTCGATACGCGCCGCGACCGGCCGGTCCAGCAGATCGGCCACCGGCTGGTTCGCATAGAGGCCGAGCAGGACCCCTTTCTTCGTGAAGTAATCGTTCGAGGGATACGAGAACTCGCCGAGCGGCAGGTTCGAGTAGAGATGACCCCCGAAAATCCCGTCGTCCTCCTCCCAGAACCGGCGCTTCATCGCGAGGCCGATCTTGGCGCTGCTGCTGTACGGCACCGCCTTGATCGCCGTCATCATCTCCTCCGACACATTGATGTCGATGTTGGCGAGGATGTTGAGCGGCAGGCAGATGACGACGTAGTCGGCGGCGATCTCGGTCTTCTTGCCGTTCTTCGAGTTCGCGTAGACCACCTTCACACCGCGATCGTCCTGGTGCACCGACTGGACCTCGGCGTTGAGCGCGATGCGGTTCGAGCCGATGGCGCGCGCCAGCCCTTTCGGGAGCTGATCCATGCCGCCGACCGGCTGGAACATCGGCGACGCCACCGTGCCTTCGAGCGGCGACACCGACCGGATCCGGTTGCCGAATCCCGACTGCAGCAGCGCCGCGAGATCGTGCGGATCGCCCGGGCCGCGATTGTTGAACGCCTTGTATCGCCGATCCGTCGAGTCGAGGTAGCCCTGCGAGACGAGGAAGTTGGCCAGCCGATCCTGATCCTCGACCGTCAGCGGCGAGTCCAGCCGGTGCTGGTCGATCGCCTTGATCAACAGTTCGTTGATCTGCCCCTGCAGGTCGGCACGCACCTCGCGCACGCGGAGCTTCCGGCCGGCCAGCGGGCCAATCGCATCGCCTTCGTAGTAGACGTACTGAGACTCCGATTCGTTGAGGAAGATCTGCAGGGGAACGCCGACTTCCCGGCAGTAGTTCAGGACGCCGGTGTGCGAATGCGGAATCCGCCACGGCCCGACGTTGACGTACTGGCCTTCGTCCCAGGTGCACACCTGGCGCTCGCCGCCGTCGGCCTCGGTGTGCTCGCTGCCGCGGCGGACCGTCCAAGCAAGGCCGCCGACGCGGTCGCGCGCCTCCAGCATCTGGAAGTCGTAGCCCAGCTTGGCCAGCTCGTACCCGACCACCAGTCCGGAGATGCCGCAGCCGAGCACCAGCACCCGTGCTTTGCCTGGTTTGCCGGTCAGCTGCGGCCGTTCGCCGGCACCGTCAGCCATCAGCTCCATCGACGACATGGCTGTCATCACGAGCGACGACCCACCGATCGCCCCGAGCTGCTCGAGGAAGCGCCGGCGGGTCAGCGGCGCGGGCCGGAATCCACGCACTCTGGACATGAATCCGAGAATACCTTAAGTCAGGTAGTCCCACCTCCGGTCGCCACGACTTGCCACAAGGTCCGCCCCACCCGGCCCACCCGGCCCACCCGGCCCACCCGGCCTACCCGGCCTACCCGCCCTACCCGCCCTACCCTCCCGAGCACCCCGTGCAGGCAGGATGAGGGAGAATATGGCTGTGACGCAGAAGGTGTTCTGGCATCGAGAACTGCCACCCCTGGACGGCGAGGTGGTCGCCGAGCACGTCCTCGAGGCGACCAGCGATCGGGTCCCCGGAGCCATCGCCTATCAGGACGAGCTCTGGTCCCGCTGTCACGAGAGTCTGATGACGCACGCGTGCAGGCGGCTCGAGCAGGAGGTCGAGAGGCTCGGGGGGGACTACGCGCACGTGCTGGATGAATCCATCGACAGCCGTCACGATCCGGTGACCGACACCGCATGGCTGTACGGGAAGTTCACCTACGTGCTGCTGAAACGCGCCGCCGGCTGATCCCGCTTCGCATCGGGGTTGCCGCCGGTCGACCTGCCGGCGGACCGACTGGGGCTTCTCTGGCGATTGGCATTTACCGACGATACATGCAGCTCACCGGCACCTACACCTTCAACGCTCCCGTCGACCGCGTCTGGGCGATGCTCAATGACCCGGAGGTCATCGCGGCGTGCCTGCCCGGCTGCGAGAAGCTCGAACCGATCGGCGACGACCGCTACCGCGCCAGTCTGTCGATGGCCGTCGCCGCGATCAGCGGCCAGTACTCGGGCACCGTCGCGCTGCTCGACAAGCAACCGCCCCACCGCTACCGCCTCGTTGTCGACGGCTCGGGCAAAGCCGGTTTCGTGAAAGGCGAGGCGACCATCGCGCTCGCCGAATCCGCCTCGGGTCCCGGGACCACGTCGGTGACGGTCAGCGGCGATGGTCAAGTTGGCGGCCTGATGGCGCGCGTCGGTCAGCGCCTGCTCGGCTCGGTCTCGCAGATGATGCTCGACCGCTTCTTCGCCGCCCTGCGCGAGAAGGCGGAAGCGCGTTCAGCGTAGCCGCGAGCCGCTCGAGACTCGCGAGGTTGTGGACCGGCAGGAAGTCGTCGACGTGCGGCAATGCCGCCTGCATGCCGCGCGTCAGCGGCTGATAGTCGGGCGAGCCGAGCAGCGGATTCAACCAGATCAGCCGGTGCGCCGCGCGCGACAGCCGCGCCATCTCGCGCGCCACCGTTGCCGGCTCGCCGCGATCCCAGCCATCCGAGATCAGCAGGACGACCGGCGCCCGTCCGGTCACGCGGCGCGCCCACGTCACGTTGAACGTGCGCAGGGCATCACCGATGCGCGTGCCGCCGCCCCAGTCTGACAGGCCACGAACCACCTGCGCGATGGTCTCGTCCGCGCCGCGCTGGCGCAGCTCGTGCGTGATGCGCGTCAGCCGGGTGGCGAAGACGAAGGCCTCGACATGACCGAGATGACCGGTGAGCCGGTGGAGGAAATGGAGCAGCATGCGCGAGTAGCGCTCCATCGAGCCGCTGACGTCGCACAGGACGATCAACGGGCGTTGTCGCCATCGTCGCTCCCGCGTCGGCAGCACGATCGCCTCGCCGCCGTCGCGGACGCTGCGCGCCAGCAGCCGGCGCCAGTCGGGCGCCACGCCGCCGCCGCTGCGCCAGCGATGGGTGCGGCGCAGATCGGGCGTCCACGCCAGGCGGTCCAGCATGGCGCGCGCCTGCTGCAGTTCCTCCGGCGTGAACGCCGCGAAGTCCTTCGACCGCAGCGCCTCCCGATCGCTGTAGCTGAACGGGACGATGCGCGCCACCGACTCGCTGCGGCCGCCGGGCGGGCCGGTGCCGCCGCCGGCCGGCTCCGGTATCTCGCGCTCCGGCGGCCCGACGCGCCGCTGTTCGCCGAGAGACCGCAGATCGGTGGTCGACGCCGGCCGTGCGGGCGGTCGCCAGAACGTGCGGAACGCCAGATCGAAGACCGGCAGGTCGGCCTGGCGGTGCACGAGCACGGCCCGCAGCGTGAAAAAGAAGTCGGCACGGTGGCCGATGTCGACGTGCCCGAGCGCCGCCGCCACCTGCATCATGGCGCCGGCCGGCACGTCGAGATCGAGGGCCCGCAGCAGCTGCCCGAAACGCAGCAGGTTGCCGAGCAGCGCGCTCACACCCGCGGCACCTGCGCGCGGGCGAGGATGTCGGCCGCCCGCTCGCCGCGAACCGCCGCGATGTCCTCCTGGCTCTTGAGCAGCACGCCCAGCGTGCGGTCGACCGTCTCGGCGTCGAGTTCCACGCGGTCGAGCGCCACCAGCGCGGCGACCCAGTCGAGCGTCTCCGAGACACCGGCCGCCTTGTAGAGATCGACGTGCCGCAGCTCCTGCACGAACGCCGTCACCTGCGCCGCCAGCCGCGCCGACGCGCCGGGCACCCGCGTCATGACGATGCGAAGCTCCTTGTCGTAGCCGGGATAGTCAATCCAGCAGTACAGACAGCGGCGCTTCAGCGCGTCGTGCAGTTCGCGGGTCCGATTGGACGTGATGATGACGATCGGCGGCTGCGCCGCCTTGATGGTGCCCAGTTCCGGAATCGTCACCTGGTAGTCGGCCAGCATCTCCAGCAGGAACCCTTCGAACTCATCGTCGGCCCGGTCGAGTTCGTCGATGAGCAGCACCGGCGGCACCGGGCCCGGCGCGCTCAACGCCTGCAGCAGGGGGCGCCGGATGAGGAATTCATCGCTGAAGAGATCGCGGCCGGTGGCCTCGCGATCGACCGCGCCAGCCGCTTCGCGCAGCCGGATTTCCAGCAGCTGTCGCGAGTAGTTCCACTCGTAGACGGCGTGGGTGATGTCCAGCCCTTCGTAGCACTGCAGCCGGATGAGCGGTGTCGCCAGGGCCGCCGCCAGCACCTTGGCGACCTCGGTCTTGCCGACGCCGGCTTCGCCTTCCAGCAGCAGCGGACGCTGCAGCTTGAGCGCCAGATACATCGCCGTCGCGAGGCCGCGGTCGGCGACGTAGTGCTGCCGCTCGAGCAGGGTCAGCAGCGTGTCGATCGAGTCGACGGCGACCGGCGCGGCCGGCACGCTCAGCGCGCCC
>CADEDC010000046.1 GCA_902825985.1 uncultured Acidobacteriota bacterium | reverse complement strand
ATGCCGGCCGATGACTGCAACGGCAGGACCATGCCGGGTGCGGCGGCCGGCGCGCCGATTCGTTCGGAATCCTGCTCGCGCGGCGGATCCGTCCCTGGGGACCTTGGCAGAACCCGCACCGGCCGGCTCGCCGGCGGTGGCAGTTCCTGCCAGCGCCCGCCGGGCCGATGCACCGGCGCCCGAGGCTGCGTACGGGGCTGCCTACGAGATGATCGGCAGCGTCACCTGCAGGCTCGCGCCGCCGAGATCCGACTCGCCGACGACGATGCGGCCGTTGTGGAAGACGATGATTTTCTGGACGAGCGCCAGCCCCAGACCGGTGCCGCTGCGCTTCGACGTGAAGAACGGCTGGAAGACGCGCTCGCGCTGCTCGGGCGGGATGCCCGGACCGCTGTCCTCGACGGTCACGCGCAACGTCTTCAGCGCCTGGTCGACCTCCGCCTTGATGACGACAATCGGGGCCACCTTCTCGACAACGCACGCCTCGACGGCGTTGCGCAGCAGGTTGCTGAGCGCCTGCCGCAACAGCACCTCGTCGCCCTCGACCGGTGCCCAGGCACCGCGCAGCGTCACGTCGCCGCCCAGCTGCCGCGCCTCGGCCCGCAGCTCTTCGGCCGCCCGTTCGCAGATCGCCTCGAGGTCGACGGTGGTCAGCGACAGCTGCGCCGGCCTCGCGAAGTTGAGGAAGTTGGTCACCACCTCGCCGAGCGCGATCGCCTCGGCCCGGATCCCCTTCACGTACTGCTGATAGTTGTCCGGCAGGGTCGCCAGGTCGAAGAGCTTGCTGTAGCCGTGAATCGTCGCGAGACCGTTGCGGAACTCGTGGGCGATCCCGGCCGTCAGCTCGCCGACCGTCGCCAGGCTCTCCTTGAGGCGCAGCTGCTCTTCGAGCTGCTTGACCGCCGTGAGGTCGGTGAACAGACAGATGGCCCCATGCAGGCCGCCGTGGTCGTCCATCATCGGCGAGACGGTGACACCCATGTGCGAGACGCCGCTCGTCGACTCCGCCACGGTGACGCTGCGGCGCAGAATCGGCCCCTTCGTCTCGAAGCACTCGTCGATCAGATCCGACAGCACCGGAACGCTGAGCAGGCGGCGGAAGTTGTCCACCGGTGCGTTGTCGGCGACGCGCAGCATGCGGCGACCCGCCGGATTCAGGATCTTCACCGAGCCGTCGAGGCCGACGACGAGCAGCCCGGCCGACAGGCTGCTGATGATCTCGCTGCTCATCCGCTCGCTGGCTTCGGCGCGCGCCGCCATCGCCCGCTCCTGCGCCTTGAGCTTGCCGACGGCTTCCGACAGGGCGGCCGACAGAATCGCGGTATCGGCGTTGCTGGACCGATGCTTCCGTGCGTCCCGCGACGCCGACAGGATCCGCAGGCCGGCGAACACGACCGCGGCGGTGATGGCGGAAATGATCGCGGTCAGGCCGAGCAACGCGTAGGCTTGAGGGTTCAGATTCATCGTGACTCACGCTCCGGCACCGCGAAGACCCTGGCCACCTCGTCGATGTGCTGGCGGATGGCGTACTGCTCGATCGCGCGCACGTCCGGCGGTACGTCGCGCTCCGTCCACGACGCCGACGCGGTCCGTTCGTAGAGATGATCCTCGGCCTTCACGCCGTCAGCCACGTAGAGGCGACGGCCGTTCCGGCTGACGACAGCGTACACGGCCCCGTAGCTGGCAGCCAGCACGTGGCGGCCGCGCCGGCGCCGGGCCAGCGCCCCGTCGTCCTCCCCGATGAGCGGACGACCGAGCAGACGCCCTTGCGGTGCGAGTGCGTAGCCAAGAGCGGCGTAGATGGTCGGTGTGATGTCGGTGCTCAGCGCGACCGCCTCCGGGTCGACGCGGCGTGCGGCGGCAGCCGCTGCCGGCAGATGGACGATCAGCGGGACGCGCACCACCGCCGGGAACATGTGGTAGCTGTGCCCGAACTGTCCGTCCTCGCCCAGCATCTCGCCATGATCGGACGTCAGGATGATGAGGCTGCGATCGTAGAGATTGAGCCGGCGCAACGTGGCGATGAAGCGGCCGAAGCAGGCGTCCATCGCCTGGATTCGTCCGGCGTAGGGGGCGAAGAACCCGGCGAAGTCGCCGCTCGGTGTCGTCCAGCGGCTGAGCCGCGACATATGGACGTCCTGCGGCAGCGAATAGGCGAACAGCGGTGTGCCGGCCGGCGCCGCCGCGAGCCTGCCCTCGAGTTCGCTCAGGGTGTTGCACAGCTCGTAGTCCATCACCGTGACGCCCTTGTCGAGCTCGTCGAGCAGCGGCGAGGGTTGCAGCAGCCGGACCATGATCGAGTCGAGGCTGATGTAGCGGCGATAGGCGTTCACGTCGAGCAGCTTCTCGAGCCCGTTCATCGGCGCAAAGGGGGTCACGTACTGCTTGTGCGGCAGCGCCGAACCGGCCCAGATCGCCGGCACCGACAGGCCGGTGCCGCCGTAGCGGGTGAAGGCGTTCGTGAACACGACACTGTCGGTCGCGAACGCATCGAGGTTCGGGGTGAACCGGACCTTCGGATTGTAGGCGCCGAGGTAGTCGTGCCGCAGGCTGTCGACGACGAAGAGGAACACCGGCGGCCGCCGCGCGTCAGGCACCGCCGGCAGCGGGCTCACCTGGTCGATCGACCGCGGCGCGATCTCGACGTCGGTCAGCCCGGTATTGGCGCGCAGGTAACGGATGAATGCGGGCGTCCCGGCCTCGGTGGTGATCAGTCCGCGCGCCACGCGATAGGACGGGTCGTAGACGGGATAGCGGCCGAGCGCCCGGCGGACATCTTCGGACGGCGACGTCAGCGCCAGCGCGACCAGCGGTGCAACGCACACGAGCACGACCCGCCCGTTCGATGCCTGGCGGTTCCGACGACTCGGACGCCCGGCGACGGTGCGGTACGCCCAGCCACACACCAGGGCCCACACCACCGTCGTCCCCAACCGCAGCACGACGTCGTCCCAATCGGCGATGGCAGTGGCGCGTTGCACGAGCCAGGCCAGCACGGCGATCCCGAGCAGGGCGACGAGTCGGTGCAGGTGACGTTGCCGGACCGGCATGCCGAAGTAGAGTGACAGCCCGTCGACCACCGGCAGCGATTGGCGGGCGCGGCGATTCAGCTGAAGACCGGCCCAGGTGCCGACGACCGCCGCCGCGGCCAGCACCGCCAGTCCCGGCCGCCAGAGACCGGGCACCATCAGCGCGTTGTTGATGAGCCGATCGAAGAGGACCGCGACGCCGATGCTCAGCACGGCCGACCAGATCCAGAACGACCGACCGCGGCGCTGCCCTGCCAGGCGGCTGACGAGTGCGGCGACGAGGAACACCGGAACGAGGACCACGAGGTGCGACACGACGCTGTGTCCGAACGCGACGATGAGACCGATGCCCATCAGGTCCGGCTCGAACTGCGTCGCAAGGCGCGCCAACGCCAGCACGGCGTGGAGGACGGCGAGCGCCACGGCCGTCACGACGCTGGCGTTGAGTAGAGCCGCGTCGCCGTCGGCCCCGTCCGTGCCGCCCGTCATGACGGCGGCGGCGTGGCCGACCAGGCCGCGATGCGCGTGGATGTCGAGCCAGGCGAGGCAGACGACCGGCAACAACGCCAGCGCCGCCACCGTCAGGCTGCCGGCGTCGTTCGCCAATGCCGGCAATGTCGGACGCACCGTATTGGCGATCACGGCGGCCGTCGCGAGCGCGACGAGCACGCGCGCCATGAGACGACCGCTCCAGGGCCGCGTCAGGTCCCGTCCCGTCGCGACGCACAGAAGCACGAGCCAGGCCCAGGCGGCCGTTGCGTGCCAGTCCGCGAAGGTGCCGGTCCATGGGAAGACGCGAGGCCGCAAGAACTGCAGATAGGCGAAGGTGCTCGACGCGACGAGGGCATGGAGCGTCGTCATCCAGCAGAACGCCACCACCAGCACACGCGCGACCGGCCGAATCACTCGACCGCCGTCTTCCCCGCCACGAGCAGCGGATTCCCCGGGTCGAGCGCGATGGCGCGCTCGTACAGCCGGTGCGCCTCCTCACGGGCGCCGCGACCGGACAGCGCTGCGGCGAGATCGGCGACGCGATCCGGATTCTCGGGGTCGCGCTCGGCGCACGTGCGGTAGCTGGCGAGCGCGCGCTCGGCATCGCCGGCGCGGTCGTAGGCGATCGCGATGTCGGGGCAGGCGGCGTCGACCGAGGTGGACTGGGCGAGATAGCGCTCCCACGCCGCCGCCGCCGCGGTCCACTGCTCGAGACGGTGATGCGCGGACGCCAGCAGGAACATCGGGAACGGGTCGTCAGGATGCGCGGCGGCGGCCGACTGCGCCAGCGGGAGCGCCGCAGCCAGCCGGCCGTCGCGGAGCGCGAGCTCCACCGCGCGGACGTCCGGCGCCATCGGGTCGAATCCCGCCGCGTGCTGCCGCGCCCGGCCGGACCAGAGGTACGCCGCCGCATACAGCGCGGCCAACCCGAGCAGGACGGCCAGTCGAGGGACGCGGAACGTGTTCACGGCGCGCCGTGGAAGTGATACAGCTGACCGAGCCGGTCGATGTCGCTGCGGATGAACGCCCGATCCCTGGCGCGCGCGGCCGCGGTGACGCCGATGCGGACCGCGGCATCGTCGGTCAGATCGTAGGCGTAGTCGCGGTGGTTGACGCCGTCGGCGACGTAGAGCGTGCGGCCGCCGTCGCGCACCACGGCATACACGGCGCCGTAGCTGGACGTCAACAGCGTCGCGCGGTCCACCGCCGGCGGCGGCGCCGGTCCACCCGCCGGGATGCGAGACGGGCGGAACAGCGACGTGCCGAACAAGGAACCCAGATCCGCGGGCCGGTGATCGAGCAGGGCGTAGAGCGTGGGCGTGATGTCGGTCGAGAGTGCCGGGGCGTCGGCGGCCGCCGAGAAGCGTGCCGCCAGGTGCGGCGGCACGTGCACGATGAGCGGGATCCGCACGACTTCCGGGAACATCGTGTAGGAATGGCCCCAGCGCCGCGCTTCGCCGAGCGAGTCGCCGTGATCGGCGGTGACGATGATGACGCTGTCGTCGTAGAGTCGGCGGCGCTTGAGGTCCTCGACGAACGCACCGAAGCAGGCGTCCATGCGCTCCACTTCCGCCGCCACCGGCGGCACGAAGCCAGGGTAGGTGCGACCGGGCGGCACCGGCTTGCCCCGGACCTGCGAGATGTGCAGGTTCTGCGGCAACGAGTAGACGAACAACGGCTCGCCACGTTGGGCCTCGGCCGGCAGCACCTGCCGCAGCTCGTCGAGTGTGCCACAGAGGCTGTAGTCGACGATCGGCACGTCGCGATCGAGTTCGACGGCAGGCCCGTCGTCCGGGAAGATCTGCGCGACCACCGAGTCCATGCTCATGACGCGCCGATAGCCGTCGGCGTCGAGCAGCTTCATCAGCGCGTTCATCGGCGCAAACGGCGTGACGTACTGCTTGTGGAACAGCATGCCGCCGCTCCAGATCGCCGGCACCGAGAGGCCGGTGCCGCCGTAACGGGTGAAGGCGCGCTGGAACACGACGCTGTCCTTCGCAAACGCTCCGAACGCCGGCGTGAAGGTGACGCCCGGGTTGTAGGCCGACAGGTAGTCGCGGCGCAGACTGTCGATGACGAACAGGAAGATGTGCGGCCGGCGTTCCGGGCCGCCGGCTGCCCCGCGCCGGCTGGCGGACGCCGCCAGCGCTTCGGGCGGCACGAAGTCGATGGGGACCGGCGGCACCTCGACCTGCTGCAGCGTGCTGTTGGCGCGAAGGTATCGATAGAAGGCAGCGTCCGCCGGCGATTCCACCCGCAGGACGTCGTGCAGCAGGTGGAACGACGGGGCGGCCGCCGCGTAGCCTTCGAGCACGAACTCCGGCACCCAGCGCACGTCGCCGCTCAGTGCCGGCACGCGTGGCGTCGCCAGCAGCAGCATCGCACCGATGACCGGCGGCCCGGCCAGCGACGGCCAGCCGACGGCGACGCGGTGCGCGGCGAGCGCGCCATGCGCGTAGGCCAGCGCGAGGCCCCAGAACACCAGGACCCAGACCTTCTGGAACAGGAAATCCCAGTCGACCGGCTCGGCCGACTTCATGCCAACCGCCACGACGCCGACGACCGCCCACAACAGCCACGCCGACCACCGCGGTGACCGGATGCCGGGCAGCGGCGACGTCCACGCCTCGATCGCCGTGACGTCCGGATGCGTCGCCGCCAGCCGCAGCGCGACGCCCGACCAGGCGCTCGCGAGCGTCACCGCGACACAGGCGGCCACCGTCCACGCCGCCGGCCCGGTGAACGCGAGGCCGCCGAAGACGACGCGGGAAATGGCCGCCGTCGTGACGCCGGTGAACAGCAGCGCCGTCACCCAGTACTCCGCCCGGCCGGTGGCGTCGAGGCGACGCGCCAGCCGCAGCCCGAGCACACCGGTGCAGGCGGTGACGGTGAAGAGGATCAGGTGCGCGACGGCCGATACGGCCGCGCCAAATGCCAGCCGCGAGCCGGTCAGCGCAATCTCGCCGGTGGTCGTCAGCAGCCAGGGAGCGGCCGCCGTCTCGGCCAGCCAGACGACCAGGCCGGCGACGAGACAGGCCCGGAACAGCCGCGAGTCCGATTGCGGATCGCTCGTCACGCGCAAGCCGGCCGCGCGATGGTCGTAGAGCGCCAGCCACACCGGTGGCACGAGGGCGGCGAGGGCGATCACCAGGCCACGCCAGTTGTTCTCCACCTGTGGCAGCACCGGCATCATCGCCAGCCACACACCCACCACAAGCGCCATGGCGAGGTAGGCAGCGCCGATCCGGTGACCGGCGCCGCGCCTCCGCACCTCCGGGACAACCGTCGCTGCGGTGACGGCGACGACCAGCCAGAACCAGGCATGGTGCCAGATGACGAAGTCGGTGAGCCAGACGACGAGATGCGGCTTGATGAACTGGCGGTAGGCGAAGGCGTTGTAGGTCAGGAGACAGTAGGCCGCCGTCAGCAGGAAGAACACGCAGTGCGCCAGCCGCGCCACCGCGATGGCGCCGGGCGGGACGCCACGCCGTGGGCTGACGGACGCGTTCACCACTGCTTCAGGTACCAGTTCAGCAGATGCGGCCCGACGGTCGCGGACAACGCCGCCCCCATGGCGAGGAACGTCCCGAACGGCAGCGCGTACTTCATGTCACCGCGCTTCAGGGCAATCATCAGCATACCGACGACGGAGCCGGCGATCGAGCCCATCATCAGGGTCATCAGCGTCGACGGCCAGCCGAGGAACGCCCCGACCATCGCCAGCATCTTCACGTCGCCCATGCCAAGCCCTTCCTCGTGACGCAGGCGATAGTAGGCCTCGGCGATGGTGAACAGGATGCCGCCGCCGACGAGGATGCCGATGAGCGACGACGCCCAGCCGGGTCCGGTGAACAGGCTGAACGCGAAGCCGACCACGATGCCCGGCAGCGTGATGCTGTTGGGCAGCAGCTGATGCTCGAGGTCGATGGCGAACAGGACGATGAGCGCGCAGCCGAAGACGAAGCGCGATACGAACAGCAGGCTCGGCCCGTAGAACCAGAACGCCCCGAGACACATGAGGCTGGTCAGCAGCTCGACGAGCGGATAGCGGATGGAAATCGGCGTCCTGCAGGTACGGCAACGGCCACGGAGGAACGCCCAGCTCACGATCGGGACGTTCTCGTACCAGGCCAGCTCGCGCTTGCACGACGGACAGGCCGATGACGGCCAGACGATCGAGCGGCCGAGCGGCAGCCGGTAGATGCAGACGTTGAGGAAGCTGCCGATGACGGCGCCGACGAGCGCCGCCAGCACGAGTCCGGCCATCGGTGGTGTCATTGGAGCGGCATCAGTCGCTGCGGTTCGAGCGGCAGCGGAAACAGCGGTGAACGGTTCGACACCTGGACGCGGCCCTGGGCATCGATCTCGTAGGGTGTACCGGACGGATCCACCGGAATGCCCGGCAGCAGCCGGGCGCGCACGGCGGCCTGCCAGTCGCGCACGGTGAGGCCGCGCTGGCCCGCGCGATCGAGTGCCGCCTGGAGGTTGTCGATTTGGTCGAGGGCGTCGAGCTGGGTCAGCCGCCGTTCGGCGTCGTTCGTGAGCCAGTCGATTTCGGCCGACTCGCGGATCGATTGCCACATGAGCCGCGACGACTTCCGGTCGCCTCCCTCGCTCAGCGTGTTCGCGGCCAGCGACTGCAGCCACCAGGGGGCTCCGGGCACGTCGCTGGCCTTCCGGAACCAGTCGGCGGCCGCCTTGTAGTCGTGCCGCCACCAGTAGTGGACGAAGCCGATGTCCTGCATGTACTCCCACTTATCGGGCCGTTCCCGCAATCCCTTTTCGAGCAGCGCAATGGCGAGGTCGGGCCGGCCGGCACCGCCGGGGTATGGGTCGGCCAGGAACACCGCGCCGAAGCGGTAGGCGATGTTGAACCGCGGGTCGAGAGTGGTCGTCAGGTCCAGCATCGGGTAGAGGGCCGGATAGGCGTTCTGATTCGACGCGGTGGCGGCGACGGCAGCCGGATCGGCCGTCGGCCCGGTCAGCTTGAGCTTGGTGCCGCCGTAGTACTGGATGGCCCGGATCCAGTAGAGGTCGGCGGCGAGCGCGCGGTAGCCGACCACCAGCCGCCGCACGGCGGTGCCGGAGGTCACGTAGAGGCTGTCGTCGGAGGGCGGCGGCGGCGGGTAGCGCGCCTCGCGCGCCGCCTGCACACCGGCCGCCGAGGCGATGAGCAGCGCCACCGCGACCACCGCCGCCAGCACACCGGAAGGCGACTGGCGGCTCACTTGAAGTCCCGTCGCGAGAATACGGCCACCGCCGCCACGATCAGTGCCGCGATGTAGAGCAGCCCGTAGGCGCTGGTCAGCAGCATGTAGCCGGCCGTCACCGGCTGACCGTGCACCACCTGGGCGCGCACATCGAACGGTCCCAGGTTCGGCAGCGCCCAGTACAGCGCTTTCGCCAGGAAGGCCGCGGCGGGCGCGTCGACGACGTCGTTGAAGTTGCGCAGGTCGGCGGAGAACCGTCCGGCGACGAAGAGGCCGAAGGTGAGCGCCGCCGACAGCATCGGCGTCGAGAACGTGGAGAAGAACAGCGCCACCGCGGTGACGATGGCGAGCTCGACGAAGGTCAAGGCAATCGCCTTCAGCAGCGCTGGATCGAGCGCCGGCGCATCCCAGGCGGCCGCGGCGGCGGGACCGGCGACCCAGGCCATGTACCAGAGGACGACGTAGAGCGCGACCGCCATCACCGTCAGGTTGACGGCCAGCGTCAGCGTCAGTCCGAGATACTTCCCCACCACCAGCTGATAGCGTTCGATCGGCTTGGAGAGCAGGCTGTAGATGCTGCGGCGCTCGACCTCCTTCGACACGAGGCCGATGCCGATGAAGACGGCAATGAAGAGGCCGAAGATCGACGTGGCGGCCAGACCGAGATCCTTGATGATCTTGACGTCCTGGCCGGCCGTCAGCTGACCGAGCAGATACGACGCGCCCATCAGCAGGATGGCGAAGAACACCAGGTTGTAGAGCACCTTGTCGCGCACCGATTCGCGGAACACGTTGACGGCGATGACCCGAATGGCGCTCATGACCGTGTCCCCACCGGCGTCGCCTTCTCGCGGCTGCCGTCCGGCGGCTGGAATCGGTTCGTGGCGGCGACGTCCGGCGCCATCACCTGCTTCACGAAGAGATCCTCGAGCGTCTGGCGGATCGGATTCAGCGACACCAGTCCGGCGCCGGCGGCCGTCAGCTGCGACAGCACCCGATCCGGCGACGGGTCGAGCGGCAGTTCCGCCTGATAGCGTCCTTCGCTGATGCGCGTCACGCGCCGGGCCTGGGCGTCGAGCAGCGCCAGCGCACCGCCATTGACGTGCTCGACGACGAGATCCCAGCCGTGCACCTGGAAGGCCAGCAGTTCGGTCAGCTTCCCCTGTGTCAGCAGACGCCCCTTGGCGAGAATCGCCACCCGGGAGCACAGCGCTTCGGCGTCGCTCAGCACGTGGGAGCTGAAGAAGACCGTACAGCCGCGATCGCGCAGCCGCAGGATCAGCGAGCGAACGTCACGGCGGCCCAGCGGATCCAGCCCGGACATCGGCTCGTCGAGGATCACCAGCTCGGGTTCGTTGAGCAGCGCCTGGGCGATGCCGACGCGCTGCAGCATCCCCTTGGAGAACTTGCGGAGCTGCAGTCGGCGTTCGGCACCGATCCCGACCTCGTCGAGCAGGGCGGCCGAGCGCCTGCGGCGTTCCGCCGGGGCATAGCCGAACAGCCCGGCGAAGTAGTGCAGCAGTTCCTCGGCGGTCAGGTAGTCGTAGAAGTACGGGTTCTCCGGCAGGTAGCCGAGGCGGCGGCGGACGTCGAGGTCGCCGAGCGGGCGGCCGAGCAGCTCGGCCGACCCCGAGGTGGGGAAGACGAGCCGCATCAGCAGCTTCAGCGTGGTGGTCTTCCCGGCGCCATTGGGGCCCAGGAAGCCGAAGACCTCGCCGGCGTCGACGGTGAGCGTCAGGCGGTCGAGCGCCCGATACGGGCGCTTGCGCCAGAAGCCGACGGCGAAGTCTTTCGTCAGTTCGTTCGTGGCCAGGGCGTGCATGGAGTTGACGGGTGTCGTCTCCCCAGGGGCCCTGTTCCCGGTCGGCCTGTGCGACCGGCGGGGTTACTGCCCTCGGGGATGTTTCAGCTCGTAGTCGATTGCCAGATCGAAGAACTGGGGCGCCATCGCCCCTTCGACCTTGACGCCGTTGATGAAAAAGGTCGGCGTAGAGCGCACGGCGAGCTGCTTCCCATACGCAATATCGGACTTCACCGATTCCAGTGTAGTGGCATAGCGGGCCTCGAAGTCGGTGACGCCACCGATGTCGCGGGCCGCCCGGCGCACCGATTCCGGGGTCATCGCCGGCTGGTTGGTGTACAGCCACTCCTCGAGCGCTTCGGCCTTGCCCTTCTCACGCGCCAGGCGCACGGCCACGGCGGCGTCGCATGCAGCGGCGTGCAACACCGTGGTCATGTTGTTGTTGCACTGGGAGCTGAGCGGATAGTCCTTGAGGACGACCCTGACCTCGCCGGGGTTCGACTTGGCGTACTTCTCGATGATCGGCTTGTACGACTGGTAGGACTGGCCGCAGGCCGGGCACTGGTAGTCGTTGAATTTGACGATCAGGACCTTGGCGCCCTCGGCCGGTACGACGAGCGGCAGGCGGACGGACTGGGCCATGAAGCGCTCGAGCTCTGATGCCCCCTGCTCGTTCGCGGCGGCGGCGGCGGCCGGTTCGCCGGGACTGGCGGCGGCTGCGCTCACGGCGGCGCCGTCACGCGGAAAGAAGGCCAGCGCGCTGCCGGCGCCAGCCGCGACGACCAGCGTCAGGACGAGGGCGACCGGGTTCGAGACGAGGACCTTGAGGTCGGCCGCCAGGCGGCGCGGAAGCGTCAGCATAGGGATGGAGGTGGCCGCTCCGGACACGATGAACAGGCCAATCACGGCGGCATACGTGATGAGGCACAGGATGCAGACCAGCTGCAGGATGAAGAACGACGCGTAGGCCAGGTACAGGATGACGGCCAGACTCAGCGTCGACCCGGCGAAGAGGTAGCCGGGCACGCTCTCCCGCACCGCCGGGCGTCCGGTCATGCCGGCCACCGACAGCAGCGCCGCCACCGCGAACCAGATGCCGCCGAAGACGGCGACCGAAATCCCCTGGAAATTGCCGAAGCGGCTGCTGTACACCTGCGAACAGCTGAAGGTGGCGCCGACGTCACAGAAGCTCGTGTAGAGCGGGTCGGCAATGACCCGGTAGTGGACGTAGGCGGCGGCACCGGCCGCCCCGAGCCCGACCAGGGCGAACAGCAGGCAGAGACGGGCGGCAGTCGGAGACATACCGGCTGGTCCGGCCGAAGTGTACTGAGTCACGCAGGCAGTTGTAACTGCCCCGGCGACACCCCGTCAAGTGGACGGGTGCGGTCGGTGACCGGTTCGTGCCATCGGTGGCAGGGTTCCGGGGCTATCGGGATAGGTTCCGGCACTGTCGGGTGACCGGGTTCCGGCGCTATCGGTGACCGGTTCCGGTGGTATCGGCGATAGGTTCCGGCGCTGTCGGTGACAGGTTCCGGTGTCGCTGACCGGTGCCGAATGCATCTGTCACCGCTGGCGCCGAACCCGCCGCCGCCAACGCCCGTACGCGACAACGGGACGCCACCCGAAGGCAGCGTCCCGTGTGTCCGAACGAACCTGCGTGCTTACTGGAGAACCTGCGCGCCCGCCATGCCGGCCGCGATCGTCGCGCCGGTGTTCAGGAAGTAGATGGTGCCGCGGGTATCCGTCGCGAACGAACGCTGACCGGTGGAACCAACCGTCACCGGGTGCGCTTCCGAGAAGTAGGACGACACCGTCGCCACGCCGTTGCAGGCCTGCGACGCGGTCGCCACCGTCGATGCGCTCGTGTCGGCGTCGACGTTCACGAGGTAGCCGCTCTTGACGACGCCGTCGGACGCGAGGTCCGGCGAGATGAAGCCCTGGTTCGAGGTCGTGCCGGTCGGCGGCGTGTTCAGCTGGGCCAGCGTCGACGCGTAGCCGTTGCCGCCGCAGCTCGACGAGTAGGTCGACTGGGCCGAGTTGATGGCGCGCAGCGACCCGATGGCCGACGCCTCGTTGCCCGACATACGGGCGCGGAGCAGACCAGGCACGGCAATCGCGGCGATGATGCCGATGATCGCCACGACGATCAGCAGCTCGATGAGGGTGAAGCCTTTGGTGTCACGAATCTTCATTTCACTAACTCCTTAAGTTGGGGCCTGGTCAAGAATGTGAGCCGCCGGACCCGGTATGCCTCCCTAAGGAGCAACCGAAATGCCAAGCCTCATCCGTGCGTTCGTGACGCTGGAACTACCTGTGATTGTAGCAGTTACCGTCGCATCACACTATCGTAATCGATGCCGCGACCGGCCAACTGACAACCGATGTCAATCACGAGCGACAGGGAATGTCAGTTGGGGTCCTTGCAGACTAGGACGACGGCCGGGCGCCGCTGGCCGTCACGTCCCGGGCGGCCTGCCGCCGTCTTCAGCGGTCGACCGGAAACGTCACCGCAGGTTGTATTTCTTCACGTAATAGCGGAACGACCGGAAGCTCATGCCGAGCAGCTCTGCCGCCTTGACCTGCACCCCGCCGGCGCGCTGCAGCGCCTGCGCGATGTAGCCGCGCTCGATCTCTTTCACGTGCGCCTCGAGATCGAAACCGCCGTCGGGCAGCGCTTCGCTCGCCGACTGGTCGACGCGCGCCGCCTTGGTCATCCGCAGCGTCGGCGGCAGGCTCTCGGGCAGCACGGTCGGCGTGCTTTCGAGCGCCACCGCCCGCTCGATCACGTTCTCCAGCTCGCGGATGTTGCCCGGCCAGTCGTGCTGCCCGAGCAGATCCATGGCGCTCCGTGAAATGCCGGTCAGGTCCTTGCCCATCTGCTCGGCGTACTTGGCCAGGAAATGGTCGGCGACCAGCGGGATGTCCTCGCGCCGGTCGCGCAACGGCGGCAGGACGATCGGGATCACGTTGATCCGGTAGTACAGGTCTTCACGGAACCGCCCCTCGGCGACCGCCCGGGTCAGGTCCTGGTTGGTGGCGGCAATCACCCGGATGTCGGCCTGCAGTTCCTCGAGCCCGCCGACGCGGCGGAACCGCCGCTCCTGCAGCACGCGCAGCAGCTTGACCTGCATCACCGGGCTCATCTCGCCGATTTCGTCGAGGAAGATCGTCCCCTTCTCGGCGACTTCGAGCAGCCCCTTCTTGTTCGTCTCCGCACCGGTGAACGCGCCGCGCATGTGTCCGAACAGTTCCGACTCGAGCAGCGTTTCGGGCATGGCGCCGCAGTTGAGCGCCACCATCGGCTTCTCGCGGCGCAGCGAATGGAAGTGGACCGCCTGGGCGACGAGCCCCTTGCCGGTGCCTGATTCGCCGGTCAGCAGGATGGTGCTGTTCGTCCGCGCCACCGTCTCGATCATCTTGAAGACGTCGAGCATGGCCTGGCTGCGGCCGATGATGTTGGAGAACTGGTGCGACAGCCCGAGCGTCCGCTTGAGCAGCACGTTCTCCTGGCGCAGCTGGCGGTTCTCGATCTTCTCGCGGACCTTCATCTTGAGCAGGTCGACGTCGAACGGCTTGCTCAGGTAGTCGCAGGCGCCGAGACGCATCGCCTCGACGGCGGTCTCGGTCGACGCAAACGCCGTCACCATGATCGCCAGGACGTCCTGGTCGGCCTGTTTCGCCGCCCGCAGCACCTCGACGCCGCTCATGTCGGGCATCTTGATGTCGGAGATCAGCAGATCGATCGGCTCGCGCTCGAGCACCTCGATGGCGGACCGGCCGTTCTCGGCCAGCACCACCTCGTAGCCCTCGCGCCGCAGCACGATGCCCAGCAGTTCCCGCATCGACCGCTCGTCGTCGACGACGAGAATCTTCGGCTGCTGCCGGGCCGTGGCGGGCGGCGCCGGCGCGGTTTGCGGCAGGCTCATGCCGCCACCCCCGTCCGCACCGGCAGGCGCACGGCCACCGTGGTTCCCGCTCCCGGCCGTGAGCTCACCTGGATGTCTCCGTTGTAGTCGGTCACGATGCGATGCACGATGGCGAGGCCAAGGCCGCTGCCCTTGCTGAAGTGTCCGTGGAACGGCTGGAAGAGGCCGTCGACCTCCTCGGGTGCCATGCCGGTGCCCGAGTCCTGCACCGTGAGGGTCACGCCGGTCGCCGGACCGCCCGTGGCGGCCAGCCGCAGCGTGCCGCCATCCGGCATCGCCTTGAGGCCGTTGGTCGCCAGGTTCCACACGATCTGCTTGATCTGGTTCTCGTCGGCCTCGTAGGCGACCTCGTCGGCCGGCAGGTCGACCTCGATGGCATGCTGCGGATGCAGGTCGGCGCTGTTGCGCAGCAGGAGCGCCGTGTCGTTGAGCGCCCGGCGGACGTCCAGGCGGGCAATCGCAAACCGCTGCGGCCGCGCGTAGGCGAGGAACGAGCGGATGGTGGTGTTCAAACGTTCGGATTCGCGCAGCACGATGTCCATCAGCTGCGCCTGGTCCGGGGTCAGCGGCAATTCGGACCGCAGGATCTGGATCGATCCCGACATCGAGGCGAGCGGATTCCGGATTTCGTGGGCGATGCCGGCGGCCATTTCTCCGACCGCGGCGAGCCGCTGCTGCATGTGCGCGTCGCGCTCCAGCTTCTTGATATCGGTCAGGTCCTGGAACGTCATCAGGAAGCCGGCCCGTCCACCGGGCGTCTTCAGGTGGGTGGCGGTCAACCCGATGTCGATCTCTCCCCGCTTATCGGCCGTTCGGTAGCGGAACTCGACGCGGCGCGCCGCAGCCCCTGCCAGATCGCTGTCGAAGGCCTGCCGGAGTTCGCCCGGCAGCTGCAGGACGTCGGTGATCCGCCGGCCGGCAACCTCCGGAAACGACAGGCCGGTGATGATTTCCGCGGCCCGATTGAAGCTCAGGATGCGTTGCGACGGGTCGGTGGTGGCAAGTCCGCTCGGCAGACTGTCGATGACGTGCTGGTTGAGCGCCTTGAGGTCGGCAATCCGGTTCGACGCCACCTCCAGGCGGACGCCGGCCGACCGGACACCGTCAGCCAGCGAACCGGCGAGGAAGGCCACCGCGAAGAATCCGAAGACGTTCGCGGCGACGGTGTAGCCGGCCGTGAAATAGCCGGGCAGCACCAGCCGGGCCGTCTCGAGAAACGGGTCGCGCAGGATCCCGAGCGCCGACAGATACTGCGCCCCGGCCAGGCTGGCGTAGAGCCCGCCGCTCAGGCAGGCCACCAGCAGAGCACCGCGGCGGTGACGGACAGTGGCGGCGGCAATGATCGGCAGCACGTAGAGCGACGAGAAGTAGCTGGTGACGCCGCCCGTGAAATAGATGAACGCGGTGACCAGCACGGCGTCGACGGCCGACTGCAGATCGAGGATCCAGGTCGAGCTGTCGACCGCCCGGAGCGTCACCGCCCAGAGGATGGTCAGGCCGTAGGTGATGGCGATGAGCACGAAGAACGGATCGACCGGAAACGACCCCGGCGCGGTGATGCCGGCGATGGTGCCCAGCCCGAGGAGGACGGTCCCGATCACGGCGCGCGCCACGATCAGGGTGGCGGTCTTCCGTCGCAGGCTGGTGTAGGTCATAGGATGAAGCAGCGAATCTGGTTCACGGGTTCGCAGGTTCGCAGGTTCCCGGTTCGCGGGTTCACAAGTTCGCGGGTGCCACATCCCCCCGCCGATGGTTGCACCCGTCGACGCCGGGGACGAACGAGCGACGTCCAGCGGCACGTCCGCGATCCGGGTGCAGATGACGCCGCCACGGTCTTGAACCTGCGAACGCTGCGAACTCCGAACCTGCGAATCTCCGAACCCGTGAACCCGCGAACCTGCGAACCCGCGAACCCTGAACCCGCGAACCCGCGCACCTGCCTAGGTCAGCTTGCTGATCAGGTCGAAGATCGGCAGATACATCGCGATGACGATGCCGCCGACGACAACGCCGAGGAACGCGATCATGATCGGCTCCAGCAGGGTCAGCAGGCCGGCGACCGCGGTATCGACCTCGTCCTCGTAGAAGTCGGCGATCTTCGCCAGCATCGTATCGAGCGCACCGGTCGCTTCACCGACGCCGATCATCTGCGTCACCATCGACGGGAACACGGCCGTCTCCTTCAACGGCGCCGAGATCGTCTCGCCGCGCTCGATGCTCTTGCGGGTCGCCATGATCGCGTCTTCGACGATGGCGTTGCCGGAGGTCTTGGCCGTGATCTCGAGGCCGTCGAGAATCGGCACGCCCGAACTGATCAGCGTCGCCAGCGTCCGGCAGAATCGCGCCACCGCGATTTTGCGCAGGATGTCGCCGAGCACCGGCAGCTTGAGCGTGATGGCGTCGACGGTATGGCGGCCGTTGGCGGTGCCGTAGTAGTTGCGGAAGAGCCAGCCGCCGACCGGCAGGACGACGAAGATCACCCAGCCGTAGGACACCAGCTGGTTGCTCAGCCAGATGACCACCCGGGTCGGCATCGGCAGTTCGGCGCCGAGACCGGCGAACAGCTGCGCGAAGGTCGGGATGACCTTCCACAGGATGACGCCGACGACCAGGAAGGCGATCACCATGACCGCCACCGGATAGATCATCGCCGACTTGACCTGGCTGGTCAGCTTGACCGCCTTCTCGATGTAGGTGGCCAGGCGCTTGAGAATCGTGTCGAGGATGCCGCCGGCTTCGCCGGCCGCGATCATGTTGGTGAACAGCGGATCGAAGGTCTTCGGATGGCGCCGCATCGCATCGGCGAGCGACGCGCCGCCTTCGACGTCACCGCGCGTCTGCAGGATGACGGCGGCGAAGTTCTTGTCTTCTTCCTGGCTGCCGAGAATCTCCAGACACTGGACGAGCGGCAGGCCGGCGTCGATCATGACCGAGAACTGGCGGGTGAACACCGCGAGGTTCTTCGCGGCGACCCGCTTCCCGAGCTTGCCGGCCTTCTTCTCGGCCGGCTCGGCCTTCGCCTTGGCGGGCGTGATCCGGGTCACCAGGATCTGGTCGCGACGCAGCGCGGCCACCGCCGCGTCCATCGTCTCGGCGGATTTCTCTCCGTTGACCGTCTGGCCGGCGCGGGTGCGACCGGTATATGCAAATGTCGGCATCGTTTATTCCTCCGGGGTCCCTCCCCCGGCATTCCTCCGGGGTCCCTCCCCCGGCATTCCCTCCGGGGTCCTCCCCCGGCAACCCCTCCGGGGTGCTCCCCCGGCCTGGTCGTGCTCGTCGCGTCAGACCGCCTTCGGCGCCGGACGCGGGCCGCGCGTCATGCCGGCGCCGGCGACGACGCCGACGCCGCGGTTGATCATGTCCTGCAGCTCCTCGCGCAGCGAGGAGGCGGCGAGCGCCGTCTCCATGTTGATCAGCCGCTTCATGTAGAGCGTCGCCAGCGCCTGGTTGGCCGTCTGCATGCCGAGCTTCTCCTGCCCGGTCTGCATGGCGCCGTAGATCTGGTGCACCTTGTCGTCGCGGATCAGGGCGCGGATGGCCGGGGTCGGCAGCAGGATCTCGAGCGACGGCACCCGCCCCTTCCCGTCGGCGCGCGGCAGCAGCGCCTGACAGACGATGCCCTCGAGCACGAGCGACAGCTGCGTCCGGATCTGCGACTGCTGCCCGGACGGGAAGATGTCGACGATGCGATTGATCGTCTGTGCCGCCGAGTTGGTGTGCAGCGTCGCGAACGTCAGGTGGCCGGTCTCGGCGATCTTCAGCGCCGCGTCGACGGTCTCGATGTCGCGCATCTCGCCGACGAGGACGATGTCCGGATCCTCGCGCAAGGCGGCGCGCAGCGCGGCACTGAAGCTGAGGGTGTCGCTGTGCACCTCGCGCTGGTTGATCAGGCAGTTCTTGTTGGCGTGCAGGTACTCGATCGGGTCCTCGATGGTGAGGATGTGCGCCTTGCGCTCGGCGTTGATCTTGTCGATCATCGCGGCCAGCGTCGTCGACTTGCCGGAACCGGTCGGTCCGGTGACGAGGACGAGGCCGCGCGGCCGGTCGGCGAGGTTGGCGAGCACCGGCGGCAGGCCGAGCTCGCCGAACGAGCGGATCTTCTCGGGAATGAGCCGGTAGACGGCCGACACGGCGCCGCGCTGGTTGAAGACGTTGCAGCGGAAGCGCGCCAGGCCGCGGATGCCGAACGAGAAGTCGAGCTCCATCGTCTCTTCGAAGCGCTTCTTCTGCGAGTCGGTCAGCACGCTGTAGACGAGCTGCTTGGTCTCGGACGGCGTCATCTCCGGCAGCGCCAGCCGCTGCAGGTGGCCGTGCTGTCGAATCTGCGGCGGAGTGGTTGTGGAGATATGGAGGTCGGAGCCGTCCATGTCCACCATCGTCTTCAGCAGTTCAGGCAGTGTCATCGCGTTATCTCACCGTTTCCCGGACGACTTCTTCCATGGTGGTCACGCCTTCCTTCACCTTGCGCAAGCCACTCATGCGGAGAGTGATCATCCCTTCCTCAACCGCCTTGCGCCTCAACTCGAGGCCCGAGGCGCCGACCAGAATCAGCTCGCGGAGTTCTTCGCTCACTTCCATCACTTCGTAGAGACCGACGCGGCCCTTGTAGCCGGTCATGTTGCAGCGCTCGCAGCCGACGCCCTTCATCGGCACGACGCTGTTGGCGTCGTCCTGGGAGAAGCCGGCCTGCAGCATGGCGGCCGGCGCGTGCGGTGCCGGCTGTTTGCAGTTGGCGCAGACGCGGCGGACCAGGCGCTGCGCGCAAATCAGATGCACCGAGCTGGCGACGAGGAACGGCTCGATGCCCATGTTCATCAGTCGATTGATGGTGCTGGGCGCGTCGTTGGTGTGCAGCGTCGACAGCACGAGGTGGCCGGTGAGGGCGGCCTTGACGGCGATTTCCGCCGTCTCGAAGTCGCGGATTTCGCCGACCAGGATGATGTTGGGGTCCTGGCGCAGGAACGAGCGCAGGGCGGCGGCGAAGTTGAGCCCGATGCTCTCCTTCATCTGCACCTGGTTGACCCCCATCAGGTTGAATTCGACCGGGTCTTCGGCGGTCATGATGTTGGTTTCGGGCGTGTTGATCTTGGCGATCGACGAATACAGCGTGTTCGTCTTGCCCGACCCGGTCGGTCCGGTGACCAGCACCATGCCCCACGGCCGCAGAATCGCCTGCTCGAACTTGTTCAGCGACTCCTGCTCGAAGCCGAGTCGCGTCATGTCGAGCATCAACTTGTCCTTGTCGAGCAGACGCAGCACGATCTTCTCGCCGAACAGCGTCGGCAGCACCGAGACGCGGAAGTCGATCTCCTTCGGCACGCCGCCTTCGTTGAAGCGGATCTTGATGCGCCCGTCCTGCGGCAGCCGCTTCTCGGCGATGTCGAGCTTCGACATGATCTTGATGCGCGACGAGATGGCATCGCGGAACTTCAACGGCGGGCTCATGATGTTGTAGAGGATGCCGTCGATGCGGTAGCGGACACGCAGTTCCTTCTCGTACGGCTCGATGTGGATGTCGCTCGCCCCCTTCTGGATGGCCGACATCAGCACGACGTTCACGAGCCGGACGACCGGCGCCTCTTCGCCCTGCTTGGCGAGGGCGTCGGCGCTGATCTCCTGGAGCTCCTCGAGGACTTCGACGTCCGACGCGTCCTCCAGCGTCGCCTGCAGTTCCTCGAGCCCCTTGCTCGCCATCTCGAGGGTGCTGGGGCCGCTCGGGACCAGCTGCGGCACCGGCTCGGGCTTCTCCTTGCGGGTCGGCAGGCCGCCGGGGCCCGGCGTCTGGGCGGCGCCCGGGTAGTACTTGGTGATCGCCTCGGCGACCGCGATCTCCGAGGCGACGACCGGCTCGACGTTGTAGCCGGTCATGAACTTGATGTCGTCCATCGCGAAGACGTTGGTCGGGTCCGTCATCGCGATGGTGAGCGTCGCGCCGGCGCGGCTCAGCGGGACGATCTGGTACTTCTGGGCGGTCTCGGGCGGGATCAGCTTGATGACGGCGCCGTCGATCTCGAACTGCGCGAGGTTGATCGACGGGACCCCGTACTGCTTGCTGAGCAGACTGGTGATCTCCTCGTCCTTGATGAACCCCATCTTGACGAGGTTGAATCCGAGCTTGCCCCCGCCGCTCTTCTGGAAGTTCAGAGCCTGCTGGAGCTGCTCCGGCGTGATGCGCTTCTCCTTCAGCAGGAGCTCGCCAATACGAACCGGCATCGGAAATCAGGACCTGTCTGCGCGAGCGCTGAAAGACATCGTTGGCTCAGTACACCGTGCGGAGCGACACGCTCCAGCCGGCCCGCGACGTCCCGGATGACGACTCCGGGGCGATCGCGGCGTCCACGTACACTCCGGTCCGCAGGGCGACGCTCGTCCCCGCACTCTGCTGCCACTGCCGCGGCGTCGCCTGCGTGTTGGCGCTCAGACCGCCACGCAGGAGCAGGCGGCTGTTGAACAGCCCGAGCTCGCCGCCGGCGGCGACCCGCCGCTCGTCGCCGAACACCGTCGTCCGGGTCGTCAGATCGACGTCCACGGCCCCGATGAGAGAACTCAGCACTCCGGTTCTTCCTCTCTTCACCGCCACACCGGCGCGCCCCTGACGGGCGAGGACGATGCGTTCGCGCCCGTCACCGAATTCCGGCTCGCCAACGTGCTTCAGCGTGCCGCCGACACTCACCGCACCGAACCGCAGCATCACCCCCAGATCGACATCGCCCGCCGTGTGCCGCGACACCGACAGGTCCTCGGCGCGCTCCAGCGGGTCGGGATCCGCCAGGTCGGTCGTGATGACCGCCCCGGCCCGCAGCAGCCGCAGCGTCGACGCGACGATGACGTGATTCCCGATCGACTGCCCGACCGTGACGCCGAATGCCGACATGGACATCGAGCGGATGACCGGATCCACGAGCCGTTGATCTTGTCGGCTGGGCTGGACAGCCCCGATAGAGTCGATCTGCCCAAGCTCGCTCACGCGAAACCGGTAGTAGCTGAGGCCCATCGCCGGATAGGCGAAGGCGAACCCTGACGTGCCGTTCCGCGTCGCGGCGGCACCCGGCAGCGGCTCGCCCGGTTCACGCAGTTGCCCACGTTCGACCACGGCGCTGAGATAGGCGCCGCCGCCCAGCCCGGCCGGATTCCACCAGGTGGCGGTCGCGTCGTCGGCGACGGCGACGAAGGCGCCGGCCATCCCCTGCGCGCGGGTGCCCGACAGCTCGAAACTCTGGCCGGACGCCGGCCCGGCGGCGGCGACGAGCAGGGCGGCGGCCGCGACCAGGCGGCGACGGAACGGCGATGTGACCATGGTTGCGCGTCGTGACACGGGGAACCGCATCGTCCCCCTGCATGGAATATCGGTAGTACGCCGAAAACGTGAACACCACGGCCGCACGCGGTTGGCGACCGGCAATCGTGGTAACTTAGCTGCAATAATCATTAGGGCTCCTAAGGTGACTAGCGCACAGGCGCGCGACGCGGCGCGCCACATCCTTCGTGTCATCCCGCTCGTCATGCGGACGGTCGCGGCTGAACTGCGGTCGGCCGGCGATCTGCCGGCGCCTGCCCATTTTGGCCTGCTGACGGTCCTCGCTGCTCAACCACGTCCGCTGACGCTCACGGAACTGGCGGCGATGCAGGGGGTCAGCCTGCCGACCATGTCGAACAGCGTGACCGCGCTGGTCGGCCGCGGCTGGGTCAGGCGGACGGTCGGATCCGACGATCGCCGGCAGGCCCGGATCGAGGTCACCGCACGCGGTCGGGACACGGTCGGCCGGGTCGGCCGATCGGCCGAAGCGCACCTCTCGGAACGGCTGGCCGGCCTCGACGACGGGGCCCGACAGCGGCTCAAGGACGGGTTGCAGGTGCTGCTGACCGTCTTCGCCGACACGCCGCACTGTGCGGTCCCGGTGCGCAGCGCACGGCCGGCGCGGAAGCCCGGCCCGAGACGACGGGCGCCGGGCGAACCGGCGACCCGGCCCTGACGTCTATTAACCCAGCGTCTTTTTCCAACGGCACCCCATTTTTCAGGAGCTTCGATGAAGCGGCGGACGATCCTCATCCTGCTGACCGTGGTCCTCGTCGCCGCGGCGGCAACCGGCGGCAGCCTCTACTTCCGGCGCGAGAAGGTGCCGGCGGTCACCGTCGAGACGATCCGGACCCGCGATCTCGAAGCCGTGGTCTCGGCCTCGGGGAAGATCCAGCCGAAACGGCTGGTCAACATCAGCGCCGATACCTCGGGCCGCGTCGTCAATCTCGCCGTCAACGAGGGGGACCGGGTCACACAGGGGCAGTTCCTGCTCCAGATCGACCCGAAGTCGCTGCGGACGCGGGTGGAGGGTGGCACCGCGTCGCTGCAGGCGGCCGAGGCGTCGCTCGATCAGCTGCGCCAGGGGATTGAGACGGCCCGCGTCCAGCTGCAGCAGGCCCAGCAGAACCTGGCCCGCCAGCGCGACCTGGCCGGCCAGCAGCTCAACACGCGTGAGGCGCTCGAGCGGGCCGAGAACGACGTGAAAGCCGCCGAGTCGGCGCTGCGTGAGCGCGAGAAGCAGATCGGCGCCCAGGCCGCCCGCATCTCGCAGGAACGCGCCTCGCTCGACAGCGCCCGCTACGATCTCAGCAAGGTCCGTCTCGAATCGCCGATCGACGGCATCGTCACCCGGCGCAACATCCAGGAGGGCGAGACGGCGGTCATCGGCACGATGAACAACGCCGGCACGGTGCTGCTGACGCTCGCCGACATGTCGGTCATCCAGGCGGAGATCGAGGTCGACGAGACCAACGTGCCGTTCGTGGCGATCGGCCAGGAGGCCAAGGTCACCATCGACGCGCTGCCGGACCGGACGTTCAAGGGGCGGGTGACCGAAATCGGCAACAGCCCCATCCAGACCACCGGTATGCCGGCGACGACGTCGCGCCAGGCGACGAACTTCAAGGTCGTCGTCGCCATCGAGGAGACGATTCCCGACGTCCGTCCAGGTTTCACCTGCACTGCCGACATCACCACGGCGACGCGGACGAACGTGACAGCGGTGCCGATTCCGGCCGTCGCCGTCCGGGAACTCATCTACGACGCCAGCGGTCAGGTGGTGAAGCAGCCGCGCGATCCGAACCGCCAGTCGGGGACGACCGGGGCGCCGGCGACGACCGTCGTGGAACTGCAGCCGGGCCAGACCCGCAAGGAAACCGAAGGGGTGTTCGTGCTGCGGGGCGGGTCGATCGAGTACGTGCCGATCAAGATGGGGATCGCCGGCGATCGCTATTTCGAGGTGCTGTCGGGCCTGGCGGCCGGCGACCAGGTGGTGACCGGACCGTACAACACCGTCCGTAACCTGATCGACGGCGACCCGGTGACGCTCGACGTGCCGGGCGCCGGCGGTGGACCGTTCTCCACCGGAGCGGCCGCCCAGAGCCGGTAGCCCGTGGCGACAGGCGCTCCGTCCACCGTTGCCGCGCTGGTCGAGTCGGCCGGCATCGCGATCCACGCGATCTGGGGGTCGAAGCTGCGGTCGTTCATGACCGTGCTCGGCAACATCGTCGCCGTGACCTCGATCATCTCCGTCGTCGCCCTCATCCAGGGGCTGAACGCGTCGGTGAAGGACGCCATCCTGAACCAGGCGGGCGCCGACTCGTTCAGCGTGCAGCAGTTTCCGATCACGACCAGCGACGAGGAGTTCGACGCGGTCCGCTACAACCCGCGGATTACGAGCGCCGATGCGCGCGCCATCGAACGCTACGCCGACACGGTGTCGGCGGTGATGCTCCAGGCGACGATCTCCGGCACGGTCGGCTATCGCGACAAGCAGATCGACAACGCGACGGTCCAGGGGGTGAGTTCGGCGTTCACCGAGTTCTCGACGTTCGACGCCGAACGCGGGCGGCTGATGAGTCCGGTGGAGGTCGAACGCTCGCGGCCGGTGGTGCTGGTCGGCTGGGAGGTGGCCGACCGGCTGTTCGGCACGATCGACCCGCTCGAGAAGGAGCTGCAGATCGAGGGGGTCCGCTTCCGCATCGTCGGCGTCAGCAAGAAGCGCGGCAGTTTCCTCGGCCAGTCGCAGGACAACTTCGTCGTCATCCCGCTGTCGCAGTTCCAGATTCTCTACGGCGGGCGACGCCAGCTGACGATCACGGTGAAGCCGCGGACGATCGAGCAGATTCAGACGGCGATGGACGAAGCGACGGTCGCGTTGCGCGTCGCCCGCCGGCTGCGACCGCGCGACACGAACAACTTCGGCATGTTCACCTCCGACACCTTCCTCGAGCTCTACTACCGCGCGACGAGCGGCATCTTCGCGGTGCTCGTCGGCGTCGTCGCGCTGTCGCTGGTGGTCGGCGGCATCGTCATCATGAACATCATGCTGATGGTCGTCAGCGAACGGACGCGCGAGATCGGGCTGCGCAAGGCGCTCGGGGCACGGCGCGTCGACATCATGGCGCAGATGCTGACCGAGTCGGTGGTGCTGTCGGTCTTCGGCGGCATCATCGGCACGCTGCTGGGCGCCGGGTTCGCCGCCACCGTGTCGGCGCTGACGCCGGTGCCGGCGTCGATCGAGCTGTGGTCGGTGGCGCTCGGCATCTTCATCACCGCGTTCGTCGGCCTGTTCTTCGGCCTGTATCCAGCGGCCCGGGCGGCCAGCCTCGATCCGATCGAGGCCCTCAGGAAGGAGTGACGCGACCGATGGGGCTGCGACTGGGTCTGCTGAGCGAGGTCATCACGATGGCCTTCGACACCGTACTGGGCAACAAGCTCCGTTCGGCGCTGACGGTGCTCGGGGTGGTCATCGGCATCACGTCGATCGTCGGCATGACGTCGATGATCCGCGGCTTCGACGAGTCGCTGCGCGACTCGATCCGCTCGATCGGGCCGAACATCATCATCATCCAGCGCTTCGGCCCGCTCAGCTTCACGAGCGGCGCCGAGTTCAATACGCTGATCAAGCGGCCGAACCTGACGGTCACCGACGCCAAGGCCATCGAGGAGCAGGCGGCGTCGATCCAGCTCGTCGACGTCCAGCTCGGCGTCGGCGGCGGGCCGCCGACCCAGGATCGCGTGTTCTATCGCGACTTGCGGAGCAAGCTGCTGATCGTGTTCGGGACCACCGAGAACTTCGCCGAAGGGACGCAGCTGAACCTGGTCGCCGGCCGCTTCTTCACCGGGACCGAAGTGCAGCATCGGTCGAACGTCGTCGTGCTCGGCCAGACGGCCTATCAGGCACTGTTCGCGTCATCGGGCACCGACCCGATCGGCAAGACGGTGCGGGTCGGCGCCGAGCGATTCACCGTCATCGGCGTGTTCGAGAAACGGCCCGGCGTCGGCGGATTCGGCAGCAGCCAGGACGACTTCGTCGTCATCCCCTACACCGTCTACCAGCGGCAGTACGGCATGCGGGCGGTGAGCATCGGCCGGGGCCGCGGCGGCGGCTCGCTGGTGGCCATCCAGATCGCCGCGGTGCCACGCGAGGGCGTCCCCCAATCGGAGGCGATCGCCGAGGTCGAGCGGGTGATGCGGATTCGCCACCAGCTGAGGCTCGACGAGCCGAACGACTTCGACGTCGCGACGCAGGATGCGATTCTCGGTCTCTGGGATCAGATCAGCCAGGCGACGTTCCTGGCCCTCATCGTGATCTCGTCGATTGCCCTGATGGTCGGCGGCATCGGGGTGATGGCCATCATGTCGATTTCGGTCACCGAGCGGACGCGCGAAATCGGCGTCCGCAAGGCGCTGGGCGCCCGGCGCTCGGAAATCCTGTTCCAGTTCCTGACCGAAGCGGCCTTCCTGACGTCGCTCGGCGGCATCCTCGGCGTCATCCTCGGGAGCGCCATCGGCTGGCTCGTCCACCTGGTCACCGGGTTCCCGATCTCGCTGCCATGGTGGTCGTACGCCATCGGCCTGGGATTTTCGGCTTCGGTCGGCATCTTCTTCGGGATGTGGCCGGCCGTGAAGGCCTCACGCCTGGATCCGATCGAGGCGCTGCGTTACGAGTAGAGCCGGCGGACCCGGACTCAGGGACCGACGTCGAGCGCGAACAGCAGCGTGATCCCGCGTCCGGGGACTTCGAAGGACAACCGCAGCGCCGGCCCGCCAGGCGGCTCGCGCAGCCAGTCGCTGGGGCCGCGGCGGACGAGCGGCGCCTCGCACTCGCACGGCACCTCGTGCGCCTCGAGAAACTCCCTGACGCGCAGCGACACCATCTGGCAGAGCTCACCGACGGCCGTCTGCCAGTCCTCCTCCGTCGTCGCCTCAGCCGGCTTGCCGAACATGCGGCCGGCCAGCCACACGGCCGACGGCACCGGCACGGTCGTCGACAACCGCATAGCGGCGGGGCCGGTCAGTCCCACGGTCGCAGAGACCGCGTCGCCGGCGTCCACGGTGACCCGTCCGGAGGTGGCGGCGATGGACAGATCGAGCATCATCGAGCAGATCTGGTGCGCGCCCTCGGCCAGGCTGTCCTCGGCGTCGCCGAACCTCACTCCGGCCGCACCCAGGGGTCCCGGCATCGGTGAGAAGCGCAGCAAGGCCGCCCGGAACGCCGCCGGATCGTCCAGCCGGCGCATCGATCCGTCGCAGCCGTCGGGGATCGACCCGTCCTCCGGGTTCGCGTCCAGCAGCGCAACCGCCCAGATGCGGCGCGGCGCCGCCACGGCACGCAGCTTGGCGACGAGGCGGTCGCGCGTCAGGAGGCCCAGGTGGCTGCCGACGAACACCGTTGCCGCCGGCTCGCGTTTGAGCAGCGCGATGGCGGCCGAGCCCGAGTCGGCCTCGAGCACCGGGCGCAGGCCGTGCGCCCGCTCGGCGAAGACGCGGCGGACGTCCGGGTCGCCGTCGACCACCACGAACGGTGCGCCGGCATCGACGGCGGTTCCCGCCGCCGCGGCGGCCACGGCATCGCGCTGCCGCGCAATCCTCTGCCAGAGCGGCTCGATGACGGCCAGCACCTTGTCGGCACGGAGCGGCTTGAGGACGTAGCCATCGATGCCGAGACGAACCAGGGCCAGCACCACCTCTTCGCGCCGCTCCCGCGACATCATCACCACCGGCAGGTACCGGCGGGCGGCCGACGCCCGAACCGCCGCCAGCACCTCGACGCCGGACATTTCCGGCATCTCGATGTCGAGCAGCATCAGGCTCACCTCCTCGACGTCCAGACGCGCGATGGCGTCGGTGCCGTTCGAGCATTCGATGACGGCACAGTCGAGATGCCGGGTCAGGAGGCGGGTGACCGCGAACCGGGTTGAGGCGTCGTCATCGCAAATCAGGACCGTCATGTCAATGCGTTGAGTCATCCGCTATATCGACAGTCCGGCCGCGGGTGTGAGCACGGCGCCGGTCCGGCGCGCCGCGCCGCGCACGACTGCACAGCGCGACGCTGGCGTTGAAGCTGGAAATGGCCCGTTCCGATTCATTCAATATCCATGCATGAACGCGAGGCCGTTTCCGAACCACGAGAGCCGGCGGCAGCCGCCGGTGACGGCCTGCCCGGAGGCGGCGTCGCATCGCACCTGGCCGCCCTGCTCGTCGACGCGGGGCTGCTCACGCCCGAGCAGCTGCGCCACGGCCAACGGGTGCAATCCAAGGTCAGTTCCACCCGCACCCTGCTGTCGATCCTCACCGAACTCCGCTACGTGGACATGCCGGCAATCCGCCGGACGCTGCGCACGAACCGCCCCGCACTGCCCCTCGGCGCCGTCCTGGTCGAGCTCGGCTATTTGACCGAGCCGCAGCTCAAGCTCGCGCTGGCGCTGCAGCAGGAGCGCCCCGGCACGCCGCTGGGCGAAATCCTCAGCGAGCACAACTTCGTCCAGAGCGGCGACGTGTTCGGCGTCCTCGCCGACCTGCGCGGCCTGATTGCCGTGGAACCCGAGCAGGCGGCCCTCGACATCGAACTGCTGCGCCAGGCGCCGATGCGGCAGTACCGCAGTCATACGTTCCTGCCCCTGCGCCGGGACCTCGAGGGTGTGCTGATCGCCTTCGCCGATCCGCTGAACCGTGCGCACGTCGAGACCGCCCGCCACCTGTTCGGCAGCGACGTCCAGGTCGGCGTCGCCAGCCGCAAGTCGCTGGCCATCGCGCTCGACCGGGCCGAGAAGCTGCTGGCCGCACCGGCGTCCGGCGGCGCCGGCGACGAGAGCCCGATCGTCGCGGCGGTCCACGACATCATCAACAGCGCCCTCGAGCAGCAGGCAAGCGACATCCACTTCGAGCCGCTGCGCGATCGCATGCGGATCCGCTTCCGCCAGGACGGCGCGATGACGGCCCACCGCGAGGTGCCGCCCGACATGGCCCAGGCCATGGTCAGCCGCATCAAGGTGATGGCGGGCGCCGACATCGCCGAGCGACGCCGCCACCAGGACGGCCGGATCCTCTTCGAAACCAGGCGCGGGACGGTCGACATCCGGGTCTCGATCTACGTCTCGATTCACGGCGAGAAGGTGGTGCTGCGGCTGCTGAACAACCGCGGTGCGCTGCTCGGCATCAGGGACATCGGGATGTCGCAGCGCATGCTCGAGTATCTCGAGAACGACGTGCTGGATGCCCCCAGCGGCGTGGTGATCATCACCGGCCCGACCGGCTCCGGCAAGACGACGACCCTCTATGCGTCGGTCAACCACCTGAACGACGCCGACACCAGCATCATCACCGCCGAGGATCCGGTCGAGTACGTCATCGACGGCATCTCGCAGTGCTCGATCAACCCGAAGATCAATCTCTCGTACGAAGAGACCCTCAAGCACATCATGCGGCAGGACCCGGATGTCATCGTGATCGGCGAGATTCGCGACCAGTTCTCCGCCGAGGTCGCGATCAATGCCGCCCTGACCGGGCACAAGGTGCTGACGACGTTCCACACCGAGGACTCGATCGGCGGCCTGGTGCGCCTCATGAACATGAACATCGAGGCGTTCCTGATCTCGTCGACGGTCATCAGCGTGATCGCGCAGCGGCTGCTCCGCCGGGTCTGCGGCCACTGCGCCGAGGATCACGTCCTGACGCCGCACGAACTGCGGCGCCTCGGCTACGCGGCGGCCGACGCCGCCGGCCTGACGTTCAGGCGCGGCACCGGCTGTCCGCACTGCCGTCATACCGGCTACCGCGGTCGGGTCGCGGTCTTCGAACTGCTGGTCCTGAACGAGCGGGTGCGCGACGCGGTCATCGCGCGCAAGACGTCGTTCGAGATCCGGCGGATCAGCACGGAAACGAGCGGCCTGGTCACCCTCCTCGAGGACGGGATCGCCAAGGCCGCCGATGGCGACACGACGTTCGAAGAAATCATCCGCGAGCTGCCGCGACTGTCGGCGCCGCGACCGCTCGCCGAACTGCGACGGCTGTTGGGAGTGAAGGAATGAACCGCGAAGCGCCGCTACTCGTCCAGCTCAAGCAGTTTGCCATCCAGCACGAAATCACGCTGCCGGTGTTCAGTGACGTCGCCCGGCAGCTGCAGGACGCGTCGCGATCGGACACCTACGACCTCGCGGCCATCGAGCAGTCGATCGACTCGGACCCGGCGCTCGCCGCCGAAGTGCTGCGCGCCGCCAACTCGGCGTTCTTCGGCGGCCTCGCCGAGATCACCAGCATCCGCGCCGCGATCATGCGCCTCGGCTTCAAGCAGGTGACGAACCTCGCATTCATGGCCACCGAGAAGAACCGCTACTCGGCGAAGCAGCCGCGCATCAACGGCGTGATGAAGGAGCTCTGGCAGCACGCGTCGGCCTGTGCGCTGGCCGGCGAGTGGATCGCCAAGCGGCTGCGCTACCCGCAGATCGCCGAAGAGGCGTTCATCGGCGGGCTGCTGCACGACATCGGCAAGCTCTTTCTGCTCCGCGTGCTCGATCAGATGAGCGCCAACAACCCGCTCGCCGCCGCCTGTCCCATCCCGCTGGTCCGCGAGATTCTGCGCCAGGCCCACGCCGACCAGGGGCACCAGCTGCTGCAGTCCTGGAACCTGCCGTCGGTCTACCTGACCATCGTCCGCGATCATCACAGCGAGGTCATCGACCCGCAGAACCTGCCGATGCTGATCGTGCGGCTGGCGAATCACGCCTGCCACCGGGCCGGCATCGGCATCGAGAAGGACGAATCGCTCGTCCTGGCGGCCACGGCTGAGGCGACGCTGCTCGGCATGAGCGAAGTCGCGCTCGCCGAACTCGAGATCATCCTGGAGGACGTACAGTCCGTGGCCGCGTGACCGCTCGCTTGCAGGCCCCTCCCCCGAGGCATATGATGCGCGGTAAGAGAAAGTCTTCGCGCTCTCGCGGCCCAGAGGGGGGACCATCGTATGAAGGTCTACGACGCTGCCAGCATCCGGAATGTCGCGTTGGTCGGACATACCGGTTCAGGTAAGACGCAACTCGCCTCCGCCATCCTCGCCGACGCCGGCATGATCAACCGCTTCGGCAAGGTCGACGACGGCACGACGGTCACGGATTTCGACGAAGAGGAAGTCGCCCGCCGACACACGCTCTCCGCCAGCCTGGCGTTCGCCGAGTGGAACCGGCAGAAGATCAACATCATCGACACGCCGGGCATCGGCAACTTCTTCTCCGACGTGAGCAGCGCGCTGCACGTGGTGGACGCCGCCGTCGTCGTCATCGATGCGGTGGCCGGCGTCATGGTGCAGACGGAAAAGGCGTGGGCGGCCGCCGAGGACCTCGGCCTGCCGCGCCTCGTCGTCCTCAATCGGATGGACCGCGAGCGGGCCAGCCTCGAGCGCTCGCTGCAGTCGCTCCGCGATTCGTGCAGCCGTACCGTCATCCCGGTGCAGCTGCCAATCGGCGACGAAAAGGCGTTCCGCGGCGTCGTCGACCTGATCTCGAGGAAGGCCTACCTCTTCGACGCCGGCGAAGCCGGCACCTGTACGGAGGCAGCAGTGCCGGCCGAGCTCGCGCCGGCGGTCGACACGGCACGCGAGCAGCTGATCGAGATGGTCGCCGAGGTGGACGAGCAGCTGATGGAGAAGTTCTTCGAGGCCGGCACCCTGACCGATCAGGAGCTGGTGGGCGGGCTGCACGCCGCGACGGCGGCCGGCAAGCTGTTCCCGCTCGTCTGCACCTCCGGGCTGGCGAACATCGGCATCCAGCCGCTGCTCGATACCATCGTGGCGTGCCTGCCGTCGCCGGTCGAGCGCCGCTTCCCGGCCGTCGATCGGTCCGGCGCCCAGACGGCGGTCGCCGCAGACGAGAAGGCGCCGGCCGCGGCATTCGTGTGGAAGACCATCGCCGACCCGTTCGCCGGGCGCATCACGATGTTCCGCGTCATCACCGGGGTGCTGAAGGCCGATTCGACGGTCCACAACCGGACCAAGGATGTCCCCGAACGGCTTGGCCACCTCGAATTGCTGCAGGGCAAGACGCAGACCCCGGTGCCGGAAATCAAGGCGGGCGACATGGGCGCCGTCGCGAAGCTGAAAGACACCCTGACCAACGACACGATCGGCGACAAGGCGGACGGCACGATCTTCCCTCCGGTCACGTTTCCCGAGCCGGTGCTGAGTTACGCCATCGAGCCGAAGACCCGCGGCGACGAAGACAAGATCAGCGCTGCGATGCACCGCCTCGAGGAGGAGGATCCGACCATCCGCTACAGCCGGGACCCGCAGACGAAGGAGCTGCTGCTGTCCGGTCAGGGTCAGATCCACATCGAAGTCACGGTCGCCAAGCTGAAGCGACGCTTCGGTGTCGACGTCATCCTGAAGCCGCCGCGGATCCCCTATCGCGAGACGATCAAGGCCGCGACCGAAGCCCACGGTCGCCACAAGAAGCAGACCGGCGGCCATGGCCAGTTCGGCGACTGCAAGATCCGCGTCGAACCGCTGGCGCGCGGCGCCGACTTCGAGTTCGTCGACGACATCTTCGGCGGCTCCATCCCGCGGCAGTTCGTCCCGGCGGTCGAGAAGGGCATCCAGGATTCGCGGCAGCGCGGCTATCTCGCCGGCTATCCGGTGGTCGACTTCCGCGTGACGGTGTTCGACGGGTCCTATCACGACGTCGACTCCAACGAGCTGTCGTTCAAGATGGCCGGCTCGCTGGCGTTCAAGGATGCGATGACGCGGGCGCGGCCGACGATCCTCGAACCGATCATGGAGGTCGAGGTCTACGCGCCATCCGACTACGCCGGCGACCTGATGGGCGATCTCAACGGCCGGCGCGGCCGCATCGGCGGCATGGACACCCGCGGCGGCACCACGGTCATCAAGGCGCAGGTGCCGATGGCCGAGATGCTGACCTACGAGCAGCACCTGACCTCGGCAACCGGCGGGCGCGGCTCCTACCACATGGAATACTCACACTACGACGAGGTGCCGTCCCAGCTGCAGACGAAGATCATCGCGGCGGCCAGGGCCGAACGCGGGGTCGAGACCGAAGAAGTCTAGGCGACGGGGTGGACGAGTCTCCGATCGTCGCCTTCTACCGCGGCACCGGCACCGACCACGCAGGACGTCTGCTTCGCGACGTCCTCGCGTGGGACAACGAGGCGCTCGAGCAGGTCCACGACTACGTGCAGTGGGTGTTTCCCAACGCCCTGCCGAGCCGCGCCAACTCGGCGGCACCGCTGCTCACGCCGGGGGACGTCGCGACCTTCCGCGGCGATCCGGCGTTGCAGCAGGCGCTGCGCGCCGCGCTGGCGCGGATGCTGGCGTTCTACGGCTTGCGGCGCAGCGGTCCGGACCGCATGCGCATCGAGCGCGGCGACGACTGGCCGGCGCGATCGCGCCAATGGCTGCAGCCGTACAATCACAACCACCTGCGGCTGACGCGGATGATGAAGTGTCTCCAGGCATGCGGGCTGGATGCCGACGCGCGCGCATTGCAGGAGGTGCTGCTCGACATCGCGCGGCGGACCGACGTCGGCCGTGTCAGCCGGGCGACGGCAGGCCACTGGGAACGGGCGCTCGAATAGCCGCGCCCGCGCCGCCTGCGGCGCGTCGTGCGCCGGTTGCCGCGGATGACCGGCGGCAAAGAAAAAGCCCCGCGAGCGTGACTCGCGGGGCTCAGGGGTCGGGCGCAGTCCGACGACTATTCTTCCGTCTTCTTCTTGCGCGGCGCGCGTGTGGACGGCTTCTTGCCGGCCGTGTCACCCTCGGCTGCGGCATCGGCCTTCTTGCCGCGCAGACGGTTCGCGGCGGCCCGCAGGCGGCCGCCGACACCGGTGGGAGCGGACGTGGCGGCACCTGAGCCCGCAGCCGCTTCCTCCTTGGCCCGCGGGTTGTATTCGCTGCCGACCAGCTCGACCTGCGCGACTTCGGCGCCGTCGCCCTTGCGGAAGCCGATCCGCAGCAGCCGCGTGTAGCCGCCGGCCCGCGCCGCGAAGCGCGGCGCGAGCTCGTCGAACAGCTTGGTCACGACCGCCCGGTCCTGCAGGTCCTGCATGACGAGGCGACGGGCGTTGAGCGTCTTGATCGGGCCGGCCCCCGGTCCCTCCGCCAGGCCGCGCTTGGCGATGGTGATCAACCGCTCGACGAACGGCCGGAGCTCCTTCGCGCGCGGCACCGTCGTCGTGAGGTGCTCGTGGCGGAGCAGGGACGTGGCCTGGTTCCTGAGCATCGCGATGCGGTGCTCGGTGACGCGGCCCAGTTTGCGATGTGCGACTCGGTGTCTCATGGTCTCTTCTCAAGGGCTGGCAGGCCTGGTGGGGCTGGTCGGCCGGGTGGGGTATCCCTACCTGGCTCACCTGGCCTACCCGGCATACCTGGCCTACACGCTTACTCGGCCCCCGCGGGCTGATCGACACGCATGCCGAGGCTCAGGCCCATGGTTGACAGGATTTCCTTGATCTCGTTCAGGCTCTTGCGGCCGAAGTTCTTCGTCTTCAGCATCTCGCCTTCGGTCTTCTGCACGAGTTCGCGAATCGTCCGGATGTTCGCGTTCTTCAGGCAGTTGTACGAGCGGACCGACAGCTCCAGCTCTTCGACCGACTTGTCGAGGTTCTCGTTGCCGGCGCCGGTACGCGGCTGGTCGCCGGCGGCTTCGCTCTGCGGCTCGACGCCTTCTTCGAGGTTGATGAAGATGTTCAGATGGTCGCGAATCAGCTTGGCCGAGAGCGACACCGCGTCGCGCGGCGTGATGGACCCGTTGGTCCAGACGTCGACGGTCAGCTTGTCGTAGTCCGTCGTCTGGCCGAGACGCGCCGCTTCCACCAGGTAGTTGACCTTCTTGATCGGCGAATGCACCGAGTCGATCGGGATCCAGCCGATGCCGAGATCCTCGTCGAAGTTCTTGTCGGCGGAGACGTAGCCGCGGCCGCGCCTCAGGCGCATCTCCATGTGCAGGGAGCCGCCCTCGGACACCGTGGCGATGTGCGCCTCCGGCTCGAGGATCTCGACGTCGCCGTCGGCCTGGATGTCCTTGGCCCGTACCTCGCCCGGCTTGTCGACGCGGATGACCAGCGTCTTCGTCTGGTCGCTGTGCAGCTTCAGCGGCACCTGCTTCAGGTTCAGGATGATGTCGGTCGCGTCTTCGACGACCCCCTGAATCGGCGAGAACTCATGCAGCACGCCGTCGATCTTCACGGCGGTGATGGCCGCGCCTTCGATCGACGACAACAGGACGCGGCGCAGCGCGTTGCCGATGGTCGTGCCGAAGCCGCGCTCGAACGGCTGCGCGTAGAACCGGCCGAACCGATCGTTGAGTGTCTCGCGCTCGAATTCGAGCCGCTTGGGACGCTGAAAACCCTTCCACAACATCATGCGAATATCCTTTCGCCACGGGCCCGCAGACGGGCCTCCAGACCTGCAAGTGTGGCCACCGACCTCCCGCCGCAGGTCTGTGAAAGGCTGCGGGTCGGTGACTGGCTGTCTCGGCGTGGGGGGCCGAGCCGGCTTCCCGTGCACTGGCGCCAGGTTCCCACCCCCGGCACCGCCTCAGACCGAACCCTCGCCACGGACGTCCTCGTCCGCGGCCCGGGATGGCTGAAGACGCTATTTCGAGTAGAGCTCGACGATGAGCTGTTCCTGCACCGGCAGGTTGATCTGCTCGCGCGTCGGCATGGAGACGATGCGGCCGGACATCGTCGTGGCGTCGAACGACAGCCACTCCGGAATGCCGCGCCCCTTGACCTCTTCGGTCGCGTGCTCGATGGTCACGTTCTTCTGGCTGCGGCCGAGGACCGAAATCACGTCGCCGGCCTTCACCGAGTACGACGGAATGTCGACCTTCTTGCCGTTGATGAGGAAGTGGCCGTGGCGCACGAGCTGACGGGCCTGGGGACGCGATGTCGACAGGCCGAGACGGTAGACGACGTTGTCGAGCCGGCGTTCGAGCAGTTGCAGCAGCGTCTCGCCGGTGATCCCCCTGGTCCGCTCCGCCGCCTCGAAATAGCGGCGGAACTGATCCTCGAGTACGCCGTAGACGCGCTTGACCTTCTGCTTCTCGCGCAGCTGCAGGCCGTAGCCGGCGAGCTTCGCCTTGCGCGTCTTGCCGTGCTGCCCCGGCGGGAAGTTGCGCTTCTCGATGGCGCACTTCTCCGTGTAGCAGCGCTCGCCCTTCAGGAAGAGCTTCATCGCCTCGCGGCGGCACAGACGGCAGACAGGACCGATGTAACGAGCCATTCGTTCGTGACCTCTGGAATTTGCTGACTAATGCTTCGCTGGCTCAGACACGCCGACGCTTCGGCGGCCGGCACCCGTTGTGCGGGATCGGCGTCACGTCGCGGATCGACTTCACTTCGAGCCCGACGGTCTGGAGCGCGCGGATCGCCGACTCGCGTCCGGAGCCCGGTCCCTTCACGCGCACTTCCAGCGATCGCATGCCGACGGTCTTGGCTGCGTTGCCGGCATTCAGCGCCGCCTGGGTCGCCGCGAACGGCGTGCCCTTGCGCGAGCCCTTGAAGCCGATGCCACCGGCGCTCGACCAGGCCACCACGTTGCCTTCCGTGTCGGTAATCGTCACGGTGGTGTTGTTGAACGACGCATGGATGTGCGCCAGCCCGTGATGGACGATGCGCTTCTCGCCGCGCTTCTTGAAGGTCTTCTTCCGTTTGCCCGCAGCTTCCTTCTTCTCGGGAAGTCCGCTCTCGGCTTCACTCTTGGCCATATATCCCTACACCGTCTTCTTCTTGGCAATGGCGCCCTTGCGCGGACCCTTCCGGGTGCGCGCATTGGTCCGGGTCCGCTGGCCGCGGACCGGCAGGCCGCGCCGGTGACGCATGCCCCGGTAGCAGCCGATCTCCATCAGCCGCTTGATGTTCATCGAGATGTCCTTGCGCAGGTCGCCCTCGACGCCGCCCTGCTCCTCGATGACGCGGCTGATCTTCCGCACGTCGTCTTCCGTCAGATCCTTGACGCGGATGTCGCCGCTGACGCCCGCGTCCGTCAGGATCTTGTTCGAGCGGACCCGTCCGATCCCGAAGATGTACGTGAGACCGATCTCAATCCGTTTGGTACGGGGAAGATCGACGCCTGCAATACGAGCCATGCCTATGTCCTCTTCTTAGCCCTGACGCTGCTTGTGCTTCTGGTTCGAACAAATCACCCGGACGACGCCGCGGCGCCGAACGACCTTGCACTTGTCGCAGATGCGCTTGACCGATGCTCGAACCTTCATAGCTTCTCCACTATCCGTCCGCGCCGGAGATCGACCGGCGACAGAGCGAGCCGCACCCGATCCCCTACCAGCACGCGAACGAAGTTACGGTCCGTACGGTCGGCGATGTGCGCCGTGACCATCGGCCCCTCGTCCAGCCGGACGCGATACAACGCGCTCGGCAACTGTTCTTCGACGGTGCCGGTGACGTCCTTCATGCCACCTCCGCCCGACCCGCCCGCAGCCGCCCTACCGTCGCGCGGCGACCGGCACGTCGCGCGCCGTGAGCACCCACGGCTCGCCGGCGGTCACCGCCACCGTGTGTTCGAAGTGCGCCGACAGGCTGCGGTCGCGGGTCACCGCGGTCCAACCGTCTGCCAGCACCTTCACCGCCGGCTTGCCGGCGTTGACCATCGGCTCGATCGCGAGCACCATGCCCTCCGACAGCCGTGGACCGCGTCCCGCCTCGCCGTAGTTCGGCACCTGCGGCTCCTCGTGCATCTGCTGCCCGATGCCGTGGCCGACGAACTCGCGGACCACGGAAAACCCGTAGGCCTCGACATGCTGCTGCACGGCGTGGCCGATGTCCGACAACCGGTTGCCCGGCCGCACCTGCTCGATCGCCTTGAACAGCGACTCTTCGGTGACCCGCAGCAGCCGCGCCGCATCTTCCGAAATCGGTCCGACCGGCAACGTCACCGCACTGTCGCCGAAGTAGCCGTTCAACTGCGCGCCGACGTCGATCGAGATGATGTCGCCCGCCTCGAGCACCCGGCGCCCGGACGGGATGCCGTGGATCACCTCGTCGTTGACCGACGCGCAAATCGTCGCCGGGTAGCCGTGATACCCCTTGAACGCCGGTGTCGCACCCGCGTCCACGATGGTCTGCTCGGCCAGCGCATCCAGGTCGCCGGTCGTCACGCCGGGCGCGACCTTCGCCGCCAGCAGCGTGAGAACCTCGCCCACCAGGCGTCCGGCCGCTCGCATCTTCTCGAGTTCCGACGCCGTCCGGCAGACGATCACCGCCCCGTCCCTCCCCCAACCACGGCGGTTCCGGCCACGCCGTCGACTGCCGCCTCAATCATCGCCGCCACCCGCGCCGGCACCTGCGTCCCGTCGATGGCGCAGAACGTCGGCCGCTGCTGGTAGTACTCCACCAGCGGCCGGGTGTTCTTCTGGTACACCTTCAGCCGCTCGAGCACCACCGCGGCGTTGTCGTCGGCGCGCTGCACGAACGAGCCGCCGCACTTGCCGCACCGTGCCGCGGCCGCCGCCGTGTCACCGGCGGCCAGACCTTCCGGCGCATTCGCGCCGCATCCGCCGCAGATCAGCCGGGTCGTGAGCCGACGTACCAGCTCGGCGTCCGGCACCTGGATGTCGACGACGATGAGCGGCGAACGCCCGGTCATCAAGCCGTCCAGCGCCTCGGCCTGGGCGACCGTCCGCGGGAATCCGTCGAGGATGAACCCCCCTGCGACGTCCGCCCGGTCCAGCCGTTCCTTGACGATGCCGATGATGACCTCGTCGCTCACCAGCTCGCCGCGGTCCATGATGGCCTTGGCCCGCAGTCCGATCTCGGTCTTGTTGGCAACCGCCTCCCGCAGGATGTCGCCGGTCGAGATCTTCGGAATTCCCCTGGAACCGGCGACCCGATCCGCCTGCGTGCCCTTCCCCGCGCCGGGCGGTCCAAGGAAAATCAGATTCAGCGCCATGTCTCACTCCGACCGTCGAGCGTCGCGGATTCCCCCGCTGCCGCTGACGCGCCAGGGCGCCGGGTCGCAACCCGGCGTCAGGCCGTGCGCGCTAGCCGCGCCGGCCGCGAATACGAGTCTTCTTCATGAACCCGTCGTAGTGCCGCATGATGAGCTGCGACTCGACCTGCTGCACCGTGTCCATCGCCACGCCGACGACGATCAGCAGCGACGTGCCGCCGAAGAAGAACTGGATGCCCATGCCTTCGGTGATGATCCGGGGCGTCACCGCGTCGAGCCACTCGCCGATGAACGGAATCGGTGCCACCTTGAATCCGCTCAGCAGGAACTGCGGCAGAATCGCGATGAGCGACAGATAGATCGCGCCCGCCAGCGTGATGCGCGCCAGGATCGTGTCGATGTACTCCGCCGTCCGCTTGCCCGGGCGGATCCCCGGGATGAAGCCGCCGTACTTCCGCATGTTCTCGGCGACGTCATCCGGATTGAAGATGATGGCCGTGTAGAAGTAGGCGAAGAAGATGATCCCGGCGACGTACAACAGGTTGTAGAGCGGCATGCCGACGCCGAGCGCGTCGGTCACCCGCAACGCCCAATCCCCCTGGAACGCCGACGCAATCGTCGCCGGGAACGCCAGGATCGACGAGGCGAAAATCACCGGGATGACGCCGCCCGTGTTGACCTTCAACGGGATGTGGGTGCTCGATCCGCCATACATCCGGCGGCCGACCACCCGCTTGGCGTACTGCACCGTCACCCGCCGGTGGCCGCGCTCGACGAAGATGATGGCGGCGATGACGAACGCCATCATGATCAGCAGGAAGACGATGCTGATCAGACCGAGCTGGCCGGTCCGCAACTGGTCGAACGTCTGGATGACCGCGCGCGGGAAACCGACGACGATGCCCGAAAAGATGATGAGCGACATCCCGTTGCCGATGCCGCGCTCCGTGATCTGCTCGCCCAGCCACATCACGAACACCGTCCCGGTCGTCAGGGTCAGGACGGTCATCAGCCTGAAGGCGAGGCCCGGGTTGTAGACCAGCGGCAGGCCGCCGGCAATCTGCGTCTGCCGCTCGAGGAAGATGGCGATGCCCATCGCCTGGACGACCGCCAGGAAGATCGTGCCGTAGCGTGTGTACTGCGTGATCTTCCGCCGGCCGAGCTCACCCTCTTTCGAGAGCTTCTCCATGTACGGCCAGACCACCGTCAGCAGCTGCAGGATGATCGACGCGCTGATGTACGGCATGACACCGAGCGCGAAGATCGTCACCTGCGACAGGCTGCCGCCCGTGAACATGTCGTACAGACCGAACATCGTGTTCTGCGCCTGCCGCGCCAATTCGGCGAGGGCCGCCGTGTTCACCCCGGGGGTCGGGATGTGGTGCCCGATACGGTACACCCCGAGCAGCCCCAGCGTGAACAGCACGCGGTTCCGCAGCTCGGGAATGGCGAAGATGTTCTTCAGGCTGTTATCCATAAAGCCGCAACTTGCCTCGGACTCTTACGCGAGGACCTCTGTCGTGCCGCCGGCCGCCGCAATCTTCTCGGCCGCCTTGCCGCTGAACCTGTGCGCCCGCACCGTGAACGACTTGGTCACCTCACCACGCGCCAGCACCTTGAGCGGTGCGTTGCCGGTGGCGAACCCGCGCTCGACGATCAGCTCCGGCGTCACGACGGTGCCGGCCTCGAAGATCTCCGACAGCGTGTCGAGGTTGATCACCTCGTACTCGACGCGGAACGGATTGTGGAAGCCGCGCTTCGGCACCCGGCGGTGCAGCGGCATCTGGCCGCCTTCGAAGCCGCGCTTGAACTTGAAGCCCGAGCGCGACTGCGCGCCCTTGTGGCCGCGCCCCGCGGTCTTGCCGTTGCCGGAGCCCTGACCGCGGCCGACACGCTTCTTCGAGTGCGTGGCGCCTGACGGCGGCTTGAGATTCTCGAGACCCATCGTGATTACTCCACCGAGACGAGGTGCCGCACCTTGTGAATCATCCCACGGATCTCCGTGGTGTCCTTCAGCTCGACCGAATGGCGGATGCGGCGCAGCCCCAGGCTGCGCACCACCGCGCCCTGCTTGCCGTCGAAGCCGATCGGACTCTTGAGCAGCGTCACCTTCACGGTGCCGCCTGTGGAATCAGTTCGCTGGTTTGCCATGGTTCACTCCGCCGCCCGCGCCCGGCCGCCTAGGCGGTCGCGCCGGTCAGTTCCTCGAGTTCCTTGCCGCGCATCCGGGCGATGAACGACGGATCCTTCAGCGCATCGAGCCCGGCGACGGTCGCCCGCACCACGTTGTGCGGATTCGCCGACCCGAGCGACTTGGTCAGGATGTTCGTGATGCCGGCCGACTCGACGACCGCCCGGACCGCCGCGCCGGCAATGATACCGGTGCCGTCGGGCGCCGGCTTCAGCAGCACGCTGCCGGCGCCGAAATTGCCGATGATCGGGTGCGGAATCGACGTGCCGGCCAGCGGCACGCGAATCAGGTTCTTCTTCGCCGCCTCAATCCCCTTCTTGATGGCCGAGGGGACCTCCTTCGCCTTGCCGATGCCGAAGCCGACCACCCCGTGGCCGTCGCCGACAACGACGAGCGCGCTGAAGCTGAGATTCTTGCCGCCCTTGACCACCTTGGTCACCCGGTTGATCGCGACGACCGTGTCCTTGATGTCCAGCTGGCTGGCGTCGATACGCTCGCGTGTACGCATGTCCTAAAACTCCAGGCCGGCTTTGCGCGCCGCGTCGGCCACCGCTCGAATTCGCCCGTGATACAGGAAGCCGGCCCGGTCGAAGACCACGCGCGTGATCCCCTTCTCGATCGACCGCGTCGCAATCGCCTGGCCCACCGCCGCGGCCCCCTTGACGTTGCCGCCGCGCACGTCGCTCGTGAACGCCGCCTTCAGCGACGGCTCGACGCTCGACGCCGACACGAGCGTCCGGCCGCTCAGGTCGTCGATGATCTGCGCGTAGATGTGGGTGACGCTGCGGAAGACGGTCAGGCGGGGGCGCTCGGCCGTGCCGGAGAGCCGCTTCCGCTGACGCAGCTGGATTCGTTCGCGACGATCGTCTTTTGTCTTGATTCGCATGGCGATTACTTCGCGCCGGTCTTGCCGGCCTTCTTCTTCAGCACTTCACCCGTGTAGCGCACACCCTTCTGCTTGTAGGGGTCCGGCTTGCGCAGGCGGCGGATGTTGGCGGCCACCTGCCCGACCAGCTGGCGGTCGACGCCGGTCACCGTGATGTGCGTCTGCTTCTCGATGACGATGTCGATGGTCGCCGGGATGTCGTAGACCACCGCGTGCGAATAGCCGAGGGCGAAAATCACCTGCTTGCCCTTCACCTCCGCGCGGTAGCCGACGCCGACGATGTCGAGTTCCTTCTTGAAGCCGTCGGTCACGCCGGCGACCGCGTTGGCCACCAGGCTGCGCGCCAGGCCGTGGAACTTGGCCAGCTCCGCGGCGTCGGTGCTGCGTTTGGCCACGAGCTGGCCGTCGGCCATCTCGAACACGATGCCGGCGGGGAACGCCTGCTGCAGCTTCCCCTTCGGCCCCTGCACGTCGACGGCGCCAGGGTGGATCTTGACGGTCACGCCCTTGGGCAGCGTGATGGGCTTCTTACCGATTCGGGACATATCGCTCAACCTGCGTCACAGTCACCAGGCATCCACCGCCGTGCTGAACCGGCACGTGCGGCGGACCGGCCGTCCGCGTTCTGTCGTCCACTGCCCCCGCCGCGTCGCCGCGGCGTGGCGCACCCGTCCGGACCTCCGGACGGCCGACGACTACCAGATATTGCAGAGCACTTCGCCGCCGACGCCGTTCTTCACGGCTTCGCGGCCGGTCATCACACCGCGCGACGTCGTCAGGATGCTCGTGCCGAGCCCGGCCAGCACCTGCGGCACGTCGTTGCGGCCGAAATACACCCGCCGGCCCGGCCGGCTGATGCGCTGGACTCCGGTGATCAACCGCTCGCCGTGCGGTCCGTACTTCAGGAACAGCCGCAGGATCTTCACGGGCGCGGTGGTCTTGCCGGACGTGTCGTCGACCAGCTTGAACCCCGAAATGTACCCCTCGTCCTGCAGGATCCTGGCGATGTCGGCCTTGATCCGCGACGACGGCATGTCCACGCGCGTGTGCTTTGCCGTCACCGCGTTGCGGATCCGGGTAAGCATGTCGGCAATAGGATCGGTCATATCTCTCAGCTCTCGCTTGCAGTCGACGCTCTACCGCCGACGGTCTTCGGTCTCAGTCTCAGTCCGCCTTGGCGGGCGCAAGTGCCAACGGCCACCGGATGCCGGCGGCCGCGGTACCGGTCCCCGCGCAGCGAACTACCAGCTCGACTTCGTCACACCCGTGATGTCGCCCTCGAGCGCCAGCTTGCGGAAGCAGAGGCGGCACAATGCGAACTTGCGCATGTAGGCCCGGGGACGGCCGCACAGGTGGCAGCGGTTGTGGAGCCGCACCTTGAACTTCGGCGTCTTCTGTTCTTTTGCGATCTTGGCAGTTGTGGCCATGTCTCTTCTCTATCCCGCGCCTACGCTTGCCGGAACGGCATGCCGATGAACTGGAGCAGCTTGCGCGCTTCCTCATCGGTCTTCGCCGTCGTCACGAACGACACATTCATGCCCCGCGCCTTGTCGACCTTCATGTAGTCGATTTCGGGGAAGAGCAGCTGATCCTTGAGGCCGAGCGTGTAGTTGCCGCGGCCGTCGAAGCCGCGGGTCGGCACGCCCTTGAAGTCGCGGACGCGCGGCAGCGCGATGCTGACCAGGCGGTCGACGAAGTCCCACATCCGCTCGCCCCGCAGCGTCACCGAGGTGCCGACCGGCATCCCCTTGCGCAGCTTGAAGGCGGCAATCGACTTCTTCGCGCGCCGCACGACCGGCTTCTGGCCGGTGATACGCGCCAGCTCGTCGGCGCCGGTGTCGATGATCTTGGCGTTGCCGGTCGCCTCACCGAGGCCCATGTTGACCACGACCTTCTGAATGCGGGGGACGGCCATCACGTTCTTGTAGCCGAACTCCTTGGTCAGGGCCGCGACAGCTTCCTTCTGGTACTTCTCTTTCACCCGATTCATTTGTCGACGACTCCCTCGCACTTGCGGCAGATGCGGACCTTGCGGCCGTCTCCGAGAATCTTGTGGCCGACGCGCGTCTGCGCGCCGCATTCCGGGCACACCAGCTGGACGTTCGAGGCGTGCACAGCCGCTTCACGTTCGACGATACCGCCCTTGATGTTGCGCTGCGGATTCGGCTTCGTGTGGCGTTTGATCACGTTCACGCCTTCGACGGTCAGGCGGTTCTTCTCGGGATCGACTTTCAGCACGCGACCGCGCTTGCCGCGGTCCTTGCCCGTGATCACGAGCACGTTGTCGTTCTTGCGGATCGGGGTGGCTACACGCGACATGGCAATTCCTCAGAGCACTTCCGGCGCGAGCGAGATGATCTTCATGAAACGCCGCTCACGGAGTTCGCGGGCGACCGGGCCGAACACGCGCGTGCCGATCGGCTCGCCCGAATCGTTGATGAGCACGGCGGCATTGCGATCGAACCGGATATAGCTGCCGTCGCGCCGCCGCTGTTCCTTCACCGTGCGCACGATGACCGCCTTCACGACCTGCCCCTTCTTCACGTTCGATTCGGGCGTCGCTTCCCTGACCGATGCGGTGACGATGTCGCCGAGCCGCGCGTAGCGGCCCGTCGAGCCGCCGATCGGGTTGATGATCGCGATCTTGCGGGCGCCGGAATTGTCGGCGACGTCGAGAATCGATCGCATCTGAATCATTGTTGTTCTCCGCTTCCACTCGGCCGGGTCAGCCTGGTCAGCCGGGTGCGCCCGGTAGGGGGGCAGGTGGGTGACCTGCCAGCCTGCCTACCCGGGCCCTCCCGGCCTGCCCGGCGTTCCTGCCCTTGAGTTAGACCGCCGACGCCTGCCGCACGACGCGCTTCAGCGACCAGCGCTTGCGCCGGCTGAGCGGCCGCGTCTCCACGATTTCCACGGTGTCGCCGATGCGCGCCGCGTTCTCCTCGTCGTGCACCATGAACTTCGAGGTCCGCCGCTCGGTCTTGCCGTAGAGGCCGTGCCGCACCTGCCACTCCACCGCCACCACGATGCTCTTCTGCATCTTGTTGCTGACGACGACGCCGAGCTTTTCCGACTTCTGAGACATGACTAAGCGCCCCGCTTCTGACGAATGACCGTCTTGATCCGCGCCAGGTCCCGGCGGACGGTCCGGACCGAATCCGGCGCCTCGAGCTGTCCCATCGACTTCTGGATCCGCATCCGGAACAGCTGGTCGGTCAGCTCCCGCTCACGGGTGCCGAGCTCGTCCACGCCAAGGTCGCGCAGTTCTGCAGCTTTCATTACACCGTCTCCTGGGCGAAGCGGACCGCGAACTTGGTCAGGATCGGCAGCTTGGCCGCCGCCAGCCGCATCGCTTCGCGCGCTTCGGTCTCCGACACGCCTTCCATCTCGAAGAGGATGCGGCCGGGTCGGACGACGCACACCCACTCTTCCGGTGCGCCCTTGCCCTTGCCCATGCGCGTTTCCTGCGGCTTCTTGGTGATCGGCTTGTCCGGGAAGACGCGTACCCAGATCTTGCCGCCACGCTTGATGAAGCGGGTCATCGCGACGCGCGCCGCTTCGATCTGCCGCGCCGTCATCCAGCACGGCTCGAGCGCCTTCAGCCCGTAGTCCCCGAACGAGACATCCGAGCCGCGCCACGCCTTGCCGGCCATCCGTCCGCGCTGTTGCTTGCGGAACTTGACTTTCTTTGGCATCAACATCGTTGTTCACCTTCGGCCGGGTGGGCCAGGTCGGCCGGGTGGGCCGGGCAGGTGGCCGCGTAGGTCTGCGTACCTACCTGCCGCCCTGCCCGGGCTCACCCTGCTGACCCGGCGTGCCTGCCCTTACTGTCTGGGAGCCGCCGGACGCCGGGGTCCGCGCTCGCGATATTCCTCCTCGCGGCCGCGCTGCGGTACGAGGCGTTCACCCTTGTACAACCACACCTTGATGCCGATCTTGCCGTAGGTGGTGTTGGCTTCCGCGAAGCCGTAGTCGATGTCGGCGCGCAGCGTCTGCAGCGGCAGCTGGCCGTGCAGGTACCATTCGGAGCGCGCAATCTCGGCACCGTTCAGGCGCCCGGACACCCGGACCTTGATGCCGCGCGCGCCGAAGCGCAGCGCCGATTCGACCGCCTTGCGCATCGCCCGCCGGAACGCCACGCGCTTCTCCAGCTGCATGCCGACCGACTCGGAGATCAGCTGGGCATCGAGCTCCGGCTTCTGAATCTCCTGGATGTTGATGAAGACCTCGCGGTTCGTCCGCTTCTGGATCTCCTGCTTCAGCTTGTCGACTTCCGTCCCCTTCCGGCCGATGATGATGCCCGGCCGCGAGGTGTAGATGTCGATCTTCAGCTTGTTGGCGGCGCGCTCGGTTTCAATCTTGGCGACGCCGGCATGCGCGAACCGCTTCTTGAGGTTCTGACGCAACGCCAGATCCTCGTGCAGCAGCTTCGCGTAGTCGCGGTCCGAGTACCACCGCGACCGCCACGTCTTGTTGAACCCGAGCCGGAACCCAAACGGGTGAACCTTCTGGCCCACTGCGACACTCCTCTTTCTTTCCACTGGCGATGGGTCTCGCCCCATCGCGAACCTACCCGGCCTACCCGGCCTACCCGGCCTACCCGGCCTACCCGGCCTACCCGGC
>CADEDC010000045.1:38102-47835 GCA_902825985.1 uncultured Acidobacteriota bacterium | reverse complement strand
ACATCCCTCGCTTGCGCTCGGTCGTGGCTCTCCATCCTGTCCGTCGGGAAGCGCGTCGCCTCGCTCTCGCTGAAATGGAGAACGGCCTGCGACAGCGGAACGAATGGCGGAACGAATGCTGATCTCACTTCTGCGGCGCTGAAGGCGCCCTAGGTGGTGCCGCAAGCGGCGACGACATGTCTGCGGCGCCACCCGGCCCGTTCAATGTCACGGTCGGCGCCACGCCTCCCCACCAGTTGTTCCTGGCGGTCACCTTCTCGGCTTGCAGCTTGAATGTGCCCTCCACATTCCCGGTGATGACGTTGTGCCCCTTCGAGCCAAGCGCACCGCCGCCCAGATCGATCACCGCCACCGACTCGGCAGATCCGTTGGCGACCGCCACGGCGAACGCTTTCGAACCGATGATCTCGCTCTCTTCTATGAGAAGGGTCAGCTTGCCGCCTGTGCTGCCTTGCCCCTGCGCCATGATGGAGACGGCGCCGCCGGTCTGGCGCGGCGCCGCGCCGATGATCCTGGTCCGCCGGATCGCGAGATTGACGACGGTCCCATCGCCGGAGTTCGCGACCTGGATACCGTCGGTGGCGGGATGCTCGAACACGCTATCCTGGATTTCGATGTCGGCGCGGCAGTTCCGACACCAATTGTTCCGATCTTCCTCCGCGCGCTGTCCATAGATGAATACTTCCATGGCCGTGTTGGACACGCCGCCCACCCGCTTGTCGTTCTTGAAGTGAAAATTCTTCACGAGCATCCGCTGCTGCGATGAACCAGTGAGATAGGGGATGATGCTGTCGTCGTTCCCCGACCCGGGCACAGGCTGCTCAGGCGCTACGCCAATATTGTTGACGTTCGAATCGAGGATGGTGGTGGTGACCCGGCTGGCGTCGTCCGAGTGAATGAAATAGGCGCGGCCGCCGAGGTCGCGAAACTCGTTGCGCTGAAAGTAGTACTCAGCGACGCTCTGGCCTTTCTGCTGCACGGTAATTCCGCCGAGCGTCGCTCCGTCGCGGAACGAGTTGTCGGTCACCTGAACGTCGCTGACGTTCACCGTGCCGCCAAGCACGATCGAGTAAATCAGGCTCTTCGATTTCGGCATCACGCCCGAGAACGTGTTCCTGTGAATGCGGGTGCCCGTAATGTCGTGGTCGCCGGCCAGCAGCGCCGGACCCTTCATGTCCACGAAATGAATGCCCGACACTTCGACGCCGCGCGCCAGCGTCACGATTCCGGTCGTGGGCCGATACCGTCCATTGGCGTACGGCCTGTCATAGATGGCGTCGTCGACGACGCTGCTCGTGATCTGCGGCTGTTCCGCTTCGTAGCGAGGCGCTTGACCGCTCGGAGAGACACCGAGCAGCTTCTGATTCGGCTTGAGTGTGATCGGCCCGGCGAGGACGTCCCAGGACGACTTCGCCGACACGTAAATCCGGTCTCCTGCCGCGGAGGCCGCTTCGGCCCCGGCGAGTTGCGCGAACGGCCGCGCCGCGCTGCCGTCCCCCCCCGCCGCCGCCCCGGCGACGACGTAGAAGTCGGCGGCGAACGTGTCGCCCGCGAACAATGCAGCCGCCAGCAGGGCGCCAACGACATGCGCAAGCTTCACCATCGCATCACCTCGCACGGTCTGTGAACACGGCGTATTCTAGGCCAGGCGTTCGCGTTTGCGCGACCTCGGGAAACAGCGACCGACAAGAGCAGGGCTACGACATTTCGGCGACTTTACGCAGCTACCTTCAAGATGGAGGTGCGGAGCGTTCGAGGGGCACGTCGATTCCGACCCCGTCCTCAGTACGCTGGTTCGCGCAAAATTCACAACGCAGGCCCCTCCCAGACTGCAGCGGCGACCGCGGTCGAAGAAGCGCGCGCGCTGGCACTGCGCGCCGCGCAATTCGGCGAGACGCACATTCAGTCGGCCCGGCGAGGGTGGCACGTGGTCGGGCGTAGGCGGCGTTGCGTCGTCCGGGCGAAGGCCGCGCCGCAATCGAGACGGCCCTCGCGCATCTCGACGCAGGCGGTCACGGCGACAGTCACACCGCCAAGGACGCCAGCGGCGCCCTCAGCGCGCTCGGCACGTGACAACGGCGCACGTCAAGCCGTCACTGTCGGCAGGCGTCCTTCCGAGCCGCTTCCCTGTCGACGAAGGGCTTGATCGTGCCTGTCCATTCGCTGCGGCCTTCGGTGTTGAGGTGAATGCCGTCTTCGATGTAGGCGTCCTTCAGCGTGCCGAACAACTTGCCGTCCACCCACGCGCCATGCATCACGTCGATGTAGTGAAGGTCGGACCGCTGTTTGGAGAGACCGAGTGCTAGCTCGTTGGCCTTCTGCTGGTCGACGGCCCACTTCAGGCGCGCCGGCGACGCCTTGGCCGAAATGAAATAGACGGGCGTGTCTCGCAGGACCTTCGTCTTGAGGTCCATGAACTTCTTCAAGTCGCCGAGCACTTCTTCGGGTGTGAGACCGTTCACGACGTCGTTCTCGGTTGCGTAGAGGAAAATCGCGCGCGGCTTGTACGGCGCCACCAGCTTGTCGAAGTAGAAGATCTGGTCCGCAATCGTCGATGCGCCCAGGCCGCGGGCAACCACCGGGGCGGGCGCCAGATCCTCCTTGACCGTGGTCCAACCGGAGATGCTTGCCGAACCGATGAACAGGATGGTGCACGCCGCCGGCGGTGCCAGCTTGTCGGCCTCCAGGTAGCGAGCGACCTGCCTTTCGTAGCGCGTCGGACTCGGCCGCTTCTCGGCCGCCGCACGCGGGTTCAGGGCGCCAGGGGCAGTCCCGGACTGGCCGGATGCGAACGCGGGGATGATCAACACCGTCGCGGTGAGAATCACGGCTGATATCCGCTCCGACGTCATCTCTTCTTCTCCTCTCGATGGACGGTGGGAACCGTCTCAACGGATGGATATGTTGGCCTGATTATCGGGCATCACGCAAGCTCTTGAGAGCCACATCCTCAATCTGTCCCTCGGCTGGCGCCGCGACGACACCCACGGGGCTGTTGTCACGTTCGCTCGTCGAGAATCGACCGTCCGGAGGCTCACGGCCAACCAGGTCTACGCCGTAACCAAGAACAAGCAGCGTTTCCTTGTCAACACGACGTCACAGCAATCCAGCAGCGCAGTGCCCCTGACCATCGTCGTCAACTGGACGGCGCGATCCACCATGGGCGAAGCGCTCGAAGCGAACCGACTGGATTCAAAGGCATCTTCACGCTGCCTCCCGGATGCATCAGTTGCGGACATCGTGCGGTGCGGCGAGCCAACCGCGAGTTTCACTGCCACCGCGGTGGAGGGCGTGAGCGGGTCGCGACGCAGGCCGAGTCTTGACCGCCGACCCGAGCCCATCGGCAGCGCCCGCCCTGGGGCCGTCCCGCTGACGTCCCTGTCCTTGCACAGGGTCCGGGTCGAGGAACGGCGCCCAAGGTGGCGTAAGGAGACTTTCGATGAGGCACTCAGGTTCGATGAGGCACTCAGGACTGATGCGGTGCGCGGCCGCCGCGATCACCATCGGCGTCGTCGCCGGTTGCTCGCAGCCGCAACCTGGTGACCTGCCGCGCGAAGCGGACCAGTCAGCAGAACGGACGAGCGGCGTCGGTGCCGGCGGCGCCGGGGCGAACTTGAACACCGATGAGGAGTTCGTGCGCGACGTCGCATCCAAGCACCGGGCGCAGGTGGAACTCAGCCGAATCGCACTCACCAAGACAGCGCATCCGGCCATCAGGTCCTTCGCCCAAACGATGATCGACGAGCATTCCGCCGCCGGCGAGAAGCTGAAGAGCATCGTGTCCGGACAGCCGATCCAGTGGCCGGCCCAGCTCGACGACAGGCAAAAAAAGATCGCCGATGAACTGGCGGGCAAGCAGGACGGCGAATTCGATGACTCCTACGTGGAGGCGATGGTGGACGGCCACCAGAACCTCGCCGCGAAGCTGGAGTCCCGGCTCGACGTGCAATCGCTCGCCGACTGGAAGACGGCCGCGGCCGCCCGCACCCACAGCGAGGCGCTGCCAGACCCGAAAACCGCACTGAGCGATGTGCGGGTCCGTCCCAACAAAGGCGGCAACGACCTGACGGTCGAGATCAACCAGTGGGCGGCCGATACCTACGCAGCCACGCAAAAGCATCTCGACACGGCCAGAAGGCTCGGGAACGAGACCGAGAAGCGATCGACCGACTGAGTCGGTCCGGGGCGTTCATGGAGTCGGCGAGTCAGGTGTGGGCATGTCGTGCAACACCCCACGGCCCTCGACGCCAGGCTGTCAGCGCTCCGCGTCACCAGTGAATGGGGGCGCCGGAGTCGGCGGGATGGGATCTGCGGGATCCGGCCAGTACACCCGGGACACGTAGTGCAGGGCAATGCCGGCACCCCAGCGGTTGGGCGCCGTCCAGACCACGAGCGCTGCCAACACCACCATCACGGCCACGCCCAGCACGCGTTGAGAAGGCGGGACGCCGAAATAGACCAGGACAATCATCGCCGCCAACGGTAGCCGGTCGCCGATGATGGTGAAGGCCCACGTGTCACCCGGACTACGGGCGAAGACCAGGCCGCACACCGCGCAGCGCTCGAGGTGCGACCATCCGAGAAACAGCTGACCTTCGCCGCAGTGCGGGCAGCGCTTGCGCAGTCCGCGCCGAAGCGCCGTGACGATCAATGTCGAGCCGGGCGGCCTCATCGAGCCGATCACCTCGCCGGGCGGTCGGCTGTCCCCGCGCCGCGACCCCGATCCGAGGCCCTCGTCCGGCTCCAGCCCGCGACTGTCGTCACCAGACTCGCTCCGCCAATCGAGACGGCCATCGCCTCTCGTCTACTCCCAGGACCAGCGTTTCGCGGTCGGGTCCCAGAAAGCCCAGGCATCCTGGCTCAGGCCGTTCGACAGCAATTCGATTGGCAGGTTGGATTCGCTTCTGGAGGCCACCACCGGCCGATCGTCGGCGAACCAGGACGACTTTATCGTTCCCTTGTACGGCTGCCGCTCGTCGTTCTGCTGCTCCACGACTGCCGAGTCGATGTGGACGCGCCATTTCGCGGCGCCACCCTCGGCCCGCGGTCCGCTGAACGTCAAATCGTCACCGCTGCGGTGAAAGCCGGTGACGAACGTGTTCGCGCCCAGCTGCTGCGCAAACGAGTCGCGCAGCCCGTCGGCGTCCGGTGCACCTCCGCCGCACGACACGGCGGAGAGCGCGAGTGAGGCGGCAAGTGTCACGACGATCAAGAACGAGCGCATCATGGGTGGGCCTCCATTCCCTGCCCTAGCGTACTCCCGACCGGCGTTCGGGCACAGCTGGCGAGGTCCGGTGTCGCGTGGTGCCGGCGGTGCGGCCGGACGCGCGCACCGGGTGCGGCAACCTCGTATGGTCTATCATCGCGGCGTCCAGTGCGCATCAGCTCCGAGGCCGCCAGAACAGCGAGGTGACATCGTGAATCGGAACCGCCATCGGCGAACGTGGCTATTGGCCGGCTTTCTCACACTCGTCGTCGGGCTGGCCGCCGCCGCCGGCGGCCGGCCGGCGCAGGCACAGCAGCAGAAGTGGCCGCCGCAGTTTCCCCGCGCCGGCGCGACGAAGCTCTTCGAGAACGACAAGATCATCGTGTGGGAGCAGGTCGGCCGGCCGCAGGTCGCCTTCGTCCACAAGCACCTGCGTGACATCGTGACGGTGCAGGTGAAGCCCGGCAAGATTGCCGTGCTCGGTCCGGATCTCGAGCCGCTGCGGAGCCCGTCGGCGAACGGCGCCACGCTGACGCTGACACCGATCGACCGCGGCGGCGTCAGCTTCACCAAGGCAGGACTCGGTCCGCACGCCGAAACCGAAGCCGACACGGCGAACCCGTCGCGGATGATCTTCATCGAGATCAAGGGGACGGAGCCCAGCGACTGTGCTCGGTGGAGCACGGCCTGCGACTGATGTCGACGATCAGGACGTACACGCACAAGAGAGGAGCAGCCGTGCGATCGACCAGCCTACGCGTATCCGCATGTCTCGTCACCGTCATCACGCCGCTCATCGTCGTCCCGATGCTGGCGCAGTCGGCGCGGCGGTCGGCGGTCGGGCCCGCCCCGGCGTCGTCCGCCCCGGCGGCCACAGTCGCCGCGGCCGCGGCGCGGGATGCCGCATGGCCGCAGGCCGCGATAGCCGAGCCCGGCGCGCTCGGCCTGAGTCAGCGCGGTCTCGACGCGCTCGAAGCGCGCATGCGGCAGTCGGTCGCCGACGGCGACACGGCCGGCATGACGTACGTGCTGCTGCGGCGCGGTCAGGTGGCGGCGTTCGAGAGCATCGGGCAGCAGGGATCCGGCAAGCCGATGGCACTCGACTCGCTGTTCCGCATCTACTCGATGTCGAAGCCGATCACCGGCGTGGCGTTGATGCAGCTCTACGAACAGGGCAAGTGGCAGCTCGACGACCCGATCACGAAGTTCGTCCCCGAGTTCGCCGACCTCGAGGTCGCCACGTGGGGCGCGGACGGCAGGATCGTCGTCGGCCCGGATGGCAGGCCGACGCTGACGACGCTCAAACGGCCGGCGACGATGCGGGAGCTGATGAGCCACACGGCCGGCTTCGGATACGGTCTGTCCGACCGCGATCCCGTCAATCGTGCCTACCGGGAGCAGGGCGTGCTGGCGGCCACCGACCTGGACGACATGGTCCGCAAGGTCGACGGCATCCCGCTGCTGTATCAGCCGGGCGAGAAATGGTTCTACTCGGTGGCCGTCGACATCCAGGGCTATATCGTCCAGAAGCTGTCGGGTCAGAAGTTCGGGGACTATCTCAAGGCCCGCGTCACCGGACCTCTCGGCATGTCCGACACGATGTTCTACGTGACCCCCGAGCGCAAACCGCGATTCACCGAGGTCTACCACTGGGACAAGGAGAGGCACGCACTGGTGATGAACGCGTCTCGGGGCACGCGCGGCGGCTTCGAGGATCCGACGCGACTCGAGTCGGGCGGCGGCGGGCTCGTCGGAACCGCGCATGACTACGCCCGGTTCTGCCAGATGCTCCTCAATCGGGGCGAGCTTGGCGGCGTGCGGATCCTGAAGCCCGAGACCGTCGATCTCATGGTGCGGAACCACATCGGCCCGCTGTCGGTGGGCTCCGACGGCACGGCGTCGCGCGACGGCTCCGACAACGTGCGGTTCGGTCTCGACTTCGCGGTGCACACGGCACCCGAACGCGTCGGGCTGCCGTACGGCACTGGGACGTACTACTGGGGCGGCGCGGCCGGCACCTGGTTCTGGGTCGATCCGGTCAACGAGCTCGCATTCGTCGGCATGATCCAGAACATGGGCGGCAATCGGCCGGGCGGGTTCGACTTCCGCGACGGTTCGGCGAAGCTGGTCTACGCGGCGCTGTCAACGACCACGCCTGCAGTCGCCGCGCGATGAGGGCGGCTTTCGAGCAGTGGGGCCCCGGCGTCACGGGCACCGCAGTTGCCGCATGTTCTGGAGAAGGGCGGTTTGTCGGATAAAAGGCTGCCCCCGACGCGACCAATCGTCCGTGGACGCCCAATCCGGGCCGAACTATTGGCCCATCAATTGCCTACCCTCGGCGGATACAGGTTTGTCTGTCCATTCGCTGAGGGGCCCGATGCGCCGACTGGTTCGTGGTGTTCTGACGTTTGTGGTGGCTGGCTGTGTGCTGGGGGCGGCCCAGGCGGTGAGCGCGCAGCAGCTTCTCACGTTCGACGAGATCGGGAGTCCGGCTGGCAACCCGACGCTCGCCGAAGTTGTCTGTTCGGCCGGCGACGGGCTTCGCTTCACATCCAATCACTTCCACGCCGTCGGCCCTGACCACGGCGCGCCGTTCACGCACAGCGGCACGACCCACCTCGGTTTCGAGTCCGGGCGCGGGTTTCCGATCGTCTTGAGCCGTGATGGCGCCGGAACGTTTTCGCTGTTCGGTCTGGACGCCGGCGAGTTCTACTCGCCGGAGAACCCCTTTCTTCCGGATGCGCAGTGGATCACCCTCACCGGCCACCAGGCCGATGGCGGCGTGGTCACGCATTCGTTCTTCCTGGACGGCATTCGCGACGGCCTGGGCGGCACCGCCGACTACGAGCATTTCGTCCTGCCGCCGACATTCGTCAACTTGCGGACGGTGGTCTTCAACGGCTGGCTCCCGGGCGACATCGCCGGCGGCCTGGCGTTCGACAACCTCGAATACCAGCTGGACTCGCTGCAGGCGGTCCCGCCCTGCGTCTACGTCTCCACGCTTCCGACCGTGTCGTGGGTCACGCCGGGCGGGATCGTCTCGGGCATCGTGCCGCTCGAGGTCACGGCGACCGACAATGCCGCGGTCGCGAGCGTCGCGTTCATGCTCAATGGCGTCGAACTGGCGACGCTCACGAGCCCGCCGTACGCCTTTCCGTGGGACACCACCGTCCTGGCCGACGGCAGCTACACGCTGTCCGCCGAGGCGCGCGACTTCTTCAACAACGGCGCCATCGCCACGTTGGGCGTCACCGTGCAGAACGACGTCGTCGTCAGCGACGGTCCGCACTACGTCGCCTTCCAGGACGGCAACGACATCGTGCGCATCGCCGACGCGCCGGCCTTGAGCTTCGGCAATGGCACCGCCGATACGCCGATGACCATCGAGGCGTGGGTGCGCCCGGACAGCGTCGCGGGCGCCCAGGAGATCGTCGGCAAGCCGGGTGAGTACAGCCTGCTGCTCCTCTACGGGACGGTGATGCTCCAGTTGCGCGACAACAGCAGCGGCGCCCGCATTTTCATCACCGCTTCCACCGGCGCGGGCAGCTGGGCCGGCAGCTGGCATCACGTCGCGGTCACCTACGATGGCCGTGGCGGCGCCACCGCCAGCCAGGGCGTCACCATCTACCTGGACGGCGTCGCGGTGCCGGTCGGCCGCGAGGACCACCCGGCCTACGTGGCGATGGAAAACGGCAGCAGCCCGCTCGACATCGGGCGCGACAGCGAGCACGACGCGCTGCAGTACGCCGGCGGCATCGACGAGCTGCGCCTCTGGAACGTGCTGCGCACGGCCAACCAGATCCAGTCCGCGATGGGCGGCGAGCTCTCCGGATTCGAGGCCGGACTCGTGGGCTACTGGCGCTTCGACGAAGGCGCGGGGGTGGCGTCGGCCGACGATTCGCCGAACGACAACAGTGCCGCCCTCATGAACGGCACCGCCTGGTTGCCGGATGGGCCATTCGCGCCGGACACCACTGCGCCTCAGATCAGCGGCATCGCGGTTTCGAACGTGACCGCCGGTGGCGCGACGATCACGTTGACGACCAATGAAGCGGCGCAGGTCGTGGTCTCGTACACGGAGACGGCCTGTCCGTGCACCGAGGTCCACGGCCTGACGGTGGGCACCACGCACGCCGTGCAGCTGACCGGACTCACCGCGGCGACGACCTACTACTTCACGGTCAGCGCGCGCGATGGCGCGAACAACCAGACGACCTCGGCGACCATGACGTTCACCACCGCACCGCCGGTGATCGACGTGCAGCCGCCGACGGTCGCGTGGGTCACGCCCGCCGCCGGAGCCGTCTCCGGCCCCGTGACACTCGAGGCCTCGGCGTCGGACGATGTCGGCGTCGTCAGCGTGACCTTCACCGTCGATGGCGTCACGCTCGGTGCCATGGACACGTCGGCACCCTATGCGATCGTGTGGGACTCGACCGGCGTGGCCGACGGCGCGCACACGCTGACGGCGGAAGCGCGCGACGCGGTGAACAACGTCACCACCGCCACCGTGGTGGTGCTGGTCCA
>CADEDC010000045.1:12588-38002 GCA_902825985.1 uncultured Acidobacteriota bacterium | reverse complement strand
TCACGGGGGGCGAAGCCGGGCTCGCCGGGTATTGGCGCTTCAACGAAGGCACCGGTACCACCGCGGCCGATCACTCCGCAGGCAGCAGCGTGGCGACGTTGCCGAACGCCTCGCTCTGGAGGGTCGGCGGCCCGTTCTAGGCTGCGACCGCGTGAGCCCGGCCGGGGCCCCGGCGACCACAGGCGTGCTCGGCGTCGTCCGCGGCTCAGCTCGCTTTGCGGAAGACGATGAGGAAGAGGTCGCTCGGCTGACTTCGAGCCGACCATTGCGGTTCCTGCCGCACCAGGGCCAGGCCGGCTGCCGTGACCTCCTCGACCACTACGTTCATCGGAACGCCGTGACCGATGCGATTTGCCGGAACGCCCTGGGGCCGTTCGCTGTTCGGCCGAGGCGGGAAGTCGATGACCGCCAGGCGACCGCCAGGTTTGAGCGACGCGACCACGCTCCGGAGCAGGTCGGCCGGTTGCGTGAAGTGGTGAAAGGCGTCCCGAATGAGGATGGCGTCACAGCAGCCCGCCGGCAGGTTGACTGCGCGTTCGGCTCCCTCGAGCACAGTGACGTTGGCGAGCTTGTCGCGATTCACGGTTTCCCGGAGGAACGCGAGCTGCTTCTGGCCGATGTCGGTGGAATAGACGCGGCCGGAAGGACCGGTCCATTTCGCAAACGCGGTCGTCCACGCGCCGAAGCCGCCGGCAACGTCGGCGATGGTCATGCCCGGTTTGAGTTCGAGGAGTTCGACCAGCCGCGGCACTTCGACGGCGGCGGTCGCTATCATCCCCTCCGTCAGCCCCTGCTGGCCCGTTTGCTGCGCCGCCAGCGCGGTGAACGACAGGAAGACTGCCAGGGTGAGGTTCAGGAACGTGCGCATGATGTGACTCCGTGACTGCAGCGAGTTCGCACAAGTGTCCGGCATGATGCCACCTCGTGACAACGGTTGCGGCCGCAGCAACGCGCGGATATCCTACGCCGGAACACGAGCGAACCGGTGACGATGCAGTGGGGCAGCCACCGCGAACGGAGCGGGTTGAAGGTACGATGGCACCGCATGACAGGGGGGCCGCCATGACCCGATTCGTCAGACTCATCCAGCATCTGCTTCCGGCGATAGCCTTGACGGCGGCCGCAGCGACGTCCGGGATGGCGCAGGGAGGGCCGGGCCCGGACGCTCCGGCGAGAGTCGACTATCTGACCTTCGCCCAGGGCGCCGTGCCGGTCGGTATCGGTGGTGGCGGCGCGAAGCTCGGGGCCAACTTCGAAGCCGCGGTCAGGATCACGGATGGCGACCCCACGGCCTTCACGGTGGTCAGCCGGGCCACCGCGACCACCGAGACGGAATTCGTCTATGAACTCCCGGCCCCAACGACCTTCGACCGGTTTGCCGTGCCGAATATCGTCGAGACGCCCAGTCCATCCACCACGTTCACCCGGGTCGTCGAAGTGCACGGCTCCGCCTCGAGCGCCACGGACGGCTTCCAGTTGCTCGCGTCCGCGACCCTGCAGACCCATCGCACCAGGGGTCTCGTCACCGAACTGCCGGTCACCGCGAAGCCGCCGGTACGCTGGGTGAAGGTCCGGCTGGTCGGCGGCATCTCCCTCCTGCAGCCGGCGTCGTTTCTCGAATTCAGTGAGATCATCGGCAACGGCACGCAGGATGCGCCGCCGCTGGCCAGCCACTTCGCCGGCGTGTGGCGGGCGCAGGCCAATCGCATCCGGCTGGCACAGCAGGGGCCCGTGGTGTCGGGCTGCTACGATTCAGACGGCGACCTGCAAGGGACGGTCACCGGCAACGTCCTTCGCGCCACCGGCGTCGATCGGCGCGACCGCACTCCGAGCGCATTCCTGCTGAGTGTCGCTGCGGATGGCGCCCTGCAGGGGGTGCGTTCGACCAATGGCGGGCCGTTCCGCATATATACCCTCCCGGCAGCGCCGCCCGGCACCCGGGTCGCGTGCGACGAGCCGGTCCCGCCGGTGCTCGGCTGCGGCTCCATCATTCACAGCATCACGTTCGCGTTCGATTCGGCCGATCTCCTGCCCGCCGCCTCGCCCGTGCTCGACGCATTGTTCCAGGGTCTGCGGACCGATCCCAGCACGCGCATCGCCATCGAAGGCCACACCTCGAGCGAGGGGACCGAGGCATACAACGAGCGGCTCTCCCAACGCCGGGCGCAGGCGGTGGTCGCCGACCTGGTGCGGCGCGGCCTGCCGGTCCAGCGGCTGACGGCCGTCGGCATCGGCGAGCGGCGGCCGATTGCGACCAACAATGACGAGAGCGGGCGCTCCCTCAATCGCCGCGTCGAAGTGCGCTGTCAGTAGCCCGCACGTCACGGAGTCTGAGACACGTGCCTCGTCAACTGCCGGTCTGCGTCCTCATGCTCGCCGTCGTCGCCACATCGGCGGACTGCCGGCGGTTTGACCACCGTCAGGTCCCTGTCGTCAGTGTGGGACCCGGTCTGCGGCCGGTGATCTCGTGGACGCCATCGCCTGCCTATACGTTGTCGGTATACGAAGGCGCCCGCGATGGCGACGGCATCGGCACCATCTGGTATGCGACCGGCGCCGGAGGCTACGAGAACCGGCTCGATTCGCCGGTGATCTATGGCGTGCCGCCAGCCGGCTCGGACGTCGCTGCCGGGCCGCCACTACAGGCCGGGAAGACGTACACCGTGAGCATCACCCGGAAGGACGAGCGCGGCGACGGCGACGGTTTCACGAACACACGCCAGCGTTACGTGGGGAGCTACACGTTCGTGGCGGTCGAGTAGCGGCGCGCGGTCGTCTACGTGATTCTCACGGGACGACGCCGGCGACGATGTGGGCCGGCGAGTCGTACTCGACTGCGCCGCCTGCGGCTCGGTGACGGGCGCCGCAGGGTAGGGATCCGGCGACCCACCCCGGCCGCATGTCCGAAGACGTTTGGAGCCGGTATTAGACTGGCCGCGGCGGTTCCGAAATGTCCGTAGACCCAGAAGGTCACTCAAAGAACGAAGTCACCGAGCTGCTGTCGAAGTGGACTGAAGGCGATGATACGGCGCTCGAAGCGCTGATGCCGATCGTCTACGGCGAGCTTCGGCGCATCGCGGTGGCGTATTTCCATCGCGAGCGAAGTGGGCACACATTGCAGGCAACGGCTGTCGTCCACGAGGCGTGGATTCGCTTGAGCCGCCAGGCGGGTGCGCACTTCGAGCACCGTAAGCAGTTCTACGGTCTGGCCGCTCAGGTCATGCGGCGCGTGCTCGTGGACCACGCCCGAGCCGCCCGCGCCGCTAAACGACGGGGCGCCACGATTGCCGCGAACCTCGACCAGATCGAAGACCAGCAGGTGTCGGTCGTCGACGTCATCGCGCTCGACCAGGCGCTTGAACGGCTCGCCCAGCACAGCGCTCGGCAGGCTCGGGTCATCGAGCTTCGTTACTTCGGTGGGCTCAACCTCGCCGAGACGGCCGAAGTGCTCGGGGTCTCAGCGGCGACCATCAGCCGCGACCAGAAGTTCGCGGAGGGGTGGCTTGGACATTTCCTGAGTCGGCCATCCGAACGAGGCGGCGGCTGACGTGATTCAGCGAAATCAACTGATATCTACCTTCCACCTTCCGTTCTCGCGCACGAGCACTTCGGGGTTGTCGCGAATCGTGCCGTCCACGTAACGCATGCGGAGCATCACGGTCGCCCGATCTCCGTCGATCGTCTCGCTCGTGACTTCCAGCTGGGCGACCATGCCATGGCGCGTCTCGATGTCCCAGACGGTCTTCGAGCCGCCGTTCTTGTTCACGAGGTCCGAGGCGAACGCGGCGCGCGCCTCCGCCGACAGATACCTCTCAGCCTCGGCGTACCGGCCCTGGTTGGCGGCCGTGTAGACGGCAACCACCGTCGCACCGGGCGTCAGGGCCGCGACGGGACGATCGTCGACATCATTGGGCCGGCGCATCACGGGCACGTCATCTCGACCCAGGCCTTTCAGGATGCGCGAGCGGGTCTCTTCAATGGCCCGCGCCAACTCCGCCGTGCCGGCATGGGTGGAGAACGGCTCCAGCAGTGCGGCGGCGCGGCGCAGGCTCTCGAGCGCATCGGCCGGCGCACCGAGGTTGTCTCCCCTGGGATCGCCCTGGATCACCGCGATGCGATGGTAGGCCGTTGCGAGTTCACCGGCGAGGACGGGGTCTGCGGCGGCCTCCGTGCTGAGGCTGTTCACGTAGGTCAACCCGGTTTGAACGATGGCGGCCCTGACATGGCGTGAGTCTGGCAACTGTGCGACGAGGTCATGCACGTCGAAGACGAACATGTTGGCGAGGGCGCGCACCTGATTGAACCGACGACTCGCCTGGACCGCCTGATACCGCGTCGCCGCGATCCCGCCGACGAGAATCGCAGCGATAACGGCGACCGCCGCGATGCCCAGCCGGTGCCGACGCACGAAACGGGTCGCGCGATACGTCATGGTGGCGGGCCTGGCGAGAATGGGCAGGCCGTCCAGGTACCGATCGAGATCGTTGGACAAGCCAGAAACAGACCCATAACGTCGAGCTGGGTCCTTCGCGATCGCCGTCATGACGATCGTGTCGAGGTCCCCGCGAAGAGCCCGCGCCATCCCGCGCGGCGCACTGGCGCTCGGGAGTGGAGGCACCTCTTCGCACACGGAGGCCTCGAGCGCCGCCGGGGACGACGGGTCGGCGGTCTGCGCGGCCCGACCGGTGAGGAGTTCGTAGAGAATCAAGCCGAGCGCGTAGACGTCGGTCCGCGTGGTGATAGCCTCGCCTCGCACCTGTTCGGGGCTCGCGAAGCCGGGCGTCCACAGGCCCTGCCCCCCTGTCGCAGCGAGATCACGATTGGAACCCAGCAGCTTGGCGATGCCGAAATCGAGCAGCTTGGGGACGCCGTCCGACGCGATGAGGATGTTGGCCGGCTTGAGGTCGCGATGCACGATCAGCCGGCTGTGCGCGGCTTCGACGGCCTGGCAGACCGTGCCCATCAGCCGCAGTCGGTCTGGAACGGTCAGCCTCTTTCGCTTGGCGTAGGTCGTAATCGGCTCGCCTTCCACGAGTTCGAGCACCAGATACGGCACACCGGCCTCAGTCCCTCCGTCCAGGAGGCGAGCGATGTTCGGGTGCTCCAAGCCGGCGAGGATCTGCCGCTCCTGACGAAATCGCTGGAGATCTACCTCGCTCGCCCAATACGGCGCCACTTTGAGCGCGACCCGCTTGTGATACTGGTCGTCGTTCCGCTCCGCCTCGAGCACGATGCCCATACCGCCGCGGCCGATCTCGCGGACGGCGCAGTACGGTCCGAAGCGCCTGCCGACCCACACGTCCTCCCGTACAAGCGCGGTCACCGCCGACTGCACGGCGGCGACGAGCGTGCCCGCCATACCATCCACGTGGCACAACATGCCGAGCAGCATCTCGATGACCGCTGGGTCGTCAGCCGCCTCGCGCCGAACGAATGCCGCGCGATTCGCGTCAGGAAGGTCGGCGGCAGCGAGGAAGAGCGACTCGAGCCGGCGCCGGCGTGTGGTGTCGAACGAGTGGTCCATGTGACCGGATCAGTTTACGCCGTGGTCCTCCCGCCTCCGATCTGCCACCCACACAATTTCCGGGGCAGCCATCCCGACCGAGTGATGCAAGAAACGCCGCCGCTTGACGCTAGTAGCGGTGACCGCCGCCTTCGATGCGGCGGAGGGTCCATGGACGGAGACCCGCCACCCCGCCAAGGCGCCAGTCAGGCGAAGTCAAGGAGAAGGACATGCTCGACGTCATTCGGTTTGCCAAGAAGATCGAGGACCAGCTGCTCGTGGGCACCATCGGGTACCAGTACGCGATTTTCGTCGGCGAGACGCTAACCGCGTCTGGTAGCGCCGGCAAGGCAGTGCTGTCGCCGCCGAAGGCGATGTCGCCGGACCACAAGATGACGCTGGCCAGCATGTCGAAGACCATCACCGCGGCCGCGGTGATGAAGGCGCTGGAGATGCGCAACGCCGCCGGTGCGAACCTCACCATCGACTCGCCCATCCATCCATTTCTCCCGAGAACGTGGGGACACGGGCCGCATGTCGGGGACATGACGTTCAAGCACCTGCTGAAGCACACCTCTGGCCTCCGCCCGGTGGCAGACGAGGACCTGTTCTCCAGTCTCCGCCAGACCGTGGCCAACGGATCCACCGATCGAAACTGGAACAACGGCGAGTACCAGAACTGCAACTATTCGCTGCTTCGCGTCCTTGTCGCCAACGTGCTCTTGAACGGCGACGCCAGTTTCGCTGTCCCCGCGGGTGAAGACCCAGGGCGGTACACCGCACGGATCTACTTCAATTTCGTTCGCGATCACGTACTCGCACCGGTCGGCCTTGACACACGAAGCCTGGCGCCGGCGCTTCCCCACGAGGCCAACGCCTATTACCACTACGTCACGAAGGCGGTCTACCTCGACCCTGACTTCGACTGGCACCTGCTGCGGGTCGGCGCCGGCCATTGGTTCATGTCCGCGAAAGACCTGGCCCGATGGATCGCCGGCTTGCGACACGGACGCATCGTTTCGCCTGCGTCTTTTCAGCTGATGACATCGCAGGAGCTCGGCATGTACCGGACCAGTGCGAGTGTCGGCGCGCCGGAGTGGAACCACAACGGAGGATTCGTCAACAACGGCGCCGGCATGGAGGGAGACTGGGTGATGTTACCCAACGGCGTGACCGCCGTGTGCATGATGAACTCGATCGGTGGCGTGAAGAAGTCGTCGTTTCAGATCATCGTCAATGCTCACAATTCCGCCCTGCTGGCCCCGCCGGTGACGACGACGGCGCCTGCCGCTGCCGCGTGGAGCGGCCGGCTACTTGCGGCGATCCGCGACAGCGGCGGTTTCGCGCATATCAATGCCGCCCACGAGGGCCAGCCGTTTTCCGGGTGGATGGAGATCGAAGGGCACGCGGCGATGCCAGCCGCGCCCGCCCTGGCCGGGATGGGCACTCGGCTCTACGCCTGCTGCGTGGGCTTCGACCAACGGGTCTACATCACCTCTGCCGTGTCCGGCGAACCTTTCGACGGATGGGGCAAGGGGTGGGTCGCACTCGGCAGCCAGACTTCTCCGCATCCTCCCGCCTTGGCGATGCTCGCGAACCGGTTGTATGCGGTCGTGTCGGCGCCGACCCGCCGCCTCTTCATCGCGTCGGCGGCCGACGGCGGCGCGTTCGGGCCGTGGCAGGAGGTGCAGGGCAACGGCACCAGTGATGCGGCGCCGGCCGCCGCCGCATTTGGCAACCGGTTGTATGTGGCGGTGAAGGGCGTCAGCGACGGAAAAGTCTACGTCAACTCGGCCGAAAGCGGCAGGCCGTTCGACGGTTTCGGCAGCGGGTGGACGGCGATTGGCACACTCGTGACCGATGCCGCACCTGCCATCGCATCAGTCGGGAGCCGGCTCTATCTCTTCGCCAAGTCCGTCGACGATCGCATCTGGTTCGCGTCCGCGACAAGCGGTCAGGCGTTCGGGCCGTGGGCGCAGGTCCCAGGCGTGTTCTCGACCAACCTCGCACCAGCTGCCGCATCGCTGGGCAATCGGGTCTTCGTCTTCGGCATTGCCAAGGCAGACGGACGGATCCACGTCAACTCCGCGCAGGAAGGGCAGCCTTTCGACGGCTTCGGCACGGGGTGGGCAGAATTGCAGTGGTGACAGGGCGATGGCGGTGCGGCCCATGGCTGATCTGGTGGCCGCCCTCAAACAGCTGCGCCTGTCTCGAGGCCGCTCGCGACCATGGGGACGACGAGCCGGTCGGTGATGCAGTAGCCGGAGTTGGTCGACGCATGACAACGGCGGCGGGCCACGAGGTGGGACGGAAGGCCCGGCGGCAGGGGTCCCGGCAGCCTGTCGAGCTGCCGCGCGCACCGCCACTGGCCGCGGGCCTTCGCGGCACTGTCGGCCATCGTCGACGCGTTGAACGAGGACGCGGCGAGTCCGCGACGGCCTCAGCCGAGCCAGACGCGGGCGTTGCGGAACAGCCGCATCCAGCCGCCGTCCTCGCCCCAGCCTGGCGGCGTCCAGGAGTTCAGCACCGTCCGGAAGACCCGCTCCGGGTGCGGCATCGCAATCGTCACGCGGCCGTCTTCCGAGCAGACAGCGGCAATCGCATGCGGTGAGCCGTTCGGATTCGACGGGAAGACCTGCGTGGCGCGGCCACGCGTGTCCACGTAGCGGAGCGCGACACCGCCGTGCGCTTCGAGCCCCGCAGCCGCGGCGTCATCGCGAAATTCGGCGCGCCCTTCGCCATGCGCGACGACGATTGGCAGGATGGACCCGTGCATGCCGGCGAGCAGCACCGACGGACTCCGTTCGACGCGCACCAGCGTGACCCGCGCTTCGTACTGCTCCGAAAGATTGCGGACGAACTTCGGCCAGTGCGCCGCCCCGGGCACGATGTCGTGGAGGTTGGCGAACATCTGGCAGCCGTTGCAGAGTCCGAGCGAGAAGGTATCCGGACGCGCGAAGAAGGCGGCGAACTGATCGCGCGCCCGCGCGTTGAACAGGATGGTCTTGGCCCACCCCTCCCCGGCGCCGAGGACGTCGCCATACGAGAAGCCGCCGCACGCCGCCAGCCCGGTGAACGCCGCGAGGTCGACGCGGCCGCTCAGGATATCGCTCATGTGGACGTCGAACGCGTCGAATCCGGCGCGCTCGAACGCCGCGGCCATCTCGTACTGCCCGTTGACCCCCTGCTCGCGGAGAATGGCGACGCGGGGCCTGGCCCCGGTGGCGACGAACGGCGCGGCGACGTCGTCCGACGGCGCGTAGGTGAGCGCTGCCGACAGGCCCGGGTCGTCCGCGTCGAGCAGGCGGTCGTACTCCTCGCGCGCGCAGGCCGGGTTGTCGCGCAGGCCCTGCATGGTGTAACTGAGCTCGGCCCACGCGCGGTGCAGGTCGGTCCGCGAAGCCCGGTAGACCTCGACGCCGTCGCGCGAGATGCGGAGCGTCGCGCCCGGCACCGCGCGTCCGATGGCATGCGCGAGGCCGCCAAGTCCGGCGGCGCCCAGCCGTTCGCGGACCGTGTCCAGATCGCCGGTCCGCACCTGGACCACCGCGCCGAGTTCCTCGCTGAACAGCGCGGCCAGCGGATCCGTTCCGAGCGCCGTGATGTCCACATCGAGGCCACAGTGCCCGGCGAACGCCATCTCCGCCAGCGTCGTGAACAGACCACCGTCCGAACGATCGTGGTAGGCCAGCAGCAGGCGGTCGCGGAGGCAGCTCTGAATCACCTCGAACAACGCCGCCAGGCGCGCCGGATCGTCGAGGTCGGGCGCCGCGTCGCCCACCTGCCGCCACGCCAGGGCCAGGGCCGAGGCGCCGAGACGGTTGCGGCCGGCACCGAGGTCGATGAGCAGCAGCACGCCGTCCACGTCGGGCCGCAGTTGCGGCGTCACCGACAGGCGCACGTCCGGCACCGGGGCGAAGGCAGAGACGATGAGCGACAGCGGTCCGGTCACCGCCTTCGCGTCATCATCCGTCTTCCAGGCCGTGTGCATCGACATCGAGTCCTTGCCGACCGGAATGACGATACCGAGCGCCGGACAGAGTTCCATGCCGACGGCGCGGACGGTGTCGAAGAGCGCCTGGTCCTGTCCCGGCTGCCCGGCGGCGGCCATCCAGTTGGCCGACAGCTTGACGTCGCGCAGCGCGCCGATGCCGACGCTGGCGATGTTGGTGATCGCCTCGCCGACCGCCATGCGGCCCGAGGCCGGCGCGTCGATGAGCGCGAGCGGCGTCCGCTCGCCGATCGCCATCGCCTCACCGCCGTACGCGTCATAGCTGGTGAGCGTCACGCCGGCATCGGCCACGGGCACCTGCCACGGTCCGACCATCTGGTCGCGATGCACGAGCCCGGTGACGCTGCGATCGCCGATCGTGACGAGGAATCCCTTGCCGGCAACCGCCGGCATGCGCAGCACGCGCTCCACCGCGTCGGCGATCGACAGGCCGGCAAGGTCCAGGGGCTGCCGGGCGACCGCCTGGCGTCCGAACGCCCGCCGCATCCGCGGCGGCTTGCCGAACAGCACCGACAGCGGCAGGTCGACCGGTGCGGCGCCGAGCTGCGGGTCGTCGACGTGCAGGGCCGGGTCGGCGAGCGCCTCGCCGACAACGGCAAACGGGCAGCGCTCACGGGCGCAGATTGCGGCGAAGGCATCGAGAGCCGCCGGCGGGATGGCGAGGACGTATCGCTCCTGCGCCTCGTTGCACCAGAGTTCGAGCGGCGACAGCCCTGAATCGGCACTCGGGATGCGCCGCAGGTCGATGCGGGCGCCGCGTCCGCCATCCTTGACCAGCTCGGGCAGCGCATTCGAGAGTCCGCCGGCGCCGACGTCGTGGATGAAGCGGATGGGGTTGCGGTCACCGAGCTGCCAGCAGCGATCGATCACCTCCTGGCAGCGATGTTCCATCTCGGCGTTGTCGCGCTGGACGGAGGCGAAATCGAGCTCGGCATCGCTCGCGCCGGAGGTCATGGACGACGCGGCGCCGCCGCCGAGACCAATCAGCATCGCCGGTCCGCCGAGCACCACCAGCAGCGAGCCGGCCGGCATGTCCCGCTTGTGCACGTGCGGATCGCGGATGTTGCCGAGGCCGCCGGCAATCATGATCGGCTTGTGATAGCCCCACACGCGGCCGCCGTGCGGCTGCTCGAGCGTGCGGAAGTAGCCGCAGATGGCCGGACGGCCGAACTCGTTGTTGAACGCCGCTCCGCCGATCGGGCCGTCGAGCATGATCTGCAGCGCCGACACGATGCGGTCCGGCTTGCCGAAGGGCTGCTCCCACGGCTGCTCCAGCCCGGGGACGTGCAGGTGCGACACGCTGAAGCCGACGAGCCCGGCCTTGGGCCGGGCCCCGCAGCCGACCGCCCCCTCGTCGCGAATCTCGCCGCCGGAGCCGGTGGACGCACCCGGGTACGGCGCAATGGCCGTCGGATGGTTGTGCGTCTCGACCTTCATCAGGATGTGCACCGGCTCGTCGTGGAAGGCGAAGCGCGCGCTGCCCGGCTCCGGAAAGAACCGCCGCGCCGTGTGGCCGCGAATGACGGCGGCGTTGTCGGCGTAGGCACTGAGGACATCGGCGTCCGCCGCCTGCTCGAAGGTGTTGCGGATCATGCCGAACAGGCTCTTCGGCTGCTCGATGCCGTCAACCGTCCATGTCGCGTTGAAGATCTTGTGGCGGCAATGCTCGCTGTTCGCCTGCGCGAACATCATCAGCTCGACGTCGGTCGGATTGCGGCCGAGCGCGGTGAACGCCTCGCACAGGTAGTCGATCTCATCAGGCGCGAGCGCGAAGCCGCGTTCCTCGTTGGCGCGCGCCAGCGCCGCCGCGCCGCCACCGAGCACGTCGACGGTCACCAGCGGCCGCGCCGTCCCCTGCTCGAACAGGGTCGCCGCCTCGTCCAGGCTGCCGAGCACGGTCTCGACCATCCGGTCGTGCAGGTGCGCCGCCATGGCACGCCGCCGATCTGGCTCGAGGTCGCCGGCGACGTCCACGTAGTAGGCGAGGCCCCGCTCGACCCGCCGCACCGCCGTCAGTCCGGCATTGTGGACGATGTCGGTCGCCTTGCTGGACCAGGGAGACTGGGTCCCCGGGCGAGGGACCACGAGGAAGAGCGTTCCGCGCTCCTCGACAGGCGCCTGCCGCGGTCCGTACTCGAGCAGGTCGTCCAGCCGGCAGCGGGCAGCCTGCTCGAAGTCGCCATCGACGTCGACGAAGTGCACGAACCGCGTGTTGATGGCGCGAATACCAGCCGACTCACCGCCGAGTCGGTTGTACAGACGTTGCAGTCGGAACGGAGACAGCGCAGCTGCGCCGGGCAATGTCAACATGGGTTCATGACTACGATATCCGATGCGAGGTCCACCTGACGATGTGGTGGCCCTGGCCGCCCGTCTCATGATGAGATGTACGCAACGATGTCCGAGCGCAAGCGCTACGTGCCAGGCACGCACTTCCGCGGCTGGGCGAGACCGGGGCCGCTGCCGCCGGGTGCCCTGTCCAACCCGGAGGTCGGACCCGGCGAATCGCTCGATTCGATCAGCGGGCATTTCAGCCTCTTCCAGTTGCGCGACGGTCACCGCTTCTCCACCGACGACGTGCTGACGGCGTGGTATGGGACGACGTGGGTGCCGTCCGCGTCAACCGTGCTGGACCTCGGCTCCGGGATCGGCTCGGTCGGGATGGTGGCGGCCTGGCGGCTGCCCGGCGCGAGGTTCGTCACGATCGAGGCCCAGGACGACAGCGTCCGGCTGGCGCGAAGGTCGGCGGTCCACAACGGCCTCGTCGGCCGTTACGACATCCGCCATGGTGACTTCCGCGATCCGGCAATCCTCGAGGCCGGCGAACGCTTCGACCTGGTGCTCGGCAGCCCGCCGTACTTCCCGCCCGGCACCGGCGCCGAAGGCGACCATCCGCAGAAGGTCGGCTGCCGGTTCGAACTGCGCGGCGACATCGGCGACTACACCCGCATCGCGATCCGGCATCTCGCGCACGGTGGGGTGTTCACCTGCGTGTTTCCCGACAACCAGATCGAGCGGGTGCAGCGCGCCGCCGCGGCGGCCGACGCCGTCATCGTCCGCCGCCGGCCGGTGATCTTCAGGGAAGGTGAGCCGCCGATGCTCGGGCTGTTCGTGATGATGCGGGCGTCCGACCTGCCGGAGGCGTGGCGGCGTACCTGGGTGGAGCCACCGTTGATCATCCGCAGCGCTGACGGTACGGTCCACCCGGAGTACGCCGCGGTCAAGCTGGCCTTCGGCTTCCCGCCGTAGCAAGGGCGCGCGATAGGCCGCGCGCGTGGGACCGTCGGTCCGCCAGTTGGTCCGCCGTCAGCGACGACACGCCAGCGACTGGCGGTCGAGGTGCAGTTGCCTCAGGGATGCGCGACGCTGAGCGTGACGTCGGCCGGACCGGCCAGGTTGCCGACGTCGGCAACGACCACGCAATAGGTGCCGGCGGTCAGCGTCGTGGTGACCTGGACGGTTGCACTGGCTGACGTCAGTGCCGTGACCGTCGTCGCGCAACTGCTGTCGGCCACGGTCCCCAGGCCGACTCGCATCTGGACCGTGGACGGCACACCGCGCCCTGACACGGTCTCGAGCGTGGCGTCGACCGTCCCGTAGGCGCCGATATCGAAGGTGAAGACGACGTTTCCACCCACCGGGACCGCACCGGTGTAGCGTTCCGTGATCGACGCCGCCGCCACCGTCGTCGACGTGTCCGTCGTGGTGGTCGGTGACGTGGCACCGTCGTTGTTGCAGCCAACGCTGCAGAAGGCGACCAACACACCCGTCACAAGCCACTTCATCGGCGGATCCTCAGAATCGCAGGAATAGACCTGCCGTCACTGACGTATGTGCACTCAGACCCGAACCGGCGAATGTCACGGCGGTCAGAGACGGCTGGCTCAATGGCGCAATCGCACTGAACTGCAACGCATCGACGTTCAACAGCGGCAGCGTCGGGCCGAGCGATTGGGCAGCCATCGCCGGCGTGACATCGACGATCGTGCGCAACGAGTTCCGGTAGCCGTGGACCCTGGCGTCAACTCGGAAGCCGATGTGGCGTGAGAGGACCTGCTTGATGCCCGCACCGGCAAGGGCCACGACCGCCCTGGAGTCCTCCTGCACGTACAGGCGGACGGTGTCGGCGCCGGTCACGTACGACGTGGTGCCAAGTCGATAGCTGCCCGCCAACGTCGCGTGGAGGGCGTTGGCATGGGTGAACAGCATCCCGCCGCCCGCCAGCACGTACGGCATCGTCCGGCTGCTGTGGCGCCAGTGCCGGACGAGCGCGCCGGTGACGACAACACGGGTCGCCGGCTGCCGGTCGGCAAGCGTGGCCACCGACGAAGCTGAGGATCGTTCGTTGGACTGCGCCAGCGTATGCTCCAGGGCCGAGCCGTAGCTCGTGCGTGTGGCTTCGATGCCGCTGAGCACTGACGGCCTGAAGGCCAGGTGGCTTCGGAGAAAGTCGCCGGACACCTCGATCGCGAGTCGGTCGTTGACGGCTCGCTGCACGCGACCGCCAAGTGCGACCCCGGCATTCCGTGTGACCGGTGATGCCGAAAGGATTCCATCCAGACCGATGATGGACGTCTGCGGCCGACTGCCATTGAACAGAGACGTGCCGGTGCCGAACGCGAACGTATTCACCGACACCAGTCCCTGCACGGTCGTCCCGGTGGTCGGAAGGTTCGCCGTTCCGCCCGTCTGATTCCGGTTGATCGACAACCCGCCATGCACCTCGAACTCCCAGCGGAGGGTCCGTGCAGGCGGCGCGGCAGGTGCCGGTTCGACCGATGCGCTTCCTTGCGCTGCGGCGCCCGCCACGGCCGTCGTCAGAGCGCCGACGACCAGGCAGGTCAGGATACCGATCGATGGCTTGTGAATCACCAGCGACACCTCATGGATGCTCGATCGTGACGACGAATGCGGCCGGCGCGAAGAGATTGCCGACGTCCGTGACGACAACGCAGGACACACCGGCCTGCTGTGTGGCCGTCACATGTGTCGTGACGCCGGCGTCACCGGTGACCTGCACGGGAGATGACGTCGCGTTGCACGTGGTGCCGCCAGGCACGCCGATGCCGAGGTCGACGACGACCGTCGGCGGCACGCCGTCGCCACCGATTTCGGTCAAGGTCGCAGTCACCGTGCCACCGGTCACGCTACTGAACGAGTAGAACTTCACGCCACCAACCGGCAGCGTGCTCGCATAGACTTCGGTCGTCGTCGCTGCGGTCGCATCCGTCGTCGTCGAGGGCGTTGCCGGTCCCTCGCTGCAACCGCTCCCCAGCAGCGCCAGACCGACCGCGATGATTCGCGTGACGCGGTACGAACCAGGGCCCGGTAGCCTGGTTCGCGGCATCCATCTGTCATCTGGCTGTGGCACTCCGATGTGCACAGGAGAGGACACCGATGGCCCGATCATGATCGACGGTTCCACCCGACGATGCGGACGGCACTCTCGCCGAGGACGACGCGATGCGGAAGCCAACTCGCGGCGAGAGTGCCCGCAACCGTCGCACAACCAATGATCCGTACGGGGCGAGTCGGCACGGAGGAGGCGATGACGACGTGTTCGGACATGGGGCGCGACGAACGCGAAAGCTCGGAGTTCACCTGATGCTCCTCCAATGACGCTGCGGCGCCAGTGAGCGGAAGCATCGGCCGTGCCCGTGGCAGGCCTGTCAAACTCTTTTCACAATCGCCGCGGCTGCGCCGTCGCGAACGCCCTGACGCGTTCGTCGTCGACGGCGCCGATCGACGCGTGCGAGCCGCCAGTCGGCCAGGTCTGGCTCGGCGGTCGGCGAGCGTTGCCGAGGCGCTGGCCGGCCACGACCAGCGGGACAATCTGCCGCGCCAGCGGTCTAGCGCTCGTCGTCGGGTGAGCCGAACAGTTGCTCGTCCAGCTTCATCCGCAGCCGCACGAAGCCGCCGCGCGCGGTCTGCTCGACGGCGATCATGTCGCGATCGGTGAAGCCGGTGACGTTGTAGCCGACCGACAGCCACAGATTGGCGCGCAGCAACGCGCCGATTTCACCACCGACGGCATACCGGCGACCGCCGATCTCGCTCCACGTCAGGCTGGCGAGGGCGCCGAGGTCGAATCGTCGCGTGACGTCGTACCCGACACGACCCGACAGCAGGTTCGTGAGGCTGCGCGACTCGGCGTCGGTGCGGTCGTTCACCCACTTGGCCGCATGCTGCCCGGACCAGGTCCAGCGCCATGACGGGTGGACGTCCACGTGCGTCGACACCGCGTGCACCTTCCGCCAGGCACCGGCACCGAGCGGCTGGCCGAGCGTGTCCTCGAAGCGGAACTCGTAGCGCGACAGCAGGTTGACGCGGTTCCGCCCGGTGTCACGATAGGCGGCGCCGAACCAGAAGCGATCCTGCACCTGCTCGGGCCCGCTGCGTGGCGCCAGGCGCTGGTAGTAGTTCTTCGACAGCATCGTCCAGTCGCGCGAGAGCTTGCGCGCCAGACCGGCCGTCGACAACCAGCTGTCGGCAGACGGCGCGCGCCGCCACTCGATACGCCCAGTCCCCTTCAACAGCGGACTCCGCGTGTACTCGACCCCGAGCGACGCGGCGGTCGCCTGCTGGTCGAGGCCAGCGATGGCGTGCAGCCGCTCCACCGTCGTCGACAGCGCAACGCCCTGCGCCACCGGCCAGCGGTTGCGCAGGCCGATGGCGGCGTGCGCCTCGCGTCCCGACATGGCGTCGCGCATCCGGTATTCGCTGAAGACGTCGGCGTTCTTCATGTAGCTGGACGACACGCCGAACACCGTGCCGTAACGGCGCTGGCGATCGTTCAGCGCATACGGCCCATCGAGGCTGGAGATGAACTCGTGGCGCAGATAGAGACGCGCCCGTTCGGCAATCTGGAAGTGGCCGCCGAGCGCCAGCAGGCGCTTGTCGGCGTCGCGCAGCTCCTGTTCGGCCTCGCCGTAGACGCTCAGCGCCTCGCTGAACGCCAGGGTCAGCTTGCTGCGCGCCGACAGCAGATCGAGCGGCGCCGCCGGTTGCGGGGCGATCGTCGGCGCCGACAGCTGCGGCGCGTAGCCGGCGTTGACGAGCGGCAACCCGGTGACCGGGTCGATGTTCATGCCGGTGCCGGCACCGAGGCCGAAACCGTCCAGCGCGTCGAACGCGAACACCGGCGTGCCGACGCTGGTGCCCTGGGCCGGTGCCAGCGTCTCGGTCGCCCGCCGCATCCCGACTTCCAGCGAGAGCCGGTGGGTCAGGCGGGCATCGAGGCCGACCAGGGCGCCCTGGCGGCGACCGCCGATGAGGCGATCCTCGGAGCGCAGCACTTCACCAATCAGCCGCAGCGGCGGTGTCAGCGTCAGCGTGCCCCGGCCGCCAAGCTCGGACCGTCCGCCCGTCAGGGTCGATGACGGGTTGTTGAAGCCGGTGTCGGAGGTGCCGACGAACAGCCGCGCCCGCGCCCGCGCGGAATCGTGGCGCAGTTCGGCCCGGGCCGCCATGCCCTCCACGGACCCGCTGACGCCCGCGAGGTTGAACAGCCCGGTCTGGTTGAACGTCGTCGTGTTCACCGTGCCGAGGCTCTGCGCGGCTTCGGCCACCAGCGAGGTGGTCGCGCCGAAGCGGACAGCCCCATTGACGCTGCGCAGCCGGTAGGGAGCCTGTGGCGCCCGGTCCTCGGCCCAGCTGCCGCCGACCTGGACGAAACGGCCAAGGTTGACGAGGCCGTCCGCGCCACTGACCCACGACTTCTCACCGCCACGATCGACCTCATAGGTGACGCGCAGCGAGACCGGGTTCAGCTGCTCGTCGAGCGACGGCACCGGACGACGCAGCAGCAGCCGGCGACTGAAGGGCTCGAACTCGTAGTCGGTGAAACGGGCCAGCAGGACGACATCGAGCACGACGGCCGGCTGGTTGCGGTCGCGGGTGACGATCTCGACCTTCTCCGTGCCCCAGACGCCGTTGGCATTGCTGACGGCGTACGGACCCGACGTGCCGAGACCGCGCATCTCGTCGATGACGCGCGTCAGCGAATCCCGGCTGGCGAAGAGATTCGCCATCGCGACACGGTTCTGGACGTGCTGCTGCACGCCGGTCAACGTGCGGCTGTAGACCCCGAGGTTGCGCGCATCGGTCGACGGCCCGGCCGTCTGGATGTCGCCATAGAGCAGATACGTCCGCCCGCGTTCGGCGCGCAGGTAGACACGCCCGGACGTCTGCGCATCGAAGGTCTTGACGCTGGCGTCCCCGTAGACCGGGTAGAAGGCGTCCGGCTGGATGTCACGGAAGAGGACGCCACGTCCCTGTTTCTCCGAGTCGTAGGCCAGGGTGAGCAGGTAATCCCCCTTCACCATGCCCTTGACGAAGAGCGCCGCGCGCCCGGCCACCTGGCCCTGGCCATCGGCGACGTCACGCGCGAACCGGGTCATCTCACGATCGAAGGCTTCGCTCGCACGGACCGGTTCGATCGCCGAGGCATCGATGTGCGTCAGCACCATGCGCCCTTCGACTACACCGACCGCGAGCATCCGCGGCGCCGACGGCACGAAGGTCACGGTGCCCTCGGCGCTCGCGTCACCAGCCGTCACCCGCACCAGCACATCGCGCGCGCCCGGCGGCGTGACCAGATCGATCGCGGCTTCGCCATTGGCGACGGCGAGCTGCGTGCCTGGCACTGCGGAATCGATGGATCGGGCGGCGGACGCATCGACGGGCAGATTGGCGGCCAGATTGGCGGGCAGACTGGCCGGCGGATCGGCGTCCGGGTCGACGGACGGCTCGGCGGACGAGCCGCCGCGTGCCTCGGGCGGCGCGCCCGGCGCCGGCGCGTCGCCCGGCAGGTGCAGCTGGCCTTCACTGACTTCCACCGTCGCGGTGACCGCCGACGACAGCGGACGTCCGTCCGCGTCGAGCAGTCGGATCGTCAGGCGGGTCCGGGTCACGCCGTCGCCGGCCGCGTCGCCGCGCTCGGCGGCCAGGCGGATCACGCCAACGGCGGCGGCACCGGCACCGGGCGTTCGCGGCGCGACGTCCGGCGCATTGGCCGTCGCCGGACCGAGCGGCGCCACGTGCAGCACCGGCGAGAAGGTGTCGCTGGGCCGCGGCGCAGCCTGGCCGGCGGGCACCGGCAGGATGACACCGGTGGCCAGGCGCTGCGGCAGGATCGCGCTCGGCGGCACCTCCAGCATCGGGCGCCACACGTCCGCCTGGGCACGCCGCCGCTCGACGTGGGCCAGCACGTCCGGCGCGTTGGCCCCGTCGACGATGAAGTCGGCACGCCGCACCTCGCCGAACTTCAGGTCGACGAACAGGCTGCCGGCGTCACCGGCGTTGCGATTGCCACTGGCGACGAGACGTGCGCCAGCCGGCAGCGACTGCCGGTCGACCTTCAGCACGTGCGTCGTCGGCGTCAGGCCGCAGTAGCTGTACTTGCCCTCGCTGTCGGAGAGCAGCCCGGTGCCGTCTTCCAAGCGCACCAGGACGCCTGGCACACCCACTTCGGACTCGTCCTGAATGCGGTTGCCATTGCGGTCGACGAAGACCTTGCCGACGATGCACGCGTCCTGCGTGAAGACTCCGCCGGAGACGACGACCGCGGCACGGGCGACGTTGGAACGTACGGCCCCGGCGCCAAGCGTTGCGGCCTCGGCCGTGTTGATGCCGCTGCCCTGCATCGCCCCTGGACCGACGTGAACGCGATAGGTGAGCGTCACGGCATCGCTGTCGGCCTGGGCCGGCACCGGGAAGTCGAGGACGGGACCGGGCGACCCGGATGGGTCGGCGAGCGGCGTGACCGTCGACGTGCCGGCAAGCAGGCGCGCCGTACCGGGGACGTAGCGGAAACCGAGCGGCAGACGATCCGTCACGGTGGTGGCCGGCAGCGTCGGCCCGCCGAGGTTGGCGACGCGAATCGCGTACGACACCTGGTCGCCGACTTCCACCACCTGCAGGCTGCTGGTCTTGGTCACCGACAGCCGCGGCCTCGGCGTGAAGCGGACGGCGGTGGCCTGCGGCACGTCGTCCGCGGTCGGGTCGGCGGACGACTCGGTGACGTCGGTCGAGTCGTCGCTGGAGATGACGATGCCGCCGGACGTCACGCTGGTCGTCGCGCGGGCGGTGTTGACGATGCTGTCGTTGACCGGGATCTGCCGGGCGGACGCATAGCGCACCCGCACCGTCATCTCGATTCGCTGCGTGGCGTTCGCGGCGATGGTGTCGCGCCCGGTCAGCAGCGCGGTCTTCGACGTGCCGTTGAAGTCCGGCGCCAACGTCAGCGCCGCGTCGCCACCGGCCAGCGTCGGGCCCTCCTGGATCGTGATCACGGGCGAGCCGGCGGCAAAGACCCTGGCGAGGTCGTCGGCCACCTGCACGTTGATGGCCGGCACCTCGCCGGTGTTGCGGAGGACGAAGACGTAGCGGACGTCGAACACCGGCTCGTCATCGACCTGGGTAACGGCGCCCAGCGCCTTGGTGATGTCGACGCGCGGCAGCCGCAGCACGACGTCGGCGCCGCTGTCATCGCTCGCGACCCGCACGCCGCCGGGTGACATCGACGTCCACGCTTCGACGCGGTTGACCTGCTTGTCGCGCGGCAGGGCGGCGGCGTTCTCGTACGTCACGCGCACGGTGAAGGCGATGACGCAGCCCTGCCGCCCGGTCAGCGTCGCCGTGCCAGACAGGAGGTTCGTCGTGACCGCGGGGATGGCGCCCTGCCCGGTGAACGCGCCGTTCGCGAGGCATTGAGCCGCCGCCGCCCCACCGGTCGGCGTCGCCGTCACGGGAGTCGAGATCGTCAGCGCCGGCGCGCCGGCCGCGAACGTCGTCGACAGGGAGTCCGAGACCTGGACGTTGGTGGCGGGGACGCGGCCGGCGTTGGTCACCGTGATCGTGTACGGGATGTCGAACGACGCCGGCCCGACGACGGTTGGCGTTCCGGCGCGCTTCTCCACGTCGACGCGCTGCGGGGCAATCACGTCCGTGTCGGTCGCGGTGTTGTTGACCGGCGTCGGGTCGACGACACCGGCGGGCGGCGCCACCGTGGCCGTCGTCGCGACGCTGCCGGTGGCGGTCGTCGCAATCGTCGCGGCGACGGTGTAGGTGACGGTGCCACCGGCCAGCAGCGTCACGGGCGTCGCGAGATTGCCGCTGCCGCTGACGGCGCACATCGAGCCGGCAGCCGCCACACACGTCCAATTGCCGAACGTGACGCCGGCAGGCGCGAGCGACTGGACGATGGCGCCGGTCACCGGACCAGGTCCGGCGTTGGTCACCACGATCGTGTAGGTGAGCGCCTGACCGGGCAGCACCTCGGTGAGGCCATCGGTAATGGTGATGGAGAGGTCGGTCGCGGCCGGCGGCGTCACGGTATCGACGTCCACGGCGCTGTTGTTCGCCAGGTTCGGATCGACGACGCCACTCGGCACGGCGACGCCGACCGCATTGGTCACGCTGCCGCTGGCCGTCGTCACCGTCGCCGTGACGGTAAAGGTGAGGCTGCCGCCGTTCGGCCATGCCGGAATGGTCAACCCGCTCTCGAGCTGCGACGTCGTCACCACGGCCGGACACACGGCGCCGGCGGCCGCCACGCATTGCACCGCGGTCTTGAGGAGGCCGGCGGCTGCGGCGTCGGTGATGGTGGCACTGGCCGCGGCATCCGGCCCGTGGTTGGTGGCAACGATGGTGTAGGTGGTCGACGCGCCGGCCGTGATGCTCGTGATGCCGTCGGTCTTCGTCACCGTCAGGTCGGCCCGAGGGCTCGACGGCGCCGCCACCGTGTCGACGTCGGTCGCGGTGTTGTTGCCCGGCGTCGGGTCGGTCATCCCGGCCGGCGGCGCGACGGTCGCCGTGGTCGTCAGCGGCGAGGTCGCCGTCGGCGACACGCTCGCCTGGATCGTGAAGGTGGCCGTGCCGCCGGACAGCAGGTCGACCAGGACCGACAGGTTGCCGCTGCCGGCCGCCGGGCACACCGAGCCGGCGGACGCCGTGCACGTGAACGCCGTGAAGGTCAGTCCGGCCGGGGCGATGTCGGTGACGGTAGCACCGGTGACGGGCGCCGGCCCGAGGTTGGTCACGACCACGGTGTAGGTCGTCACGCCGCCGGCGGTGACCGACGTCACGCCGTCGGTATTGGTGATCTGCAGGTCGGCCAGTGAACCGCTGGCGAAGTTGGTGTCGGTCGCGCTGTTGTTGCCCGGCGTCGGATCGGTCACGCCGCCCGGGGGGGCCACGGTCGCGGTGTTGACGATGGCGCCAGTGGTCCCAGACGGCACGGTCCCGGTCAGCGTGATCGTCGCCGCCTGACCGTTTGCCAGCGTCACGGTCGCCGCGACGGTGCCGGTGCCGGTGCCGCACGTGCCGCTCGGACTGGTGCACGTCCACGCGAACGCGCTCAGCGGCGCCGGCACGGTGTCGGCGACGCTGGCGCCCGTGACGTCACTCGGTCCGGCGTTGGTCACGACGATGGTGTAGGTGAGCGGCGAGCCGGCCACGTACTGTGCCGGCGCCGACGCCTTCGTGATGGTCAGGTCGGCGGTCGGCGTCAGCGGATCGGTGTCGGTCGCCGTGTTGTTGGCCGGGGTCGGGTCGGTGACGCCGGACGGCGCGGCGACGCTGGCCGGCAGCGCGACCGTACCGGTCGCGGTTGGCGAGACGGTGCCGGTGAGCGCGTAGGTGAGGACGCCGCCGCTCGGGAACGTCGCCACGGTGGCCGCAATCGCCCCGGCCCCGCCCACCGCCGGGCAGACCGCGCCGGCGCTGGCCACGCAGGTCCACGTCACGCCGGTCAGCAGGGCCGGCGGCACGCTGCTCACGGTGGCGCCGTTGGCGTCGCTCGGTCCAAGGTTGGTGACGACGATGGCGTACGTGGTCGTCGCGCCAGCGACGAGCGTCGCCACGTTGTTCGTGTTGGTGATGCTCAGGTCTGGCGTCTGGACGTTGGTGACGGTATCGCTGGCCGAGTTGTTGCCAGGCGTGTTGTCGCCGCCTCCGGACACGGCGGCCGTATTCGTCAGACTGGCCGGGGCGCCCATGGCGACCGCCGTGGTCAGCGCAATCGCCGGGTAGGCCGTACCGGCCGCCAGCGCATCCGAACGCGTGCACGTGACGGTGGGCGCCGCCACCACACAGGCCCAGCCGGCACCGGACGCCGCCGTCGGCGTGAAGCCGGCCGGCAGGGTGTCGCTGACGGTCACCGTCGAGCCGTCGGTCGCCGCGCCGCCGACGTTCTGGACGGTCAGCGTGAACGTCCCGGTGCCGCCCAGCGGGAAGCTGCCGGCGTGCGCCTTGGCGATCGTCAGGTCGGGTACCGCGATCACCGAGAAGGGAAACGTCGCCGTGTTGTTGCCGGGTACCACGTCGGGCTCGGATCCGGACACGCTGGCGGTGTTGCTCGTCGCGCCGACCGCTGTGGCCTGCGCCACGATCGCGACGGTGGCGCTGCCGCCGCCCGCAACCGTGCCGAGCGCACAACTGATCGGCGACCCGGCGGTGCACGTGCCCTGGCTGGGTGTCACCGACACCAGCGCCACGTTGCCCGGCAGTGTGTCGATCACGTTCGTCATGACGCTGCTCGCCGGCCCGCCGTTGTTCACGGTCAGCGTGAACGTGATGGACTCGTTGAGCCGCACGGGATTCGGCGTCCCCGCCTTCGTGATCGACAGATCGGCCGCCTGCTTGGCGGTCGTCTGCTCGTCGGTCGTGTCGTTCAGGGGATTGGTATCCGGCTCGGCGGCCGACACCGACGCGCTGCTCACGTAGCTGCCGATCGTCGACGCGTTCAGGGTCAGCGTCAGCGACACGATCTCACCGACCGCCATCGTGTCGATGGAACAGACAATCGGCGCCGTGCCGGCGCAGCTGCCTCGCGACGTCGTGATCGACACGTAGGTGTACTGGGGTGCGGGCGTGTCGGTCAGTGTGATGGTGTTGGCGCGCGACGGTCCGTTGTTGGTGATCGTGATGGCGTACTGGAAGTCGGTGTTCACGGCCACCGGGTCGATGTTGTCGATCTTGATCACCGAGAGATCGACCTGTGGCGGCGCCACCGTGTAGGACGCGACCGCGGTGTTGTTGGTCAGGTCCCATTCGGCCACCGCGCTGGTCGAGCTGGCGCTGTTGTCGTAGTTGCCGACGGCGGTCGGCTCGGCGACGATGGTCACGGTCTGCTGGGTGTTGGCATTCAACGTGCCGATGCTGCACGACAGCACCGAGGGCGCCGCGAGCGGCGTGTTCAGCGGCGGTACCGTCGGACACGATCCCTGGCTCGGCGTCACGCTGACGATCCGGATGTTCGCCGGCAGCGTGTCGGTCATCGTGACACCGGTCGCCTGGCCCGGGCCGCCGTTGCGGGTCGTCACGACGAAGGTCATCGGCGCCCCCTGCAACAACGCACTCGGCGACACGATAGCCGTCGTCTGGATGTCGACGCCGGCCGCGATGGTCACGCCCAGCGTCGACGTGTTGTTCAGGAGGTCGGGATCACCGGTCTGCGTCGAGACGGTCGCCGTGTTGTTGCGGGTACCGGGGCCGTTGAGCGGACGGATCTGGATCGTGATTGTCTCGATCGCGCCACCGGCCAGCGTGCCGAGGTTGCACGTCACCGTCGACGACCCGCTGCAGGTGCCAACCGACGGGGTCGCCGAGACGAACACCGCGGTGGCGAGCGCATCGCTGACCACGACGCTGGCCGCCGGGTCGGGCCCGTTGTTGGTGACGGTGAGCGTATAGGTCAGCGGAAACGCCCCGTTCACCGGATTCGGCGTTGCCGTCTGCGCAATCGCCACGTCGGCGGTCGTCACGGTCGTCGTGCTGGTCGCCGAGCCACAGTCGTTGCCGGCGTTCGAGTCGCCGGCGGTGCCGGCGGCACTGACGCAGGCACTGTTGACGATCGTGCCGGCGGTCGCCGCCTGGGCGACGATGGTGATCGCCGGGGTCGTCGCGTTGAGCGCCAGGGGGCCCGGTCGGGTGCAGGTGAGGGTGCTGCCGCCCAGCCCGCAGGTCCAGCCGCTGCCCGAGTGGCTCTGATAGGTCATCGCCGCCGGCAGCGTGTCGGTGACGGTCAGGGTGGCTCCTCCCGGGACGGCGGTCGGACCGTTGTTGCGCACCGTGATCGAGTAGCTGACGGTGCTGCCGATCGGGACGATGGACGGACTGACGCTCTTGGCGACCGACAGGTCTGATCCGATCGCCTGCACCGTCAGCGCACGCGTTGCCGAGTTGTTGGCCGCGTTCGGATCGGCAAGGGCGCTGCTGACGGTTACGGTATTGCTCACCGACCCGGAGGCGGTCGGCGTCGTGACCAGCGCGATCGTCGGCAGGTTCGTCGCACTGGCGATCGGCCCCGGGAACAGACACTCGACCGTGTGCGCGCCGGAGTCGTAACTGCACTCCGACGGCGTCACCGACACGAAGGTCTGGCTGGGCGGCAGCGGGTCGGTCACGACGACGTTGGTGGTCACCTGCGGACCGTTGTTGCGTGGCACGATCGTCCACGTCACCGGACTGCCGACCGCCGCCGGATTGGGTGCCACTGCCTTGGTCACCGACAGATCGGCGCCGGCGTTGACCGTGATGTCGAACGTGCTGGTGTTGTTGGCCGTATCGGCGTCGGCGACGGCCGAGCCGATCGTGACGGTGTTGGTGATCGTGCCGTTCACCTGCGGCCGCCCGACGACCGTGATGTTCGGCAGCGCACCAACTGCGGCCGGGCCGGGACGTGTACAGGTGACGACCTGGCCGGCGGCGCTGCAGCTCCAGCCGCTGCCGCTGGACGACACGTAGGTCGTGTTCGGCGGCAGCGTGTTGGTCACGACCAGCGACGTGGCGCTCTGCGGCCCGAGATTCTGCGAGGCGATCGTGTAGGTGACGTTGGCGCCGGCGGTCACCGGATTGGGCGTGCCGCTGGCGCTCGCCGACAGATCGGCGCCGGTGAT
>CADEDC010000045.1:0-12488 GCA_902825985.1 uncultured Acidobacteriota bacterium | reverse complement strand
CGCCGGTGATGTGCCCACCGGCTGGCCTCACCTCAACTATCGGCAACCGGCGACGGCACTTGCGTCAACGACCGAGAAATCAGTGCGGATATGGGTTATCACGCGTCGCCGCTGGACGCCGCGACACAGCCGGAGTGACGCGCCGGCGGGATGGAACATCCCGCGGCACACCGCCGTCTCGGACGGAATCGATCGGGAAGGCTTGGCTACTCGGACAGCAGCGGCTCGCTCGGCTCGTCGGCCATCGGGGCGATGTTCGGGTGGCGGGCGATCAGGCGCGCGCAGGCGTTCCACCGGAGCCGCGCGTCCTCGTTGCTCGTCGGCCGCATCGCATCGGCGTCCTCGAAGCAGCGCATCGCCTGGCGCAACCAGTCGTAGGCGCGAGGTCCGCCGCGCGGCGTGTCGTGCGCCAGCAGCGCCTTGGCCCGCCGCTCGTGGATGATGCCGGTGTAGTAGCTGCGCTCGTAGCGCTCCGTCAGATCGCCGACCGAGGCGAGCGCGTCGTGCACGCGCGACGGATCGGTGACGAACTCGTCGGTCAGCGCCAGGATCATCGTGCGGACCGCATCCTGGTTGCCGGCATCGGCGGCGAGCACGTCGAGGCAGATGCTCTGCGCCTCGCCCGGCTCGTTGAGCAGTCGATAGCGTTCGGCCTTGGCGAGCGCGCGCGGCACGGCGTCGGGCGAGAGCGGCTTCAGCTCAAACATGGTGACCTCCCCGCAACATCCGGAACATCCTGGCCACTGGGTCGTACAGCCGGTCGACGACACGCTCCTTCAGCGGAATGATGGCGTTGTCGGTGATTGCGATCGATTCGGGGCACACCGTGGTGCAGCACTTCGTGATGTTGCAGTAGCCGAGCCCGTGCGCGCCCGCCAGGTCGTTCACGCGGTCGTCGGCGTCGAGCGGCTGCATCTCGAGCGCCGCCGCGTAGACCGCGTGGCGCGGCCCGACGAAACGGTCGAACAGACGATGATCGCGCAGCACATGGCAGACGTCCTGGCAGAGGAAGCACTCGATGCACTTGCGGAACTCCTGGACCCGTTCGACGTCCGCCTGCTGCATCCGCCAGGTGCCGTCGGCGGCGTCGGCCGGCCGCGGCCGGAACCGTCGGATGCCCCGCTTCGCCTCGTAGTTCCACGACACATCGGTCACGAGGTCGCGGATGAGCGGAAAGGCGCGCATCGGCTCCAACGTGACCGGCTGCTCCAGGTCGAGCTCGTTCAGGCGGGTCATGCACATCAGCCGCGGCTTGCCGTTGATCTCGGCTGAGCACGAGCCACACTTCCCGGCCTTGCAGTTCCAGCGCACCGCGAGATCGCCGGCCTGTTCGGCCTGCAGCCGGTGGACCGCGTCGAGCACCACCATGCCGTCCGACACGGCGGTGGCATAGTCGCGGAATTCGCCGCGCGCCGCATCCCCGCGCCAGACGCGGAACGTCGCGTTGGTGGTGGCCACTACTGCATCTCCTCGATGATCTGTCGGAGTTCCGCCGGCATCTCGGGAATCGGCGCCCGCGACAGTTCCATCGCGCCGTCGCGTCCCTTGCGCACCACGAGGTTGAACGTCGCGTACGCGGCCTGCTTGTCTGGATGGTCGTCCCGAAAGTGCCCGCCGCGGCTCTCCTTGCGTTCGAGGGCACAGCTGGTGATGGCTTCCGAGACGGTGAGCAGGCTGTGCAGGTCGAGCGCGGCGTGCCAGCCGGGGTTGTACTCCCGGTGCCCGCCGACGCCGACACGGGCGGCGCGCCGCCGCAGTTCGCGCAAACCATCGAGAGCCCGGAGCATCTCGGCCTCGTTGCGGACGATGCCGACGAGCGACTGCATCATCTCCTGCAGGGCGTACTGCACCTGGTACGGGCCTTCACCGGACGTCCCACGCTCGAACGGCTCGAGAGCGCGGCGCGCCGCCTCCTCGACCACCTGCCCGTCGACACGGCCGCTGCTGCGCGACCGGGCGTAGCTCGCGGCGTGCTCGCCGGCGCGCTTGCCGAAGACCAGGATGTCGGACAGCGAATTGCCGCCGAGACGGTTGGCGCCGTTGATGCCGGCAGCGCACTCGCCGGCCGCGAACAGGCCGGGCACGCTGGACATCTGGGTGTCGGCGTCGACGCGCACCCCCCCCATGATGTAATGCGTCGTCGGGCCGATTTCCATCGGCTCGCGCGTGATGTCGAGGTCGGCAAGCTGCTTGAACTGGTGGTACATGCTCGGCAGCTTCTTCTTGATGTGCTCGGCGCCGCCCGGGACACGGTCTTTGATCCAGGCGATGTCGAGGAACACGCCGCCGTGCGGACTGCCGCGCCCGGCCTTGACCTCGCGGTTGATGCACCGGGCGACGTGGTCGCGGGTCAGGAGTTCGGGCGGCCGGCGCGCCGACTTGTCCCCCTGGGTGTAGCGCCAGCCCTCCTCCTCGTCGTCGGCGGTCTGCGCCCGGTAGTTCTCGGGGATGTCGTCGAACATGAACCGCCGGCCCTGGCTGTTCTTCAGGACGCCGCCTTCGCCGCGCACCGCTTCGGTGACGAGGATGCCCTGGACGCTCGGCGGCCAGATCATGCCGGTGGGATGGAACTGCACGAATTCCATGTCGATCAGCTCGGCGCCGGCGTCGTAGGCGAGCGTGTGCCCGTCGCCGGTGTACTCCCAGCTGTTGCTCGTGACCTTGAAGGCGCGACCGACGCCGCCGGTGGCGAGGACGACGGCCCTGGCGCGGAACAGCTTGAACCGTCCGCGCTCGCGTTCGTAGCCGAACGCACCGGTGACACCGTCACCGTCCGTGAGCAATTGCGTCACCGTGCACTCCATGTGCACGTCGATCCCCTGATGGATGCCATGGTCCTGGAGCGTGCGGATCAATTCGAGGCCGGTCCGATCGCCGACATGGGCGAGCCGTGGGTAGCGATGGCCGCCAAAGTTCCGCTGCAGGATGCGGCCGTCCTTCGTGCGATCGAACAGCGCACCCCAGGCTTCGAGTTCGCGCACCCGATCGGGCGCCTCCCTGGCGTGCAGCTCCGCCATCCGCCAGTTGTTGACGTACTGACCGCCCCGCATCGTGTCGGCGAAGTGGACCTTCCAGCTGTCGCGGTCGTCGACGTTGGCGAGCGCCGCCGCGATGCCGCCCTCGGCCATCACGGTGTGAGCCTTGCCGAGCAGCGACTTGCAGACGAGCCCGACCGACACGCCGGCGGCCGCCGCCTCGATCGCGGCGCGCAATCCCGCTCCGCCGGCGCCGATGACGAGCACGTCATGTTCGTGCGTCTGATATTCAGGCATCTACAGGAACCGCACGTCCGACCACACGCCCATCGAACACAGCCGGACGTACAGGTCACTGAAGCCGACCGAAAACAGGCTGCACCAGGCCCACAACATGTGCCGCCGGTTCAGGCAACTGACGCACGCATAGGCGCGGCCGGCCGCCGGGGCCCGGGACAGTTGATCGACGCAGCCGCCGACGATGTGGCGGAGCGTGTGGCAGCCGAGCAGGTAGGAGCTGAGCAGCACCCCGTTCGCCAGCAGCACGAGCGTGCCGAGGCCGATGCCGAACCGCTCATTGCCGGTGGCCGGGTCGACGAACCACCAGGCCTTCCAGACGTCCAGCCACAGGACGACGAGGACGGCGAGCGAGAGGAACAGCATGTAGCGATGGCCGTTCTGCAGAATCAGCGGGAACGAATGCTCGCCCCAGTAGCTGCCGCGCGGCTCGCCGACCGTGCACGACGGCGGGTCCAGCCAGAACGCCTTGTAGTACGCGCCGCGGTAGTAATAGCAGGTCAGGCGAAAAAGGCCGGGGATCGGCAGGATGAGCAGCGCCGGCGAGAACGGCAGCCACGTCGGCCAGGACCCGGGCCGCGGCCCGAACCAGCTGTGTGGCGAGTCGCCGAACAGTTCCGGTGAGTAGAACGGGGAGAGATACGGTCCGTACGTGTAGTGGCTGTTCTGGAAGGCCGCCCACGTCGAGTAGACGAGAAACGTCGACAGTCCCAGGAACACCACGAGCGGCTGGACCCACCACGCATCGCGACGGCCAGTGGCACCAAATCGCCGCACGGGCAACCGGACCGGTGCAGTCGACACAGACATGCAACGAATCCTCGAGAGAACCGCAGTGAACGAATCGCCGAAGGAGCCGCCGATTCCAGGGTTCGCCGACGTCGCGCAACGTTTGTGCGGCCCACGGCCGGACAAAACGCCCCTACCATACTGGCAATATCGCCGGGATTCAAGTCGCCAGTTCGAACCTGGACGACGCCCCGCGGCCGATGGCCGACGCGGCTCGCTGCGCCGGCGCGAGACGTCCGCGATCGGTTCGTCACGGCGACCGGTGAGGTCGGCGAACGCCGCCGGCAGTTCGCGGCCTCGTCACGGCGTCGAATGCGTCAGTGCGGCGGCCACCGTTTCGGCGAGCTCGATCGGATATACCGGTTTGGACAGGTAGCGCTGGAACCCCTGGGCGAGCGCAAAGCGGCGATCCTCCGCCCGCGCGTGCGCGGTGACGGCGACGGCCGGCGTCGCCGCCAGCTCGGCGTCGCCGTGTGCCCGCACCCGGCGCAGAAGCTCGAAGCCGTCCTCGTCCGGCATGGCGATGTCGCTGACGATGACCTGCGGCCGGATGCGCGGCAGCAGGGCCATCGCCATCGCGACGCTGCTCGCCGTCGTCACCACGGCGCCGAAGGCCTGCAGGATCTCGGCGAACAGCTCCCGCTCGTCGCTCGTGTCATCGACGATCATGACCGCCACGTCCTGCAGCCGCGACACCAGCGACTCCTGGCGCAGCGCGCCACGCCGTTCGCGCGTCCTCCCGAGAGTGTGCGGAATCGTGATGGTGAACGTCGAGCCGCGGCCCGGGCCTGGACTCGCGGCGCTGACCGTGCCACCGTGGGCTTCGGCAATCGATCGGACGATCGCCAGGCCGAGACCGAGCCCGCCGTGCGTCCGGGTCGACGTGCTGTCCTCCTGACGGAAGCGATCGAAGACGTGCGCCAGGAACGGCTGGGCCACCCCCTTGCCGTTGTCACGCACGACGACGTCGACGCAGCCGGGGCTGACCTGCGCCCGGACGAGAATGCGGCCGCCCTCGCCGGTGAACTTCACCGCGTTCGTCAGCAGGTTCCAGACGGCCTGCTGCAACCGATCGCCATCAGCCATCAGCAGGATCGGCCCGTCCTCGACGACGACGTCCAGCTCGATGTGCTTGGCCTCGGCCCCCGGCCTGACCACGTCAGCTGCGAGTTGGAGAATCTCGCCGAGGTCGACCGCCGCGACATCCAGGCGCAGCTTGCCGGCGATGATGCGCGAGAGATCCAACATGTCTTCGATGAGCTGCGCCTGCGCCCGTGCGTTGCGCTCGATGGTCGCCAACGCATGTTCGCGCCGTTCGGCCGGGATGGTCCCCGACCGCAGCATGGCGGTCCACCCGAGAATGGCATTCAGCGGCGTGCGCAGTTCGTGGGAGAGCGTGGCGAGGAACTCGTCCTTCAGGCGGCTGGCTTCAGCGCTCACCGCCCGCTCCTCCACGAGCCGCGTCCGCTCCGCCTCCGCCGTCTTGCGGTCGGAGATATCGCGAATGGCGCTCACGACCATGACGCCGGCGGCGCTGGTCAGCGGGCTGAGGCTGATCTCGACCGGGATCTCGCGGCCGTCCTTGCTGCGGGCGTGAAGCTCAAGCCCGGCGCCCATCGGGCGGGTGCGCGGACGTTCACGGACGTACTCGTCGCGGCGGGCGACGTGCGCGGCCCGGGAGCGTTCGGGAATCAACGTCTCCAGCGACCGGCCGATCAGTTCCGACCGCTGGTAGCCGAAGAGCCTCTCACTCTGCGCGTTGACGAAGACGATGGCGCCATTGGCGTCAATGATGACCATCGCATCGGGCGCCGACTCCAGCAGGCTGTAGTCCATACGTCCTCCACCGGCAACTGAACGAATGCGTAGGATGGCGAGAAAAGAGGAGGAGGAAGGACGGATGTGCACCGACGAGCGGGCGGAGCGAGATCGACGATCGTGCAGCGTACGGGGATGCTGCGAAGCACGCGGCGCCGAGCATAGCGTGAAGCGCGACGGTAGTCCAGTTCCGGTCAATCGACGGCTCAGTTCTGGACGGCACCCGGCGGCAGCTGAGAAAGCGGCCGTTGCCCAGACGGAAGCCCTCGGGGCATCATGCCGCGGTGTCGGCCATCCGTCACGGTGGCGGCGCGGCCGTGCGCGATTCCGTGCAAGCACGGCCAGGTACGCGCGGTGCGTAGGGTATCCTAGCGGCTCCGCGGCTGTCGTCCATGGACATCAGCGTCGAGAGAGATGACTCGGCCCGACGGATTCGGATCACGGTGACCGGCCGGCTCGATGTCGCCGGGCTGATGGAGTGTGCCCGGGCGATTCGCGCACCGGACGTCGAGGGCCATGCCGTGACCTGGGATCTCCGGGAGGCGATGATCGGCGCGACGGGACTGAGTCTCGTCGCACTCCGTGAGGGAATCGTCGCGCTGGATGGCGCCCGGCCCCTCTCACGTCCGATTGCCCTGCTCGTCGACAGCGAGACGGCGTTTTCCATGGCCGGCGCCTACGTGCTGCTCGCCAGGATGGCCGGCTACCGGGTCAAGGCATTTCGCGACCCGGCCCTGGCGGAGCGCTGGCTCGAGAGTGGCGGTCCCCCCTGAACCGTTGGCGGCTCCTGGCCCCGTCGCTGCATGTGACAGACGCGGCCAGTGCCCGATTGTGAGGCCTGCCCCGAGCGACGAGGAGTGTCATGAGTGCCAGTGCGTCCACCCAACCCGCGGAGTTCGCCTTGTGGGAGTTCACGCGCGCCGACGGTCATGTCTTTCGCTGCGCACTGGCCGAGCGGACCCGTTCCTGGATATTGATGCTCGCGTGCAACGGGCTGGTCTTCGGCCAGCGGGGCTTCGAGTCGCGCAACGAAGCCCAGCACTGGGCCGACGAGTTCCTGGCGCAACTGGCGGCCCGGCCGTCCGCTGACTAGGTTCGCGCCCGTTTCGCCGGCGTCCCGATCCGGCAGCTCACGACGTCCGGAGTGCGGACGATGCCGGTTCGACTGCTTCGGGCCTACGGACTGGCGGCAGCAGCAACGCGATGGCGCCACAACCGCCGACGACCGCCGCGGTCACCACGAGGCCGGTGGCACCCCACCACGCACGAGCTGGCGCGAGGCTACGGGAGCGCCAGCGCCACCAGTCCGCCCGGCTGATTGCGCCGCGCGCTGCCGGATTGCACGACGATGTACTGCTTGCCGTCGTGCATGTAGGTCATCATGCCGTACTGCCCGGGCATCGGCAGCCCTACGCTGGCGACGATCTGACCGGTCTTCTTGTCGCGCGCGTGCAGCAGCGGCTGCCCCTTGTCGTCGACCTCCGCCTCGCCGCGCAGGTCTTCCGTGGTCTGCACCAGCAGGTCGCCGACGACCATCTGGATCGAGTGGCCGGTGCCGCCGGTGTTCGGGACGGCGACGCCCTTGAGCAACGGGTGGTTGCGGATGCGCGCCGGTGTCTGGCCGACCGGCAGGTCCCACAGCTTCTCGCCGGTGTTCATGTCGTAGGCCGCGAGCCCCATGAACAGCGGCTTGTAGACCGGCAGGCCGTCCATCAGCGGCAGCACGGCGCGCGGCCCGCCCGGCTTGTACTTCGCCACCGTGACCCCGGTGGTCGGCGTGTGGCGTTCACGGCCGCGCCACGCCTCCTCGCTCTTGCCGGCGAGACCGCGCTCTTCGTCCTTGCCCTCGGTCGGGACCAGGAACTGCGGCGCGCTGCAGCCGCGCTGGTGCGACGCGTACAGGATGCCGGTGGTCGGATCGGCGACCGGCGGGTGGTAGATGTTGAGGCCGCCGACGCAGCCGACATTGTTCGTGAAGGTGTTGTTGTGCGGGTACGGCAGCGGCGGCACGTAGAGGCCGCCGATGCGGAACTTGCCGAGAATCTCGGTGGCCCGCGTCTTCAACTCGGGCGTCCAGTCCATCACGAATTCGTCGGTGATGCCGTTGAGGACGATCCGGTCGAGCGGCTCGGGCCTGGTCGGATACGGCTGCGTCGGCGCCGTGTAGTTGCCCGGCACCTCGGTCTGCATTACCGGACGCTCTTCGATCGGCCAGATCGGCTGACCGGTTTCGCGATTGAGGGCGAAGATGAGCCCCTGCTTGGTGTTCTGGATCAGCGCCGGGATCTTCCTGCCGTTCACCGTCAGGTCCATCAGGATCGGCGCCGTCGGGATGTCGTAGTTCCACTGCTCGCTGTGGTGCACCTGGAAGTGCCACTTGCGCTGCCCGGTCTTGACGTCGAGGGCGATGACGCTGCCGCCAAACAGGTTATGCCCGGGCCGATGACCGGTGTAGAACTGGTAGGTCGACGCGTTGGTGACCAGATACACGAGCCCGCGCTGCGGGTCTGCCGCCGCCGGCGCCCACGACGCCATGTTGCCCGAGTACTGCCACGCGTCGTTCTCCCACGTCTCGTGACCGAATTCGCCCGGCCGCGGGATGACGTGGAACTTCCACAGCCGCTTGCCGGTTTTCGCGTCGTAGCCCTGCACGTCGGCCGGCACGTTCTCGATGCGGGTCTGGTCGTAGCTCGGTTCGTGGCCGGCGAGCACGACGACGACACCGTTGACGACGATCGGCGGCGACGAGGAGGTGATCATGCCGAGCGGACGCGGCAGTCCGTAGTCGGGGTCGTACTTCCCGCCCGTCCAGCGCAACCACGGTTGCCAGTCGCTCACGAGGTCCGGGATCATGTCGATGACCCCGCTTCTCGGGAACTCCTTCAACGGCACCGTCCTGCCGTTTCCCCAACCGTCGAGCGGCCGTCCGGTCTTGGCGTCGAGCGCCCACAGGAAGAACGCCGGCGTCGAGATGAAGACGACCCCCTTGCCGTCCACCTCGGCGTAGGCCACGCCCTTGCCGAAGTCGGTGCGCGGCGAGCGCAGGTAGCGCATCGTGTCGGGTTCGCGGAAGGTCCAGCGGGTTTCGCCGGTCTCGGCATCTATCGCCACGACCTGGCGCCGCTGGCCGACGACGGTGTAGAGCAGGCCGTCGACGTAGATCGGCGTCGACCGGGACGTGAACTCGAGGCCCGGACCGAAGTTGTCGCCGCGAAACACCCAGGCAACCTTCAGCTTGTCGAAGTTCGCCGCGTTGATCTGGTTCAGCGCCGACGAGCGCGTGTGCCCGGCGTCGCCGCCGAGATACCGCCACTGGCCGTTCTCGAGGCCGGTCAACTGTGCGGAACCCGTCGCCGCAACGCCCAGTGCGCCCACGAGCGTCACGACCCCGGCAATCTGTGCTGCTCTCATAGTGACCGTCCTACCCGGCCCACCCGGCCCACCCGGCCCACCCGGCCTACCCGGCTTACCCGGCCTACCCGGCCTACCCGGCCTACCCGGCCTACCCGGCCTACCCGGCCTACCCGGCCCCTGTAACCCGATCTCACTTCGCGCCCGGCAGCGCAAAGGCGATGTACTCGCCCGAGTAGGTGCCGCCGCTGACCGCGACGACGATGAACTGCCTGCCATCCACCTGGTAGGTCATCGGCGACCCGCTCTGCTGCGCCGGCATGAAGACGGCCCCGACTTCCCGGCCGGTCGCCTTGTCGTAGGCGCGCAGCATCGCGCCGCGCGGCCGTCCGGGCATCGTCGTCGCCTGCGGCTCACCGGCAATGACCAGCGTCTTCGTCACGAGGGCGCCGAAGGCGCCCGCCTGCCCGGTACGCGGGATGGTCAATCCCTTGAGCGCCGGATGATTGCGGACGTAGTCCGGCGTCTCGCCGTGCGCCACCTGCCAGAGGTGTTCACCGCGTTTCATGTCGATCGCGGTGATGCGCCCGTACGGCGGCTTCAGGTACGGCAGGCCCTGGGGATTCGGCGACGTGCTGCCGCCGCCCTCGCCACCACCGCCGCCCCCGGCCGGACGCGGACGCTGACGCGAATCGGCACCCGCCTCTTCGCCAGGCCCGGCGACATACCGTACACCGCCCGCGGCGGCGTTGCCGACGACGTAGCGGATGTCCGAGAACTCGGCGCTCGGCGGCGGCAGCAGGCCGACCGGCACGAGCGACGTGAACGACGGCACGTAGAGCACCTGCTGCTCGGGATCGAAGGCGCCCCCCGGCCAGTTGGTCCCGCCGGACGATCGGAAGGCCGCGATCGGCCCTTCCGGCCGGCTGACGACCGGCGGTGTGAACAGCGGCCCCATCTTGTACTTCGTCATCAGCTTCAGCGCTTCGGCCCGCAGCTCGGGCGTGAAGTCGATGAGCGCGTCGGGTACGACGCCCGTGTGGTCGAATGGCGCCGGCTTGCTCGGGATCGGCTGCGTCGGCGATGTCTGCTCACCCGGCACGTCGCTCTGGGGCACCGGCGTCTCCGGCGTCGGCCACACCGGCTGGCCGTTCGTGCGATCGAAGATATAGACCATCGCCTGCTTGCCCATCACCGAGACGGCCTTGATCGGCTTGCCGTTCACCGTGATGTCCTCGAGGATCGGGGCACTCGAGATGTCCATGTTCCAGACCGGGTGGTGCACCAGCTGGAAGTGCCACCGGCGGCGGCCGGTCTTCAGGTCGAGCGCCACCAGCGATTCGGCGAACAGGTTGTTGCCCGGGCGATGGCCGCCATAGAAGTCAGACGAGGGGGTCTCGACCGGCAGGTAGACCATGCCGAGCTCCTCGTCAATCGCCATCTGGTTCCAGACGCCGACGTTGCCGTTGACCGCCCATGAGTCGTTCGCCCACGTGTCGTTGCCGAACTCACCCGGCCGCGGGATGGTGTTGAAGTTCCAGAGGCGCTTGCCGGTGCGGACGTCGAACGCCTGCACCAGCCCCTTGGTGTTGTTGTGGGTTTTCGGCGTGTGCCCTTCGCGGAACGCCGAGCCGACGATGACCGTGTCGCCGCCAATCGCCGGCGTCGCGTGCAGGCCGATTTCGCCGTTGATCTTGTCAATCGGCTGGCCCGTGCCGAACACCGCCGCCGACTTGAGATCGATCGAGCCGCGATCCCCGAATGAGGCGATGCGGCTGCCGGTCTTCGCGTCGAGGGCAATGAGAAAGAAACCCGGCGTGACGTAGAAAATCCGCTCGTCCCTGCCGTCGGTCCAGTACGACACGCCGCGGCCCGACAGCTGCCGGGGCGCCGCGGCCCCGCGGTCGCCCTCCGGCTCGCCGTGCACCCAGCGCAGCTCGCCGGTCGCCGCATCGACGGCAATCACCGATCGGCGCGTGCCGGCCGTCGTGTACATCACGCCGCCGACCATCAACGGCGTCCCTTCGAGCTTGTATTCGGGCCGCGTGCCGAAATTGTCGGTCTTGAGCCGCCAGGCAACCTCGAGCGAATTGAAGTTGCCGGCGGTGATCTGGGCCAGCGGCGAGTAGTGCTGGTTGGCGTTGTCGCCGTGATAGCTCGGCCACTCTCCGGCGCTGGTGCCTTTCTGACGGGTCGGGCTCTGCGCCGGCACCCCGGGCGTGAACAGCATGCTCCAGAGACCACAGGCGACCAGGGGAGGCAGGACGATGCGCCGTACGATCATTGGAGTCCTCGTGTGATGGGGTGGGCTCGCGCGACCGCTATTGCGGCAGCGCGAGCACTTTCAGCTTCGACAGCTCGTCCTTGCTGGCCGGCAGGTCCGTCGGGCCCGCCGGATAGCCACTCTGACTGAGAAAGAAGGCAATCACACCGGCGTACTCCTCCGGCGTCAGACTCCCCGGGTCGCCCTGGGGCATGGCGCTGCTCACGAAGTCGAACAGATCGCCGAGCGACTGATCGGCCCAGCTGCTGCGAAAGCGACCGCCCGACATCTCGTCGATGTTGTGGCACGCGGCGCATGTCTCCTTGAACTTCTGGCTGCCACGCTCCGCTTGCGCCGTACTGTACACGCCGTCAAGGACGGTCGGCTGGCCGGCGGCCGTCAGCACCGTGCGGAACGCTCCCGGCATCGGCGCCGTCACTATCGTCAGCATCGTCATGCTCCAGACGACGCCCCCCATCAACGTCCGACTGACCATCGCGCACCTGGGAAAGGGAGATGTGAACGCCACATGATTCTCTACTGCCGCGCTGGCCGGCGCCAGCGCCGTGCCGCGGCGTCTTCGTGACGAGGGTGGTCGCCTGCGGCGTGAATTCTCATCCGCCGCCCCAGGCGCGTCAATACCTTCTTTGCCGACGCGGCGCGAGGCGATGGCGTGGCGCCGAATCCGGAGGGAGGACCGACCCGGCGGGGCCGGGTGGACCGGCCGTCGGGGCCCGCGGCGTCTGTCGCGCGAGGCCAACGGCCGGCGGCTCGACGAGGGATCAGCGGATGAACACGGACACGCCCACCAACACGCCGTACTGGTCGGCGTGGACGTGGCCGGAGCGGCCGCCCGACTCGAACGACCGGGTCTGCCTCGTCCAGAACGGCTGAACCGTTACGGCGCCGCCCCCGCCGCCGACGAACGCCTTGACCCCGCCGAAGGCCCCGTACGCCCACGGGTTGTGCACATCGCCGACGCCCAGATCGAAGTG
>CADEDC010000044.1:5494-48049 GCA_902825985.1 uncultured Acidobacteriota bacterium | reverse complement strand
GGACCATGGACAGGCCCGACGAGTGGCGTGCCTACCAGCGCGCGATGCTCGAATTCGCGCGCTTCGATGCGCCCGTGCTCGCCGCTCGCGTGCCGGTGCCCGACGGTGCCCGCGACCTGCTGGACCTCGCCGGCTCACATGGGCTGATGGGCGCGGCGATCTGCCGTCGTCACCCGCCGCTGCGCTCGACGGTGATCGACCTGCCGCAGGCGATCGAGCATGCCCGCGCACTCGCCGCCGGCGAACGGATCGCGGACGTCGTCACGCACCAGACCGGCGACCTGTTGCACACGGACCTCGGGCGGAATCGCGACATCGTGCTGCTATCGCAGATCCTCCACCACTTCACGCCGGCGGTCATCGTGTCGATCCTGCGCCGGGTCAGGGCGGCGACGCGGACCGGGGATGCGCCAGGCGCCGGAGGGGTTGTCGCGATCTGGGAGGTGGAAGCGCCGCGGGCGGGAACCCGGGCGAGCGGTGGTGACATTCCGGCGCTGTACTTCAGGCTGACGTCGTCGGCGGGCGCCTTTCACGGCGACGACTATGCGGCGTGGATGCGTGAGGCCGGATTCGTCGGGATCCGGGTTGCGCGACCGGTGCTGTCGCCGGGGAACGTGCTGGTGAGCGGGCGTACGCAATAAGAGGCGGCCGCAACCGGACCGCCTCTCATTGTCGGGCGTGACATCGGGAACTGGTTCCCGATGGCTCAGTCGTCGTCTTCCACGTCGGCGGCGGCCTTCTTGGCGGCCTTCTCTGCCTTCTCTGCCTTCGGCTTCGCCTTGGTCGCCCGCTTGCGCGGTGCCTTGGCGGGAGCCGGCTCGCTGGTCGCCTGGAGCGTCACCAAGCGAGTGGCAAACGTCTTGCGGCCGTGCTCGTCGAATTCGATCACCGTGTGGTGCTCGTTCACTTCCACGAGCGTGCCCGACCCGTAGGTCGGCTGCACGACGCGGTCACCCTTGGCCCATGCTTTCATCGCTACCACCGGGGCTCGCGACGTCCGCCACCGCCTCCACGATTACCGCCGAAGCCACCACCACCGCCGCCGCCGCCGAAGCCGCCTTCCGGCTTGGGCCGGGCCTCGTTGACCGTCAGGCTACGGCCACCCATCTGGTACTGATTGAATTCGGTGGCCGCCTTCTGCGCTTCCTCGTCCGTCGACATCTCGACGAACGCGAAGCCGCGCGCACGTCCGGTTGCGGCATCGCGCATCACCCGCACCGATTCGACGTTACCGGCACGGCTGAAAAGCTCCTGCAGCTCCGTTTCGCCCGTGGTGTAGGGAAGATTCCCGACGTAAAGCCTTCGACCCATACTCGCTCCTTCACAATGCACCGAACCGCTGGGCAGCCGATGCAGGACGCTAACGACGGTACCGGGTGTCCTACGTCCCCGGCGCGTATCCAGGCTCCCACGCCCTGGACGCGGTGGTTGCTCGTCGGCTCAGCGGAGGCGAGGAGGAGGGAACGAGTCGGCACCGAGGCTCGATCGGCTCTCTGGGCTCACTGCACTCTCTGCACAGGGCGAAGCAGGCGGGGCTGGCCACCAACAGGCGCGTAGTCTACCAATGGCCCGACACAACCGCAAGCCGCAGATCACGGGTTTTCGGGGAAGCGGCCGCCCAGCCCGGCCGTGAGCGCCCGCCGGATCGGCTCCGCCCCGCTCTGTCCGCTAGAGTCCGACGACGACGAGAAACCGCTCGCCGCCAGGCGTGACGTCGAAGGTCCGGCCGACGAGGTCGCGATAGATGTCGGCCTTGAACAGGCGCTGCGGGATGCCGACCGGCAGGTCGGAGAACGCCAGCGCCATCATGTCGCCGTCGTGTGTCAGATAGACGATCTCCCGTCCGCCGCGCGTCCACACCGGACGCGTTCCGCCGGTCGACGTCACCGGCTGGCCGGGGCCGTCGCTGCCCCAGCGCTTCACCCAGATCTCGAACTGTCCGGAGCGGCGCGACTGGTACGCCAGCCAGCGCCCATCGGGCGACAGCTCGCCGTTGAGGTCATCAGCCGCTCCGGTGACCAGCGGCATCGGCGTGCCACGATCCGCCAGGTCGATCGCGAGGATGTCGAAGCCGCTGGCGACGCTGGCCGTGACGATGACGTGGCGGTCGTCCGGCGCGAGCGATGACGGCATGAGGAGGCTGTTCGACCCGCCCGGCAGCCGCTCGCCGCCGCCGGCGGTGTCTCCGGTCCCGCGACGATGGCTCCCGACGACGAGACGAAAGAGGCCGGGGGAGACGCCACGGCCGCGCGCGAAGAGCAACCAGCCGCCCGAGCGGCTCCAGACCGGCGCGATGTCGCTGGCGCGACCGATCGAGAGCGGCAACAGCACGGCGCCGGCGACGTCCCAGATCCACAGACCATGCTGGTCGTCTCTGATGTCCACCGCAACCTGGCGGCCGTCCGGTGACAGCCGCGGGTAGACATAGCCACGCGGCGGCGCGTCGATCGGGGTCTGCCGTCCGGCACGGTCGATCCAGGCCAGCCGCCGGCGGGCCGCTGGGTCGGCAAACTCGCGATCGACGTCGCGGTCGCCACCACCCGCCGCGGCCGTCCCGCCGGAGAGAGGCCGGAGGTGCCATACCGCGGTCGTGACGGAGATCGCCAGCATCGTCAGCAGGACGAGCCCGGCGGTGGGAACGCGCGTCGCCATCAGCCACCCACTATAATCGCCGTCATGCGCGTGCAGCTTGGATCCGAGCGGCTCCTCGAGTCGCCGCTCCTCAATGGCAAGCGGGTCGGCATCGTCTCCAACCCGGCGTCGCTCGACAACGGCTACGCCCACATCGTCGACCGCATCGCGGCGAGGCAGGGCGGAGCGCACGGCATGACGCTGGCGGCGATCTTCGGACCGCAGCACGGGTTCCGCTCCGACGTGCAGGAGAACATGATCGAAACCGACCATGCGCACGACGATCGTCGGCGCGTGCCGGTCTACTCGCTCTACAGCGAGACGCGGCAGCCGACCGCCGAGATGCTGCGCGACGTGGACGTCCTGGTCGTCGATCTCCAGGATGTCGGCACGCGCATCTACACCTACATCTACACGATGGCGAACTGCCTGATCGCCGGCCGGCGGCACGGTGTGAAGGTCATCGTCTGCGATCGGCCGAATCCGATCGGCGGTGCCGCTGTCGAGGGCCCGATGCTGATGGCCGGGTACGAGTCGTTCGTCGGCATGTATCCGATTCCGATGCGTCACGGGATGACGATCGGCGAGATCGCGCGGTTGTTCAACGAGCACTTCGGTATCGGCGCCGACCTCGAGGTCGTGGCGATGGCCGGCTGGGAACGGACGATGTTCCATGACGAGACGGAGGTGCCGTGGGTGCTGCCGTCGCCGAACCTGCCGACGCTGGAGAGCGCCGTGGTATATCCCGGGACCGTGCTGTTCGAGGGCACGAGCGTCTCCGAGGGGCGGGGCACGACCAGACCGTTCGAGCTGGTCGGGGCACCGGGGGTGGGTCCAGAGACGTTCGCCGACGGCCTGAACCGGCTCGACCTCGATGGCGTCTTCTTCCGGCCGGCGATTTTCGAGCCGACGTTTCACAAGCACGCGAAGCAGACGTGTGGCGGCTGCCAGATCCACGTGCGCGATCGTGAGCGCTTTCGGCCGGTGCTTGCCGGCGTCGCCGTGACCGCCGCGTTCCACGCGTCCGATCCGCAGTTCAGCTGGCGGCAACCGCCGTACGAATACGAAGCCATCAAGCTGCCCTTCGACATTCTCGCGGGCTCGTCCGAGCTGCGCCAACAAATCGAAGCCGGCGTACCGGTCGCCGACATCGGCCGCTCGTGGGAGTCCGGCGTGGCAGCGTTCGATGCCATTCGTCGACGCTATCTGATGTACTGAGCGGCCTGCCGCCCGCCTCGGTCTCGCCCATCGGCGGGTGCTGCGGAGCACTGGGGGCTGGCCGACGGGCATGCTCTGTGCTGGCGCGTGGGAACCGGACCATCAGGCTTCCGACCATTCGGAGAACAGCCGAGGACAGCGGCAGAACGGCTCGACCATGGACATCCAGACGCGGCAGCAGCTGATCGAACAATACAAAGAGGGCTATCGTGTGGTGGCCGAAGCACTGAGCGGCGCCACGGAGGCCGAGTTGGATGCGAGGCCGGCTGCCGGCAAGTGGTCGGCGCGTGAGATCGTGCATCACCTGGCTGACAGCGAGATGACCGGCGCCGTTCGGTTGCGGCTGCTCGTGGCGACGCCGAATCCACACATCGTCGGCTACGATCAGGAGGCGTTTGCCGCCCGGCTGCACTACGATCGGCCGATTGAACCGTCGCTGGACGCATTTCGAGCGGCGCGTGCGGCCTCGGCGGCGATTCTGGAACGGCTGACCGAGACCGAATGGCTGCGCGAGGGCACGCACAGCGACATCGGCCCGTACACGATTGCGCGCTGGCTCGAAATCTACGCGGCGCACGCGCATGCGCACGCCCAGCAGATCCGGATCGCACGGAACGCCAACAAGCCGGTCTGATCGCCGCCGCGCGCCGGCTCAGCCGCGGGTTCGCGCGATGCCGGGGGCTGCGGCTTCCTGCTCGCTCGCCGGTTCGAGATGGTGGGCGATGAGGTGGTCTTTCAGGTAGTCGAACGCCTCCGTCGGCGTGTCCGCGTAGTTGAGCAGTTCGAGATCCTTCTCGGATATCGCACCCCACTCCACCATCGGCTCCAGGTTCAACACCTGCTGCCAGTACTCCCGGCCGTAGAGGATGACCTGGATCTTCTTCGACAGCTTGTCGGTCTGCGCCAGCGTGAGGATTTCGAAGAATTCGTCCAGCGTGCCGAAGCCGCCAGGAAAGATCACGAGCGACTTCGCGAGGTAGGCGAACCAGAACTTGCGCATGAAGAAGTAGTGGAACTCGAAGTGCAGGCCGTCGGTGATGTACGGATTGGCGCCCTGCTCGAACGGCAGCCGGATGTTCAGGCCGACCGTCTTCCCCCCGGCTTCGCGGGCGCCGCGGTTGGCGGCTTCCATGATGCCGGGTCCGCCGCCCGACGTCACGACGAAGCGGTGATGTTCGCCGGGCAGGGTGCGGCTCCACGCCGTGAGCTGGCGCGACAGCTCGCGCGCGTCCTCGTAGTAGCGCGCCCACTCGACCGCCTTGCGCGTCTTCTTCAGCTCTGCCTGGTAGTGGTCGTCAGCGTCGTGGACGCCGCGCGCCCGCAAGGTCTGCAACGCCCGTTCGGCGCGCTCGCGACTGTCCACCCGCGCCGATCCGAAGAAGACGACGGTGTCCTGGATCTTCTGATCCTTGAAGCGCCGCAGCGGCTCGAGATACTCGGCCAGGATGCGGATCGGTCGCGCTTCGTTGCTTTCCAGGAACTCCGGAAACAGATAGGCCAGCGGCTGGTGGGACATAGGCTCTCTCGGGCTCGCTCAGGTTATGATCGGGGCAATTTTCGGATGCTTCGGCAATCGGCGCTCGGTTCCGGGTGCCGTGTCTCGTGACGGCCGGCTCGCCCCGCGATGGCTGGGGCCGGGCGCTCGGCAACGGTCGCGTCGCCCGGCAATACCACGCATCGGCGGGCACCACGCACCACCCGGGTAGCCGACGCCGGGCACCTGAGCGCACGGGTACGAGAACCAGAACCACCGGTCACCATTATGTTCACCCGCCGCCCCCTCACCCTCGCCGTCCTGCTCGCCGTGGCCGCGACGGTCCTCATCGGGCTGACCAGCGGTCCCCCGGTGACGGCTCAAGGCGCCCCGGGATCGGCAGTACCGTCGCTGCACAACCGAACATCACGTCGCCTGACGTTGCGCAACGTGACCGTCATCTACGGCAGTGCCCGGCCGCCGGCAGGGCCCATGGACATTGTCGTCGAGAACGGCGTCATCTCTTATATCGGCCCGACCGGCAGCTGGGCCGGCGCCGGCACGGCCGACGGCGTCATCGACGGCACCGGCAAGTACGTGATGCCGGGCATCGTCAACACCCACATGCACTGGCACGAGAACCGGCAGGCCGGGCTGCCGCAGCCGGTGCAGTACGAACGGAACCTCTACCTCGCCGCGGGTGTCACCACCACGCGTGAAGTGGGCGGCGACTTCGACACCTCCAAACGCTGGCAGGCCGAAGCCAACGATCACACGGCCATCTCACCGCGCATCCTGGTGTATCCGGTTGTCAGCAAGGGGGACACCGGCCGCCCGGAAGAGATTCGCGCCTGGATCCGCAACATCGCCCGCCAGGGCGCCGACGGGCTGAAGATCATCGCGATGGACCGCGACCAGCTCGAGGCGACCCTCGATGAAGCGCATCGGCTCGGTCTGCGGACGGCCGCCCACATCGGCACCGAGGAGACGACCGCCACCGACTACATCGACCTCGGCGTCACCTCGATCGAACACTTCTATGGCATCGCCGATGCGGCCCTGATCGGCGCCCAGCGCTACCGTCCGGCGATCAACTTCAACAACGAGATCCACCGATTCGGTCACGCCGGCGAGTTGTGGGCGCAGGCCGACCCGGTCAGGCTCACCAGAGTGATAGACGCGATGGTCGAGCGAAAGGTGGCGTGGACGCCGACCCTGTCGATCTACGACGCGGCCCGCGACGTCCAGCGTGCCCGTACCGTGCCCTGGTTCCGCGACTACCTGCACCCGGCGCTCGACGCGTTCTTCCGGCCGTCGCTCGACAACCATGGCTCGTTCTTCCTCGGCTGGACGAGTACGCAGGAAGCGCGCTGGAAGCAGCAGTTCCGGCTGTGGATGGACGCGTTGCGCGATTTCGGTCACAAGGGCGGTCTCGTCACGACCGGCGACGACGCCGGCTATCTCTACTCCGTGTACGGCTTCGGCATCGCGCGCGAGCTCGAGCTGCAGGAGGAAGCCGGATTCGAACCGATCGAAGTGCTCGAGCACGCAACGTGGAACGGCGCGACGCTGCTCGGCCTCGGCGACCGGCTCGGAAAGGTTCGCGAAGGCTACATCGCCGACCTGCTCGTCGTGAACGGCAACCCGCTCGAGAACCTCAAGCTGCTCAATCCGGGCGGCACCGATCTCATGACCGTCAACGGCCGCGTCGTCTCGAACTACACGACCGTCGCACCCACCGACACGGTGGCGACCGTGCACGGCGGCGGCATCGAATGGACGATCAAGGACGGCATCCCGTACCACGTGCCGACGCTGCTGCTCGAGGTGAAGGACATGGTGTCCGCCGCGCGACAGCGGTCTCGCTCCACCACCCAGCCCTAGAGGTCTCGTGGCCAAATCGATACCGTCCTCCGGTCCAGCCGCGAACCGCATCTCGAAGACCGACGTGTCGATTGTCATCGCGGCGCCGCAGGCGCGAGTGCTGCGGGCCTTTTTCGACCGGGCGGCGCTCGGCGCCTGGTGGCAGGCGCACGCGTCGGTAACGGTCGCGCGGCCGTTCGGGCCGTATGTCGTGGAGTGGCGGGCGACCGACTTCCGCGACGAGGTGCTCGGGCGCCTGGGCGGCGTGCTGCGTGGCACGGTGGTGCAGATCGATGCGGGGGAGGGGTTCTTTCTCGCCGACGTCTACTGGCTGCCGCCGGACGGCGACCCGATTGGTCCGATGGCGATCGAGGTCACCACCAGCAAGGCCCCGCCCGACCCCGGACATCCGGTCGACGGCGAACTGACGCTGTTGCGCGTCCACCAGACGGGGTTCGAAGAGAGCCCGCGCTGGCGCCGCTACTATGCCGTTTTCGGCGCCGGCTGGGAGCGCGCGCTGCAGACGCTGAAAGGCCTGCTGGAGCGCTAGGATCACCCCATGACTCTGACCCGCCGCGAATGGTTCGCCCTCAGCCTCGCCAGCGCCGCCGCGCCGTTCACCGCCGCCCGCGCTGTCGACGCGCATGGCAGCGGCCCGGAACAGATCGCACGGCGCGCCGCCCGGCTGATCGCCGAGTTCGAGAGCCAGGGTTACCACCGCACCGCGACGGCGGTGGACTGGGCCTCCGGCGACTGGCTGGCGAGCCAGGTCGCCGCTGCCGGACTGACGCCGATGAAAGAGCGGTTCCCGGTCGACCGCGTCGACCCGGTGACCTGCGTGCTCGTCGTCGACGGCCGGCGGATCGCGGGCCTGCCGCTCTACGACGGCGCCTTCACCGGCCCGGACGGGATTGGCGGACGTCTCGGCACCGCAGACTCCGGCGCCGATATCGCGGTCACGGCGACAGCGACCAATGCGGCCGGCGCTGGACCGCTCGGCCAGGCACGCCGGAGCGGTCGCCACAAGGCGATCGTCGCGCTGACGAACGGCCGCCAGCCGGGGCTGTGTCCGAGCAACGCCGACGAGTTTCTCGCACCGTTCGGTCCGCCGGTGCTGCAGGTCGACAGCGCCGAGGAAGGGTGGCTGGGTGATGCCGTCGCGCGCGGCGTCAGCGCCCGGCTCATCGCGCAGGTCGCCCGGACGCCGGCGTCGGCGATGAACGTGGTGGCGGAGATTCGCGGAACGAATCCGGCGCTGCCGCCATTCGTCGTCATGACGCCGCGCAGCGGCTGGTACGGGTGTGCGAGCGAACGCGGCGGCGGCCTGGTGGTGTGGCTCGAGATCATGCGGGCCCTGCGGGCCACGGCACGGCCGCGCTCCGTCCTCTTCGTGGCGTCGAGCGGCCACGAGCTCGGACACCTGGGCATCGATGCCTTCATCACCATGCGGCCCGGCATCGTCCCGCGCGCCGCCGGATGGCTGCACCTGGGGGCGAACATCGGCGCGGCGGTCGACCCGGGCAATACGCTCCAGGCGTCGCATGACGAGATCGACGCCGCGCTCACGCGCGAGATGGCGGCCGCCGGTCTCACGGTCAATCGACGCAACCCGCGAGATCGCGTCCCAAACGGCGAAGCGGAGGCGGTCCATCGCGGCGGTGGGCGCTACGCGTCGATCATCGGCGGGAACGCCCTCTTCCACAACCTCAGCGATCGCGGCCCGCACGCCATCGACCCGCTCGCCATCGCGCGGTTCGCGCGAGCCTGCACGGCGCTTGTGGATCGCCTCACGGCGGCGTAATGGCCCGCGGCGGCGGCCGAACCGGGTGCCGCCGGCCGACGGTCCAGATCGACGGCGTGTCGGTAATTCACTGACAAGGCAGGGGATAAAGGGAAAGCTGAGCTTGCGCCACCCCTTGTAAACACACACAATGGGGCGTTCAGTCCGGAATGGTACCCCCACCCCCTCCCAGGCTGGCTGTGGCCATCCTCATCGCGTTGTTGGTGGTCCACGCATCGCCGGCCCAGGCGTATGTCGACCCGGGCGGCGGCAGCTTGGCCCTGCAGGTGTTGATGGGCGGCGCCGCTGGACTGGCGGTGCTCATCCGGCTCGGCTGGCGCCACATCATCCGCCGGCTCAGGCCGAATCACCTCCCGCAACCTCCTTCCGCCAACCAGCCCTGACTGCCGTCGCCGTGCCCGCCGCTTCGTTCGTTCCTGGCTCACATCGCGACCGCGACGGACGGGTGTTCACCTGCGAGGGGCGCATCTTCCTTGCGCTTGGGCGGCACGCTGGCGGCCGGCCGCACCGCGGCACGGGTCGCGAGGTCACGGCATGAGCCGGCGACCGTGGATGACGCAGGGGCTCGAGCTGGCGGTCCTGTCGGCATTCGCATGCGCGCAGCCGCTGTTCGATCTCCTCGGTCATCAGGCGACGTTCTTCGTGGCGCACCGGACCAGCGCGCCCGGCATCCTGGTGTTCGCAGCGGTGCTGCTGCTCGGGCCGCCGCTCGTATTGTTGGGTGCCGTCAGGCTCCTCAGCCTCGTGTCGGAGCGGCTTGGTCTTGCGTGGCACCGTACGAGTCTCGGCCTCCTCGCCGGACTGACGGTCGCGCCGCCGCTGGCGCGGGCGCTGCCGCTCGAGTGGATCGGCTGGGTGCTGGTGGTTGCGGGCCTCACGGCCCTGACCGTCGTCACGCACGCCCGCTGGTCTCGGCTGCGCAGCGCCGCCTCCTGGGCGCTCGTGGCGCCGGCCGGCTTCGCCGTGATGTTCCTGCTCGGCAGCCCGGTGCGCGACCTCGTGTTCCCGCCGGCCAGCGGTGGGGCTCGCGCGATTGCGCGCGCCCGGGTTCCCGTCGTGCTGCTGGTCTTCGACGAACTGCCGCTGGCAGCGCTGCTGCGTCCAGACGGCAGCCTCGATGAGGCGCGCTTTCCCAACTTCGCGCGGCTCGCACGGCAGTCCACGTGGTACCCGAATGCCACCACGAACGCGGACGGCACGGTCAACGCGCTGCCGGCGATCCTGACCGGACGGTGGCTGCGCAGCGAGCAGCTGCCGACGGCGCAGGCCCACCCGAACAACCTGCTCACCTACTTCGGCCGTTCGTATCCGATGCACGCGTCGGAGTTCGTCACGGCACTGTGTGCAGAGGATGTGTGTGGTGCGACACAGGCGTCGTTCGGGCTGGCGGGGCTGCTGAAGGACACCGCGGTCGTCTACCTCCATGCCACGCTGCCCACCCGACTCGCCGCCGCGTACCTGCCGTCAATCGGCAGCCGCTGGGCCGGATTCGACGGGGATGACGGCGAGGCAGTCGCATCGCCGACGACCGTCGCCTCGGCGATTGAGGCCGCCACCGCTGCCACGAACGAACCGGAACGCTTCCAGCGCCTGGTGCGCGCGCTCGCACCGGCGACGACGCCGCGCCTGTGGTACCTCCATCTGGGCCTGCCGCACGTACCGTGGCACCTGCTGCCCGACGGCCAGGCGTATCACGGTGCGGTCGTCGGCGGGCTCACGCCGCAGGAGATCTGGCAGCCCGATCAGCGGGCCGTGGATCATGGACTGCAGCGCTTCCTGCTGCAGTTGTCGGCAGTCGATCGCCTGCTCGGCCAGCTGCTCGATCGTCTGCATGAGACGGGGCTGGACGCCAACGCGCTCGTCGTCGTCACCGCCGACCACGGCGCCTCGTTCCGCGCCGGGGCGTCGCGGCGCGACTACGACGCTGCGCATCCGGAGGACATCCTCCCGGTGCCGCTGTTCGTGCGCTATCCCGGACAGTCCGAAGGACGGCGTGACGCACGAGCGGCCGGGCTCGTCGATGTCGTGCCGACGATCGCGGATGTCCTCGACATGCCGCTCCCATGGCCGGTGGATGGCCAGTCGCTGCGGCGGTCCGCGGCGCCCGAGGGGCCCCGACATCTGTTCACCCGGCTGCAGGGCCTGGTGCTCCCGGCGCACGTTCCCGGCGAACGCCTGCAACTGTCGTCGCGGATCGAGGCGCTCTTCGGCGCCGGCGGTCAGGCGGACGACCTGTACCGGATGGGACCGCATCGCGATCTGCTCGGCCTCGCCGTCGCGCCCGGCGGCGTCCCGTCGCCGCCAGGTCTGGACCTTCGCATCGATCAGCCAGAGGCGCTCGCGAATGTCGACCCGGGCGGGGCGCTCGTTCCGGCGATGCTGACTGCGTCGATCGTCGGGCCGCTGCCACCGGGGACACCGGTCGCGGTGACGGTGAACGACACCGTGGCCGGCCTCGGCTGGACGCTTGGCGGCGATGGGAACGCGCGGCTCACGGTGATGCTGGCGCCGCGGTTCTTCCGTCCCGGTCGCAATGCCGTCGCCGTGTATCGCGTGGAGGCGAATCGTTCGCTGTCGTTGATCGGACGCTCGCGCCAGGCCGACTACCAGCTCGTCGTCGAGCGGCCGGGGGCGCCGGTCACCGGCATCCTGACGCCGGATGGGCAGACGCTGCCGGTGCAGGCCGGCACCGTGCAGGGGCACGTCGAGCGGATAGCGCGGACCGATTCGACCTGGCAGCTGGGCGGCTGGGTGCTCGACCTGCCGGGCCGCCGGACCCCGGACCTGTTCCTGGTGACGCAGCGCCGCCGCATCGTGGCGACGTCGCTGCCCTGGCCGCGCGACGACGTGGCGGCGTACTTCAAGATGCCGGCGCTGCGCGCCTGCGGGCTGCAGGTCAGCACGATTCTCGCCGGCGATGGTGATCTCGAGGTCTACGCGATCCTCGGTGACAGCGCGTATCGGATGCCGATTCTGCCGCAATAACGCGGCGGCGTGCCGGATCAGCGTCGCGCTGATCGCCGGCACGCCGGTGACCGCGCCCGCCTAGTTGCTGTTCACCCGACCGGCTGCCATCGCTTCCGGCATGAACGGGTGGACCGGCGCCCAGGTCGTCAGATTCTTCAGCGACCAGATGCCGTTGCCCGGGAACGCGAACACCGCATCGTCTGCCCCGTTCCCATCGAGGTCGCCCGTGGTCATGACCGACGCCTGGAACGGATGGAGTCCGACCCAGGTGGTGCCGTTCAGGAAGACGTAGGTGCCGAATCCCGGGAACACCATCAGGACGTCGCTCTTGCCCGCCGCGTCGTTGTCGAGGTTTCCGGTGACGAACGACGACGCCTGGGACGGGTGCAGGCCGACCCAGGTGGTGTTGTTGTAGAGGATGTACTCACCGTAGGTGGCGAACTGCATCACCGCATCGGCGGTGCCGTTGCCGTCGATGTCGCCCAGCTGGATTGCCTGCGCCACGAAATTGTGGACCGGCGTCCACGACGAGTTGTTCAGATAGGCATAGGTGCCGAAGCCGGCGAAGCTGACGATGACGTCGGCCTTGCCGCCGGCGCTGCCGTCGACGTTGCCGACCGCTATCGCAACCGCGCCCTGCGGGTGCAGCTGCGCCCAGCTGGCGTTGTCGTAGCGAATCCACAGCCCCTGACCGGGGAACTCGACGACGAGTTCATCGCGGCCGTTGCCGTCGAGATCGCCAGACCTGATCAGGCTTGGCGTCAGCGGGTGAAGCTGCTGCCACGTCGCGTTGTCCAGATAGGCCCAGAGACCGGAGCCGGCGAAGGCGACGGCCAGGTCCGATGCCTGGTTGCCGTTCAGATTCGCGCGGGCCAGGCCGGTCGGCGAGACGCCGTGCAGCTGTGCCCACGTCGGCGCGCCGCCGCCGTTGTCGTAGTGCATCCACAGGCCGACACCGGCACCGAAGTCGATGGCAAGGTCGGCGAGCGGGTTGGCGACGGCCGCCGTGGTCAGCGAGAACCAGGCGTTGGCGTTGGCCTCGGTGCTGCCGCCGGCATTGGCGGCCCGCACCTGCCACACGTAGGGACGGCCCGGAAGCAGGCCTGCGAGAGAGGCGCTGGTAGCCGATCCGACATTCACCCAGGCGGTGTTGCAGGTGTTGTTGTTCGAGGTGTCGACGCAGTACTCGTACGACGTGGCCCCGACCGCGGTCGCCCAGGTCAGCGTCGGTGCGACCGACTGCCCGGTCGCGCCATTGCCCGGCGCCGTCTTGGCGAAGGCCGCGGGCGGCGGCGGCAGACTGCCACCACACGTATACGTGAGGATCTGAGTCGTGTCGATGCCCCAGCCGGTCGCCGACACCGAATCGTCGGTCGCCAGGCGCCAGCGCAGCTGTACGTTCTGTCCCGAGGCGGCAGCCGGCAATCGGACGCTGGTCGTCACGTAGCCGCCGGAACTGCCGGTCCAAGCGGAGCGGCCGTTGAGCGGACTGGACACCGCACTGATCGAGGCGTTGTAGCCATTCTGGAGGAAGGTGCCGCCGGCCGCGACGACATCCTGCCAGGGTCCGCCGGCGATGGCGAGCTCCAGCACGCCACCGTCGAAGCCGGGTTCCGTGCTGTAGGAGTTGCGGAACGACACCGTCGCGCCAGTGGCCGGAACCGGGAAGACCGGCGAAACCAGGGCGTTGTCGGTGACGACGTTCGGATTGGCGGCAAACGCGCGGTTCGGCGCGGTGTCGGGCGTTGCCGTGCTGGTCGCGAATGCGTTCACCGTGACCGCCGAGACGACGACACTCGTCCAGCCGCCCGGCAGCGCCGGCGCGGCCACCGCATCGAAGGCCTGCGCAAGCATCACCGTCTGGCTGCCGACATCCATCGTGTAGGTCAGGCTTCGTGGTGAGCCGCCCGACTCGGTGGTCGCCAGGGTGGCGACGAGTTGCGCGCCGCACGCGGCGCTGACGGTGAACGTGAAGGTGCGGCAGACGGTCGCCCCCACCGCAATCGCGCCGTATGACTGCGCCGCAGACGGCGCAGTGACGCCGCCGCTCGCCTGCAGGGTCGCCAGCACGCTGCCTGACGCCGCCGCGCCGTTGTTGACGATGCACAGCGACACGCCGACCACCTCGGTCGGGTCGAGGCGGCCGTTCGGCAGCGATTCGGAGAGCAGCGCGCTGGCGCCAGCCGTGATGCCGGGCACGTCGAAGGCCTGAACGACACGGCCGTTCAGGACGTCGGTGATCTGCGCACTGACCCCCATGCCGCGGACCGCGAAGCCGGCCCAGATGTCGGCGAGGTCCTGAACGGTACCGCCACCGGCGAGCGCCGCCGTCAGGATCGCGTTGCGACCGCTCAGGAACGTCGGATTGGCGCCATCGAGCTTCATGCCGTCGGTGACGAACTGCAGGAACCGCTCGTTGCCGGTGGCAAAGCCCAGTCGCGCAATCAGGCGCGCCCGCACCTCGAACAGGGCACTGGCCCATACTTCACCGGCGTTGTGCACCTGGAAGGCGGTCGTCCCGAGAATCGGGTTGTTCGGGTAGGCGCCGTCCGCGAGGTTCATCTGCGTCGAGTCGATGTCGGCGAAGGTCAGCGGGTTGTGCGGCCGGCCGTTGACGCCGGTCACCGACAGCGGTGCGTAGGGAAACCGGCGAATCCCGTAGTAGTAGTTGCTGGTGTAGCCGCTGGCCAACAGGTAGGTCACCCAGCCGCCGGTCGGATAGACGGCGGCGACCGGTTCGCTGGCGGTGGACAACAGGGCGCGGGCGTAGACGTCCGACCACCCCTCGCCCATCGCCCGTGCCATCGTCGACGTGAGCCCGGCGCCGTTGACATGCAGGCGGTTGGACAGGCCGTGCGTCAGCTCGTGCAGCAGGACGTCGTGATCGAGACCCGACGTCCGGTCGGGCGCCGGATTGGGGAAGAGGTACATCTGCATACGGCCGCGGCCGCCGTCGGCCGGGGTCGTGAAGTTGGCGTTGTTCGTGCTCGAGCTGTCCTGCATCTCGGCGCGGATGCGGTCGGCGGCGACGCCGCCGCGACCGAAGTTGTCGTTCTGGAAGTTGCCGGACGACTCGGTGAAGCCGAGGCGGTAGAGGCGATCGTGATAGAGGTTCGTCCAGTAGAACGCGTCGGTCACTTCGCCGTTCTGCGACGCCGGTGACAGCGGTTCCTGCGTCGCCGGATCGTAGGCGAAGTTGAACACCCGCCCGACGCCGGCGACCGTGCTGTCCACGCCGTCTGGCGCCACCCGGTCGAGGCCGGCCTCGACGTTGTTGCCATCGGTGAGGCCGTTGACGCCGTTCGTGTTGTCGGTGATCCAGCCGAGGTTGTTGAAGGTGTTCGGCGCTTCGTTGCCGACCAGCGTCGCGCTGGTCCGGGCGATGAAGCCCGCCTGCGCTCCGTTGGTCGGCAGCGCAGTCGACGGCGACATCGGCGCCGGACTGTCATCCAGGTAGACGTTGTAGGTGGCGGCCTGGGACTGGTACTCCGTCATGTTCTTGCGGAACAGCAGATCGCTGGTCTCGGCGTCGATGACCGACAGGAACGAGTCGGAGGCGCCCCAGATCTCGGTGGCCCAGGCCAGCCGCGCCACGCCCGAGGCGAGCGGGAAGTACAACAGCCAGGCCCGCGGCTCGTCGGCCAGCGGTCCGCGCTCGAAGACGAGCGTGCCGTTGGCGGCGGCCGGCCGTGCGACGAGACCGCTCTCCGGCACCGTCCACCCGACGCGCGCCGCCGACGTGACGATCGCCGACGGCGCACTCACCGCCGGCGACACCGACAGGGCTGTCGCATCGACCGCCGGGGCCAGCGTCCCCGACGTCTGCACGAGCTCGCCACTCCGCGTGAAGGCGCCCCGGATGCGGCCGCGGAACACCGGCAGCCCGTTGATGCGCTGCTCGAGTTCGACCCACGCCATGTTGCCGGCCGGATTCTCGTAGTCAGCGACGACGACCAGTTCGGCGATCTCGGCACTGCGCAGGCCGAACGCCGTGGCATTGGCCGTGAGGAAGGTGCGCAGCGTACCGACCCGGTCGGGTGCCGGCCCGGTCAGAAAGCCGCTGCCCAACTTCGTCGTGACGATCTCCGGCGTGTGGAGCTCCTGACTCGGGATGACGTCGACATTCGGACGGTCCGCTGCCAGCCGTGCCACCGCCTGCTGCTGTTCAGCGACGCGCGCCGCCGATGCATCGCCGCCGGTGCCGCGCGCCCCGACCCGTACCAGATAGCCCCGCACGCCGTCTCCCGGGCTGACGCGGATGTCGAAGTTGGCGGTGCCGCTCGCCGGATCGGTGCGCTGGGCCAGCAGGCCGCCGCCGAGCGCCGCGGCGGTCGTCACGAGAACAATCGACAGCCATGTCGCGGCGCCTCGCCGACGGGAGGGTCTTCCAGGTTGTGCAGGCATGCGGGTAGACATCGTGATCGGTATCTCCGTCGAAGGCGCGGTTCACGGGCGCGGGAGGAAGAGCATGGGCCGTGCGGCCAGTGCGCAAGACCGGTTCCCGATGGTGCAGCCGCCGCCAACGCCGCGCGATTCGCGCCCAATCCACTGACAGCGAAGGGTCTACGCGTCGAGACGTCTTGATGCGTGGTGGCTGCGAACTCGCCCCATCCGCGCCCGAAAGGCGCGCAGATCGCCGACATCGCTCTTCGTGCGGCGGTTGCAGCGGTGTGCCGGGCGGCGCGTTCGTGTGGCTAGTGACGGACCCGGCGGCGGCGTTTCGCCCGCGTGGCGCGGACGAGCAGATACGCAGCCGCGGCCGCGACGACGGCCGCGCCGCCGAGCACCGCAGCCGCCGCATAGGTGACCGGGCCGGGCGGCGGCGGAATCGCCGCCCGCTGCGCATCGTTCAGCGTGCGGCGGCGGCGCACCTCGAGCCGCAGGCTCTCCTCGCCCTGCGCCATCGCCCAGCGGAGGTCCGCGGCGACGATCCACTTCAGGAGGAACGACAGCCCGCGCAGCACACGGGTGCCGGCGCGCATCCGCCAGTCGATGATGACGTCGACCGCCGGACCGTTCTGCACGAACGTCCACGAGCCGCGGCCGACGACATCGCCGGCCGCATCGAACACCAGTCGGTTCGGGTAGTAGTGCTCGGCGATGACGAGGTCCCAGACGAGGGTATAGGGCAGCCAGCCGCGTGTGCGGAGGCGGAAGCGGCGGGCGCTCGCGTCCGCCACGGCGGCCGTCTCGTCGACCGACAGATGCACGGCCGGCCACCAGCGGGCCAGGGCGAGCGGATCGCCGAGCACGTCGGCCACTTCACCGCACGTGCCATCCACCCGCCACCGCGTGACGACGTGGAAGTCGTTCGCCGCCTCACTCACAGGCGCTGGATCCGCAGGTAGTTGGCGTCCGCCAACGTGAGATCGGGGTTGACGTTGATGAACACCGCCGTCTCGCCCGTGGCGGCGTGGCCGAACGATACGAGTTGCTGGCCCGACTTGCTGCCGCGAGCGTCGACGACATCGTTCTCGTGAATCACCACCGGGACGACACCCCAGTGCAGCGCCAGGCGCCGCGCCGTGAGGTCGCTGGTGGTCACGGCGAAGATCGGCGCCTTGGGCCGCAGGGCCGACAGCTGCCGGGCGGTGCTGCCGCCGCGGGTCAGCGCGACGATGGCCCGCGCATCGCCGCGGTTCGCCAGGGTGACGGCGGCGGCGCACAACGCCCGCACGTGATCGTGGTCGTCGGCGAGCCGCCGGGTGACGATGGCGGCTTCGTCCGGCGGCGTCAGCTCCGCCTCGCGGATGATCGTGTCGAGCGTCTGCACCGCCCGCGCCGGAAACGCCCCCGCCGCCGTCTCGGCGGCCAGCATGATCGAGTCGACCCCTTCGCCCACCGCGTTGGCCGCATCGCTGACCTCGGCGCGCGTCGGCCGCGCCTCCTTGGTCATCGACTCGAGCACCTGCGTCGCCAGGATGACCGGGATGCCGCGCATGCGGGCCCGCCGGATGATGTCCTTCTGGACGCGCGGCACCCGCTCGAGCGGGATCTCGAGGCCGAGGTCGCCTCGCGCGATCATCACCGCCTGACAGTGGGCGAGGATTTCGCTCAGGTGCTGGATGGCTTCCGGTCGTTCGAGCTTGGCGATGAGCGGGAGGTCGGCGGCACCGTCACTGGCCATGATCTGGCGCGCCTGCCGCAGGTCGGCCGCACTGCGCACGAAGCTCAGCGCCACCATGTCGACGCCGAGCGACAGACCGAAGCGCAAGTCGCCGATGTCCTTGGTGGTGAGCGCTCCGGCCTGCAGTTCGACGCCCGGAGCGTTGATCCCCTTGTGCTCGCCGAGCACGCCGCCTTCCGTCACCGTCGTCAGGATGTCGCCGCCGTCACTGGCCTCCACCCGCAGCTCGATGGAGCCGTCGGCAAGCAGCAGTTTGTCACCGGGGTGGACGCCGCGCGCCAACCCGTCGAACGTCGTCGACACCCGGCCGCGGCCGCCGACGAAATCGCCGGTGCCGATGACCAGCCGGTCCCCGGCGTGCAGATCGAGCGCCTGGCCGTTCTCCAGACGCCCGGTGCGTATCTTCGGACCGCTGAGGTCCTGCAGGATGGCGACCTCGCGACCGGCCCGCTTCGCGGCTGCCCGGACGCGGGCGAACGCCGCTCCCTGGGTTTCGTGGGTGCCGTGCGAGAAGTTCAGACGGACCACATCCACGCCGGCCGCGATGATCGCATCGAGCATCGTGTCGTTGTCCGTCGCCGGGCCGACTGTAGCGATGATCTTGGTATGGCGCATGTAGAATCGTGTCAATTATGGGCCAGATCGTGCCAGGCGCCGTCGAGCGCTACCTTGCCTCGCTCAATCGGCAGAGCGACGCGGTCCTCCTCGATATCGCGCGCGCCGGCGCGACCGCCGACTTGCCGCTCATCGATGCCGAAGTTGGCGTGCTGCTGCGCGTCCTCGTCACCGCGGTCGGCGCGAGGCGCGTCCTGGAAATCGGCACCGCGGCCGGATACTCCGGTATCTGGATCGCCAGAGCCCTGCCGGCCGACGGCCTGCTGCTCACCATGGAGCTGGCGCCGGAACGGGTGACGATGGCGCGCGCCAACTTCGAGCGCGCCGGCGTCGCCGAGCGGGTGCACGTCATGACCGGCGACGCCAGCCTGCTGGTCAACAAGGTCGCCGGCCCGTTCGATCTGATCTTCCAGGACGGACCGAAGCAGCACTACGTCCCGATGCTCGACCGCCTGATCGCGTTGCTGCGGCCCGGCGGCCTGCTCGTCACCGACAACGTCCTGTGGGACGGCGAAGTCGTACCCGGCTACGTCGAGCCGCCGCGCCGCGACCCCGCGGACACCGCCGCGATCGTCGAGTACAACCGCCGGATCAACAGTGACCCCCGGCTGACAACGTCCATCGTGCCGCTGCGGGACGGCGTGGCGGTGTCGGTGCGTGGTCCGGAGTAGCTACGCATGACTGTGGACGCCTGGCTGAAGATGGCGACCGCCGATGCCGACCGGCGCGCCCTGCCGCAGTTGGCGCCGCTGCTGGAGGGTCTCGCCGCGTCGCTCACGCAGCTGCGCGGTGGCGACTTCACGATGCACGCGACGCCGCGCTCCGGCGACGCGGCCGAGCGCGCCAGCGCCGCGGCACGGCCCGGCACCCAGTCGGCAGCGGCGGCGGCGCCGCCGCCGGTGCCGGCCGCCGCGGCACCGGCCGGCGATTCGCCCGGCGGCCCGGCCCGGCCGCGCCCGTACACGATCCAGGAATTCGGCCGGCAGCTCCGTCGCGGCGGCACGTCATCGGTCGCGGCCACCGAGGCCTGCCTGCAGGTCATCGCGGCGCACGATCGGGCGCTGAACGCGTTCATCCTGGTGCTCGGTGCGCCGGCGCTCGCACAGGCCCGGCAGGCCGATGCCGAACTCGCCGCCGGACACGACCGCGGTCCGCTGCACGGCGTGCCGCTGTCGCTCAAGGACCTGTTCGACCTGCGCGGCGTCGCCACCACCGCGGCCTCGAAGGTGCGCGCCACCGACGTCGCGGCACACGATGCTGCCGCGGTCGTCCAGCTTCGCCAGGCCGGCGCGGTCATCGTCGGCAAGACCAACCTCCATGAGTTCGCGTTCGGGACCACCAACGAAGACTCGGGTTTCGGCCCGGCGCGCCACCCGCTCGACCCGGTGCGATCGCCGGGCGGCTCGAGCGGCGGGTCGGCGATCAGCGTCGCCACCGGCATGGCGCTCGGCACACTGGGCACCGACACCGGCGGCTCGATCCGCATCCCGGCCGCCGTCTGTGGACTGGTCGGACTGAAGCCGACGGCCGGTGAGACGTCCGCCGACGGCGTCGTGCCGCTCTCGCAGACGCTGGACCACGTCGGGCCTCTCGCCCAGACGGTGACCGACGCGTGGTACTTGCACCAGGCGCTGGTCGGGCACCCCGGGCCCAGACCGCTCACCGCGTCGCCGCTTGGCGGGCTCCGTATCGGCGTTCCACACCGCTACTTCTGCAGCCTGCTCGAGCCCGAGGTGCGGGCCGCCTTCGACGCCGCCGTCGCCGCGCTCGAACGGGCCGGCGCGCACGTCGCCACCGTTGACATCGCACATGCCGACTACGTCGCGACGGTCTACCTGCCGATCGTGCTTGCCGAGGCGGCGGCCTACCACGCCGCGACACTCGACGCGCGGGCCGAGCAGTACACGGCGGCCGTCCGCCTGCGGCTGGAGATGGGACGTTACGTGCTCGCCGAAGACTACCTGCGGGCGATGGCCGGACGAGCGGCGTTGCGGCGCGAGGTGGATGCCGCCCTGTCGTGGTATGACGTGCTGATGCTGCCGACGGTGCCCATCGTCGCGCCGCCGCTCGGCGCGGCGACGGTCGACATCGACGGTGAAGCGCATGCCGTGCGCTCGCTGATGCTGCGGCTGACCCAGCTGTTCAACATCACCGGTCATCCGGCGATCTCGCTGCCGTGCGGCACGACATCGGCCGGATGGCCGGTAGGATTGCAGCTCGTCGGCCGTCGGCATGAAACCGACGTGCTGATGCACATCGCCCTCGGCGTCGAGCGCAGCCTTTCCTGACCGCCGTCGAGGAGCGGAAGTCCGCCGACGCGGCCTATACGCCCCGAACAGCGGCTCAGATGACGAGCGGCTGATTCGGATTCGCCGGCGGGGAAATGTCCGGCGGTCCCGCCGGCGGCGGGATGTCGGGCGGCGGTACCGGCTTGATGTCGGGCGGCGGCTTGTCGATCGGGTCGGGAGGCCGCGGGAATTCCGGATGGGGCGGTTGTTCGATGCTCATCCCCGCCACCGTTGCAACGACGCTGCCGTCATCGCCATGGGGCGCCGGCGGTTCAGGTCCGGGACGGCTAGACGTCGAGCCCAACCGCGCGCATCAACTCCAACGCATTGCTGTGTTCGACGACGCCCGGACGCATGCGGTAGTCGAACACCATCCTGCCCTGTTCGATCCGATCCTCGAAATGGACGTTGGCCGCGCGCGTGCCGAGCGCCTTCGGCAATTCGGTCAGCGCCAGGTCATGCGTCGTCACCAGGCCGATGCCGCCGCCGGCGACCAGGGAGCGGACGATGGCGTCGGCTCCGATGCGGCGATCGTGGGAGTTGGTCCCGGCCAGGATCTCGTCGAGCAGGAACAGCAGCGGCAGCGGACCGCGAGCCGTCTCGACAATCGCACGGATGCGCAGCACCTCCGCATAGAACCGCGAGATGCCCGCCTGCAGCGAATCCTCGACCCGCAACGTCGCGCCGATCGCCAGCGGCGACAGCGTCAGCGCCGCGGCCCGCACCGGCGCACCGGCCAGCGCGAGGACGACGTTGCACCCGACGGCGCGCAACAGCGTGCTCTTCCCGGACATGTTGGAACCGCTGACGAGCAGCACCTGCGGATCGCCGCCCCCGAGACGCACGTCGTTGGCGACGGCGGCATGCCCGACGATCAGCGGGTGCGCGAGCGCCGTCGCATCGAAGCGGGGTCCGTGGGCCGGATCGTCGAGCAGCACCGGGAACGGATTCTCGGCCCGCTCGTAGGCGAACGCCGCAAGCGAGCTGAGCGCTTCGAGTTCGCCGACGGCGGCCAGCCAGGCCGCCAGCGCGCGGCCGTTCGCCGCGTGCCAGCGATCGATCCAGACGGCGGCCTGGGCCCGGACGAGCAGCGCCGCGCCAACCGGCGCGAACAGCGGATTGTGCATCGAGTCGAGCCACGACACGTGCCGCTGCAGCTGGCGCAGCCGCGCCGACGGCCGGACGCCGCCGGCGATCAGCCTGGCATGGATGTCGGTCAGTCGCGGCGAGGTGAACGGCTCCTGTTCGAGCCGCGCCAGGAGTGCCGTCAACAGCCGGATGTCGAGCGACGGTCCCTCGATGTGATGGATGACGTCGCCAATCTGGCGCCGCCACACCGCGACGCAGCCGATCTGCAGCACCAGCCAGACCAGGGGCAGTTCGATCGGCACGCGGTCCATGAAGGCCAGGGCAATCAACGCCGCCGTGCCGGCGGCCAGCCCGGCGAACAACACCGCCGCGAACGCCGGCAATCCCTGTGGCGGCCGCGTCGCCCAGTTCGCCAGGCCGCTCGTGCGGCCGACGTGGGTCTCGGCGGCGAGCACCGCCAGGTCCTCGCGGAAATCGAGCTTGGGTCGCAGTTCGCCGACCGCCTGCTGCCTTGCCCTGACCTCGACGACGTCCGCCGGTCCGCGCAACCAGTCGGCGAGCGTCTCTTCGCCGGCCTCCGTCCGCGCAACCGACAGCAGCTGGAAGAGCGACCCGGGGCCGAACAGGTCGAGATCGCGCGCATAGGCGTGGTGGGCCGTGAACCGCTCGCCGTCCGGCCCTTTCCCCGACCACTGGCCGTCCATCCGTTCGAGGCCGCGGACGTAGAGCCGCTTGGCACGCGCCGCGCGCTCGTTCCGCTGGAGCACCAGCGCGTGCACGACCAGCAGCGCCAGGAATCCGAGCGCCGGGACGAGGAACAGGGCGATCGAGGCGGCCGCCTTGAAGAAGACCAGCCACCCGGCCGCCGCCGCGGCCAGCGCCGTGGCGAGCCGCAGGTTGGAGATGAGCAAATGCCGCCGATCGCCGTCGGCGATGGCCCGCTCCCAGCGGGCGATGCGGGCGGCATATTCGGCGCGGGGTTCGTCGCCGACCGGCGGCGGGCCGGGGTTGACGCCGATCGTCGAGGCGGTCACGAGGGCCTGGCCAGCAGTTGGCGGGCGAGGCGGACGTTGCCGTCGATCGCCGCATACAGCTCGTCGATGGAGAGCGATTCGTCGGCGGTATGCGCCACCTGGATCGAGCCGGGCCCGTAGAGGAGCGGCTGTCCCCACTTCGTCAGGAAGGGCACGTCGGTCGTGTAGTGGAACACCGCGCTGTCGAACCCGGGGACCGTCAGCAGCCGCACCGTCGGCACGTCGAGCAGCTGCTCGATGTCCACGCGCTGGCGCAGCGGTGCAACCGCCGTCAGCACGTCGGCGGCATCGGAGACGGTGCGGAACATCACCTCGGCCCAGGCCGACGGCGACACGACGTTCGGTGCGACGCCGCCGTTGATGAGGCCGATGGTGTAGTGGGTGCGGCCGAGCACCGCATCCGCGGGCAGCGCGATCGTGCGCAGCTCGATCAGCGCGTCGATCAACGCGTCGATCGCCGACGCACCGAGCTCGGGAAAGGCGGAATGGGCGGCCCGGCCGGCGGCGCGCAGTTTGAGCCGCAGGACGCCGCGCGTCGCCACCCCGAGCCGCAGATCGGTCGGCTCACCGTCGATCAGATAGCGGCACCCGGCGGCGGTCTCGTTGGCGACCCGGGCACCGTCGCTGCCGCGCTCCTCGCCGACGACGAAGAGAAGCCCGGCGCGCCCTTCACCGGCGGCACGCAGCTGCTCCACCGCCGTGACCTGCGCCGCGAGAATGCCCTTGGCGTCGCACGACCCACGGCCGTAGATCCGGCCGTTCTCGACCCGGCTCGGGAAGAACGGCGGCACGGTATCGAAATGGGTGGAAAAGACGACCGTCGGCGGGCCGACGGTCGCCAGCACGTTGAAGCGGGTGCCGTCGACCCGCTGCTCGGTGACGGTGTAGCCGAGGTCGCGCAGGTAGCGGGCCAACCACTGGCCGACCGCCGCCTCGCAGCCGGTCGTGGAGTCGATATCCACGAGGGCGCAGGTGAGCGCAACGGGATCGATCGCGGTCTGTACGGCCACGTGACGCCTAGTGCACGTGCGGCGCGGCCTGCCGAAGGAGCTCGAGCGACTTCAGCACGCGCACGATGCGCGCCTTCGAGTCGGCCCTGGGCGGCACCATCGGCAGGCGGAAGTGCTCGTCGAGGAGCCCCATCGCCGCCATGGCGGCCTTGACCGGTCCCGGGTTGGATTCGATGAAGTTGATCTGCATCAGCGGCAGCAGTCGATCGTGAACGAGACGGGCCGTGGCAAAGTCGCCATGCTCGGCCGCCTCGACCATCTGCACCATCTCCGCCGGCACCTCGTTCGACGCCACCGAGATGACGCCGCGGCCGCCGACCGCCATCAACGGCAGCGTGATCGCATCGTCGCCCGACAACACGATGAACTCCGACGGCACGACGTGGCAGACCTCGCACATCTGCGAGATGTTGCCGGACGCCTCCTTGATGCCGACGATGTTGGGAAGGGCGGCGAGGCGGGCGACGGTGGCCGGCTCGAGGTTGACGCCCGTGCGTCCCGGCACGTTGTAGAGAACGATCGGCAGCGGCGTGCTCGACGCGATGGCGTGGAAGTGCTGATACAGCCCTTCCTGGGTCGGCTTGTTGTAGTACGGGGTGACGGAGAGCAGGCCGGAGGCACCGGCCTTCAGCATCTCGGCGGCCAGGTGGATGATCTCGCGTGTGTCGTAGCCGCCGGCGCCGGCGAGAATCGGCACCTGGCCGGCGGCTTCCTCGGCCAGGATCTCGACGATGCGGATGCGTTCGCCCAGCGACAGGGTTGGATTCTCGCCGGTCGTGCCGCACGGCACGAGGAAATGGACGCCGGCGTCGATCTGTCGCCGACCCAGTCGGCGGACCGCCGGCTCGTCCAGTTCACCACTGCGGGTGAATGGGGTGACGAGCGCCGTCCCCACGCCAGTCCATCGGGTTCTCATGATTGATACCTGTCTTCTCCTGCCCGGCCCGCCGGGCCTATCGAAGTCCGAGCACGTCGTGCATGTCGAACCAGCCGTGCCTGCCGTGCACCCACCGCGCCGCCGCGAGGGCGCCGCGGGCGAAGGCGCCGCGGTCACGCGCCGCATGGGTCAGGGTGATCGAGTCCGACGGCCCGTCGAAGCCGATGGTATGCGTGCCGGGAATGAAACCGGCCCGCGTCACCGAGATGTCGATCGGGCGGGTGAAGCCGCCGGCTTGCATCGCCTTCTTGAGGAACAGCGCGGTTCCCGACGGCGCATCCTTCTTCGCCCCGTGGTGCGACTCGTGCAGCCAGGCGCCGAAGTCGGGCTGATCGGCGAACCGTTGCGCCGCATAGCGCACGATCGCCTCGAAAAGGACGACGCCGGTCGCGAAATTCGGCGCGGCGACGATGCCGGTGCCGGCCGCCGCAACCGCCGCGCGCAGCGCCGCCTCGTGCTGCTGCCATCCGGTGGTGCCGAGGACGATGTCGATACCCCGCGTCGCGAGCGCCGGCACGTTGGCGGTCACCGCGTCGGCCATCGAGAAATCGATGGCGACATCGACGGCCCCGGCCCACCGATCGTCGTCGGCCGCGGCGTCGTGCACCGAGGACTGCGGATCGACCACGCCGACGACCTCGGCCCCGTACTGCGGCGCGAGGCTCTCGACGAGCCGACCCATCTTCCCGTATCCGACAATCAGGATGCGCATCACCTGCGGCCCGCCCTGCGGCCGGCGCCTGTCAAACTGAGATCGCCTTCATTGTTACAGAATTCCCCGCGTGTGCATCAGCTCGGCATTCAGAATCGCGGCGCCGGCGGCCCCACGAATCGTGTTGTGCCCCAGGGCGACGAACTTGTAGTCGAACAACGGGCACTCGCGCAGCCGGCCAATCGTGACCGTCATGCCATTGTCGCGGTTGACGTCGAGCAGCGGCTGCGGCCGGTTCGGCTCGGTGCGATAGACGATCGGCTGCGCCGGCGCGGTCGGCAGTCCGAGTTCCTGGGGCAGCCCGCGGAACGAGTTCCACGCGGCAATCATCGCCTCGGCGGTCGGCCTGTGCTCGAGCCCGACCGACACGGACATCGTGTGGCCGTTCTGCACCGGCACCCGCGTCGTCGTGGCGCTGATCGTCACCGGATGGTTCTCGATCCGGTCGCCGGCGAGCGCGCCGAGGATCTTGCGCGGTTCGCTCTCGACCTTGTCCTCCTCGCTGCCGATGTAGGGGATCACGTTCCCGAGGATGTCCCACGACGGCACGCCAGGATAGCCGGCCCCGGAAATCGCCTGCAGCGTCGTCACCAGGGTGGTCTTCAGGCCGAACTGGCGGAGGGGCGCGAGGGCCATCGCCAGCACGACGGTCGAGCAGTTCGGGTTGGTCACGATGCTGCCCTTCCAGCCGGTCGCGGCGCTCTGCGCCTTCAGCAGCTCGAGGTGGTCGGGGTTGACCTCGGGGATGAGCAGCGGCACCGTCGGCTCCATGCGATAGTTGCGCGAGTTGCTGACGACCACGTGACCGGCGGCGGCAAACGCCGCTTCGATCTCGCCGGCAACCGACGAATCGAGGCCCGAGAACACGAGTTTCGGAGCGTTGCCGGGCGCCGCCGGCTCGACGATCTTGGTCGCAATGTCGTCCGGGCAGGCCGCCGCCAGCCGCCAGGCGGCGGCATCGCGGAACGCCTTGCCCTGCGAGCGCTCGCTGGCGCCGAGCCAGTCGACCGTGAACCACGGGTGATTGGCGAGACAGGCGATGAACTGCTGGCCGACCATGCCGGTCGCGCCGAGAATGCCAACGGGAATCATGGTTGTCCTCTGTCGTGTGGCCCCAAATCCCACGACCTGTGAAGCCGTGGCAGCGGCGATTCGCGTGCCCACGGTCCGATCCGGTCCGGCTGCCGGCCTGGGGTCCGGCAGTCAAAAAAAAAGCCGACGCGGATGTCCCGTGTCGGCCGTGAGCGCTCGCGAACTGAGAGGGAAAAGACTTAGCGTCCGAGCAGCAAACCTCCGACACGGGTGACCCGCTTTCGAGTGGTGCACTTTCGCGTGTGGGCTGCGGGACGCATGTAGGCAGTTAGTATAGAGACGAGCCGGGCAAAGGTCAACCGCGGGCGCCCGGCACGGCGGCCGAGCTGTTCTGGACTACAATACACCCCTCTCACTCCCCCAAACTGGACCGATACCGCTGGCCGACGGGTGATGCCTGCTCGACATCCGGTCGATGTCGAGCGGTCGGCGGGGTCGCGGCCGACGTGGAGATCAGTGTGGACGATGCGCAACTGAAAGAGGCGGCCCGGATCCGCGCCCTCCTCGACGAGCAGATTCTGGATACGGCTCCCGAACAGTCCTTCGACGATCTCGCGCTCATCGCTGCGACCGCCTTCGACACGCCCATCGCCGTCATCTGCTTCATCGACCGCGACCGCCAGTGGTTCAAGGCGCGCGTCGGCATCGATTCGCCCGAGGTCGCGACCGGCGTCGGCCTGTGCGAGCTGGTCGTCCAGGCGCGCCGTCCGATCGTCGTCAACGACATCGAGGCCGACCCCGACTGGCACCGCCGGGCCCGGATTCCCGCCGGCATCCGCTTCTACGCCGGAGTGCCGCTGGCCACGAAGGCCGGGCACGTCATCGGCACGATGTTCCTCGAGGACCATCGGCCGCGCACCTTCTCCGACCACCAGCTCGCCGCCCTCGAGGCGCTCGCCCGCCAGGTGATGCAGCAGCTGGAGTTGCGCCGCGATCGCACGGCCGAACTCGAGCGGGCGGTGATGAGCCTGCGCGCCGAAGTCCGCGAACGGCAGTCGGTGGAAGAAGCGCTGCGGCGCAGCCAGGAGCAGCTGGTGCAGTCGCAGAAACTGCAGGCCGTCGGACAGCTCGCCGGCGGCATCGCGCACGAGTTCAACAACATCCTCACGGTGATCTTCGGCTACCTGTCGGTGCTCGAAGTCGACTTCGACAAGGAGGACCCCCGGCGCAGCGATGTCCGGCGCATCGCCGAGTCGGCCGATCGCGCCGCCCTGCTCACCCGCCAGCTGCTCGCCTTCAGCCGCCACCAGCGGCTGACGCCGCAGCTCGTCGATCTCAATCGCCTGCTGGCGCGGCAGGAGCGCATGCTGGCGCGCATCATCGGCGAGAACGTCCGCGTCGTGCTGACGCTGTCGCGTGACGAGTGTCCGGTCCGCGTCGATCCGGCGCACATCGAGCAGGTGGTCCTCAACCTCGCCATCAACGCACGCGACGCGATGCCCGACGGCGGCACGTTCCGGATCGACACGTCGACACTCGACATCGGCAGCAGCGAGGCGCACGAGTGGGGCAACGTCGAGCCCGGCCGCTATGTCGCGCTGGTCGTCTCCGACACCGGGCACGGCATGTCGCAGGACGTCCAGTCGCGGGTGTTCGAGCCGTTCTTCACGACCAAGGAGGTCGGCAAGGGCACCGGGCTCGGCCTGTCGACGGTCTACGGCATCATCGCGCAGAGCGGCGGTCACATCCGCGTCACGTCGGCCGAGGACAACGGCGCGACGTTCACCGTCCTGCTGCCGCTGATTCCCGCATCGGTGCTCGAGAACCCGGCGTCCGCGCTGCCGCACATGACGCCGCGCGGCTCGGAGACCATCCTGCTCGTCGAGGACGAACAGGCCTTGCGCGATCTCGCGGCCTCGATCCTCCGCCGGCATGGCTACTGGGTGCTCGAGGCCTCGAACGGTCTCGATGCGCTGGCACTCGCCGCGCGCCAGCCCGGGCCGATTCACCTCGTGCTGACCGACGTGGTGATGCCCGGCATGACCGGCGCCGGCCTCGCGCGGCGCCTGCTCCCGACCCGGCCCGACACCCGAGTACTCTACATGTCGGGGTACACGAACAACCCCGAAAGCCTCGGTCTCGGTCCCGATTCGGACTTCATCGGCAAGCCGTTCACGCCGGCCGAACTGCTCGAACGCGTGCGCGGTCTGCTGGACCGCGGGCTCGGTCAGAGTCCGCCCCGTGCATGATTGAAGCGTTCTTCCACGCCTGGGAGCGACGGCTCGCCGCGGTCACCACCGACCGTGTCGTCCGCCCGTTCGAGTGGGGCGTGGACTGGATCGGCGGCGCGACCGCCAGCGGCGACGACGCCGCGGCGGCCGTCTCCCGGTGGGTGTCCGGGGTGATGGCCGACACCGATGCCTTCTACACGCCGGCCCCGACGACCGATTACACGCTCGGTCCGGCCGACGCCAGGGGCGACCGGGTCCTGAGCTTTCCGAGCGCGCTGGCGACGCCGCACGCCGACAACAACACCGTCTACTGTCGCTACGTGCCGGTGAAACGCGACGCGCCGCGCCGGCCGCGCGCGGCGGTGCTCGTGCTGCCGCAGTGGAATGCCGACGCAGGCGGTCACGTCGGACTCTGCCGCCTGCTGGCGATGAACGGCCTGCACGCGCTGCGCCTCAGCCTGCCGTACCACGACTGCCGCATGCCGCCGGAACTGCGCCGCGCCGACTACATCGTCAGCGCCAACATCGCCCGCACCCTGCAGGTGTGCCGTCAGGCGGTGCTCGATGCCCGGCGCGCCATCGCGTGGCTGCACGCGCAGGGATTCGAGCGGATCGGCATCCTCGGGAGCAGTCTCGGGTCGTGCCTGTCGCTGCTCACGACGGCCCACGAGCCGCTGATCCGCGCCCAGGCGCTGAACCACATCTCACCGTACTTCGCCGACGTCGTCTGGCGCGGCCTGTCGACGCAGCACGTCCGCCAGGGGTTGAACGGTCATATCGACCTGGAGCGGCTGCGCGCGCTGTGGCGACCGATCAGCCCCCAGTGGTTCCTCGAACGGGTCCGCGATCGACAGACGCTGCTCGTCTACGCCCGCTACGACCTGACGTTCCCGGCCGACCTGTCCGAGGATCTCGTGCGCGAATTCCAGCGCCGCCGGATTCGGCACGCCCTCGCGGTGCTGCCCTGCGGGCACTACAGCACCGGGAAGACGCCCTTCAAGTTCGTCGACGGCTGGATCCTGACGCGCTTCCTCAAGCGCGCGCTGCTGGCGCCGTAGCCCTCACTTGTCGATGGCGTCGCCGAGCGGGCGGACGAGCTTCGAGAACAGCTCGCGGCGTCCGAGCCCGCCGGGCTTCGGCTCGGCCGTTGCCGGCGAGGCGCTGAGGTCCACCAGGACATTGGCCGCCAGTGTCATCTCGCGATAGTCGGTCAACTGGTCGCGGACGTCACTGGCCAGCTGCGTCAGCAGCGGCCGCACGCTGTCGTAGGGAAGCGGCTTGTTGACCCACTTGTCGCGGAACACGACCGTCCGCCGCATCTCGGCCGCCGCGCTGCCCGCCAGCTGACGCAGCGTGTCGGCATGGGAAGCGACGAAGGTCTCCGACAGCTCGCCGGCGATCGTCGCCAGCGCCTCGGCGACGTGCGAGAAGAAGCCGTCGAAGAAGTCGAGATACTCGTACGTGGCCTTGGGGTTCTCGAGCTGATGGCTGCTCGTGTCGACGAGCGGCCGCAGTGATTGCAGGGTGTCGCGCGTGCGGTTGGTGTCGTCGTGCCATTGACGCAGGTGCGCCAGCACGACGTCCCGATCGACGACGTCGCCGGCGTTCAGCGCCGGAATGACAGCAGGTCGTTGCAGCATGGTCCGTTCACAGATACTTCAGCAGGCCTTCCAGGGCGCTGAGCAGCACGGCGGCGAGATCGCGGACGAACGGCGTCACGTCCCCTTCGCTCACCGCGTTCGCGACGGTCACCGGGCTGGTCAGGAACAGCCACGCCGTCGCGACCGCCAGCACCAGGCCGACGAGGGCAATCACGCCCGCCACGCTCAAACCGACGCGTTGGATGCTCATCGGCTCATGGTCGATTCGATCTTACCGGAATCGACCGGCGCCGCCGCGACGACACCCGCTGCCGTGACGAGTTTCGAACCCGGCGCTCAGACGGCGGCCGGCAGCACGACCGGCTCCCCCAGGCCAAGCTCCGAGAGACTGGCGCCGATGATCTCGAGGTCGCCGACGATGAGGGTCGTGAGACGGTCGGGATGGAGATGGCGCTCGGCGGCGCGCATCACGTCGGCGGGTGTGATCCGTTCGACGGCCGGGACGAACTGCGCGAAATAGTCGTCGGGCAGGTCGTGCAGGACGAGCTGGGTCACCGCCCGCGCGATCTGTTCGGCGGTTTCGAAGCTCCGCGCGTAACCGCGGGTCAGTGCGGCGACGCCCATCGCCAGCTCGTCTGCCGTGACCGGTCGTCTGCCGCGGATGTCACCGATCTCGGCGATCGATTCTTCGATCGCCCGTCCGGTCGCTTCGGTATGGACGCTGACCTGCAGCATGAACGGCCCCGGTTGCTGACGGAAGTCGAACGACGTCCGGGCGCCGTAGGTGAACCCCTTGTCCTCGCGCAGATTGAGGTTGATGCGGCTGACGAACTGGCCGCCCAGCACCATGTTCGCCGCCACCAGCGCGTGATAGTCCGGCGTGTTCCGCGGGACGGCGACGTGCCCGATGCGCACTTCGGACTGCGGCGCACCGGGGCGGGGAATGACATTGAGCCGGGCTGGATGCGGCAGCTCGTCGTCGAACGGCGCCGCCGCCGCCGCCGTGCCGCGCCAGTCGGCGAATGCATCGGCCGCGAGACGGACCATCGTCGCGTGATCGCAATCGCCCACCGCGACCAGCGTCGTCTCGGACGGTCGCAACACATCGGCATGGAACGCCCGTACGTCCTCAACCGACATGTCGGCGAGAGATCTCTCGTTGCCGAGCGGCGTATGGCCGTAGGGGTGCGACCCGTACAACAGGTTCGTGAACGTCCGGTCGGCGAGCGCGGCCGGCATGTCGCGCAGCTGGACGAGACGGTGCAGGCGCAGCTGGCGGACGCGGGTGAAGTCCGCTTCGCGCATCGAGGGCCGCACCACCATGTCCGAGAGCAGATGCAGCGCGCGTTCGGCGAACCGGCTGAGAACCGTGGTGCCGATGAGCGCGGCGTCGGGACCGATGTCCGAATCGAGCTGCGCTCCGATGGCGGCCAGCGCCTCGTGCAGCTGAATCGCGGTGCGGTCGCCGCTGCCCTCGTCGAGCATGTCGACGGTCATGGCCGCCAGCCCTTCGCGGCCGCGCGGATCGGCGGCGGCGCCCCGCTTGATGAGCAGCAGCAGCGACGTCAGCGGGATCGAGGGATGGGCGATCGTCCACACCCGGAGGCCGCCGGGCAGCACCGATTTCTCGATGTCCGGGAACCGGAAGGCACGCCCGGCGCCCGGCGCGGGCAGCTTCGACCGATCGACGGGTGGAACGGCGACCCGCGGATCGGGTATCCGGCTCACGAAACCTCCGCTGTCGTGGAACCGGGGAGCCCGAGCTCCGGCCGGCCACGCGGCACGACGCTCAAGGCGACACGCCGGTTGTTCTGCAGGTAGCGGTCCACCGTGCCCATCAGCGATGCGCGGGTGACCACCTGATAGCGCTCGAGATCGCGGGGAAAGTACGCCGGATCACCGAGGAGGGTATTGTAGGCGTTCAGCTGATCCGACTTGCCACCGAAGCCGCCGACGCTCTGCAGGCGGAACATGAACTGCGACTCGGCCTGGACGCGGCCGCGATCCATCTCGTCCGCCGACGGCCCGTCGACGGCGAGGCCGGCGACCTCTTCGATGATCGCGGTCTCAATCTCGGTGAGGTGGTGACCGGGTGCGGCGGTGGCCGCGATCTGCAGGAAACCGCTGACCTCGCGCGAGTTCTGGGCCGCCGATACGTCGGTCGCGATGCGCTGCTCGAACACCAGCCGCTTGTACAGGCGTGACGTCTTGCCGTTCGCAAGGATGTCGGCCGCGAGATCGAGGTCGGCATCGCCGGCGGCGAACATCGCCGGCGTGTGCCAGGCCATGTAGAGCCGCGGCAGCTCGACGCGGTCCTCGTGCAGCAGCCGGGTCTCGCCGGTCAGCGTCGGCATCGGTGGACGGACGGCAGCCACCGCCGGACCGGCCGGAATGTCCTCGAAGTAGGCGCGCGCCAGCGCCAGCGCCTGCCCGGGATCGATGTCGCCGGCCAGCGCCAGCGACGCGTTGGCCGGATGGTAATAGGTGCTGAAGAACTGCCGGACGTCGTCGAGCCGGGCGGCGTGCAGGTCGTCGATCTCGCCGATCGTCGTCCAGTGATACGGGTGATCGGGCGGGAACAGCGCCGCGAGCATCACCATCGGGGCAAGCCCGTACGGCCGGTTCTCGTAGTTCTGGCGCCGCTCGTTGAGCACGACGTCGCGCTGGTTGGTGAACTTGGCGTCGGTGAGCGCCGGCAGCAGGAAGCCCATGCGATCGGACTCCATCCACAGGGCGAGTTCGAGCGCGTTGGCCGGCACGACCTCCCAGTAGTTGGTCCGATCGGCGTTGGTCGAGCCGTTCAGCGTGCCACCGGCGCCCTGCAGCGGCTGGAAGTAGCCGTGATCGTGGTGAGCCGACCCCTCGAACATCAGGTGCTCGAAGAGGTGGGCGAACCCGGTGCGACCGGGGACCTCGTTCTTCGACCCGACGTGATACCAGAGGTTCACGGCGACGATCGGGCAGCCGTGGTCCTCGTGCAGCAGCACGTCGAGGCCGTTGGCGAGCGTGTACTTCTCGAACGGAATGTTCATGGCACGGGCGTCAACGGAATCGTCGGCCTCTGATAACTGGCAATCGACAGCTGTGCGGCCGTCTGCTCGGCGACTCCGATGAACGCCCGCGTCGCCGCGGATTCAGGTTCGGCGATCACCAGCGGTACGCCGGCGTCGCTGCCCTCGCGAATCGGCTGATAGATCGGAATGCGTCCGAGGAAGGGGACGCCCAGTTCGTCGGCCATCCGCTCGCCGCCGCCGTGGCCGAAGATGTCGGACTCATGCCGGCAGCTCGGGCAGGCGAAATAGCTCATGTTCTCGATGACGCCGAGCGGCGTGATGTTCAGCTTGCGATACATCGCAATCGCCCGCCGGGTGTCGGCCAGCGACACCTGCTGCGGCGTCGTCACGAGAATCGCGCCGGCAGTCGGCACGGTCTGGCTCAGGCTGAGCGCGACGTCGCCCGTGCCCGGCGGCATGTCGATGATGAGGTAGTCGAGATCGACCCAGCGCACTTCACGGAAGAACTGCTGCAGCGCGCCGTGCAGCATCGGGCCGCGCCAGATGATCGGCGCGTCGTCCTGGGTGAGAAAGCCCATCGACACCACCTGGAGGCCGAACTTCTCGGCCGGCAGGATCTTCTGGCCGTCGGTGACGAGCTGCGTCTTCATGCCGAGCATGATCGGCACGTTCGGCCCGTAGATGTCGCCGTCGATCACGCCGACCTTGCTGCCGCACCTGGCCAGCGCGAGCGCCAGGTTCACGGCGACGGTCGTCTTGCCGACGCCCCCCTTGCCGGCGCCGACGGCGACGATGTTCTTGACGCCAGGGATCGGCTGCCGCGGTCCATCGACGCCGAGACCGGCGTCGCGCACACGGGCGCTCATCGTCACGTCGACCGCGGTCACGCCCGGCAGCTGCTGCACCGCCGCCCGCGCCTGATCGCGCATCTGGTCCTTCACCGGGCAGGCCGGGGTGGTCAGTTCGATGGTGAACGCCACCCGCCCGCCGTCGATCGCGAGGTCCTTGATGAAGCCGAGGGCGACGATGTCCCGGTGCAGGTCGGGGTCGCGAACCACGGTCAACGCGTTCAGAACGGCGGCTTCACTGACGGACATGAATCAAGAATATCGGCATTGCCGCGGGAATAACAAGGAGACCGGCTCACCGGATCCGGGAGAATACAGCTATGACGCTCGCGCCAGCCCGACGGTTCCCCCTGGTGATCCTCGCCTACCTGGGGCCGCTGGCCGTGATTCCGCTCGTCCTGTCGCGCGGTGGACGCGGCGACGGCGAGGTGTCGTGGCATGCGTGGCAGGGTCTGCTCTTCTCAGCCATGGTGGTGACGACCGTCGGCGCCCTGACGGCGATGACCGGCCTGACGGCGTTGACCGGTCTGCCCGCCGGCATTGCGCTCGGCATCGTCACGTGGCTCGTCTGGGCGGCCGGGCTCGCCGTGCAGCTGACGGCACTGGTCGCCGCCCTCGCCGGCTCGCGGGTCACCGTGCCGTTCGTCGGCGCGCTGGCCTCACGGCTCAGTCGACGACAGACCTGATCGGACGGTGGCGTCAGGAGACGGTGTGAAACAGCCGCCGCCCGCCATGATGGAGCAGGACCCACATCGCGTAGCAGCCGAGCGCGGTGCCGTAGGGGAGCAACAGCAGATCGACCGCGCTCAGCATCAGGGCCGCGAGACGCGACCAGTGGCGGTGGCGACGCAGCGGCACGCCGACAGCGATGTGCGCAACGCCCCACAGGATCGCGATGACGGCAAGCGAGGTGAACGCGGCTGCGATGACGCCGGCCGCCCACTGCCCTTCGGCGGCGGGCGACGCGGCCAGCGACGTGGCGGCGACGCCGAGCGCCAGTGTCGACAGGCCGATCAAGGTGATGAGGGCGCCCCAGACGATGAACAGGACGCCGGCAAGATCGACGTGAAAGGCCACGACCGTGACCGGCTCACGCCGCCGACGTGCGGACGGCGACGCGGACCTCGACGCGCAGCGGCGCCGCACTCGGCGAGTTGACGCGGAAGCGGAGGCGGGCGCCGTGGACGACGCCGGCCGGCACCGAGACGCGGACCGGGTGGTGGACGAGCGAATCACCGGTGCCGCGGCAGGCGGCGCACGGTTCGGCCCAGGTTTCGCCGCGTCCGCCGCAGCGCTGGCACATGCTGCGCAGCGGCACCTCGACCGGGACGACGGTGCCGCGTGACGCCTCGCCCCGGGACACCGAGACTTCGGTCAGCAGCGTGTCGGCCTCGGCGTGTAGGCCGAGGAACCGGTCGCGCACGTGCGGGACGAGCGGTGCAATCGAGGGAAAATCGATCGCGATCTCGTCGGCGAAGCAGTCGCGTGGCGCCAGCGGCGCGCTCAGCGGATCACGTTCGGCGTGCGACAGGAATCGGAAGCGTTCGCGACTCACAACTGGTCCCGCTACGATAGGAGCCGTGCTGCTCCTTGTCAAGGAATCGGCACAGTGTTACGGTGGCGATAGATGCGTCAGGAACACGGCCCGCGCGAGTGCCCGATGTGCGGCGGCTCCATGCAGCTGAAGCACACACAAGTCGAGACCCGCGTCCCGGGGAATCCGCGATCCACCACGACGCAATCGACCGAGTGGGTGTGTCCTGATTGCGACTACTTCGAAGAGGCCGACGAGGAGAGAACGTAGCGCGCGCGACCGCCGCGCGCGTCAGCGTGCGCCAATCGTGAGCAGGACTTCCTTGCGGAGGGTATCCTCGAACTCCTCGAACTTCAGCGCCGACTCGCACTCGTCACACAAGACTTCGAGTACGGCCGGTCGACTTTCTTCCGACACTTCGACGCGGCCGTCTTCGAGATGCACCACATGCATCTGAAGCGTCTTGACCTGAAAGTTCCGGTCATTGCCGCAGTTAGGACAGGTCAACGTCACGTACGACTCCCTTGCCCCAGAACGTCGGGGGCTGCTCCGTTACGCCCTGATTCTATGTAATGGCGGCGGCCGGGCGCAATCAAAAACGGCCGTATTTTCGGGGTCTTCCGTGGGTGCGTCCCGGAATGCTGCTAACGTGTGCGCTCGTGGAGAGCCTCGACACCTGTCAGATCCACACGGAAGCGCGCGGGCGGCACTGGGTGGCATGGCTGACGCGTGGCGCAGAGACAAAGCCCGACCGTGGCATCGTCCTGGTCGCTGCTTCGCGCGACGAGGTCGAGGCCATTGCACGGCAGTGGGCGGCCCGGCTCAACCCGCCACCCGCGGCTCGAAGTCGTCCGTGACGGTCGCCGCCGCGCGGCTCGCGGCCAGCTGGCGGGGTTCGACGGCCCGTGGTGGCACCAACAGCTGGTGCACCTGGCCTTCCGGCCCGGCCCACGACAGCCATTGATCGTCGTCGCCGCCGAGGGCCGCACTGAACAGGTCGCGGAGCGACGCCGGCATCACGTCGCCAAGGCTGCCGCGGCCCATCCGGCACACGCCGTCCTTCAACGAGCCCGACAGGTAGAGGCGGTCGCGGGCCCGCGTCATGGCGACATACAGCAGACGCTTCGTCTCTTCGCGATCGCGAGCCTGGGCATCCTCGTCGGCCTCCGACTGGTAATCGGCAATCGCAATGGCCGCCTCGCCACCGACGTTGGCCGCCACCCGGATCGGCGCCCGCACGCCGCCGGTGCCGCGGCCGACGTTGACGACGAAGACGATCGGGAACTCCAGCCCCTTCGAGGCGTGCACGGTCATCAGGCTCACGGCGTCCTGTGCGTCGATGGCCGCGTTGGATTCGTCGCCGACGGCGAGCTGTTCGAGATGGTCTGCCACGCGCGTCAGGGTTGCGTAGCCGCGGTTCTGGAACCGCCGCACCATCGACCCGAGCTTCTTGAGGTTCTCGCGCGCCTGACGCCGCGCCGGCCCGCGGAGTTCGATCGCATACGCCGTCTCCTGCAGGATGCGGCCGAGCAGTTCCCACGGCGGCAGACGATCGACCCACGACAGCCACGTCGGCACGGCGGCGCGCAGCCGGAGCAGCATGTTGCGATCGTCCTGGTCGAGCCCGGCAACGAGCCCGTCGGGCACGGCGCCGCCGACGGCGGCTGCGAGACGCGGCGCGAGGGCCTCGACGCCGGGATCCGAGAGCCGGACGATCCGCGATCGGAGCAACGCCGCGGCGCGCAGGTCCGACCCCGGATCGGCGAGATAGCGCAGCAGCGCCAGCGTGTCCTGCACCTCGTCGGCCTCGAAGAAGCCGAGCCCCTTGTAGACGTACGTCGGCACACCGCGTGACTCGAGCGCCCGTTCGAACTCGCGATGCGAGTCGCGCGAGCGGAAGAGCACGGCGACATCAGCCGGACGAGCCGGGCGGCGCGTCCCGAGCGCGCGGTCGCGAACCGTCAGACCGGTCAGTGCCCGCACCACTTCGTCGCCGACCCGCCCGGCGGCATCACCGAGGCTCGCGCCGGCAATCAGTCCGATGGCCGCCGACGCGAACGCGGTCGCCGCCGGTCCGGCCGGCGGCGGCGCGGCCACACCGCCGGCGACGACGGGCGCGGTGCTCGCCGGGCTGCCCTCGGCCAGCGGAAATCGATCGCTCGCGCGGTACAGGAACGCGTCACGCCGTGGGACGCCGGCTCCCGCCACCGCGCCGAACAGGTCGTTGACGAACGCCAGGAGCGGCGGTGCCGACCGGAAGCTGACCGAGATGGCGCGGCTCGGGTCGCCGTCCGGCCTCAGGGCGCGGACGAAGGTCACCGCTTCGTCGAGCACGCCGACGTCCGCGTCGCGGAACCCGTAGATCGACTGCTTGCGATCGCCGACGATGAAGATCGAGGGCGCGATGGCGTCGGCTGACGCGCCGAGCCCCTCGCCCCAGTTGCGCACCAGCTGCGCGACGAGCTCCCATTGCGCCCGGCTGGTATCCTGGAACTCGTCGACCAGCACGTGCCGGTAGCGCGCCTCCAGCCGGAAACGGCTCTGCGCGAACTCGTCCATCCCCTTCAGGAGCTGCACGGCGCGCTCGAGCACGCCCGAGAAATCGAGCAGCGCGCGCGACTCGAGACTGCGCTGATACTGCCGCAGGGCGACGGCGAAGATGCGCCAGACGCCGCGCGCCTGGATGACGTTGAGGTCGCGGCGAAACGCCCGGAGCGCCTCGCCGATGGCCGGGGCGATGTCGGACGCCGCCTGCCGGTGGCGTTTCCACGCCGCGTCGCCGTCGCAGTGCGTCGCGCGATACTCGACGCCGCGAAACACCCGGTCGCGCGGCCGCCCGTCGGCCGTCAGGAAGTAGCTGCGCAGGCGATCCACGAGGACGCGAAACGCCGCCTGACCGGCGCGCGTATCGAGCGCCAGGGCGTCAGCCGACGCCGCCAGCCGTCGGACGTCGGCCGCCAGCATCGCGAAATGCGGATGCCGGGTCGGTCCATCACGCAGGAAGGCGTCGAGCCCGCCCTCGACGGCGCGCAACTGCTCGCGCAGCCGCTCCGCCGCCTGACGGCAGGCGCGCGCCGCCGTCAGGCCGCGCGGACCGTGCGCGAGATAGCGGCGCAGCGCCTGCGGCGCGACGAGCCGGCGGTCGAGCAGCGCGGCGATGCCGACCCGCAACCGGCGTTCACCCAGCTGGGCGAACACCAGCGCCACGTCGTCGTCCTCCCTGGCCACGCCGCGGCAGATGCGGAACGTCCGATCGAGCGATTCACGGACGATGCGCGGCACCTCGGTGTCGTCGGCGAGTTCGAACGCCGGATCGACGTCCGCTTCGAGCGGGAACTCGCGCAGCAGCGACAGGCAGAATGCATCGATCGTCGAGATCGCGATGTCGCCGAGGCGGTCCTTGAGGTCACGCCAGCGGATGAGATCGGCGGCCGACCGGCGGCTCGCGTCGCGCAGACGCTCGATGATCCGCTCGCGCATCTCGGCCGCCGCCTTCCGCGTGAAGGTGACCGCCAGGATGTGATCGGGATCGACGCCGGCGTGCAACAGATTCACGTAGCGTTCCACGAGGACCCGCGTCTTGCCGGTGCCGGCCGAGGCTTCGAGCACGACGTTGCGGCCGGGATCCACCGCGTGATCGCGGGCCGCCTGATCGACCGGCGGCTGCCGACTCGCGGGCGGCGCCGGTGGCACCACGGCGGCCGCCGCGTCCGACGCTGGCGATGCGGCGACGTGGCCGGCCGCCGTTTCGACAGGCGCATCGAACGGAAGCCGGCCCGGCTGCCGGCCAGCCGCGCCGGGCGCTGGCTTAGTCATCCACGTAGTCCTTGCGGCAGACCGACGCGAAGCTGCAGTTCTCACACAGGAACACGTCCTCCGGACGCGGCGGGAACTCGCCCCGTTCGATGGCGTCGAGCGTCGCCGCGACGCGCTGCTGCGCGTCGCCGAGCACCTTGTCACGCTCGCTCGGCTGGCCGAACAGCGGAACGACGCGCTTCGGTCCCTTGAACGCCAGGTAGGCCGCCTCCCCGAGCTGCCACGTCCTGCCCTGCCGCTCGCGCAGCCGCTGCTGCGCCGCGATCGCATACAGCGGCAGCTGCAAGGCGCGGGCGCGCTGCGGCGGCCAGCCAAGCTTGTAGTCGACGAGGCGGAACGTGCCGTCCTCGAGCAGGTCGATGCGATCCGCCTTGCCACGCAGCGCGACCACCCGCGCACCGTCGGGCGTCTCGATCGCCACGTCGCCGTCGAGCCGATGCTCGAGCAGCCGTTCGACCACCCGGACCGGACGCTCGGCTTCCATGCGCATCACCGCTTCCCCGAGGCCGGCTGCCGCGGACGATCCGAGCAGCCGCGTCCGCTCGAGTCCGGCCTCCGCCTCGGGCAGCGCGCCGAGCTGCCCTTCCACGACCGCGGTGAAGACCTCGCGAGCCGCGTCGAGGTTGTCTGGCGTGATGGCACCCTGGCCGGACGCGTGCCACGTCGAGAAGAACACCTCGAACACCTGATGCACGAACTGTCCCTGCTGCCGGGGATTCATGACGTCGCTGTCGTCGGCTTCTTCGTCGAGACGCAGCACGTGCTGCGCGAAGAACTTGAATGGGCACGCCAGGTACGACTCGAGTGCACTGACCGACCAGGGCCGCGGCGGGCGGGCGCCGGCGGCGCCGTGATAGCGCGGCTCCGTCCGTGCCGGCCGGCGGATGCGGAGCTGGGCCCAGTCACGGGCCGGCGGCGCGAGCGGCGCCAGGCTCACCGGCTCCAGCGACAGCGCATCGTCGCTCGTGATCCGCGCCGGTAGGGCGATCGTCGGGGCCGTGGACAGGCCGGCGCGGGGGATCTCGTCGAGCTGCATCGACCGCATGACGATCGCCTCATCGTCGAGCGTGATCGTCGAGACCGCGACGCGGCGGGTCGCCGACGACAGCAGGTCGACGAAGCGGGCGTCGGCGGCACGCCGCCGCGTGTGTTCCGACGGCCAGCCGAGCGCCTTCAGCAGGCCTGACGGGTAGAAGATGTTGCGCGCCTGGCGTTCCGGCCAGTCGGTGTCGACGAGGCCGACGATTGTCAGGTCGTCGAAGCTGCCGTAACGGGCGGCACGGTCGTCGAGCAGCTGCACGCCGGCGCCCGGTGCCTGGGCGGCGAACGTCTGTTCCTCGAGCCAGCGACGGATGCTGCCACCGACCTCCTGAATCGTCGATGTCGGATTGTGATGGGCTTGGTGTGCGTCGGCGAGGCCGGCGAGCAGGGCGAGGACGGCCTCCCGCGCCCGCGCCTCGCGCGCGGCGAACGGATCGCCGTCGGCCAGCGGCCGCAGACGGTCCTGAACCACCGCCATCACCCGGCGCAGCTGTGTCGCGGCCGGCGCCGGCTCGCCGAGTGGCGCCAGCGCGCGGGCGACGGACAGTGCGGCATCCAGCGCCGGCTTCGCCGCGGCATCACTCCACTGGCCGGCCAGCTCCTCGAGGCGCGCGATCTCGCCGATGTAGCCGCGCTCGCGCAGGGCGACATCGAGGGCGCGCACTGCATCTGGCGACGGTTCAGGCCGCGCCGCCTGCCAGTGCGGCGAGCGCAGCAAAGCGAGCAACGCGTCGCGGCTGAACGCAGACTCCACCGCCCCGATGACGAGGTCGACCGTCGCGACGAACGGCTCGCCGGCCAGCGGCATCGCGTCGGCCGCCTGGTACGAGATGCCGGCCGCCCCAAAAGTGCCGCCGGCCAGATAGAGGTACGGCAGCGGACGCTTGAACACGACCGCAATCCGGTCCAGCGGCACGGCGTCGTCATCCGCACCGTCCGGCCGCGCCGGGGTGGCAGTTCCGAGCGTCCCGGGGCCGCTCGAGGCCTGCGGGCCGCACACCGCTTTCACGTGCTGAGCCACCGCCATGAGCTCTTCTTCACGGTCGCGAACGGTGAACCACAGCTGATCGGTGCCGTCGCCCGGCGTCTCGAGCACCGGGCGCCGACGCGGCCGGGTGCCCAGCAGATCGATGGCGTTCGCCTCCTCGATGCCGGGCCACCAGTTGTGCAACCGTTCGTGAAACTCTGACCCGAGCAGCTGCTCCGTGCAGACGAGATCGATCTGTTCCAGGTCCGGCATCCGGGACAGCAGATCGAAGTCGCCGATGTACAGCCCGTCGGGTTCGGCAATCCAGTCGGCGACGGTGACGATGACGTGACGCAGGGTGGGCGCGAGCGGCATCACCATCAGCTGCTCCCGCAGCGTGTGCTCGTCCCAGGCGCCCGATCGCGCGGCGCGGCGCTCGTAGGCACGGAAGGTCTCGTTGAGGAAGCGGGTCTGGGCCAGCAGCCGATCGGTGCCGCGATCGCCCGACCCGCCGCCGAGCGTCTGTTCGATCAGCTCCTGGAATCGTTCGAGCCGCTGCGACTGGCGGCGCAACTGATCGTAGAACCGCAGCATCTCGCTGACGAGGCCCGGGCGCAACCGGAACGGCGCCGCCGTGTCGTCGTCGCCCGGTCGTGGATCCGGAATCGGATCGCGATCGGCGGGCGGCGGCTCGTCGCCGGATGG
>CADEDC010000044.1:0-5394 GCA_902825985.1 uncultured Acidobacteriota bacterium | reverse complement strand
ATGTCGACGATGCGGGTCCCGGCCAGCGCCTGCGCCGCCTCACGGGCGGCGGCCTGCGCGAGGCTGTCACGTTCGAGCGCGCTCAGGCGGCGTGGCGCGCCGGGCAGATGAGCGTGCAGCCAGTCGTACAGCTCGTCGCGCGTCAGCGCCACCGCCGGCCGGTCGGGCCCGAGCGTTCGTTCGAGCTGACGGCGGGCGCCGGCTGTCGGAACGATGACGATCGGCGCCGCTGTCGCCGGGGACCCGCTCCCGGCCGGCTCGATCAGCCTGGCTATGGTGCTGCGAAAGGCGTGCAGATCTGGTACGCGCACCAGACGCGTGCGCCGGGCGGTAATCACTTGACCGGAACAGGGGGCTTGAGCATCGCCTGGATGTCGGCGGCGGCGCGGGTGGTCAGCATCAGCGCACCAGCCGCGGCGGAGGACGCATCCCAGGCGCGGGCGATGTCGCCGGACAGCGCCGCTTCGCGGCGGATGCGAGCCGCGCTGTCGGCCAGCTGCGCGGCACTGACGAGCAAGGCATGGGCGGACCGCAGGTCCTCCGGCGGCAGGACCGTCGACACCCCGGCAAGGATCTGCGACGACATCTGCTGGATCTGCTGAAGAGCCGCCGGTGTCGAACCGGCAAGCGACTTGATGTCCTCGAGTGCCGGCTTCAGGGCCTGCAGCCTCTGCAGGTGCGTCGCGACCGCCGTGTTGTACCGCTTGTAGTCATCCGACTTGAGCAGCCAGCGGTCACGCGCCAGGCGCATCCGCTGCGCGGCGTCGAGCTGTTCCTGCACGGCGCCGACCAGCGAGGCCAGCGCCTCGGGGCGCTTGCCGCCCAGCCGTTTGTCGTCGGCCGGCAGCTGTTTGAGCACGTTCTGGATCGCCCGCACGTCGCCGACTCTCGCGCGCTGCTCGGCGTACGACAGATGGCGGCGGGTGAGGTTCCGATAGAGACGATCGACGGCGACCTCGCTGTCGATCATCGACTTCACCGCGACGCGGGTGGTCCAGGCCCATCCGCCGTCCAGGCTGTCCGTCTCGCGCTCGATGCTGCCGAGCACCGTCGTCAGCAACGACATGCGCTCGACCGCCGACGGGGTCAGGCTGGCGGCGAGCAGCGTCTGCTCGATGGCTTCGCGCGGCGTCGGCGCCGGCAGCAGCGGCTCGCGGTATTCGAAGGGCTCGACCGCGGCGACGAAGTTGAGGTCGAAGCGGCGAAGGCCGGCGGCGGCGCGCAGTTCGGCGATCGCTTCGTCCAGCATGCCGAGCATCTGCCGCACGTCGTTCTGTTTGTAGTTGTAGTGTTTGGGCGGCCATTCCGCCAGCTTGCGGCGGGCGCGTTCGACGATGGCGAGGCGGCCGGCGGCATCCTCTACTGTACTGATGTCGCTCAACGCCTGCGCCACGTCGTCGCTGAGCAAGGCGTAGTCCTGCTCGGCACGGGTCGCGATGTAGCGGGTGGCGCGGGCCGAGTCCGCATAACGGCCCGTCCGATCCCAGTCGATGCGGTCCGCCGGAAGCGTGACGAGCTGCAGCTGCGGCTGCGCCGTCGAGGCCGAGGTCGGCATGGAGAAGACGGCGCGATCGTCGAGGCGCGCCAGCTCCCCATAGCTGAGAAGGGTGGAACCGTCCTTGAGGAAGATTCGCAGAAACGTCGTGTCGTCCGCAGCGGGCGCCGGGGTCGGCGCGGAGGTAGACGCGGTCACAGGCGCCGGTGTCGCGACAGGCGCCAACACACCAGGAGCCGGGGAACGGCCTGACCCGTTCGGCGAACGAGCCTCCGGCTGGGGTTGGGAGGCGGCTCCGATCCGGAGGGCGCCGACGACGATCGACAGCGCAAGACCGCCCGCGAACCGGCGAAAGATCATCAGAAAGTAAGCCTACGTGCGCGGTCCAGCGCCGTCAAGCAAGGCCGTCGCGCCCCGGCGATCGGCGCCGTCGCGACTGACCGCGCGGCGCCCTGTGGAAAACCTGTGGACGATCGGTGCATTTCCTGTGGATGCCACGACAGGTCGATTTTTTTTCTCGCGCTCTGTTCCGGATTTCGCCAGACCCGATGTGTGGACGCGCCCTTCGTACGGCGCTTCGCTTGTTCGCGTGTGACGTGTACGTAAAATCGATGTCGCCCCGCGGACATCAACCATGCAGAACGTGCGTCGCGAAGACGTCACCCGGTCGTTCCTGTGAGCAGAGTGGTCCATCGCTTCCAGGAATTGATCGCCGGGCGTCCGTATCAGATCGAAGTCGCGCCGGTGTCGAAAGACCGATGGCGCGCTTACATCGTCCGGATTCCCGGCGTGCCAACGGCGCTGATGCCGTTCTACGGCGCAACGCCGTCCGACGCCGCCGAGCAGCTGTGCCAGTGGCTGACCCGCGCTCACGAGCTCGCCGCCTCCAGCCCGCCGCGGTCGTAGTGCCAGCCGGCGATTCCAACGCCACCCGGTCTCGCACCACCCCGTCGCCTTCCTGTAGGATCGTGCCATGATCCGGCCCGACCCGCGCCTCAGGCCGCTGGCGATCATCCTGGTCGTGCAGATGCTGGCGCTGCACCAGCCGACGTCACTGGCGGCGCAGCCGCCGGCGCCGCCGGCCGGTCAACACTCGGCCTCACCGCCCGGCCTCGCGCCGGCCCGCCGCCCGGCCGATGCGGCGCGCGCCGCCACGCGCAACACCCGCCGGGCGCGAACCCCCGACTTCGCCGCGCTGGATCGGCAGCAGGAGGAGACCGACCGCATCTGGCAGCAGGCCAGCGAAGGCCACATGCAGATGACGAAGATCCGGTATCGCAGCCGGGTCGGCGACCTGCAGATTCCGGCGTTCGTCTTCACGCCCCTTCACGTCGGCGCCGCGAAGTCGCATCCGGCGCTGATCTGGGTGCATGAGAACATCCGCGGACATCTTTACGAGCACTACGTGCCGTACGTCCGTCAGGCAACGGCGAAGGGTTACATCGTCATTGCGCCCGAGTACCGCGGCAGCATCGGCCACGGGCGGAGTCTGTATGAGGCCATCGACTACGGCGGCGCCGAGATCGACGATGTCGTGACCGCGGCGAGCGTGTTGGCGATTCGCTATCCGGCAGTTGACCCCAAGCGCATCGGCATCATCGGCTGGAGTCACGGCGGACTGATCTCGCTGCTCTCGGTGTTCCGGAATCCGACGACCTTCGCGTCCGCGGTGGCGGTGGTGCCGGTCGCGAACCTCTTTCAGCGGCTTGCCTACAAGGGCATCGACGAGCATCGGGCGCTGATCGACCCGCACAACCGGCTGGGCGGGACGCCGGCCGAGCAGCCGGCGGTGTACCGCGACCGGTCGCCGCTCTTTCAGATCGAGCGGCTGCGCATTCCGCTGCGCGTCCACATCGCCGACAACGACCAGGACGTCAATATAGAGGAGGGGATGCAGCTCATCGACGCGCTGCGTGCCCGACAACCCGACCTCGCCGAGACGCAGGTGTTCCAAAGCCCGCCAGGCGGCCACATGTTCGACCGGCGCGTCAACCTGAAGACGTTCCAGCCGGACAATACGAGCGCGCAGCGCGAGTCATGGACCCGGGTCTGGGCGTTTCTCGATCGCACGCTGCTGCCGCCGCTACCGGAGCTGGGCGCCGACACGCTTCGCTAGGACGGTCGCGCAGAATCTGGCCGACCTCGACCACCCTCGACACGCCTCCTGACCCTGCCGGCAGGCCGGCAGGCGGCGGGGCCTCCGATGACGGACCGGCAATGGTCCGGTGCGCTGGCGACAATTCACGCGGCTCTACGGGCGGTATCGTCTTTGCCTTTCCAATGGAGGGCGGGAGCCCCGCCTCGTCGTCCGTAGAAGGATCAATACCATGACTACCCGGGTAGCTCGCTCGTTCACTATCGCTGCGCTGCTCCCGATGCTGGTTCGGGACCGTCGACGCGGCGCCGCCGCGCGATGGTCCGCCGGAGCGGTTCACCGCCTCGGCCATCAACATCCCGGATTTCGGGCCTGTGCGAACCGCCGCGAGACGGTGACGACGTCGTGAGCGGCGCATCGGTGACGGTCGGGGGGCACGTCGGCCGCGGCTTCGAGGCGGTCCGCGAGGCATTCATCGGGAACTTCGAGACCCGGGGCGAGTCGGGTGGCGCGTGCTGCGTCTATCGGCGGGGAGACAGAATCGTCGACCTGTGGGGCGGCGTCCGCGACGGACGGACCGGCGCACCGTGGGAGCGCGACACCATGGTGGTCGTCCACTCGGCCACCAAGGGGCTGGCCGCGATGACGCTGGCGCTGGCCCACTCGCGCGGCTGGCTCGACTACGAAGAGCGGGTGGCCACCTACTGGCCGGAGTTCGCGCAGCACGGGAAGGGGGCGATCACCGTCCGTCAGCTGCTCGCCCACCAGGCCGGGCTGTTCGCGATCGACGAACCGGTGGATCGTGCGGTCGTCGCCGACCTGGATCGGCTGGCGGTGGTCCTCGCGCGGCAGCGGCCGGCGTGGCCGCTGGGTGACCGACAGGCGTATCACGCCCTCACGCTCGGGTTCTACGAAGGCGAACTTCTTCGCCGGGTCGACCCCCGGCATCGCAGCCTCGGGCAGTGCTTCCAGGACGAGATCGCGACTCCGCTCGGCGAGGAGGTCTACATCCGGCTGCCGGAAGCGATTCCGAACAGCCGGCTCGCCAGGCTGGCACCGCCCGGCCTGTTCCGGATGCTCACCGGGTTTCCGCTGCGGTTCATGCTCGAGACGATGAACCATCGGTCGAACATCTATCGGGCGCTGGCGGTCAATCCGGGGTCGGCGGTCTACATTGATGATGCGCACGTCTACGCACGCAATCTCGAGGTGCCTTCGGGGGGCGGCGTTGCCACGGCGCGCGGCATGGCGCACGCCTACGGTGTGTTCGCCTCGTCCAGCGCGGCGCTGCCCGTCAGGCGGGAGACGCGTGATTTGCTCGCCGCGCCGTGGGTGCCACCGGCACGCGGCGGCTACGATGAGTGCATGAAGGCCGACGGCATCCAGTTTTCGCTCGGTTTCATGAAGTCGACCGCAGCGTGGCGGTTCGGCGGCGGGCGGGCCTTCGGGTCACCGGGAGCGGGTGGTGCTCTGGGCTTTGCCGATCCGGACAGCGGCATCGGCTACGCCTATGTCACGAGCCAGATGGGGACCGCGCTGACGGGTGATCCGCGCGACGTGGCACTCAGGGCAGCGCTGGCCGCAGGGCTGCAAGCAGCGGCGCCCGAAGCGCGTCCGGCAATCGCCGCATTGACCTGACGGCGGGCCTCCTCTTACAATCGATTGGTTCGACTTTCCCAGATGGGCCTGTAGCGCAGTTGGGAGCGCGCATGAATGGCATTCATGAGGTCACGGGTTCGACTCCCGTCAGGTCCACCAACACTCCCAACCCGTTCGAGATCAACGCTTTGTGACCACTGACTGA
>CADEDC010000043.1:29841-48939 GCA_902825985.1 uncultured Acidobacteriota bacterium | reverse complement strand
AAAAGGTCGCCTGATGCAGGCGACCTTCTCATGCCGGTTCAATTGGTTGCGGGGGCAGGATTTGAACCTGCGACCTTTGGGTTATGAGCCCAACGAGCTACCGGACTGCTCCACCCCGCGACAACAACAACGAACCCTGATGTTAGCATAGAAACGTCGCCTGACAACCCCGACAATTCTCGTGACTGAACTGCTTCAGCTCCCCACATCGGAAGATGTCAAGCGCGCAGCCCGGCAGATCGCCGGCGTCGCCCACCGCACGCCGGTCGTCACCTCGCGCACCGTCAACGCCCGGGTCGGCGCCGACGTCTTCTTCAAGTGCGAGAACTTCCAACGCTCCGGTGCCTTCAAGTTCCGCGGCGCCTACAACTCGATTGCCGCCCTCACGCCGGCGCAGCAGCACCGCGGCGTCGTCACCTACTCATCGGGAAATCACGCTCAGGCGATCGCCCTCGCCGGCCAGCTGCTCGGGGTGCCGACGACCATCGTGATGCCGTCGGACGCCCCGGCCGTCAAGCAGGCCGCGACGCGCGGCTACGGCGGCCACGTGATCGAATACGACCGCGAACATGAATCGCGTGAAGCCATCGGCCGCACCCTCGCCGACGATCGCGGTCTCACGCTGATTCCGCCATACGATCACGGCGACGTCATCGCCGGGCAGGGCACGGTGGCGCTCGAGCTCATCGAGGACGTCGGTGCGCTGGACCTGCTGCTCACACCGTGCGGCGGCGGCGGACTGCTCTCGGGCACCGCCCTCATCGCCGGCGACCTCACCCCGCAGTGCCGCGTCATCGGCGTCGAGCCGCTCGCCGGCAACGACGCGACACGCTCCTTCCAGACGCGCACGCTGCAGACGGTGCACAACCCGGCCACCGTCGCCGACGGCGCCCGGACGCCGTCGCTCGGCACCCTCACCTTCCCCCTCGTCATGGCCAACGTCGCCGGCATGACGGCGGTCGCCGATCGCGAACTGCTGGAGGCGATGTTCTACCTGTGGGAACGGCTCAAGCTGATCGTCGAGCCGACCGGCGCGCTGGCAGCCGCCGCCGTCCTCCACGGTCACATGAATGGCGCCATCGCCGCCGGCGCCAGGCGAATCGGCGTCGTGCTCAGCGGCGGCAACGTCGATCTGTCGGAGATCGCTCACTGGAGAAGCCAGCTGTGACGCGCGGGCGTCGGGCGCGCGCCGCCGCGATCGCGACCGCCCTGCTGCTCGCCCTCCTGGGCGACGCATGCGGCGGCCGTGCGCGGGTCACCACGGCGCCGGTGACGCCGGGCACCATCGCCAGCGGCAACGGCGCAGCGACCGCCGCGGGCACGCCACCCGCCGCCGCGCCGAGGCCGGCGCCGCCGCCCGCACCACCGGCGGCCGTCGCCACGCCACCCCCGCCGGTCGTCCCCTTCGACGAGGAACCGAGCGCGCCGCGGGCCCAGGCGCCGCTGACGATCCTGCAGATCAACGACGTCTACTCGACGGTACCGATCAACGGCATCGGCGGACTCGCGCGCGTCGCGATGCTGAAGCGCCAGCTGGCCAGCGCCGGCCGGACGCCCCTCCTGGTCATCGCCGGCGACTTCCTGTCGCCGTCGGTCGCGTCGAGCATCTTCAAGGGCGAGCAGATGGTCGCGGCGCTGAACGCCGCCGGCATGGACCTCGCCACGCTCGGCAACCACGAGTTCGACTTCGGCGTCGACATCCTGCTGCAGCGGATGAAGGAAGCGCGGTGGCAATGGGTGGTCTCCAACGTCCTCGGAGCCGACGGTCAACCGGTGGGCGGCGCCGCACCGTACGTCGTCCGCACCTATGGACCCCTCAAGGTCGGATTCTTCGGCGTCGTCCTCACATCGGAGCAGATCAGCCCCGAGAAGCTCGGCGGGCTGACGCTGATCGATCCGCTCGAAGCGGCGGGACAGATGCTCGCGAAGCTGAAAGCCGAGAAGGTGGACATCATCGTCGCCCTCACGCACCTGTCGATCGGCGAAGACCGCCAGCTCATCGAGCGCTTCCCGGAGATCGACGTCGTCATCGGCGGTCACGAGCACTACCCGATCATCGTCACCGCCAACCGGACGCTGCTGAGCAAGGCCGGAAGCGACGCCCGATTCGTCGCCCGCATCGACATCGACAAGCGCCGCGGCGTGGTCGAACGCTACTTCGAGCTGATTCCGATCACCGCCAGCCTGCCGGACGACCCGGCCACCGCCGCCGTGGTCGCCGACTACGAGGGACGACTGGGGACCGAGCTCGATCAGACGGTGGCCACCGCCACCGTCGGCCTGGACGCCGAGGAACTGCGCCTGCGCGCCGGCGAGACCAACCTCGGGAATCTGTTCGCCGACGCGCTGCGGGCAACGACCGGGTCGGAGGTGGCGATCATGAACTCCGGCAGCATCCGCGGCGATCGGCTGTATCCGGCAGGTCCGCTGACGCGACGAACGCTGATCGCGATGCACCCGTTCGGCAACACGGTGACGAAGGCCGCGATCACCGGACGGCAGCTGCTCGACGCGCTCACCTGGGGAGTCTCGAAACTGCCGGCGACCGCCGGCCACTTCCCGCAGGTCTCGGGTCTGATGATGACGGTGGACCTGCGCGGACCGCCTGCCGACCGCGTCAAGAACGTCATCGTCAACGGCCAGCCGCTCGACCTGGGCAGGCGTTACACGATCGCCCTGCCTGACTACGTCCTCGACGGCGGCGACGGCTATGCAATGTTCCCCGGCGCCGCGACCATCCTGACGAGCGGCGAACAGGGCGAGCTGATGGTGACGGCGCTCGAGAAGTTCATCGGCGGCCGCACGGACGTCGCGCCCGCCACCTCCGGCCGCATCACCATCGTCCGCTGAACCGGCTTGGCCGCCTCAGGCGATCGCCGCTGACGCCGCTGGCTCGGCGAATCTCGGGTCGTGGGTCACGACGCACATCGGTCCGCCCGGGAGCAGGTCGCGTCGGCCCGCCGCCCGGGGTGGACACCGGCCGCACGCCGGCGGAGTACGCGGTCTCGACGACCGACAGCCTCAGCGCGGCGGCGCCGCCGCACTGACCCGCACCGTTGGCGATGGCCGCTGCGTCTTCGTCGCTCGCATCCGCGCCCAGGCCATGCGTGCGAGCAGCAGCGTGCCGATGATGACCGCGTAACGGAACGGGCTGCTGGTATCAGCCTTCACGAGCCACCAATAGTGGACGATCGCGGTGATCCCGGCGATGTAGACGGCGCGGTGCAGCAGCTGCCAGCGCCTGCCCCCGAGGCGTCGGATCCATCCGGCAGTGGAGGTCACCGCCAGCGGCAGCAGGATCAGCCAGGTGGTGAAGCCGATGGTGATGAACGGCCGCTTGTAGATGTCCTCGCCCACCGACGCGATCAGATTGCCGACGGTGCTCCAGGCGACGATGCCGTCCGGGAAGTCGAGCGCCGCGAACCGGTCGGCGATGACATAAATCAGGAAGTGCAGCGTCCCGTAGAAGAACGCGTAGTTCCCGACCATCCGGCGGAAGCGGATGATCGGCTGCCACCCGGTGAGGCGGCGGATCGGTGTGATCGCCAGCGTGATGGCGAGGAACCTGAGGGCCCAGAGGCCGGTCTCGTTGGTGATGTCGCTGAGCGGATTGGCGCTCAGGTTTCCCGTCAGGCCGGCCCAGACGATCCAGGTGAGCGGCCCCAAGCCGGCGAGGAAGACTGCCGGCTTGAGGACCCACTTGACCATGGACGGGGACATCACAGGTACCGGCTGCTAGTAGTTCTTCTTCAGGTCCATGCCCGTGTAGAGGCTGGCCACCTGATCGGCATAGCCGTTGAACATCAGCGTCTTGCGGCGGAAGAACTCGCCGATGCGGCGCTCCGACGCCTGCGTCCAGCGTGGATGGTCGACGGTGGGGTTCACATTCGAGTAGAACCCGTACTCGCCAGCCTGCATCTCCTGCCACGTATTGAGCGGCTGCCGTTCGGTGAACCGGATCTTGACGATGGACTTGATGCTCTTGAAGCCGTACTTCCACGGCACGATCAGCCGGATCGGAGCGCCATCCTGCTTCGGCATCTCTTCGCCGTACAGGCCGACGGCCAGAATCGCCAGCGGATGCATCGCCTCGTCCATCCGCAGCCCTTCGGTGTACGGCCAGCGCAGCACCGGCTGGCGCACGCCGATCATCGACGCTGGATCGAACGCGGTGTCGAACTGGACGAACTTCGCCTTGCCGGTCGGCTCGGCGCGCTTGAGCACCTCCGACAGCGGGAAGCCGACCCACGGGATGACCATCGACCAGGCCTCGACGCAGCGCAGCCGGTAGATCCGCTCCTCGAGGGTCACGCCCTTCAGCAGATCCTCGAGTTGGTAGGCCGCCGGCTTCGCGCACTCGCCTTCGATGACCACCTTCCACGGTTCGGTCTTGAGTGCCTTCGCGTAGAGCGACGGCGACTCCTTGTCGGTGCCGAACTCGTAGAAATTGTTGTACGTGGTGATCTGGTCCCAGCTGTTGGGTTTTTCGTCGGTGAGGCTGAGCGGACTCTTCTGGACGTTCTCGAGCTTCCGTCCGTGCGGCGCCGGTGCCGCGGCTTCGAGCGAGGCACTCGTGCCCGCCAGGACGCCCGCGCCAGTGGCGGCGGCCGCCGCAGCCACGGTCGCCGAGCGCATGAACTCCCGGCGATTGACGTAGAGCTTCTTGTCCGTGATTTCCGAACTGCGGATATCAGGCGCCTGTTTGATCAGCATAGGTTTCTGTCCGGTTTCGATGCCGGCCGGGCGGCATCGGTTACGGAACCGGACCACCGCGCCACCCCCGGCCTCGGTGTCCCGGTCCGCCCCGTGGACATTATATGCGGCGTCGCGGCCAGGTGCGAGATGCGGCGTCACGGCCACGCGCGCAGGTCAGCGTCCACGGCGGGCGACCCCGGACAGCCCGAGCAGCGTCGCCCCCGCCAGGAACAGCCGTCCCCACTCGGGCAGCCACGGCGCCGGCCCTGCCGGGCCGTGCCGGGGCGACAGCACGGCCACGCGCGACGCCGAGGTGACGACCGACCAGGCCGGCCCCTGCGACAGGGGATCCAGCGACGCGTTGAGCGACACTGCGGAGCCGACCGGGACGACGAGAGCCGCAATGACGAGAGCGAGCAGGACGAACGGCAATCCCTTGCGCATCGGTATCACCACGTCTATCAACCCATGTGCCACCCGACACCGTGTCGCGCCGGTGCGGAGTGACCGCCCGCGGACGGTCACGGGCGCCGCCGACCTGAATCGAGACACCGCCGAACCGGTTTACCCAAAGTGATGCAGCGGGCGCCCTCGGGCGGGCTGTGTTACGCTGCCGCGAAGCCATGACGAACGCTTCGGACGACGCCACGCCGGTCACCGAATACACGAAGATCATCTCGCTGGCCGTGCACGAGATGCGGACGCCGGCCTCGGTGGTCGGCGGCTATCTCCGTATGCTGCTGAACGATACGGGTGCGCCGCTCGAGGCTCGACAGCGCCGCATGCTCGAGGAGGCCGAGAAGTCGTGCGGCCGCCTCGTGGCCCTCCTGAACGAGCTGAGCGACCTCGGCAAGATCGACGCGGGAGTCGCATCGCTGCGACCTGAACGATTCGACGTCTTCGAACTCATCCGCGATGTGGCCGCTAACGTGCATGAGGCTGAGGATCGCGAGGTCCACCTCGTACCCCAGGGGCTCTCTTCGGGAGGCACGCTCGACGGTGATCGGACTCGGCTCCGCGCGTCGTTCGCGTTCGTGCTGCGCGCGGTGCTCCGCGAGCAGCCGACGTCGACGACGGTCGTCGTCGATGCGCAACGTGTCGTACGCGACGGCCGGCAGACGGCGCACATCGTGGTGGCGCCTGAGCCGGACATCGCCCGGGCCGGCGCATCGTCGGTCAGCGGCTTCGACGACCAACGGGGCGGTCTGGGGCTCGGCCTGCCGATCGCGCGGCGCGTGATCACGCGGTTCGGTGGTCGGATATGGTCGCCCGTCCCGGTGGACGGGACCGAGTTGCCGCTGGGCTCGCGCGGCGCGATTGTGATGTCGATTCCCTTGCTGGAGTGAAACTGTTGAAGAAACCCTACGTCGCCATCGTCGACGATGACTCGGGCTTTGCGAACTACCTTCGCACCTTCCTGTCCCTCCGCGGCTACGAGACGCGCTCCTATTCCCGCGGTGACGAGATGGTCGCCTCCGTGAAGCAGGGCGACCCGCCGGACATCGTCCTGCTCGACGTGATGATGCCGGGGATGAACGGCCTTGAAACGCTACGCGCCCTGAAAGCGGCCAAGTCGGATCTGCAGGTGATCATGCTGTCCGGCCGCGAGCAGGCCGCTACGATCGTGGAAGCGGTCCGGCTGGGTGCCGCCGACTACGTCGTCAAGCCGGACGACCCCGAGGGGCTGGGCGAAATCGCGCTCGACGCCGCCATCAAGAGCGCGATCGAGAAGACGCGGCTGGTGTCCGAGATCACCGAGCTGCGGCGTCAGCTGAGCGACGATCAGGACCGCGCCTTCCTGTTCTGGGGTGACAGCCCCGACATGCAGTCGATCGCCAACGTCATCGAACAGGTGGCCGACAGCGACGTCACCGTCCTCATCCGCGGCGAGAGCGGGGTCGGCAAGGAGCTGGTGGCGCGGGCCATCCACACCCGCTCGCCGCGCAAGGAGCGGCCGTTCGTCAAGGTCAACTGCGCCGCGCTGCCGTCCGAACTGCTCGAAAGCGAGCTCTTCGGACACGAGAAGGGGGCGTTCACCGGCGCCGCCGCCACCCGGATCGGCAAGTTCGAGCAGGCCGACACCGGCACCATCTTCCTGGACGAGATCGGCGAGATGAAGGCCGCCCTGCAGGCCAAGATGCTCCACGTGCTGCAAGACGCCCAGTTCACCAAGCTCGGGAGCAACCGGCCGGTGAACGTCGACGTCCGCGTCGTCGCAGCGACCAACCGCGATCTCGAGCAGATGATGCTGGGTGGCGAGTTCCGCGAGGACCTGTACTACCGGCTGAAGGTGATCGAAGTCACGGTTCCGCCGCTCCGTGAGCGGCGCGGCGAAATCAGCCAGCTCGCCGGCTTCTTCATGGATCGCTACGCCCGCCGCTACAATCGGCGCCCGATGGACCTGTCGCCCGAACTGCAGCACCTCTTCCTGACCTACGAATGGCCCGGCAACATTCGCGAGCTGGAGAACATGATCAAGCGGATCGTGATCCTGCAGGACGAACAGCTCGCCATTCGTGAAATGACCCGGTCGCCCCGTGTCGTGCAGGCGTACGCCACTGCCGCCGCCGGCGGCAGCGTCACCGCGACGGTCGAGGCTCCGGTCGAGACGGCGGCCGACGACGAGGAACCGCTGACCGAGGATGACGCGCCCGCTTCGCCACCGCTGCCGCTGGCCCCAGCACCGGCCTACTCGCGCCTCGCCGACCTCGCGAAGGCGGCCGCGATGAAAGCCGAACGCTCGGCGATCGAGGAGGCATTGCATCAGGTGCACTGGAACCGCCGCCGGGCCGCTCAGCAGCTCGGTGTCAGTTACAAGACGCTGCTGAACAAGATCAAGGAGTGCGGCATCAGCCCGAAGGAGCGGGTGCAGTAGGCCCGCAGGGACGGCGCGTCAAGCGCCGTCTCACCTCCTCGGTAATCAACCTCCTCTCCTGGGTACTTCCCTTCCACCGCGTCGGCGGTTCCACCGTCAATAGGCACGCGCGTTCCGTCCCGCGATCGCACAACACCCAAACGCTGCAGTGTTTTTCCGCAGTGGCACCGCCATTGCTCGACTGCACGATGTGTCATCGGCTCATCCGGATTACGCGGACGTACTCGTGTCCTCACCGTCCGTCGCACCGGCGGCAGGGGCGGACGCTGCACACGTGCTGGTCGTCGACGATGACCCGGCGATGTGCGCCCTGCTGCGCGAGTTCCTGCGCGTGCGCGGCTATCGGACGACCACCGTCGCCGACGCCGAGGAGGCGATCCGCCGGTTCCACGCCGAGCGGCCGGCCGCCGTCATCCTCGACGTCGTCATGCCCGGGCCGCTCGACGGGCTCGGTGCCCTCGAGGCCCTGAAGAAGATCGACCGCGACGTCCCGGTCATCGTCCTGTCCGGACAGGGCCGCACGGCCACGGTCGTGCAGGCGATGAAACTCGGCGCCGCCGACTTCGTCGGCAAACCGTTCCAGGACATCGACCTCGAGGTGCCGCTCGCCAACGCGGTGAAACAGCAACAGCTGACCCGTGAGGTGGCGCATCTGCGGCGCGAACTGCAGACCCATTCGCAGCGTCATCTGCTGTTCGGCCAGAGCGATCGCATGGCCGAGGTCCACGATCTGATCGAGCGTGTCGCCGACACCGATGTCACCGTGCTCATCCGGGGCGAGAGCGGCACCGGCAAGGAACTGGTCGCGCGGGCGCTCCACCAGTCGTCGACCCGGCGCGACAAGCCGTTCGTGAAGGTGAACTGCGCCGCGCTGCCGACAGACCTGCTGGAGTCCGAGCTCTTTGGTTTCGAGCGCGGCGCCTTCACCGGTGCCATCCAGCACAAACCCGGCAAGTTCGAGTTCGCCAATCACGGCACGATGTTCCTCGATGAGATCGGCGAGATGAGCGCGCCGCTGCAGGCCAAGCTGCTCCAGGTGCTGCAGGACGGCGAGTTCTCGCGGCTCGGCGGCAAGCAGGACGTCCGTGTCGACGTTCGCATCGTCGCCGCGACCAACCGCGACCTCGAACGGGCCGTGGCTCAGGGGCACTTCCGCGAAGACCTGTTCTTCCGCCTGAACGTGGTGGCCATCGCGCTGCCGCCGCTGCGCGAACGGCGTGAGGAGATCCCGGTGCTGGCGGACTACTTCCTCAAGAAGTACTCCGTGCAATACAACAAGCCGCTCGTCGAACTGCGGCCCGACACGCGGCAGCTGATGCAGACGCACGACTGGCCGGGCAACGTCCGCGAACTCGAGAACCTGATCAAGCGGTTCGTCGTCCTCGGCAGCGACGCGGCAATCCGCACGGAGGTCCGCATCACCCCGGCCGCGGCCGGGCCGCCGCCAGCGCCGCCGCCGGCGAAGCCGGTCGCGACCGCCGTGCCCGCCACGCCACCACCACGGACGCCGCTGGCGATCGCGCAGGCGGCCCTCGATGAAGGGAACTACTCGTTGAAGGACATTTCACGGGCGGCAGCACGGGAGGCCGAGCGCGCCTTGATCGCGCGGATGCTGCAGCAGACGCGGTGGAACCGCAAAGAGACCGCCGAGATCCTGGGCATCAGCTACAAGGCGCTGCTCTACAAGATCAAGGAGAACGGGCTCGACAAGGTGTCATGACCATCATGACCGGGAACGCGTTCTACGAAGACGGGTCGAAGGTGCTCAACCCGCGGGCGTTCGCGTTCGTCCTGGAGAGCGAGTTGAAGCGGGCGGTCCGCGCCCAGAACTTCCTGACGCTCGTCGTGTTCGAGACGAGCCGCGAATGGGAGGGTCTGATGATGAGCGCCGACGACGGCACGCTGTTCGAGGTCGCACAGGTCGTCGGCAAGGACGTCCGCGGCACCGACCTGCTGGGGCGCACCGACAAGGGCGTTCTCTCACTCGTGCTGCTCGATGCCGACTTCGAGCAGGCCCGCATGGTCATCGATCGCCTGATCTCGCGGCTGGACGACTACGGGTTCCAGCTCGCGCTCCGGGTCGCGGTCGGGGCGGCCTGCTATCCCACGCACGCGGTCGACGCCGACTCGCTGGCGCGCTCCGCGCTGTCCCGTCCACTGGCGAACTGGCGCCGGCCGGACGCGTCCTCAGCCGCACAGAACTGACGGAGAGACGAGATGTCCGCTGAATCCTCGAACATCGGCGCCGCCGGATGCCGGCGTCTGCCGCGGCTCGCGGTGGCGATCGCCGCCGCGCTGGCGATGACCGCCGGCCAGGTCGGGGCGCAACCGACCCGCCCGCAGCCGCCGCCGTCGACAACCAGTGCGAGTCCGGGTGCGCCAGGCGGCGGCGCCGGCGAAGGGTCGCAGCCGCCGCGCGACGGTACCACCGTCGCCGGCCGCGAGACGGCGCGCAACCGCGACTACCGGCTGGTCGCCGGCGACAAGCTGCGCATCGAAGTGTACAAGGACCCCCAGCTGTCGCAGTCGCTGCAGATTCGACCGGACGGCAAGATCACGATGCCGCTCATCGGCGACATCGAGGCCACCGATCGGACGTCCCTCCAGTTGCGCGACGCGATCACGACGGCGCTGCGGGAGTACATGACCAACCCGGTCGTCACCGTCATCGTCGTCGAGACGCAGCCGCCGACGGCGTTCGTGATGGGCGAAGTCAACCATCCGGGCGCGATTCCGATCCAGGGTGACCTGACGGTGCTGCAGGCGCTGGCGCTCGCCGGCGGCATCAAGGACTTCGCGGACACCAAGAACATCCGCGTGCTGCGCAGCGGCGTCGCCGGGATGCAGACCATCGGCTTCAACTACAAGGACGCCCTGCGGGGGGTCGGTCAACCGGTGTATCTCCGCCCCGGTGACACGGTCGTGGTGCCGGATTGATGCGAGCCGTGGCATTCGCCGCCTGCCTGGCGACGTCGACGACGCTGAGCCACGCGCAGCCGCCGATGACGCCGCGCGCCGACGTGCCGACGCCGGTCGTCCGCGGCTGGGTGTTCACGCCGTCGCTGGCCTACGGCCTGAGCTGGGACGACAACATCCTGATCCAGGGGCGCGGGGAGGACACGCGATGGGACGTCATGAACGCCGTGAGCCCGCGCGGCGGCCTCGACTACCGCGACAGGCGGACGACGTTCTCGGCGGCCTACGACGGCACCATCCTGCTCTACAGCCGGATTCGTGACCTCAACGCCTACGATCAGCGCGGTACTCTGAGCGCGAGACGCCTGCTGTCGCCGCGCCTCACCGTGGTCGCCGACGGCAACCTCGCCATCTCGCCGACCACCGAGCTGACCGAAATCATCGGCGTGCCGTTCATCCGCACCGGCGCCAGGATTGGCGGCATCCGCGGCGGTGTGGAAGCCATCCTGTCGAGATCGACGGTGCTGACCGCGGCCTATACCGCGCAGGCCGTGTCGTTCCGGCGCGGGCAGCAGGAAGCGGCCAACGCCCTGCGGGGCGGCCACAGTCAGGGTGGCACGGCGGGCGTCCGTCACCGCCTGAGCGCCCGCACGGCGCTCACCGCCGACTACGACTTCCAGCACGCCACACTCACCGGTCCGGTCGACCCGGCCGCACCCACGGGCACCAGCGGCGCCGGCGTGCCCGGGGCCGACGACACGTTCGACATCCACAACGGTGCTGTGGGCGTCGAGCGGCGCGACTCCCGGCTGTTCACCTACTCCGCCGCGCTCGGCATCTCGCGCCTCGGGGTGTCGTCGGCCGGGCCGGCACGTACCGGCCCGATGTGGCGGCTCGGCCTGTCGCGTCAGTTCGAACGCAGCGTGCTGGATCTCGGATACAGCCGCTCGTTCGTCCCGTCGTATGGCTTCGGCGGCACGGTCCAGAACGAGCAGCTGACCGCGCAGGCCCGCGCGCCGCTCGCGCGCCGGCTGTCGGGGCACGCCTCGGTGTCCTGGCGGCGCAACGAGCCGCTGACCCTCGACGACCCGGCCCTGTGGTCCTGGTGGATCGAGGGGGGTGTCGCCTACATGCTGCGTCCGTGGCTCCACATGGACGCCTTCTACAGCACCGATCGACAGCGGATCGACCGCCCTGGCGGCGCCATCGCCCGCAACCGGATCGGGCTGCAGCTCGCCACCGGCCGCGCCGTGCGAATTCACTGAGGCACCATCCATGGAAGACACCACCGTTCACGCCCTCGACTACGTCGCCGTCGTCCGCCGCCGTCTCTGGTGGGTGGTCGTTCCAGCGGTGGCGTCACTCTTCATCGGCCTGCTGCTCGTGAAAGTGCTGCCGCGGGAGTACCGGACGAGCACCTACATCGGCGTCTCGGCGGCCGGCGTCTCGCCCAACTTCGTCGGTCAGCAGAACGGCCTCGACGACGAGGAGCGCCTGCGGGCGATGACGCAGCAATTGGTCAGCCCCCAGCTGCTGTCGCGCGTCATTGGCGAGGAGCAGCTCGGTCCGACGCCGCCCAGCGAGGCGGCGCTCGCCCGGTTGCGCAGCGCAATCGGCGTCACCCTGCCCGATCCGGTGCCCGGAGCGCCGGAACGGCGCGTGAACACCTTCGTCGTCTCGTACGCCGACAGCGATCCGGCGCGGGCGCAACGCGTCGCCAACGCCATCGCCACGGTGTTCGTCGACGAGAACTCGAAGTCGCGCGCCACGCGCGCGGAGGACACGTCGGCGTTCATCTCGGCCCAGCTGCAGGCCAGCCAGACGCGCCTCGCGTCGCTCGAATCGTCGCTGCGGCGCGAGAAGGAGGCGCACATGGGCCAGCTGCCCGAGCAGACACAGGCCAATCTGCAGACCCTCGCCGGCCTGCGTTCGCAGCTCGAGTCGAATGCCACGGCGCTGCGCGGCGAACAGGATCGGCTCACGGTCACCGAGCGGCAACTCGACGCGATGAAGCAGGGTGCCGGCGACGTCCTGCTGCTGGGGCGATCGGGTGAGCGACTGGACTCACCGGAATCGCGCGTGCTGCAGCTCGAGAAGGAGCTGGCGTCGGCACGCGGCACCTACACCGATCGGCATCCGGAGGTCGTCCGGCTGCAGGACGAGTTGAGCAAGGCGAGGGGGACGGTGGCCGACAACCAGCGCCGCCCGGCCGACGATCGGCTGGCGCAGCTGCAGAGCGACCCGACCTACCGCCAGTTGCTTGCCGACCGCGAGATGGCGCGCCTCCGGCTGCGCGAGCTCGAGCGGTCCGAGCGCGATCTACGGGCGCAGATCACGCTGTATCAGAGCCGGGTCGAAGCGGCGCCGCGGGTCGAGCAACAGCTCGTCGCCGTGCAGCGGGACTACGACCTCGAGCGCCAGCAGTACAGCGACCTGTCGGCAAAACTGCGCGCCTCGCTGATTGCCGAGAGCGTCGAACGCAACGGCCGCGGGGAACAGTTCCGCATCCTGAGCCCGGCGCCGCTGCCCGACACGCCGGTGAAGCCGGTGCCGCTGCAGGTGATGCTGCTGTCGGTCGCCGGCGGCCTCGTCCTGGGCGCGGCGCTCGGCTTCGGGCGCGAGTATCTCGACCGCTCGGTCCATGGCGTCCGCGACCTGCGTGGTGCGACCGACGTGCCGGTGCTCGGCGAGATCAGCCGCATTGGCGCGGCCTGACGGAACCGTCGAAAGGACCACGAACGATGAGCCGCATCCAGACGATTCTCGACAAGGCCGAGCGCGAGGGGACCGCACGCCGGTTCCGCAACGACTTCTCCGCCGGCGAGCCGGCGGCGGTTCTTCCGGCTCCGCCGCCGCCCGCCGGCCTGGCGCCGGCACCGCCCTTCGCGGCGCGCCGATCGCGACCCGCCGCGGCGCCGGACGACGGCGGCGGCATCGACCGTGATCCTGCCCAAGACCCCGTCGATGCGGTCGATCCGGACATGGTGGCGTCGGACCTACCGTCGTCGCCGACGGCCGACGAGCCGCCGGCGTTCGCTGCGGCAGCCCGGCCCGCGCCCGCGCCCGCGCCGCCGTCCGTCGCGGCGGCGGGGACGGCCGCGTCCGGCCGCAGCGCAGCGCGGATTCCCCTGGCTCCGTCGCTCGTCGCCGCCCTGGACCCCAATGCGCTGGCCGCCGAACAGTTCCGCACCTTGCGCACCAGGATTGCCAACTCGGCGAACGGCCGCGGCGCGCGCACGCTCATGCTGACCAGTCCCGGCCGCGGTGAGGGCAAGTCGGTCATGGCGGCCAATCTGGCGCTGACGATGGGCCAGGAGATCCAGCAGCGGGTCTGCCTCGTCGACGCCTCGCTTCGCGATGGCAGCCAGCACGCCCTGTTCGGCCTCCCCGAGAGCCCAGGCCTGGCCGACGTCCTGAACGGCGATGCCTCCCTGGACGACGCCCTGTTCGCGTTCGACGAGTATCAGCTGACGGTGCTGCCGGCCGGACGTCTGCCGCGCCAGCCGGCCGAACTGCTCGCCGGGCGTGAGATGCGCCGCGTGCTGGACGTGCTGCGCTCGCGGTTCGATCGCGTCATCATCGACGCGCCGGCGGCGATGCCGATGGCCGACGTCTCCATCCTGGTGCCGCTGGTCGACGGCGTGCTGGTCGTCGTCCGCGCCGGCGTCACCGAGACGCCGACGCTGCAGAACGCCCTCGGCACCCTCGACCGGTCCCGCGTGCTCGGGGTCGTGCTCAACGACATCCACGGCTGACGCGCCATGGCTTTGTTCACCCGCCACATCTCGCGACGGCGCATGACCGTCTTCGGCATCGAGACGGTCCTCGTGTCGATGACGGTGCTCGCGGCGGCGCTCGTCCACGGTCAGCTCGACCAGGCGATCGACGGGGCGTGGCGCGTCGCGGTCATCACCATCGTGTGCGTCCTCTCGTTCTACTGGAACGAGCTGTACGACCTGTCGGTGGTCGACACGCCGAGCGAGGTGGTCATCCGTGTCATGCAGGCGTCCGGCGCCGCCGCCATCGCGATCGCGCTGGGTGCGGTCCTGCTGCCCTCGCTGCTCATCGCCGACGGCGTGCTGCTGACGTCGCTGCTCCTGCTGCTGGTCGTCGTGCCGGCCTGGCGCTTCGTCGCGCACTCGGTGGCCAGGGATCGCCGGCTCGAAGAGCGCGTCCTCATCGTCGGCACCGGCGGCACGGCGCGGACGGTCGCCGCCCAGATGGGGCGATCGCGCGACTTTCCCTATCGCTGCATCGGCTTCACGACCGATTCGCCGGCCGAGCTGCCAGACGCCGAAGACCTTCACGTCCTCGGCCCGAACTCCGACCTCGAGCAGATCCTCGAGACCCGCCGCATCGACCGCATCGTCGTCAGCCTGTCCGACCGCCGTGGCACGCTGCCGCTGAAGCAGTTGCTCGACGCCAAGCTCGCCGGCATCCAGGTGGAGGACGCCGCGACGATGTACGAGCGGCTGACCGGCAAGCTGCTGCTCGACGACCTGAAACCGAGCTGGCTGATCTTCTCCGACGGCTTTCGTGCGTCGCGGACCACGCGGGCGCTCAAACGGCTGCTCGACGTCGGCTGCGCCGGCATCGGCCTGCTGCTCGCGGCGCCGCTGGCGCTGTGCACGATTGCCGCCATCCGCGCCGATTCTCCCGGCGACGTGCTCTACCGCCAGGAGCGGGTCGGCCTGCGCGGACGGCTGTTCACGCTCTACAAGTTCCGTTCGATGCGGCTGGATGCCGAGCACGGCGTGCCGATCTGGGCCCGCGACAACGACGAGCGGGTGACGCGCGTCGGCCGCATCATCCGCAAGACCCGCCTCGACGAGATCCCGCAGCTGTGGAACGTCCTGCGCGGCGACATGAGCCTGGTCGGCCCGCGGCCGGAACGTCCGTTCTTCGTCCAGCAGCTGGCCGCACAGATTCCCTTCTACCTGGAACGGCACACCGTCCGTCCGGGCGTCACCGGCTGGGCGCAGGTCCGTTACCACTACGGCGCCTCCATCGACGACGCGGTCGAGAAGCTGCGCTACGACCTCTATTACATCAAGCACCAGTCGGTCGCCTTCGACCTGGCGATCGCCCTCGACACGATCAAGGTCATTCTCGTCGGGAAAGGGGCCAAGTGAGCGAGACCCGCACGCTGGCCCGCAACATCGCGTCGCGCTATGTCGCGATCGTCGTCGAGGCGGCGCTGGGCCTCGTGATGCTGCCGTTCAACGTGGCGCATCTCGGCCAGGCCGGCTACGGGCTGTGGATGCTCGCCGCGTCGGTCACGACCTATTTCTCGATTCTGGACCTCGGCTACGCCGGCTCGGTGGTCCGTTTCGTCGCCCACTACCGCGCGCGACGCGATGCCGTCGCCCTCAACGAGATCCTGAGTACGACGCACGTCGTGTTCGTCGTCCTCGCGATCGCCGCCTACGCGGCCGGCGCCGCCATAGCGTTCTCCTTCGACCGCGTGTTCACGGTGACGCCGGAGCAGATGCGCACCGGCCGGACGGTGCTGCTCATCCTGAGCCTCAACGTCGCCGCCGGCATCGCCTTCACCGTCTACGGCGGTGTCGTCAACGGGTTCCAGCGCTACGACCTGAACAACCTGGTCGGCACGGCGAGCAGCATCACCACGGCGGCGGTGAACGTCCTGGTGCTGTGGCTCGGGTTCGGCCTGGTTGCACTGGTCGCGGCGACCACCGCCGTCCGCCTCGTCACCTACCTGGTCTATCGCGCCAACGCCTACCGGGTGTTCCCGGAGCTGCGGATCTCGCGGTCGCTGGTCCGGGTCGACCGGCTGCGCGAGCTCACCGGCTTCAGCATCTACATGTCGATCAGCGACTGGTCGGCCAAGGTGAGCTACTCGGTCGATGCGCTGGTGATCGGCGCGTTCATGGGACCGGCCGCGGTCGCCGTCTGGTCGGTCGCCCAGCGCATCTCGGACTTCGTGATGCGGCTGACCAATCAGCTGAACGACATCCTCTTCCCGAACGTCGTCGACCACGCCGCAGCGAGCCGAACCGAGCGGCTCGGTGTGATTCTCATAGAGGCGACGCGGCTGTCGCTCGCCGCCGCCCTGCCGATCGGACTGGCGGTCATCGTCCTGGCGCAGCCGATCATCGACGCCTGGGTCGGCCCGGACTTCCGCGACAGCGTGCTGGTGCTGCAGCTGCTCGTCGTCAGCGTCATCCTGCGGGTCGGCAACGCGACGGCCATCACGCTGCTGCGCGGCGCCGGGCACCATCGCCTGGTCGCGCTGACGACCGCCGGCGCGGCCGTCGCAAACCTGGCCCTGAGTATCGCGCTGGTCGGCCCGCTCGGCTACGCCGGCGTCGCCCTCGGCACCATCGTCCCGATCGCGGTGATCGGGATGCTGATCCTGTTCCCACTGGCGTGCCGGCGTGTCGACCTGCCGCTGCGGAGCGCGGCGGCCCGCGTGGCATGGCCCAGCCTGTGGCCGGGCGTGGTGGTGGCGACCGGGCTGTACGCGGTCCGGGACGCCGTGGCCCAGTCGGCGTGGGCAATCGCCCTGGCCATGGCGGGCGGCGCCGTCGCCTACGCCATCCTGTTCTGGTTCGTCGCCCTCGCGGCCGGCGATCGGCGGCGCTATGGCAGCACCGTCGCGGCGCTGTGGTGGCGGTCGCGGCTGCAGCCGGTTTCGGAGGGCGTGTGATCGCAGTCATCCTGGCGGCCGGTCGGGGACACCGGCTGAGTCCGATTACCGGCGACGCGCCGAAGTGCCTGGCCCGCGTCGGCGCACGCACCCTGCTGCGGCGCCAGATCGACCTGCTCCGCGAAGCCGGCGTGAGCGAGGTGGCGGTCGTCGCCGGTCATGGCGCCGACGCCGTGGCACACGAGGTCGGCGAGCTCGCCCGCCTCGTCTGCAATCCGGTGCACGCGACGACCAACAGCCTGTACTCGCTGTGGCTGGCCCGCCATCTGCTGCTCGAGGGTTTCATGGTGCTCAACTGCGACGTCCTCTGCCACCCACAGATGATCGACGACCTGCTGACCTGCCGGTATGACGATGCGTTGCTGTATGCGCCGCACCTGCCGGCCCAGGTCTACACGGATGAGGAGATGAAGCTCATGGTCCGCAAGGGGCGGGTCGTGCGGCTGAGCAAGTCGCTGGACGTCCACGACGCCGACGGTGAGAACGTCGGGATCGCCCGCTTCGGGGCGGACGGCGCGGCGTTGCTCGTCGACGAACTGGGCCGCCACGTCGCCACCGGCGGCGAGCGGGCCTGGCTGCCGGCCGCATTCACCTCGTTCGCGGTCCGCCGCCCGCTGTTCGCCGTGCCGACGCGCGGCTTTCCCTGGATCGAGATCGACTCGCCCGACGACTATCGACGGGCCTGCGACGAGATTCTGCCGGTCGTGGACGCGTCCGTCCGGAGATCTGTGCACCATGTATGAGCGCTTCTACAACCTGCGCGAGCGGCCGTTCTCGCTGACGCCGGATCCCGACTACCTCTACCCGAGCCGGTTCCACCGCGAGACGCTGAACTACCTGCGCTACGGCATCGAAGGGCACGCGGGATTCGTCGTCATCACCGGCGAGATCGGCTCGGGGAAGACGACGCTGCTGCAGACGGCACTGCGCGGGCTCGACCAGCAGACCTCGGTCGCCCGTTTGATCAATACGAACCTCGATGCACGCGAGCTGATCGAATCGGTGATGCTCGACTTCGGCCTCGAGCCGGCACCGGGGCAGAGCAAACCGTACCTGCTCCGCCAGCTCGCCGGCTTCCTCGTCAGCCAGCGGAACGGCGGGAGACTGGCCCTGCTCGTCATCGACGAGGCGCAGAACCTGAGCGCCGGCGCGCTCGAGGAGGTGCGCATGCTGTCGAACATCGAGACGGAGAAGTCGAAGCTGCTGCAGGTCGTGATGGTCGGTCAGCCGAGCCTGCGGACGCTGCTCGCGGCGCCGCAGCTCGAGCAGCTGCGGCAGCGGATTACGGTGAGCTACCACCTGCAGCCGCTCGACGAGGACGAGACGCACGCCTATCTGAACCATCGCATCCGGCGGGCGTCGCTCGGAGTCCCGGTCGAGTTCCCGGTTGGCGTGAGCGCGATTCTCCACCGCTACTCGGCCGGCATCCCGCGCACCATCAACGTGATCGCCGATGCGCTCCTGCTCTTCGGCTACGCCGACGAACGGCGGGAGCTGACGGCCGACCTGGCGCAGGAGGTCGTCAACGAACTGAAGTCGACCGGCATCGTCCGAGAACCGTCGGGCGAAGCGGTGGCCGCCGTCGTCGCCGCGCCGGGCGTGACGCCGGCGCTGCCGCCCGGCCCCGCGCCGCTGGTCTACACGGCGGCCGATCGCGAGCGTGAGCTGCACGCCCGTGAAGCTCGCCTCGAACAACGTGAGCGCGAGCTGGCCGAACAGCGCCGCGTCGTCAACGAGAACCTGCGGCTGCTCAGGGTCGAACAGGCGGCGCTGGCCGCCCGGCGCCCGCCGGCATCCTGGCCGGCGACGGCCAGCCAATTGGAACCGGCCGTCCGACCGGCGCCGCCCCCCGAGCCGCGACCGATCGCCGGCCGCCCCGGCGGTGAGGCGCGGCCCGCCGCGCAGCCGGCCGCCGCCGCACGTCCGACGGCTGAGAGGACTG
>CADEDC010000043.1:0-29741 GCA_902825985.1 uncultured Acidobacteriota bacterium | reverse complement strand
GCGCGGCCCGCCGCGCAGCCGGCCGCCGCCGCACGTCCGACGGCTGAGAGGACTGGCGCGAGCGACGCGGCGTCACGGGCGGCCGGCTCGACACCGGCGCTGCTGCGGACGCCGGCACCTGCCCACCGAGCGACGCGGTATCAGCCGACGCCGCAGCCCCAGGGGCTGTGGGCCCGTCTGCGGCGCAGCATGCTCGCCCTGGGAAAACCCGCCGTGCTGGAGGACTGAGCGACATGGCCCCTTGGATCGGAGCGGCGCTGTGAGGCTGCTCTTCTGGATCTCGCTCGCGACGATCCTGTACGTCTACATCGGCTATCCGCTCGCCCTGCTGGTCTGGTCGCGGCTGCGACCGAAAGCGGTGCGGCGGGCGGCTGACCCGGCGGCGCTCCCCGCCATCTCGATCATCCTGATTGCCAGGAACGAAGTCGAGCGCATCGGCGCCCGAATCGACAACCTGCTTGCCTGTGACTATCCGGCCGGCCGGCGCCAGATTGTCGTCGTCTCCGACGGCTCCACCGACGGCACGGCCACGGCACTGGCGCCCTATGCCGATCGGATCGATCGCATCGAGCTGCCGCCGGTCGGCAAGGCCGCGGCGCTGAACCACGCGGTCGCGCTCGCCCACCACGACGTGCTGGTGTTCGCCGACGCCCGTCAGGCCTTCGACCGCGACGCGTTGGTCGCGCTCGTCGCGCCCTTCGTCGATCCGGGCGTCGGTGCGGTCACCGGGCAGCTGTTGCTCGATTCGGAGACCGGCGAGCGGCGGTGCCGCCACCGCCGCGGACAGTCGCGCTGGGCGCAGGGCGAACGCCGCGTCACCACCCGGTCGGCTGCCGCCGACGGCATGGGGCTCTACTGGAAATACGAGAAGGCGCTGCGGCGCATGGAGAGCAGCATCGGCTCCACCCTCGGCGCGACCGGGGCCATCTACGCGATGCGGCGGGCCCTGTGGCGTCCCCTGCCGGCCGACACGCTGCTGGACGACGTGCTGGCGCCGATGCGGGTGGTGCTCGGCGGCCACCGGGTCGTCTTCGAGGAGGGCGCGCGGGCCTTCGACCGGGCGTCGACGTCGGCGGACATCGAAGCGCGCCGCAAGGTGCGGACGCTCGCCGGCAACGTCCAGATTCTCTGGCTCGAGCCGCGGCTGCTGCTGCCGGGCCTGAACCCGGTGTGGTGGCAGTACCTGTCGCACAAGGTCGGACGGCTCGTCGTGCCCTACGCGCTGCTGACGCTGTTTGCCGCCAGCCTGCCGCTCGCGCGACAGCATCCCTTCTACCTCCTGGCCCTGCTCGGCCAGTCCACCTTCTACCTGCTGGCCGGCTACGGCGCGCTGCTCGAGTACATGCGCGAGGCGTCGGCGACCGCACCGGCGGCGCTGCCGCGGCCGACGGCCACCCCGTACGTCGACCGCCGGCGACGTCCGCGCGACGTCGTCGAGGGCTGGCGGCAGTCCACACGACCGTTTGACGAAGGGAGAGCATGACGATGACGACGTCGATCGTGGCGAGGGCGGCGCGGGTGGCGTACATGTTCCTGATCCTGAATACATCCGCCGTGGTCGGACTGGTGGTCGCGCTCGGCCGGCGGCGAGTCTGGTAGTGGCCTCACACAGCGAGCGGCTGGTCTTCAACTACGGCCATCCGCTCGGTCAGACGGTCGCCGGACGGCCGGCGATCGAGACATCGTCGGCGCGCTACACCGAGATCGCCAGCTGGCGGACGTGGCGCAGCGTCGACCGCGGCTATCTCGGGCTGCTGGCGTTCACCGTCGTGCTGCTGACGCGACCGCAGGATACGCTGCCGGCGTTGGCTGCGATGCACTTCGCGGAGGTGGCCGCGCTCCTCGGCATCGCGCCGATGGTGGTCAACCGGCTGACGCGCGGTCTGCCGTTGGTCCGGCTCACTCCCGACACGATGGCGATGCTCGCGTTCGGCGCAGTCATGCTCGCCACCGCTCCGTTCTCGATCTGGCCGGGTGGCGCGGTCGGCGTGTTCACCGACTTCTACTCGAAGATCGTGATCGTGTTCATCCTGATGATGAACACCCTCACGACGCCGAAGCGGCTGGAGCAGATCAGCTGGGTCATCCTGTTGTGCACCGGCTACGTCGCCGTCCGCGCCGTCGCCGACTACGCCCGCGGCGTCAACCTCATCGAAGGCGGGCGGGTCGCGGGATCGATCGGCGGGATGTTCGGCAATCCGAACGATCTGGCGATGAACCTGGTGGCATTCATCCCGGCCGGGGTGGTCGTCGCCATGAGTCCGCGTCACTCGGCGGGGCGCCGGGTGACCGCGGCGGTCGTCGTCTTCTTCATGCTCGCGGCGACCGTCTTCACCAAGTCACGCGGCGGCTTCCTGGGGCTCGCCGCTGCCGTCCTCGTGCTTGCCGTGCTGGGACACCACATCCGGCGGGGCTTCGCCGCATGGGTAATGGTGGCGACGCTGCTCGCACTACCTGTCATGCCGTCATCGTTCTGGGAACGGATGGGCAGCATCATCGACGAGAGGGCGGACCGCGCCGCGTTCACCGGCTCCCGCGAGTCGCGACGGATCGTCATGGAGGAAGGGCTGGCGACATTTGCCGCGCATCCGCTGACCGGCGTCGGAGCCGGGCAGTTCAAGAACTACAACCCGCCGGCCCGGCGGGAACGCTGGCGCGAGACGCACAATGCCCCGCTGCAGGTGGCGGCCGAGATGGGCCTCGTCGGTATCGCCATCTACATCGTGCTCATCTGGCGGGCGGTTCGGGCCGGCGCGAGCACGCGACGCCAGTTGCAACAGCTGACCCGTCGGCACGATGCGCCGGTGGTGATGTCCGATGCCGATCGAGCGCTGCTGTATGAGCAGTCGATCGCCGCGTCGGCCGGACTCGCCGGCTGGTTCGTCTGCGCGATGTTCGCATCGGTGGCGTACAACTGGACGTTCTACTTCCTCTTCGCCCTGGCGGTCGCCGCTCGCCTGCTAACCTCGGCACGCTTCCAGGAGGCACGGGCGTGGGCGCAGGCGCGCGGATAACAGCTGGGCACATCGATTGCTAAGTCCGATGCCAGTGCGCAATCTCTTCCACGACACGCTGTACCGCCGGGCCCGCAGGGCGGTGCTCGACACCGGGCACCGTCTGGACGATCGGCTGACGCGGCTGCGCCGGCCGCGGTGCCGCCGCATCCTGTTCGAGGCGGCATCACCGCTGAGCGTCGCCATCTTCCGTCCGGTGTTCGACCTGCTGCGCCGCGATCCGCAGGTCGACTTCTGGCTGACGTCCAGCGATGCCAGATGGAACGCACACGACATCTTTGAGCACACCGGGATGACCGGCCGCGTCGTCACGCCGCGCGAGGCGTATTGGCACAAGTTCGACCTCTACGTGAATACCGATTTCTGGAACATGACCTGGCTGCCGCGTCGCACCCGCCGCGTGCACATGTTCCACGGCGTCGCCGGGAAATACGACCTGGATGCGCCGACCCGGCTCGCGCCGACGGTCGCCACGTTCGACCGCCTGTGCTTCCCCAATCGCGACCGCCTGCACCGCTACGTCGAGGCCGGCCTCGTCGATCCGGACGCCGCGACCGCCGCGCTGGTCGGCTATCCCAAGGTGGACTGCCTGGTCGACGGCTCGCTCGACCGCACGCGGATCCTCGAGACTCTCGGTCTGGATGGCGGCCGGCCGACGCTGATGTACGCGCCGACCTGGTCGCCGAACTCGTCGCTCAACGAGATGGGCGACGGCATCATCCGGGCGCTGGTGCGGCAGGGCGCGAACGTCATCGTCAAATTGCACGACCGGTCGTACGACACCGCGGTGCGGGCCTCCGGCGGCATCAACTGGCGGCTGCACCTCGACCGCCTGGCGCGCGAGCACGGCATCCATGTCGCCGCCGGCGCCGACGCGTCGCCCTATCTGTTCGTCGCCGATGCGCTGATCACCGACCACAGTTCGGTTGCCTTCGAATACATGCTGCTCGATCGCCCGGTGATCGTCATGGAGTGTCCGCCACTGGCGCGCCACGCGCGGATCAGCCCGCACAAGCTGGGGCTGATGCGCGACGCCGCCGACACCGTGCGCGAGGTCGGCGAGCTGCCACCGGTGCTCGAGCAGGTTCGCGGCGAGCCGTGGCGCCACAGCGAACGCCGACGGGCGGTCGCCGCTGCCCTCTTCTTCGATGCCGGCCACGCCGCGCGGCGCGCCGCCGGTGTGTTCTACGACGTTCTCGAACTGGCCCAGCCGGCGTACCTCACCGACGGCGTCGCCGTCGCCGCCGCCGCGCCGTTCCATACGCTCAAACCCGAACTTCTGAACTAGGGGCACCTCAGTGATGCGCAGTTTCCTTGTCCGCTGCCGGGCGATCGTCGCCTCGATCGCACTGCTGGCGACGTTCACCGGATCCGCTCGCGCGGCGGACCAGATGTACTACCCGGCCTACCAGAACGTCATCGACGTCCTGGTGAACCGCATCAACGCCGAGGACGTCCGCATCGACATCTCGGCCTGGTATCTGACCGAACATGCGATCTCGATCGCACTCGCCAACCGCTTCCGCGCCGGCGTCCAGGTGCGCCTGATCGGCGATCGCGTGTCCGTGTTCGAGTCGGACCCGCTGACGAAGCGCGAGTTCTACTGGCTGGCGGCACAAGGGGTGCCGATCCGCCTGCGCTACTACCCCGACTGGTTCCCGGAAATCGTGCACTGGAAGGCGCTGATCCTCGCCGGCCAGGGCCAGGCGGCCTTCGGCTCGGCGAACTTCACGCCGTTCGAGCTCGCGCCGGCGTCGCCAACCGACTACAAGGACGAAACGGTGCTCGTCAGCGACGACCCGGCGATCGTCAACGCCCTCAAGACGAAGTTCGATCGCTTCTGGAACGACACTGCGGTCGAGCCGAACAGCCGCATCGGCAGCCCGCCGTTCTTCAAGAACTGGGACGAGGCCTGCCTGCTGGAACCGGCGTGCGCCGACTACACCACCCAGTACCCAACCCGCACGCCGATGGTCATCGTCCTCGATCGGCTCGAGCCGGACTACCCGATGCCGTCGGACATGGTCTGGTCGCAGGGCCCGGAGTTCAACAATCGGCTGGTGGCCGAGATCAACCGCGAGTCGACGCGGGTCGACCTGGTGGCCTATCGGCTGACCGTCGCCAGCGTCGCCGACGCGCTCATCCAGAAGGTGCAGTCTGGCGTGCCGGTCCGCTTCATGATGGACCCGGAACAGTACACCAGCCGCACCTGGCCCGAGTACTGGCTGACCCACGCCAACGTCGACCGGTTGTGGGCGGCGGGCATCCCGATCAAGAAGCGGGTGCACGTCGGCCTCACGCACATGAAGACGCTCATCACGAGCGCCATCGCGACCAACGCCTCGTCGAACATCGCCGAGTTCTGGCAGCGCGACCACAACTACTTCATTCCGGCGGCCACCAAGCCACTGCTGCACCAGTCGCTGGTCACCCGCTTCGACGAGATGTGGAACGACCCGGCGGCCTTCGGCACCTTCACGCCGGAGCCGGCCGACGCCGCCGCCCTGTCGACGCCGGCATACGGGGCCGGCGCGGTGGCGCCGACCGCGCCGCTGGTCTGGCGACGGGCGCCGTTTGCGACGAGCTACGACGTCTATCTCGGCACCGCGCAGCACACCATGGTCCGCGTCGCCAACGTGCCGGCGGTGCTGACGAGCGACCCGCCGACCACCTACAACTGGACGCCGCCGACGCCGCTGCAGGGCGGCACCACCTACTACTGGCGGGTGGTGTCGCGAACGTTCGCGACCGACGTCAACCCGGCGCTCATCGCCAACTCGGACGTCTGGGTCTTCACGACGCAGTTGCCGGGCGGGCCGATCCCGACCGGCTGGAGCACGCAGGACGTCGGCGCGACCGGCCTCGCCGGCGGTGCGACCTTCACCAACGGCACGTTCTCGGTCACCGGGGCCGGAGCCGACATCTGGGGCGCCGCCGACGGCTTCCGATTCGTCTATCAGACGCTGAGCGGCGACGGGCGGATCGTGGCGCGCGTCGTGTCGCAGCAGCCGACCCATCCGGCGGCCAAGGCCGGCGTGATGATGCGCACGTCGCTCGCCGCCAACGCCGCCCACGTGATCCTCGACGCGACACCGAGCGCCTGGCTGGAGTTCATGACGCGCGCGACGACCGGCGGCCAGACCAGCTACCTGGACGGCGCGTCCGGCGCGCCGCCCGAGTGGCTGCGGCTGACGCGGACCGGCGGGACGATCACCTCCGAGATTTCGGCGAACGGCACGACCTGGACGACGATCGGCAGCGCGCCGCTGGCCACCGGCACCCTCTACGTCGGCCTGGTGGTCAGCAGTCTGAGCACGTCGCAGCGCAACACCTCGGCGTTCGACAACGTCGCGGTCGTCGGCGGTACGGCGCCGCCGCCGCCCCCCCCACCGCCGCCGCCGACGCTGCCGGCGCCGTGGAGCACCAACGACATCGGTGCCACCGGCATGGTGGGCAGCGCGTCGCACAACAGCGGCGTGTTCACGGTCAGCGGCGCCGGTGCCGACATCTGGGGCACGGCCGACGCGTTCCGCTTCGTCTACCAGCCGCTGGAAGGCGACGGGACGATCGTCGCCCGGGTCGTGTCGGTGCAGAACACGAGCCCGCGTGCCAAGGCCGGCATCATGATCCGGCAGACACTGGCGGCCGGCTCGCCACACGTCATCCTGGATGCGACGCCAAGTGCGTGGATCGAGTTCATGACCCGCGCGGTGGCGGCCGGCCAGACCAGCTATCTCGGCGGCTCGGGGCTCGCGGCGCCGGTCTGGCTCCGCCTCACCCGTACCGGCACCGCCGTCGCGTCGGCGGTGTCGGGCAACGGCGTCACCTGGACGGCCGTCGGCAGTACGACGCTGCCGGCCGGCCCGCTCTACGTCGGCATGATCGTCAGCAGCGTCAACCCGGCGCAGCTGAACACCTCCACGTTCGACAACGTGACCGTCACGACCGATGGCGGGCAGCCGCCGCCACCGCCGCCGACGGAGGACGACATCGTCATCCATGCGGCCGACATCCCGGCCAGCGGCCGGCACGGCGCCTGGGCGGGGGTCGCCGATCCGACGTCGCCGGCGGGCCAGAAACTGGCGACGCCGGACCACGGCTATGCGCAAACCGGCAGTCCGCTGCCCAGCCCGGTCCACTACGTCGACGTGACGTTCGCCGCACCGGCCGGCGTGCCGTACACGCTGTGGCTGCGGCTGCAGGCGCTCGGCAACGCCAAGCTCAATGACGCCGTCTGGGTGCAGTTCTCGGACGCCCTGGCACACGGATCGCCGGTCTTCCCCCTGACCAGCACGTCCGGCCTGCTGGTCAACCTGGCGACCGACGGTTCGGGCAGCAGCCTGCAGGGCTGGGGCTGGTCGAACGGCGCCTACTGGCTCGCCCAGCCGATGACGTTCACGTTCGCTTCGTCGGGCACGCACACCCTGCGCATCCAGGTGCGCGAGGACGGCGTGGCGCTCGACCAGATCGTCCTGAGCGCCGGACCGTATCTGTCGGCACCGCCGGGTGGACCGACCAACGACGCCACCATCGTGCCGAAACCGTGACGTCATGCCGCTGACCGTATCCATCGTGATCGCCAGCCGCAACCGCGCCGCGGTGCTGGCGACAACGCTCGGCGCGATCGGGCGGCTGGACTGGCCGCGCGACCGCTTCGAGGTGGTGGTCGTCGACAACGGGTCGTCCGACGACACGCCGGCCGTCGTCGGCGGACGGCAGCAGGCGGCGGCCGGACCGCTGGTGCGCTACGTCTACTCGGGCCGGCCGGGGAAGTCGCTTGCGGTGAATACGGCGCTGACCGCGGTGCGCGGCGACATCGTCGCCTTCACCGACGATGACGTGCAGCCCGATCCGGCGTGGCTGACCGCCATCGTCGGATCGCTGGAGGAAACGGGCGCCGACTTCCTCGCCGGCCGCATCCTGCCCATCTGGGGGGCGCCGCCGCCGCCGTGGATGTCGCCGGCCCTGTACGGCGTCCTCGCCGTGCCCGACAACGGCACCGTCCGCCGGTCGCTCAGCGCCGCGGGAGGCGTGATGCCAATCGGCGCCAACATGGCCGTCCGGCGGACCGCGCTGGATCGCGTCGGCGGCCTCTGTGAGTCCCTCGGCAAACTCGACGGGACGCTGCAGACCGGTGAGGACCACGAGTTCTTCCTGCGTCTGCTGAACGCCGGTTATCGCGGCATCTACGAACCGTCGGCGGTGGTCCGCCACCTCGTGCCGCCGGACCGGCTGTGCCGATCGTACTTCCGCCGCTGGCTGTATCAGAACGGCCGCGACGTCGCCCGGCTGCAGCGTTCGTATCCCACGCCGGCGCGGACGTTGGCCGGCGTGCCGCGCTATCTGTGGCGCGAGGCCGTCCAGGACGCCTGGGCGACGGTGCGGGCGACTTTCGCCCGCGACCGCCGCCAGCGCTTCGCCGCAGCGGTCCGGCTGGCGTGGTTCAGCGGCTACCTCCACGAGACCGCCACGGCGTCCGGACTGCGGCGCGCGGGGACGCGATGACGGCAACCCTCCCCTTCGACGACACCGCACGTCGTCTGGTCGCCGGGACGGCGACGAAGTACGTCCTGCTGGCGGTGAACATCGGCCTCGGTGTGTTCCTGATGCCGTTCACCATCGGCCATCTCGGCAAGGCCGAGTACGGGCTGTGGATGCTGGTCGCTTCGATGACCTACTACTTCCAGCTGCTCGATCTCGGCTACGGCAGCGGCATCGTGCGTCATCTCGCCGAGGCCGACGCACGGCGCGACATGCAGCGTGTCAACGAGATCGCCAGCACGTTCTTCTTCGTCTATGCCGGACTCGGGCTGCTCGCTCTCGCCGGCGTCGCCGGCTTGATCGTCTTCGTCGTACCGCGCTTCCCGAACCTGCCAGCCGAATCGGTCACCCAGGCGCAGCTGCTGCTCGGGATCATGGGCGTCCGCATCGCCGTCGGCTTTCCGATGACGGTGTTCGGCGCCGTGACCACCGCCCGTCAGCGATTCGCCATGAACAACACGGTGGCCATCGCCGTCGCTCTGATCAACGCCGCGATCACCTATGCCGTCCTGACGCTCGGCCATGGTCTCGTCACGCTGGTGGCCGCGACGACCACGCTCTCGCTGCTCAGCTACGGCGTGTATGCGTGGACGGCGCGGCGGGCGCTGCCGTCCCTGCGCATCACCCGTCGCGGATTCACCGGCCCGCTGGTGCGCGAAGTCACGACCTACAGCGTCTACTTCTTCGTCATCGATATCGCCGTCCAGCTCGGATTCAACCTCGACAACCTGGTGGTCGGCGCCGCCATGGGCACCACCGCGGTCGCCCTCTACGCGGTCACCCTGCGGCTGACCGAGTATCAGCGGCAGTTGTGCAGCCAGGCCAACGGCCTGCTGTTTCCCATCTTCGTCCGGATGACGAGCGACGGCCAGACCGACGCGCTGCGCCGCACGACGATCGAGGGCACTCGCGTCGCGCTGATGCTCGTCGTCGGCGTCACCGTCTGTCTGGTGGGCTTCGCCCGCCCGCTGATGCATACGTGGATGGGACCGGAGTTCGCCGAGAGCGTGTGGCCGCTCACCGTGCTCGCGATCGCCGGGATCGTCCTCGTCGCCCAGGGACCGCTGGGCAGCGTCCTGCTCGGGACCGGCCGCCACCGGCTGGTGGCCTTCACGTCGTTGGCCGAGGCGCTATTGAACGTGGCGCTCAGCCTGGCCCTCGTGCGCCCCTTCGGCCTGCTCGGCGTGGCGATCGGCACGGCGCTCCCGGTGCTCGCCCTGAGTTCCGCCGTCCTGTTGCCGGCCGCGTGCCGGCAGATCGACATCGGCGTCGGCTCGTTCCTGCGGCTGGTCGGCGTCGGCCCGCTCGTCGCGGCCGGTCCGGCGATTGCCGCCTGTGTCGCCCTGCGATGGCTGTGGCCGCCGATGACGCTGCCGGCGGTGCTGGCCGAAGCGGCGCTGGTCGGTGCGGTCTACCTGGTGACCTTCGCGACGCTGGGTGTCGACCGCGAGGTGAGAGGCCGCTACCGCTCGTACGCCCGGCGTTCGACGGCCGGCTGGACCTGGCCGCGGTCCGCACCCGAGGTGATGCCGTGACTGTCAGCGTCATCGTCGCGACGTTCAACCGGGCCCGGATGCTCGACGACTGCATCGCGTCGCTGCTGCGGCAGACCTGGGAGCCCGGCGATCAGCTCATCGTCGTCGACAACGGATCCACGGATGACACCGCGGCGGTCGTCTCGCGCGCGCACCGCGCCGCGCCACATCTGGTCCGCTACCTCCGTGAGACGGTGCCCGGCAAGTCGGCAGCGCTGCACACCGCGCTCGCCGCCGCCGCCGGCGACGTCATCGCCTTCACGGACGACGACGTGCGCGTCGACGCCGACTGGCTGTCCGCCATTCGCACGGCGATGGCAGACCCGGGCGTCGCACTCGTCGGCGGTCCGGTGCGACCACGATGGGAGACGGCGGCGCCGCGGTGGCTGCGCCCCGGCGCCGGTCCCTACAACCGCCTCGCGGCGCCAATCGCGCTGCTGGACTATGGGGATGCGGCTGTCGACCTCGGCCCGCGAACCCTGCTCGGGGCGAACATGGCGATTCGCCGGGCCGCGCTGATGGCGCTCGGCGGCTTCGCGACGCACCTCGGCAAGCTGCGCGACACGCTGCTGTCCGGCGAGGACGCCGACCTGTGCGCCCGCGTCCAGGCGCGCGGCTGGCGCGGCGTCTACACGCCGACGGCGACCGTGCGCCACTGGGTGCCGGCCAGCCGGATGCGGCTCGGCTACTACCTGGCGTGGTTCTACTGGTCGGGCATCACGCACGCGGCGCTGGATGCCGACGCCGGTCGCGCCGGGCGGGCGCCGGCCGGCATACCCCTCTGGGTCGCCCGCCGCCTCGCCGGCTCGATCGGTCGCACCGCCGTCGCGGCGCTGCGCCGCCGCCCGGCGCTCGTCGTCGAGCACGCGATCGAGATCGCGTTCGTCGGCGGCTACCTCGTGCGCCGCTGGCGACTGACCAGCGTCGCCACGCGCGTGCATCGATCGCCACGGAGCCGGGCCGCATGATCGTCCGCAGCGTCACGGTGCTGATCTGTACCTACAACCGGGCCGACCTGCTGCGCGACACCCTGGTGGCGCTGCAGGCGATGGCCGCGCCGCCCGCCTGTGCGGTCGACATCCTGATCGTCGACAACAACTCCACCGACGCGACGGCGACGATCGTGTCGGCGTTCGACCACGGACAGCGGTTTCCGGTCGCCTACCGGCGTGAGAGCCGGCAGGGGAAGAGCTTCGCGCTCAACCACGGCCTGACGGAGGCGTGCGGCGACGTCATCGCGTTGACCGACGACGACGTGCGGCCGGCCACCGACTGGCTGTCGCGCATCGTCCAGGCGTTCCGCACGCGGGACATCACCTTCGTGTTCGGCAAGGTGCTGCCACGCTGGTCGACGACACCGCCGCCGGAGTTGCTGACCGAGCGGGCGCAGGAGATCTGGGGGCCGCTGGCGCTGCTCGACTATGGGGACGCGGACATCCCGTGCGACGCCGATACCCGCGGCGTCAAGCTGCCGATTGGAGCCAACCTGGCGCTGTCGCGCGCGGCGCTGACGACGATCGGCGGCTGGCGCACCGACCTCGGCAAGGTGGACAACTCGCTGATTTCCGGCGAGGACCACGAGATCTTCATGCGCCTGCGGCGTCACGGCCTGTTCCGCGGTCTCTACGACCCCGAGAACCGCGTGCGCCACTACGTGCCCGCATCGCGTCTCACCCGCCGCTACTTCCGGCGCTGGTTCTACTGGTGCGGCAAGACGCGCGCCCTGATGCTGCAGGACCTGTATCCGGAACTCGATCTCAACCGCGTCCTGAAGATCGGCGGCACGCCGCGCTTTCTGCTGCGTCAGGGGCTCGAGCAGACGATGCGATACCTGCGGACGCTCGGGAGCAACGACAGCCTCGCCGTGCTGATCGAGGAGGTCACGCTGCTCCAGTACGCGGGGCTCTACGTCGAGTGCTGGCACCGACGCCGGCATCGTCACGGTCCCAACAGAGAAGAGGTCACGGCATGACAATTCACGAAGAGAACCGCGCCCGGTGGACGTCCGTGATGGCGCCGAACACCGGCGACGTGCTCGGCGAACTGCTCGACGAGGCGGCGGCGTTCTACGGCATCTCACCGGCCGAGGCACGGGTGCGCGCCGAGGGCGCAACCGAGGCGTTCACCGAGGAGTGGCGGCGCAAGCAGGTGGACCCGGCGAATCCGCGCCAGGTCATCGACTTCTACAATACGTCGCAGACCGAGGTGTTCGACCTGATCCGCTGGCACGCCGAGGACGACATTCACCATCGGACGTTCAGCTGCGTCGACCTGGCGGTGGCGAATGGTGCACGGACGCTGCTGGACTATGGCTCGGGCATCGGCTCGGATGCAATTGTCGCGGCGGCGGCGGGGCTGTCGGTCACCCTGGCCGACATCTCCGATCCGCTGCTCGCCTTTGCGAAGTGGCGCTGCGAGCGTCGCGGCTACTCGGTGACCGCCCTCGACCTGAAGCACGCGGCGCCCGAGGCCGGCCGCTACGACGCCGCAATCTGTTTCGACGTCCTGGAGCACGTGCCCGATCCGGTCACGACGGTCCGCTCCATCGAGCGCAGCCTGAAACCGTTCGGCCTGCTGTTCCTGCATGCGCCGTTCGGCGAGGACCCGCTGCGGCCGATGCACATCACGCACGCCGACGTGCTGACGCCCCGGATGCGGACGCTCGGCTTCCAGCTCGAGCAGCATGAGTTCCCGGCCTATCTCTGGGCGCCGCGCGTCTACCGGCACACGCCGATGCGGTCGCTGGACCGCCTTGCGTACTACGTGGCGGACGTCTGGCTGCCGAAGGACGCGAGCGAACGGCTGGGCGCGCTCTACCGAAAGGTGCTGCCGTCGCTGGCCGGCGGCCGCGGAGCCGGCGCCCGGTGACAGCCGCTGCCGTCGCGATCGCCCAGGCGACGCTGTACGGACTCGTCCTCGTGGCCCAGCGACGAATGGCCTTCGGGCCCCTGGCGCTGGGGCCGGTGCTGCTCTACCTGGCGGCGACCGCCGGCCTGTTCAGCGGTTACGCGTGGGCGGTCCGGCGCTCGCGCTCGGCGACGCTCGCCGGGCGCGAGCGGCGGGTCCTGCTGGCCGCGCCGGCGCTGGTCTGGCTCGCGCTCGCCCTCGCCCCGCCGTCCCTGTCGATGGACGTGCTCTCGTATCTCGCGCACGGACGTCAGCTGGCCGGTGGTCTCAACCCCTATACCACCGCCACCAGCGAGGTGGACGCGACGCCATACGGCCGGCAGTTGCGCACGTGGGGCTGGCTGCCGGTGCACGGCCCGACGCCGTACGGTCCGCTATGGACCCGGGCGGAGGTCTGGGCGTTCGGCACTCCGTCGGACCACTCGATGCGCGGCGGAGACATCGCGACACAGGTCCGCCGGGTCAAGGTGCCGGTCGCGCTCGCCGGCCTGCTGGCGGCGTTCCTCATCTGGCATACCCTCGGCCAGCTGGCGCCGGCCCACCAGCTGGCGGGGACGGTGCTGTACCTCTGGAATCCGCTGGTCGCGATGGAACTCGCGGCAGAGGGGCACAACGATGCCGCCATGCTGGTGCTCACGCTGTTCGGTCTGCTGCTGTTCGTGCGCGGGCATCCGGCTCGCGGATCGGCGGCGGTCACCGCGGCCGCGCTTGTCAAGCTGAACGCGCTGGTCGTCGCTCCGCCACTCGCCGGCTACGTCCTCCGCCAGCGCGGCGTGGTGTGGGTGCGGGCGGCCCTGGGGGTGCTCATCCTCGGGTGGCTCGGATGGCTCGCGTACGGGAACCTGTGGGCCGGCTCCGCCACGTTTGCCGGGCTGCGGCTGCACGCCGCGGCGAGCGTGACGCCGTCGACCGGCGGCGTGCTCTACTGGTTTCTGACCCGCACGCATGCGGCGGGCCCTTCCGCCCAGGCCGTTTCACTCGTCCTGACGGCGGCGTTGACGGCGGCGACGCTGGTCCTCAGTGTCCGCGTCACGGACGTACGCACGGCGGTCGTGGCATGCGGGCAGCTGGCACTCACCGTCGTCGTCCTGGCATCGAGCTACTGGCCCTGGTACCTGGTGCTGCCGATCGGCCTCCTGGCGCTGGCGCCGTACTGGCGGCTGAGCGTGCCGTTCGTCATGGTCTTCTCGGTCGCCGGCCGACTCGTCGCGCCGATCGACCGGCTGCGCCTCAATGGACTCACCGACTGGCCGACCGAGGTCGTGGTCACCACCGTCGTCGGTCTCTGGCTGCCGGCCGCGGTCGCGCTCGCGCTGATCGTCCGGCAGTGGCGGCTGACCGCGCCGCCAACCGGCTATCGGTCAGCCAGCGCCAGGCTGAGGAAATTGATGTTGCCGATGGCGCCGCCGGGCACGCCCGCCGAACGCATGTCGAGCCGCAGGTGATGGACGCCCGGCGTCAGCGCGACGCGGTCGCCGTGGACGGTCTGCCACTGCTGCCAGCCGCCGGTCTGCGGCACCTGGAAGCGACCCGGGCGGGTGACGCCGTCGACGGTCAACGTGAACGTCCCTCCGGGCCCCGGCGAGGCGACGCGCGCGAACACGTCGTAGGTGCCAGACTCGCGAACCATGACGGTATACGTCAACCATTCGCCGGGAAACATCCAGCCGACGTTGAACCCGCCGCCCGCGTCGCTGGAATCCTCGATGTCGACCGCTTCGTCGCTCCTGAATCGGCCGCCTTCGTTCGCCGTCGTCGCGTCGCCGTACGCCACGCCGGCGCCGCCGCCGTCGAACGCCTCCGCCTCGATGATGCCGGGCACCACCTGCGGCTGGCCACCGAACGGCGTGCCGGCGGCGCACCGGCTGAGCGTGGTGCCATCGAACACCCGGCCGTCGCTGTCGACGGCCTCGAGGACGATGTGGCAGGCGTCGACGGCGCCGCGCACGTAGTGGAACACCGATGCTGAGGCCGCCGTCCACGGGGCGGTGGACGCCGGGTAGAGCGGCGCGCCACCGCCGCCGGTGACGAGGTAGACGATCCCGCGGCCGCCGCCTGACCTGACCTGCGGCAAGGTGCGTTCGTAGTCATGCTCGTGGCCCGACAGCACCAGCGACACACCGCCGGTCACGAAGATCGGTTCGAGCACCGAGCGAACGGTCAGGTCGGAACCATGTTCGCCGCCGGCGCTGTACGGCGAGCGATGGAACACCGCGATCTTCCACGGCTGACGGGATGCCGCCAGATCGGCGACGAGCCATTGCGCCTGGACGTCGCGGCGCCCCTCGTCCTGGAAGGCCAGCTCCGTGTCGAGCACGACGACGTGAGCGGCACCGTAGTCGAAGCTGTAGTAACGCTCGGCATGATCGGGAAACCGCGGATCCGGCGGCGACGCCGGCAGCACGAACGCACTGCGATACGCTTCGGCGTGGTGCGCCTCGTCGTCATGGTTGCCAATCGACGGGAACAAGGCGCGCCGACGCAGCAGGTCGCGATAGATATCGAAGAACCAGGCCTGCAGCTGCGGCATGCCACCCGCACCGTGCCCTTCCGGCACTCCATAGGCGACGTCACCGGTGTGGACGGCGAAATCGAACGGCTCGGTGGTCATGCGCGCGGCCAGCTGCCGCTGCGCGGCGGAGCCGACGCCGCTGTCGCCGAACGCCAGGAAACGGACGGTGCCGGTGCCTGGTGGCGGCGCCGTCGTGAAGGTGTCGTTGCCGGCGGTGAGATCGAGCGGCCCGAGCAGCGGATCGTAGACGTACGTCGTCGCGGCCGACAGTCCGGTCAAGGTGGCCTCGTGCTGATGGTAGGCCGCACCGCCAGAGAGCGTGGCGGGGACCATGGTGGACCGTGCCGGCACCATCTGCGGCGCACCACCGGCGGCGGCGAAGCGGACGGCCGCCGAGCCGGACGTGCTGGTCGTGAACACCACCACGGCTCCGGTGTCGCTCACCTGCTGCAGGTACGGCTGCCGTGTCAGCGCCGGCGGGCCCGGGCCGCCGGCCGGCTTGGGCACGATCGTCGTATCGTTGCGGGTGGCGCCAGGTGCGGCGGTCGCATAGCGCGCCGACGACAGCACGATCTGATCGAGGTCGACGCCGTCCTCGCGCAACTGAACCCGAAGGCGATGGCGGCCGCTGTCGGCGAATCGCACGGTGGCCGTCTGTCCGGTCCACGAGGCGTTGTCCTGCCAGCCCCAGCCGGACGTCCCGCAGCCGATGCAGTCTTCGAGGTTGACGAGCAGCGCGGACGTCGATCCGATGGGCCACAAGGCTCGTCCGGCCTCATCCGAGGCGCCGTCGAACTGTACCCAGATCGAGTCGTTCCACTTCGAGTCGGCCGCGGCGCGCAGCCGGAACCAGACGTGATACGGGACGCCGGCCTGCACCTCGACAGTGGCATCGACGTAATGGCTCGGCTGTGTCAGCGGTGACCCAATGGCGTCCCAGCCGGTATCCGGAGTCGTCAGTTTGTGTCCTCCGGCACCACTGGTCGACGGCGCCCGCGCGAACAGCCCGGCTTCGGCGTCGACATCCGCCGCGTAGATCACGATGGGGTCGATCGGCTGCGCCGATACGGCCGGCGCAACGGTCAGCAGTGACACGAAGACCGCCGTGACGAGGCACAGCCGGTCGCGACCTGCAGCAGGCATGAGAACTCCTGAAAGACGTCCGCGGTTGCGGCCGAGCCAGGGACGCTCGCCCGAGTGACGACGTGACTGTGGTGGCAGCGCTCTTGCTCGGCCATTGGCGGCCCAAGCCCTGTCATGCACATCGCGCTGTACATCGAACATGGAGTCGGCAATGGTGTTGGTGGCGCCGAGCTGATGATGGCGCACCTCGCGAGTGTATGGGCGCGCGACCATCACGTCGAGCTCATCCATCATCGACCGCCGCTCACGCGCGAGCGCCTGTCGGAGTTCACCGCCGATGATTTGTCGCGGGTGACGGTCCGGTGCATCGAGCGCGAACCGGATGCGCGCCCCGACGCCAACCCGCTCCGTCGCCTCCGCCTCGCGCGCGCCTGGCACCGCAGCGTCAGCGAGGGGCGCGACCTGCTGGTCACCTGCACCCACTGGCTCCCGCCCTTCTGCCACGCGCGCCGCGGAGTCCTCCTGGTGCTGTTTCCCTTCTACGTGCGACCACAGGACGCGCCGGCGATGCACGCCCTGCCGGCATGGAAGCGGCTGCGCCACCACGCCTACCATGACGCCGAGTGGTGGCTGCGGATGCGCAGCTACCAGGCTCGCGTCGCGATCTCGCCGTACACGCAGCGGTGGACCCGCCGGCGCTGGCATGTCGACGCGCCGGTCGTCGCCCCCCCGGTGGATACCGCGTTCCCGGTCGTCGTGAAGCGTCAACAGATACTGAGCGTCGGCCGCTTCTCCACGATGGCGCACACGAAGAAGCAGCTCGAGATGGCGCGAACGTTTCGCGATCTCGTCGACAACGGCCTGCGCGGCTGGCAGTACGTCTGCGTCGGCGGGCTGAACAGCCGGGCGGAGAATCACGCCTATTTCGAAGAGGTCCGTCGCACCCTCGCCGGCTATCCGGCCACCGTCGAGGCCAACCTGTCGCACGGGCGGCTGCGCGCGCTGCTGGCGGATTCGAGCCTGTTCTGGCACGCCACGGGACTCGGCGAAGACACCCTGACGCACCCTGAACTGGCGGAGCACTTCGGCATCGCCGTCGTCGAAGCGATGGCGGCCGGGTGCGTCCCGCTGGTGGTCAACGCCGGTGGTCCGGCGGATCTCGTCGCCCACGGCCACACGGGCATCGTCTGGGACACACTCGACGAACTGGCCACCTGGACCCGTCGCCTCGCCGACGACGAGATGACGCGTCACGACTGGGCGGCAGCCGCGAGGCGCGCGGCGCAGGATTTCGCGTCCGATCGCTTCGTGACCCGCATGTCCGCGGCGGCCGACGTCGCGATGACACCGCCGACGCCGGCGATGACGGCGGCGGCGCTCGCCAATCGCGCGCCGGGACGGGTGTCGCTGTGAACGTCACCTCACTCTCGGTCCTGATTTGCACCTACAATCGCGCGGCACTGCTCGGCGAGACGCTCGCCGCCCTCGTCCGCTGCCGGCGGCCGAACGGCGTCCGCCTCGAGATCGTCGTCGTCAACAACCGCTCGACCGACGACACCCGGCAGACGATTGCCAATCTTGCGGCGTTGTCGCCGGTGCCGATCCGCTACACCGAGGAATCGCAGCCGGGCAAGGCGTTCGCGCTGAACCACGGCCTGACCGTTGTCACCGGCGACATCGTCGCCCTGACCGACGACGACGTGATCCCGGGCGACGGCTGGCTGGAGCGTATCGTCGGCGCGTTCCGCGCCCGTGACATCACTTTTACATTCGGGCGCATCGTCCCTCGCTGGCCGCACGGGCGAGGCGAGCGGGCGAGGGCGCTGGTCGGCGGTCACCAGGAAATCTGGGGGCCGTTCGGCCTCGTCGACTACGGCCGCGAGCCGGTGGACTATACGCCCGAGCGGATGCACGAACAGCGGCTGCCGATGGGCGCCAACGTCGCGTTCCGCCGCGACGTGCTGCTGCGCGCCGGTGGTTGGCGAAGCGATCTCGGCAAGCCGGACGGTTCGCTCATCCAGGGCGAGGATCACGAGATCATGCTCCGCCTCTGGCGGCTCGGCCTGTACGCCGGCACCTACGATCCCGAGATGTCGGTCGCGCATTACATCCGTCCGGAGACGACCACGCCGCGCTACTTCCGCCGCTGGTTCTTCTCCAACGGACGCAGCGTCGCCCGCATGGACCGTGAGTACTTCTCGGCTTCCTACCAGCTGGATGTGACGACGGTGCCCCACGTCTTCGGGGTGCCGCGGTTCATCTTCCGGGAGGCGCTCACCGAGGTGCGGCAGTGGGGAAGGTCGCTGCTGCGCGGTGACCGCGAGCGCCGATTCGTCCACGAGCTGCTGGCACTCCGCCACCTGGGTACCATCGCCGAGTACTGGCGGCGCGCCCTCACTCCCTGACGACGAACAGCCGAAGATCGCCCTCGGCGGCGACGAGGCGCAGCGGCACGTCGGCCGCCACCAGTGCCTCGGTGACCCACGAGTCGCGTCCGATCACGAAGAATTGGCGGTGACGATCGACGAACTGCTCGAACCGCTCCAGACGCAGCGGCGCCAGGCGTGCCAGCTGCTGCAGCGCGCGGTTCTCCGTGTCGGTGCCGGTCTGCGCAATGATCGACGGCGGCTTCAGCCCATAGGAGAGCCGCATCGCGAGCGCCGGCGACGCGGCGTGCGCGAGTTCGACGAAGGTCAGCCCGTCGGAGGCGAGCACCGGCAGGACGGAGCCGCCGTCGGCGCGGTCGGCCAGCGCGACGGCGATGGGCAACCGGGGCATGTCGAACCAGTCGCCGGCCCGCAGCCCCGCCTGCGCGGCCAGGGCGGTGACGAGGACGGCGGCTGCGGTGCGCAGCGCCAGCGTCCCGCTGGCGTGCACGCCGACGGCCGCCAGGCCGGCGAGACCGAGGATCGCGGGTAGCGCGTATCGTTCGTGCCACGCACCCGTCACGGTCCATGCGACGAGCAGACCGATGGCGGGCAACACCGCAAAGACGGCGAGCGCGACCAGCTCGTGCCCAGGCATGCCGGGCCGTCCGCGCGGCGTATGGGCAGGCGGCAGCCACCCGGCGCGGGTCAACGCGGCAACTACCGCCACCAGCCCGAGGCTGACCATCAGCGGTGTGCCGAGAGGAGCGAGCAGCACCGCATATGCGCGGGCGGCGTCGCCAGGTGACGGCGGCGACCAGAACCCGGTCATCCACTCGCGCGCGACATCGATGAGCGGACGGAGGGCTGCGAACACGGCCAGTGGCAGCGTCACCGCGGTCACCACCGTCATGTCGACCCGGCGGCGCTGTGAGGTGCGGAACGCCTCGCCCACGGCGAGCGGCACCAGAATCAGGGCCGCGTAGTAGTGCGCGGCGAGAGCCGCGGCCAATGAGGTCGTCAGCGTCAGCAGCCAGAGCGGCCGACGCCACCCGGTGGCCGCGGTCGCGCCTTGCCAGGCGAGCAGGGCAAGGGCCGCGCACCCGAGCACGAGGCCATAGGGCCGCCCCTCGTAGGCGTACGGACCGACGCCCGAGAGCGCGACGACCGATGCCGCGATGGCACCGGCCGCCACGCCGCAGCGACGGGCGACGAACAGCCCGAGGCCCGCCAGCATCGCCGTGAAGCCAGCCACCGCCGGCAACCGCACCGCGAGGCGATCCGAGGCGGTGAGGCGTGATGCCTGGTGGACGAGCAGGTGATACAGGGGGGGATTTAGATCGACGCCGGTCGCGAGCGCGCTCCAGATGGCCGCGCCATCCGGCTGGCGCGCGATGTGCCAGGTGAAGACCTCGTCGTGCCAGAGCGGACGGACGCGGGCGCGTCCCAACGCGCCGGCGAAGAACAGCGACAGCAGAAGGATGGCGGCAATCGACCGCAACGGTCGTGCCTCGGAGCGGGCCGGGTCGGTCACAGGGTGATTGACTCAGCAAACGACCGGCCAGACTCCGAGGCGGGGCCGACGCGGCGGCCGCTACTGCACGCGGTAGTCGGCCACGACCGGGCGGTGGTCAGACAGCTCGGTGTAAGGGACCCAGCAGCTGAGCGGCGTCAGGCCGGAACGGAACAGGTAGTCGAAGCGGACGTTGCCGATCGTGTAGCCGCCGTCCTGGCTGCCCGAGACCTCGCGCCATGTGTCGCCGAAGAAGCCGACGACGTGCTGGATCCACCATTCACCCCACCAGGCGTTGAAGTCGCCGCCGATGACCTTCGCGCCGCCGAAGCGGCTGGTCCAGTCGAGCAGCTGATACAGCTCGCGCGTCCGCACGTTCAGGTCGTAGGCGTCGAGATGGGCGGCGAAGAAGGTGACCGGCACGCCACCCACCAGCACCGTGGCCTGGGCGGCGGCGGTGGGGGTCATGAAAATCATCGACGCGGACTGCAGCGGCAGCCGGCTCAGAATCAGGTTGCCGAGGCACCCGCCGGAGGCGCAGCTCGGCGCCCAGGACGAATACCACGTCTGCCCGGTTGCTGCCTGCAGTTGATTCCGGTACAGAGTCGGTTGGTCGCCGTCGTAGATCGACACCTCCTGCAGGATGACGACGTCGGGATTCTGGGCCGCGATGAACTGCACCTGGTTCCAGAGGCTTTCGTTGCGATACAGGTCACGTCCGCTCTGGATGTTCCAGGTCATCACGCGAACCTGCCCGCCACCGCCACCGGTTGGCGGCGGCGCCGGCTGCGGTGCGGCGGCGGTGAGCCGAAACCAGTCGAAGTTGCCGACCGCCCACTGGCCGTTCTGGTCCATCACCAGGCGGAGGACCTGGCGCCCGGCGTCGAGGTGCACGCGGGCCGAGATCGTGCGCCACGACTGCCAGCCGCCAGTCTCGGGAACGGTGATCGGACCGGAGACATCGCTCCCGTTCATCTCGATGTGGAACCGGCCGCCCTGCCCCGCACTCGCGACGAGAAACTCGGCGGTGTAGGCGCCGCCGCTCTGCACGTCGACGCTGTAGTTCAACCATTCGCCCGCGCCGACCCAGCCGACGAGCCCGGTGCCGCCGGACGCCCAGGCGATGTCGACCCCCTCGTTGCGGTAGATACCGCCGGCATTCCATGGATCCAGGTCGTGAAATGCGATCCCCTCGCCGCCGTTGTCGTAGCCTTCCACCTGCAGCGCACCAGGAATCGGCGCCGGTGTGCCATTGAACGGCGACGTCTGGGCGGTCGTGCCGCCGCCGCCGGTCGCGCCCTTGGGGACGACCGTGTGGTCGTCGACGATGGCGCCGGGTGCGCTATTGAGGTATGCGACCGGGCTGAGGACGATCTGATCGACCTGCACGCCGTCCTCGCGAATCTGGATGCGGATGGTGTGCGTGCCGGTCGACGGAAACCGGACGATGGGCGACTGTCCCATCCAGTGCGCGTCATCCTGCCAGCCCCAACCCGACACGCCGCAGCCGGTGCAGTTCTCGAGATTCACGAGCAGCGCGCTGGTCGACCCGCTGCGGAAGATCGGTGCGCCGCTGCCGTTCACCGCATCGTTGAACTGCACCCAGACCGACTCGTTGTACTTGGAGTCGCCGACGGCGCGCATTCGCAGCCACACGTGGTAGGGCGTGCTCGCCTGCGCCGTGAAGGTTGCCTCGAAGTAATCGTTGGGCGACGCGAGCGCGGCGCTCGCGGTCCAGCCCCAGTCCGTGCTGTCCATCTTCATCTGGTTGGCGCCGCTGCTGCTCGCCGCCTGCCAGAAATTGCCTCGCGCGCTCGCCACGTCGGAGGCGTAGATCACGACGTCGCCCTGGGCAGCGGCGCTGTTCGACCAGGCGAGCAGGCTCAAGGCGAGCAGCGCGATGCGGCCGTACGAGGCATGACGGGCGCGCGCGAGAGACACGGATAGCTGGCGGATCGGCAGCCGGATCATCTGGCCTCCTTCACTCGGTCGGTGCATCAGGGGGTGGTCGCTCGCAGCATTCCTCGCGAGACGCCCAACGTGTCGGCGTCAGCTGGCGATGAAAACGCTGAGGATGTGTGGGGGATGCGACGCCGCGCCACGCGGCGGCCTACCCCCCGGTCGCCAGCGCAAGGCTTGCGCCGGAGGCGCCAACGTGCCGTCACTTTGGTACTTAGTCGTCGCTGAGCCGGCTCGTTCAACCGATGTGTTCATGAATACAACTCGACCATAACGGAAGGAGTTACACACCAGTCACTGACGAGTCCGGTTTTGCGCCGCAATTGGAGCCTATGGCAGGGTGAAGTTAATACTGACCAGTTGTAAATCGCGCCACGACCGTTCGCATCAGCTCGTCCTTTATCGACAGTCGGGCGGCTCGTGCTTATTGGCGATACGCTCCAGCCGTGTGCAGCACACGCGGGTCGGCTTCGCTCTGGCGACGCGCGCACCGACCGGCCGGCGAGAGCCATCACGATCCCGCCGACAGAAGTGGCAGCGAGCGCACAATCTGGTTAGCCGACCTGCCACGTCGGCGTCGTCGTGCCGACGCGACGCGACGAATCGCCAGCGTCGGGTGACGCATTCGTCTGCAATTGCCGATCGCCGGGCGCCGCGCACCGCCGGCCCGGCCGTGGCATTTCACTTGCCCTGATCCCTCTCGAGTGCGGCACCGCACTCACCCATCACACACCTGAAATCGAGAGGGAGCCCGGGTCGATGTTTCGACAGACCTACATGGGCGCATGGGCGACGTGTGCCTTGATGCTGACGCATCCCGCAGTCGCAGCCGCGAACGACATCGTCGCCTCCGACATCCTCGCGACCGACATCATCCTGTATGCATCCGATGTCACGCGGCTGCACGGCGACTGGCGCCTCTCCGCTGATGCGACCGCGGCCGACGGCGCCGCCCTGGTCAGCGCGAACCGGAGGTCACCCGCGGGTCCGCCCGCTGCCGCGCCGCAGGACTTCTTCGATCTCACCTTCGACGCGCCCGCCGGCGCCACCTACCGCCTGTGGCTCCGGATGCGGGCCGCGGCGAACGCCGCGGGCAACGACTCGGTGTACGTCCAGTACTCGGACGCCATCACGGCGACCGGCAGGGCGGTCCATCGCATCGGCACCGCGCGGGCGCTCCAGATCGAACTGGCGGACTGCCGCCGCTGCCCCGTGGCCGGCTGGGGATGGCAGGACGATACCTGGTCGAAGCGGCAGGTCACGGAGGTACGGTTCGCCGCGTCGGGCACGCACACGTTGCGGGTGCAGACGCGCGAAGACGGCGTGATCGTCGATCAGATTCTGCTGCGGCCGACGGCCGCGCCAGCAACGCCGCCCGGCGCCCCGACCGACGACACCACGGTGCTGGCGAAGCCGCTGCGACCACGGGCCGCCGCCGCGCCGTACCTCGGCCTTCCGACCGCGATTCCCGGTACGATCGATCCGGCGACCTTCGACGAGGGCGGCTCGGGCCTGGGTTATCGGGACACCACGGCAGGCAATGCCGGCGGCACGTTTCGCAACACGGACGTCGACATCGAGCCGTCGGTCACGGGAGGCTACAACATCGGCTGGACGGCCGACGACGAGTGGCTCGGCTACTGGGTCAACGTCACCGACGCCGGTTCGTACGTCCTCAGCGTCGAGTTGGCGACCCCGCTGGCCGGACCGGCGCTGCACGTGACCGTGGGCAGCACCACCGCCCAGGTGCCGGTGCCGACCACCGGCGGCTGGCAGCTCTGGTCCACGGTCAAGGTGCCGCTGTCGTTGAGCGCCGGGGTGCAGCGCCTGCGGGTGGTCTTCGACACGGGCGGCGTGAATCTGGGCAGGCTGACGTTCACGCCGACCACGACGGTGCCTCCGCCGCCGCCGCCCGGTACCGGACTCGTGGGCCGCCAGGTCGGCCCGGCCGATGACCTGCAGGCGGCCATCGACGCGGCGGCACCCGGCGACACGCTGTTGTTGACCCCCGGGGCGTCCTATGTCGGCAACTTCGTCCTGCCGGTGAAGCAGGGCGCCGCCTATGTGACCATCCGCACCAACACGGTTGACGCGTCGCTGCCGGGCTCCGGGATGCGGATCACGCCGACCGCGGCGCCGCTGCTGGCCAAGATCCGTTCGCCGAACTCCATGGCGGCGATGACCACGGCTGCCGGGGCCCACCACTACCGCTTCCTCTTCCTCGAGTTCCAGGCCAACGTCGGCGGTTATGGCGAGGTGGTGTCGTTCGGCGATGGGTCGAAGGCGCAGAACACGCTCGCCAGCGTGCCGTATGCGCTCGAAATCGACCGCTGTTACCTGCACGGCGACCCCATCGTCGGGCAGAAGCGCGGCGTCGGCCTGAACAGCGCCAGCTCGACGATCGCCAACTCGCATTTCGCCGACTTCAAGGCGGACGGCTTCGACTCGCAGGCAATCGCCGGCTGGAACGGTCCCGGGCCGTTCACCATCAGCAACAACTACCTCGAAGCAGCCGGCGAGAATGTCCTGTTCGGCGGCGGCGACCCGTCGATTCCCGATCTCGTCCCGTCCGACATCACCTTCACGCGGAACCATCTCTCGCGCCCGCTCGCGTGGCGGCACGAGGCCTGGGACGTGAAGAATCTGTTCGAACTGAAGAACGCGCAGCGGGTGATCATCGACGGTAACGTGATGGAGAACCACTGGGCGGGTGCGCAACCGGGCTACGCGGTCGTCTTCACGCCGCGCAACCAGGACGGCGGCGCGCCGTGGAGCGTCGTCCAGCACGTCCGCTTCACGAACAACGTGGTTCGCCACGTGGCATCCGGGATCAACATCCTGGGCCGCGACAGCGAACATCCGTCGCAGCTCACCAACGACATCGTGATCGCCAACAACCTGTTCGAGCATGTCAGCGCCGCCGCGTTCGGCGGCGCGGGTCGCTTCATGCTCATCGCCGGCGGCGCCAACATCACGGTCGACCACAACACGGTGATTCAGGATGGCTGGAGCGCGCTGTATTCCGACGCGCACCAGACGACCGGCTTCGTCTTCACCAACAACATCGTGCCCGACTACAGCTGGGCGATCATGGGCGTCAACGCCAGTCCCGGGAACGGCACGATTGGCGCCTACTTCCCGAACGCCCTCTTCCTCGGCGGCATCTATGCCGGAGCGAACCCCGGCCTCTACCCGCCGGGCAATTTCTACCCACCGGCGATGACCGGCGTCGGGTTCGTGGATCAGGCGGGACGGAACTATCGACTGGCGCCGACCAGCCCCTATCGCCTCGCGGCGACCGATGGCACCGACGTCGGCTGCCAGATCGACACGCTGAACGCCGCGACCGGCGCCGGCTATTGACCGGTAGCGGTCGACAGCCGGGTGACTAGGGCTCGGGGATGGTCGACAGGTCGGCACCGGGCGGCTGCCCGGCGGCGCCGCCCCACCGCGCCGTGGCCTTCAGCCGGTAGTCGCCTTTCGCGGCATCGACGAACTGCCGGTCGAAGTCATCGCGAGCCGGATAGGCGTTGCCGCCGGGATAGCGGCCGCCGTCCGCCCCGGCGATGACGTTGCCCTCGACGCGAGCCCCGGGAAAGTAGGCGTCGAGCGTGTCGCGGCCCGGACCGCGGCCGGTGCCGATGATCCCGTACTCACCGTGGGTGGCGAGATTGCCCCTGAACACGAAGCCACGGACCGGTGGACCCTCCACCTGCACGAGTCCGGACGCGTGCGGCTGGATGATCGTGTTGCTCGCGACGGTGACGTTCAGCGGACCGCCGAGCAGCAGCAGGAAATAGCCGCTGCCACCCCACGCCCGGCTGTCGAGCTCTCGCACGAGGTTGTGGCGGATGACGATGTCGGTCGTGCGCTGGCTCGGATGCTCGTCGTCGGCGCCGAGAATCGAGATGCCGGCGGCAATCTGTTCGATCCGGTTGCGTTCGATGGTCACCTGCGCCACCTGGCACCACGGGCAGCGCCCGTCCTGGTTGCGAACGGTGAGCAGGATGGACCACCCGGACTGCGCCGCCTGCCAGTTGTGCCGGATGACGTTGCCGCTGATCGTCACGCGCCGGGCGTTCTTCAGCTCCAGCAGGTTCTTGACCTCCCACCGGCTGTTCCGCCAGGCGAGCGGCTTCTCGATCAGATTGCCCGTGATGCTGATGTCGCTCGGCACGAGGTCGGGAATCGAGGGATCGGCACCGCCGAACAGGATGTTCTCCCCGGCGCCGGCGAGGTAGTTGTTGCTGATGGTGAACGGCCCGGGGCCGTTCCAGCCGGCAATCGCCTGCGAATCCTGCCCCACCGCCTTGCAGTCGGCGATGTACGAGCCGGTGACCGTCGTGTGGGCGCTGTTCAAGGCCACGCAGCGCTTCTGCGGCTCACCCGGCTCGCCGTGGATGTAGCACCGGTCGATGGTCAGATGGTGCGGCACCTGCGACGCGTGCCGCTGACTCGAGGAGCCGTCGCCCAGCGCCACGATCTCGCCCGAACCGCCTGGCATGATCGTCATCTCGAGCAGTTCGACGCGCCAGCCGCTCGCCCCCGGGGCCGTCCGCAGCGCCGGCGCACCGTTCGGCGACCGCAGCCTTGGCAGCAGCCGGGCGTGGTCCGGCGACACCCGTTCCCCTGCGCGCGGCAATCCATCCAGACGAGCTGGACGGATGACGACCGGGTCACCGCCCCCGTCGATCTGGGGCAGCACGAAGTTGCCCGAGTACACCGCACCGTTCTCGAGCGTGATCACGTCGCCCGGCCGCGCGGTCCGCAGCACCTGCTGCAGGTTGTCCTGTGGTGCGACGGCGATGGTTCGCGCGAACGCCGGCGTCGACATCAGGGCTGCGAGCAGCGCCGCGGCGGCGAGCCGGCGGCCGTCGGGGGACGAGACAGAGGTCCGCATGGAATCCTGACGCGCAACGGTCGTGCCGTCGCACGAAGAGGCTGGTGCGCGGCCGGGTGTCGTCAAAGCAGACGCTCGCGGCCCGCGCCTACACGTGGGCACCGGCGATATCGCGGAGCGGCATTGCGTAGTTCTTACATAACGGTTCAGTTGCGTTCGGCGTCACCATCGCGCTGGCCGGCTCGCGTCCCGAGTTCAGACCGCACGAATTCGCTGGCAAACGTGCCGCGTTCTATCGCCGCGCCGGGTGGCGGCCGTCTTGCCTCACACCTCCCGTCCACCCGCACGTACCCTGTTCCTGCTGGAGTCGAACTCGATGTTCTGCCGCCTCCGACCCGCCGCCGTCGCGGTTCTTGCTGCGCTCTGCTTCACCCCCGTTGCCGCGGTCGCGGCCCCGGGAGACATCGTCCTCTATGCCGCCGATGTCACCTACGCGCAGGGCAATTGGGCACGGGTCGGCTCAAGCTCTGGCGCCGGCGGCGAGAAGATGTATAGCGACGATCGCGGCTGGTCGAACGGCAGCGCCGCGCTGTCGTCACCCGCCGACTACTTCGAAGCCACGTTCACGGCCGCCGCCAACACGCCGTACCGGGTGTGGCTGCGCCTGCGGGGGACGAACGAGTCGAAGTGGAACGAGTCGGTGTGGGTGCAGTTTTCCGACGCGGTGACCGGCTCCGGCAGCGCCGCCTATCGCATCGGCACGACGTCCGGCCTGCTGGTGAACCTCGAGAACTGCAGCGGCTGCGGGGTCTCTGGATGGGGATGGCAATTCAGCGCCTACTGGCTGCCGTCACCGCCGACCATCCGGTTCACCGGCAGCGGGACACACACGATTCGCGTGCAAACGCGCGAGGACGGCGTGCAGGTCGATCAGATCGTCCTGAGCCCGTCGGCCTACATCAGCAATGCGCCGGGCGGTCTCACCGGCGACAGCACGATCGTTCCCAAGGGGTCGACGGCGCCGCCGCCGACCGGCGGCTCGACGCCATTCAACGGGTTCATCGCCCCGATTCCCGGCACGCTGCAGTCGGAAGGATTCGACAGTGGCGGCGAAGGGGTGGCCTTTCACGACAGCGAGGGCGCCAATCTGGGCGGCATCTACCGTCACGAAGGTCCCGACATCGCCTGGGCGTCCGGCGGCACCGGCCTGATTGGCTGGGTCGGAGCCGGGGAGTGGCTCAACTACACCGTGAATGTCGCCCAGAGCGGCGGCTACACCGCCGAGTTCCATGTCGCCAGCCTGGGGCCGGGCGGCACCTTTCACGTCGAGTCCAACGGCTCGCCGGTGTCCGGCACCATCACCGTGCCGAACACTGGCGACTGGCAGGCGTGGCGGACCATTGCCGCCCCGGTGACGCTGACCGCCGGGCAGCAGGTGCTGCGGCTGGTGATGGACACCATGGGCCAGTACGCGGTCGGCAACTTCGATTGGTTCCGCTTCACGGCGACCGGTGGCCCGGCGCCCGTGCCACAGCCGAACCCGCCGACGAGCACCGGCTCGACCATCAACGTCCCCGCCGGCGGCGACCTGCAGGCGGCGATCAACGCGGCACGGTCCGGCGATACGATTCTGCTCCAGCCAGGCGCGACCTACTCCGGCGTCTTCGAGCTGCCGGCGAAGAGCGGCAACAGCTACATCACGATCAGATCGGCCGCGCCCGACGCCTCGCTGCCGGGCCCCGACACCCGCATCACGCCGGCGTCTCGCCCGCAGCTGCCCCGGCTGGTGTCGGTGGCCGGCATGCCGGTCATCCTCACGCAGCCGGGCGCCCACCATTACCGGCTCCAGTTCCTCGAGCTGACGAGCGGCTGGGAAGGCAGCGACATCCTGCAGCTCGGCGACGGCTCGGGCGCACAGGCGTACGCGACGATGGCGCACGACCTGATCGTCGATCGCTGCTACCTGCACGGCGACGCGACGCGCGGGCAGAAGCGCGGCATCGCGCTCAACTCGGCGTCGACCACCATCATCAACTCGTGGTTCTCGGACATCAAGTCGTCGGAATCCGACGCCCAGGCGATCGCCGCCTGGAACGGTCCCGGCCCCTACGTCATCTCGAACAACTACCTCGAGGCGAGCGGCGAGAACGTGATGTTCGGCGGATCGGATCCGACGATTTCCGGCCTGGTACCGTCGGACATCACGTTCACCCGCAACACGGTCACCAAGCAGCCGTCGTGGCGCTCGGAGCGCTGGACGGTGAAGAACCTCATCGAGTTGAAGAACGTGCGGCGCATCACGATTGACGGCAACCTGTTCCAGTACAACTGGGCGGCGGCGCAAATCGGCTACGCGATCGTGCTGACGCCGCGCAACCAGGACGGCACCGCGCCGTGGTCGGTGGTCCGCGACGTCCAGTTCACCAACAACGTCGTCCGGCACGTCGCCGGTGTGTTCAACCTGCTCGGCC
>CADEDC010000042.1:19673-49204 GCA_902825985.1 uncultured Acidobacteriota bacterium | reverse complement strand
GCACGGCACGCAACTGGAACACCGTCCTCAAAATTCAGGCAGTGCTCGCCGGGACCGACTAGTCCCCTGGAACCGTGATGACTTGCATAAGTCCCGGCGCGCGGCGCCCGGATCGCAAGGCGCGACGACCGAGGATATTGGCCATATCTGAGGGAGGAGCAATGCCGCGAGGCGGGATGCCGCGCCCGGGAATTTTGTGAGTCATCTCGGTTCCAGGGGACTAGCGCCGCGCGCCTCAGTGCGCCGCCGGACCGGGCGCCAGGACGGCCAGGACGAGAAGACGGCCGTCGCTGTCGTTCCTCACGCCGTGCGGGACGCCTTCCGGCGCCACGAGCAGGTCGCCGGCTTTCATCGGCCGCTCGGCGCCCTGCAGCAGAAAGAGCCCCCTGCCCTCGAGCACGTAGTACAGCTTGTCCATGCCGTGATGGGCGTGCAGCGCGTGCGCCTGCCCGGGTTCGAACGCGTTGAGTCCGACCAGCAGACGAGCTGATTCGAACAGTGTGCTCTTGCCCATCTTGTCCGGGCGCCACTCGGCATGCGCCGCCGGGTCGATGATGTCGGGATGTGTCATGGCTGGTTCGCGTCCTGCACGGGGGCGATCGCCAGTCTATCGTTCCACCCGTCACATTTTCTCGTCCCGTGTCGATCGGGCGCGGTATCGTTCGACTCATCTCAAGGCCGGGTAGGCCGGGTAGGCCGGGTAGGCCGGGTAGGCCGGGTGGGCCGGGTGGATGCATTCGCGGGAGTGGCGCATGAGCACAGTGAGAGTGTTGGTTGGCACGCGGAAGGGCGCATTCGTCCTGACGTCGGATGGCAAGCGGCAATCATGGCAGGTGACCGGACCACACTTCGGCGGGTGGGAGGTCTACCACATCAAGGGCTCCCCGGTGGATACCAACCGCCTCTACCTGTCGCAGGGGAACGCCTGGTTCGGCCAGATCATGCAGCGCTCGAACGACGGTGGCGTCACCTGGGAGACGGTCGGCAACAAGTTCGCCTACGACGGCGTGCCCGGAACGCACCAGTGGTACGACGGTACCCCGCACCCGTGGGAGTTCAAGCGGGTGTGGCACCTCGAGCCGTCGCTCACCGATCCCGACACGGTCTATGCGGGTGTCGAAGATGCGGCCCTGTTCCGCACCACGGACGGCGGACAGTCGTGGCACGAGATGCGCGGGCTCCGCGAACACGGCTCGGGCGCACACTGGGCACCCGGAGCCGGTGGACTGTGCCTGCACACCATCCTGCTCGATCCGGTGAACGCCGGCCGCATGTTCATCGCGATCTCGGCCGCCGGCGCGTTCCGCAGTGACGACGGCGGCACGACGTGGCGGCCGATCAATCGTGGCCTCAAGTCCGAGGGCATTCCGGATGCCGACGCGGAGGTCGGCCACTGCGTCCATCGGATCGCGATGCATCCGTCGCGCCCGCACGTCCTTTTCATGCAGAAGCACTGGGACGTCATGCGCAGCGACGATGCCGGGGAGTCCTGGCACGAGGTGAGCGGCAACCTGCCGACCGATTTCGGATTCCCGATCGATGTCCACGCCCACGAGCCCGACACGATCTACGTCGTGCCGATTACCAGCGACTCGCTGCACTATCCGCCCGACGGCAGGCTGCGCGTCTTCCGCAGCCGCACCGGTGGCCGCGAGTGGGAGGCGTTGACGAACGGCTTGCCGCAGCAGGACTGCTACGTCAACGTCCTGCGCGACGCGATGGCCGTCGACAGTCTCGACAGCTGCGGTATCTACTTCGGCACCACCGGCGGGCAGGTGTACGCGTCGGCCGATGCCGGCGACAACTGGACGGCGATCGTCCGCGATCTGCCGCCGGTGCTCTCGGTCGAGGTGCAGACGGTGCCGGAGGCGGGGCGGTGACGATCCGGGTGGAAATCCCGCACCATCTGCGGACGCTGGCGCGGGTGGACGGGGAACTGCGGATCGACCTCGAGGCGCCGGCGACGCAGCGGACCCTGCTCGATGCGATCGAGCGCCGATACCCGGTGCTCCAGGGGACGATCCGCGATCACGAGACTCGGCGCCGCCGCGCCTACCTGCGGTTCTTCGCCTGCGAGCAGGACGTTTCGCACGAGCCGGCCGATGCCCCGCTGCCCGAGGCCGTGCAGACCGGGCGGGAGCCGTTCCTGATCATCGGGGCGATGTCCGGCGGGTGAAGTCCTGCGATAATTACCGGCGTGACGCGACCCGATGCGCCCGGCCGCCGGACGGCCGCCGCCACCCGACGCCTGTCGACGATCCTGTTCCTGCTGGCAACCGCACTGATCGCGTGCACGCCGGGCGAAGAGCCGGTGCCCGCCGCCCTGCGCGACCGCCTCAGGAGCGAGGCGCGCCTCGGCCCTCAGGAACTCGATCAGGTACGCGCCGCGGTGAGCCAGCGAATCGCCGGTCGAGCCGTGCAGGTGACGGAAGGCGAGGACGTGCGGACGCTGGACGACAGCCAGCGCGCGCTGTTGTTCGACGTCCTCACCCTGCCGGCCGGGGTGTTCGATGAAGGCATCCGCCGCGAGGGCACGCAGGTGTTCCGGCTGCTGAACGGTCCCGCGCGATCGGACAACACCGAGATCGAAACCTTCCAGCGCCTCTGGATCGACGCCGACACCCTGTTGCCGCGCAAGTACGAGTTCGCCTACGCCTTCCCGGGCTACGGCCAGGATCGCACCTACGAGTTGAGCTTCGGACGCCGCGGGCCGTGACCGCCCCGGTCAGCCACGCGGCCGGTTCAGCAGGTACGCCTGGTCGCGGAGTTCACGACTGAGCCGCGCGTGGCGCTGTCGCCATGGTTCGAAGTGACGCGCCAGCATCCCGAGCAGACGCGCCTTCGAGTCGCTGGCCTGCTGAGCCGCGGCGCGGTTGAAGAAGCCCGCTCCCAGTGACGCATACCAGCGGATGTTGTGGCGGCGGCGCATCTGATCTTCGAAGAACCCGGCCAGCAGCAGACACTGCGCTCCAGCCGCTTCCATCATCGCGGGATCGCCCTGCAGGGTATCGGACCAGACGAAGTGATCGAACACGGCTCCGAGGTGCGGCGGCGCCGGCAGGTCGACGGCTGCCTGGGTGGACACCTGCGCGTAGTGCGCGAGGACACTGGCGTTGTAGAACAGTTCCCGTTGATCGACGTCCGCTTCGGAGACCTCCTTCAGACCGACGACGAAGAACTCCAGCGTCTGCCGATGCGTTATCGCGAGCAGTTCATGCAGCGGTTCCATCGCATCTCACCTCGTGGACCCGGTTGACCGCGCGCCCGATGGCGCGCCGCAGGTTGCACCTGTAATCGGCAACCCTCGTGCCAGCGCCAGGCCATCGTTTCCTCAAAGAAAGCCGTCGGCGGTCCCTGCAAAGCCGTCGCGGTCCGGTGACAGCCGGACAGTTTTGGTGTGATACTGCCGGCCCATGCGTGCATACGAACTCCATCCCCACGACGGTTTCGGCTCGCTGACGCTGGTCGAGCGGGATCGGCGGCCGCTCGACCCGCATGACGTGCGCGTGCGTGTGCGTGCCGTTTCCCTGAACTACCGCGACCTGTCCCTGGCGCGCAGCGCGCATCGCCGCGCATTGCCGTCCCCGCGCCTCGTGCCCTGTTCCGATGGGGCCGGCGAAGTCGTCGAGGTTGGCAGCGCGGTGCGCCGGGTACAGGTGGGCGACCGGGTGGCGGCCATCTTCTTCCCCGACTGGATCGACGGGCGGTTTGCCGCCGTCCATCACACCCGGGCGCTGGGCGGCACTGTCGACGGCATGCTGGCCGAGGAAGCGGTCGTCGCCGAACACGCGCTCGTGACGATTCCGGCGTCGCTGTCGTTCGAAGAGGCGGCGACGCTGCCGTGCGCCGGTGTGACGGCGTGGAACGCGCTGTTCGAGAGCGCGCACATCGGACCCGGGTCGACGGTGCTGGTGCAGGGGACCGGGGGCGTGTCGATCTTCGGGCTGCAACTCGCGAAGGCGGCCGGGGCTCGCGTCGTGGTGACCTCGCGCAGCGAAGAGAAGCGGGCGTGGGCGACGACGCTCGGCGCCGATGTGACGATGGACTATGTGAGCGATCCGCGGTGGGGCGAGACCGCCTGGGCCTGGAGCGGCGGCCAGGGCGTCGACGTGGTCATCGAGGTCGGCGGCCCCGCGACCTTCGACCAGTCGGTGGCGGCACTGCGCTACGGCGGCACCATGAGCCTGCTCGGGGTGCTGACCGGGGTCAAGGGGGAGATCAACACCTACGGGATCTTCCACAAAGCGCTGCGCGTGCATGGCGTGTACGTCGGCTCGCGGCGGATGTTCGAGTCGCTGCTCACCGCCATGACCGTCAACAACATCCGTCCGTGCGTCCATCGCGTGTTTCCCTTTGACGACGCGGCGGCGGCGTATCAGCACCTTGCCGCGGGGTCGCACTTCGGGAAGGTGGTGGTGCGGGTGGAGTGAGGCGACCGTCCGTGCGACCCGGGCGCGGGTGTCGGCGCGGCGGATGACCCGGCCGGTCACGCGGGGGGCGACCCGGGAATCGGCGAGAACCCTCAGAAAAAGATTGGACTGGTACTGAGATTCAATCTCAGGTCGTAGTACTATGGGCTATCGAGTTCACATGACCTCAGTGACCCCCTTTGTCGCCGGCTCCGTTGACTCAACCGTACGGCTGCCGGCCGAGACGTCGATGCCGCTCACCGCTGTGCCGGCCGGTACCACCGCCGTGCTGCAGCAGGTCTGTGACTCACGGTCCTGTGCAATGCTGCGCTCCCTCGGGCTGACCGACGGCTCACGCTTCCGGGTCTGCCGGATGGGCGACCCGTGCATCATCCAGGTGCGGTCGACGCGCATCGGTCTGTCCCGCGAGGTGGCGCGCTCGGTGCTGGTGACCACGGCAGACGGAGCGCCAGTGTGAACCCGTCCGCTGTCGCGGCGAGGCCGGCCGACCAGCCGCTCGCCACGGTCATCCAGCGGATCGTCCTCGCGGGCAACCCGAATACCGGAAAGACCACCCTGTTCAACGCGCTCTGCGGGGCGCGTGCCAAGACCTCGAATTTCCCCGGGACGACGACGGCGGTGCGTACCGGCCGCAGTGTCTGGACCGGCCTCACGCACCCGCTCGAGATTCTCGATTTGCCCGGCGTCTACGATCTCAGCCTGGACGCTCCTGAGAGCGCCATCGCCCGCACCGCCCTGCAGGGCACGTCGACGTCGCCGCCGCCAGACGCCGTGCTCATAGTCGTCGACGCCTGCAACCTGCCGCGGAACCTCCTGCTGGCAGGGCAGATTCTTGCCACCGGTCGGCGCGCGGTCGTGGCGCTCAACATGACCGACCTGGCGCAGAAGCGCGGGGTGGGGATTGACGCGGCCGGATTGTCGCGCCGGCTCGGCGTGCCGGTGATCCCGATCGTGGCGCGCAAGGGCAGCGGCTTCACCGCATTGCGCGCCGCCATGCTGGCGCCGACAGCGCCGCGTGTCGCCGACCTGCCGCCGGGCTCGGCGACCACCGAGGATCTCGTGGTCTGGGCCGATGCGCTTTCAGCCGCGGTGACGTCCGCCGATCCCCGGGCGGCGGCCATCGCCGACAGTCTGACGGAGCGATTCGACCACATCCTCACCCATCCGGTGCTCGGCCTGCTGTCGTTCCTGGCGGTAATGGGCGGCCTGTTCTGGACGCTGTTTGCGCTGGCCACCATTCCAATGGATCTGATCGAGGCGACCTTCGCCGGACTTGGCCAGATCGTCGACTCGAGTCTGCCGGACGGTGCGGTGCGCGACCTGATTGCACAGGGGGTGGTGGGCGGTATCGCCGGCACGGTCGTCTTCCTTCCGCAGATCTGCCTGCTGTTCTTCCTCATCACGCTGCTCGAGGACACGGGCTACCTGGCACGCGCCGCCTTCGTGCTCGATCGCCTGTTGTCGCGCTTCGGCCTGCCCGGTCATGCGTTCGTGCCGCTGCTGACGTCGCACGCGTGCGCGCTGCCCGGCATCATGAGCGCACGTCTCATCGCCGACCCGCGCGATCGCCTGGCGACGATTCTGGTCGCCCCCTTCATGAGCTGTTCGGCCCGGCTTCCGGTCTACGTGCTGCTGACCACGCTCTTGTTTGCCGGCCGACCGGCGGCGGCCGGGCTCGCGTTCGCCGGGTGCTACCTGCTTGGAGCGGGCGCGGCCCTGTTCACGAGTCTGGTGTTCGGCCGGACGATTCTGCGAGGCCGGCCGGGCCCGATGATTCTGGAACTGCCGTCCTACAAGATGCCGTCCCTCAGGAACGCGTTGCTGGCCGCGAAAGACCAGGGGTTGTCGTTCCTGAGCACGGCCGGCACCGTCATCGTCGCCATCTGCATCATCATGTGGTGGCTCAGCGCCTATCCCCGCATCGACACGCTGCCGGCGGTCGCCGAACTGCAGCGCCAGGCCGCGGCACCGGGTATGCCCGCGGAGCGTTCGGCTGAGCTGCGGGCGGACGCCGACGTCCTGCAGTCGAAGGCCGCGCAGGCCGGGAGCTTCGCCGGGCGCATGGGCCGGACAGTTGCGCCCGCCTTCGCACCGCTCGGTTTCGACTGGCAGCTGACCGTCGGCATCCTGACCAGCTTCCTGGCGCGCGAGGTCTTCGTGTCGACGATGTCGGTGCTCGCGGGTGGACAGGCCGACGCCGAGGTCGACGAAGGGGTGGTCGACCGTATCCGCACGATGACCCGTGACGATGGCACAAAGGTCTTCACGCCGGCGGCGGCCGCGGCCGCGCTCGTCTTCTTCGTGCTGGCGATGCAGTGCCTGCCGACCCTGACCGTGACGCGAAAGGAAACGGGCAGCGCGAAATACGCCGTCCTGCAGCTCGGCTACATGTCCGGTCTGGCGTACGTCGCGGCGTTGTTCGTCTTTCAGGGATTGCGGGCCGCCGGGGTATCCTGAGGGAGCGATGGCTGTTGAACTGATACAGGACGCGATCGTGACCGCCGTGGCCTGTGGCGCCGGCGCCGTCGTCGCCCGTCGGGTATTCGGCTTCCTCGCCGTCAAAGCTGGCGGCCCCGGAAGCCCTGGAAGTCACGACGGGTGTGACAAGTGCGTGTCGTCGCCTGCGGCGCGATCGCGGGCGGTCGACGACGGTACGGGCCGGCCGTACGGCCGGTCGACGGTGCACCCGCTGGTGGTGACCCGCCGGCCTACTTCCAGCCGCTCGATTTCCTCGTGAAACGCGCCGGCAGCGCCGGCTTCGCCTCGGGTGGCGGGTCCGGCTCGCCGGACGCCTGCGTGATCTCCCGCTCGAGATCCTCGTCGTTCGGCAGACCAGCGAGCTGATCCACGAACATCAGCGAGTGCTGCGACGGGATTTCGAACTTCTTCCCGCACGCCTTGCAGGTGACGTCTTCGTCGAGGCGGAGCAGGTAATCGCGCAGCTTCGCGAACTTGGCGCGATCCTGCTCGTCGGCGCCTGGCGGAAGACGATCCTTCTTGGACCGCCGGACCCAACGGATGCTGTACTCGCCGTTTCGCTTGCAGCGCGGACACTGGTAGCGCCCGATCCGCATTTCCGGCCTGTCGTTGAAGAGTGCACGCTCGTCGAGACCCATACCAGCATGTTAGCGCAGACGCTCGGGGAGCGTCAGCGCGCGCTCGGCGGAGCGCGTGCCGAGGGACGCGCGCAGCACCACGGCTGCCGTGCCGGGAGGCAGGTCGAAGGCGTACGATACGGCAGTCGACGCCGACGCCTCGACGACGTCATTGGCCGCGTCCCAGGCGGCCACGGCGGTGCCGGCGACGAGGGCGCGCAGTGTGAAAGCGCCCGTGTGCCTCGGAATCGGGCCGTCGTTGCGCAGCCGCGTCGACACCGTGAGGCGCACGGTGTTGGCGAAGCGGCGTGCGGTCACGCGCTCGATGGTGAGGGCCAGCCGTTCGGCGTCGATGAGTGGGGCCGGGCCGTGCGGGACCGGGTCGATGATCGCCCGGGCAAGGGAGTCGGCGATGTCGGCCTGCTCATCGACGGGTGGACGGCCGGTTGGCGCCAGGTCGAGCGGAATCGCCGCCGCTGCCTCGGCGGTCTGGATCTGCAGCGTCGCCCGCGACGTGCCGGTCGGGAGTCGGAACGTCACGATGCCGTAGCGCAGGGAGTTGCCCGGAACGACCATGTTGAGGTCGGATGTCGGCGTCAGGCTGTCGCCATCGACAGTCAGCCGGAAGGAGGCGTTCCACAGGTTGTGAGGGGTGGAGCTGAAGTTGAACATGCGCACGCGGAGGCGCAGCTCCTGTGCGGGGGGGCGCGGCACGACGTTGCCCGACGCGACACCGTAGATGACCGGGCCGAACGCCGCTTCAGAAATGCGCGGGACGTCGATGGTGAACGGGTCCGAGCCGGGCTCGCGGTCGGCCGGCACCGCGGCCGTCTCAGCCGGTGGTTCGCCCTGCCTGCCGGCATCGGCTGAGTCACGTTGCCATCCGATGACGGCGCCGACGGCCATGGCCGCTGCTGCCACGGCGGCCGCCACCAGCCAGCGGGTGGGGCGGCTCCCGGCGAAACGCCGGACGGCACCGGCCGATACGCCGGTATCCACGGCGTCGATGATGGCGGCCAGCCGGTCGATGTCGGCGTCCCAGGTCTCGTCGCGCACCGACACGGCGTGCCGGCGCGCCAGCGGACGAATGGACTCGGGCAGCTCGGGTGCCGGCGGCATCGCGACGCCCTCGACGAGCACCGGGATGAGCAGGACGTTGGCGCGACCCAGGCCGGATGCAATTTCCAGCCGGACGAAGTCATACGGGTCGTCGAGCCGGCGGCCACCGCCAGGATGCCTGGCGTCCAGCCACTCGCGGCCGATGACCACCAGCATGACCCGGCAGTCGGCGAGGCGCGCCTCGATGGCCTGCACGAAGTCCTGGCCGGGCGTCAGGGTATCGACGTCTCGGAAGACCCGGGACACGCCGACGCGGCGTTCCAGCGACTCGCGCAGGCGGCCAGCGTATCCGGCTGCGTCCTCGCGACGATAGCTGATGAAGACAGCCGCCATGATGGCGTGCGACCGGGACGGTCGCTACTTCACGTCGACGAACGTGATGGCGTTCCAGTCGTTGGCCGGAATCACCAGCCGGTTCCGCTTGGAGTCGTAGCACATCGACGCGGGCGTCGGCAGCCCCGACGCAATCAGCTCGGCCTTCTGGCCCGGCCGGATGCGGGCGACGGTACCCTGTCGCACGCTGCTGACGAACTTCGTGCCGTCGGGCAGGATGGCGAGGCCATCGTTCCCCGGATCGGTCGACTGCTCGGTGGTCAGCAGCTGGCCGGCCGGCGAGAACGTCAACACATCGGCGCTGCCGATGTTGACGACCACGATGTTGCCCTTGGGATCGAACGCCACCCCGTTCGGGCGGTTCAGCGGCGGCCCGCTGGCAAAGACCGACGAATCGCCTTTCGCCGTGACCTTGAACACCTTCCAGCTGTTCGGATCGTCGTTGCCGGTCTGCGTCGCATAGATGGTCCCGTCCTTGGCCACCTCGACGTCATTGATGACGCCAGTCGTCATCCCCGTGACGGTGACACTGCCCGCCGGTGCGCCGGAGGTCATGTCGAACATGCGGACAGTGTCGCCATCGGCGAGATAGAGCCGGTCGTTCTCGATGTCGCTGCCCAGCGGGTGATTGAGCGTCAGGCCGTTGCGGTTGACGCCGATCCACTTCAGGGTATGGGCGCTGCCGTCCGGATTGACCAGCGAGACGTAGCCGTCATTGGGCACGACGGCCTGCGGCATGCCGGCGCTCGGAACGACGTAGAGGTCGCGCTTTTCGTCGTAGGCGATGCTTTCGGCAAAACGAAAACCGCCGTACGTCTTGGCGTTCGCGGTCATCTTGAGCGGTGCACCGGCGGCGAACGGCTGGCTGGCCGCCGGCGCGGCCGGTTGTGCGGACGCCGCACCGGGCGTGCAGAGTGCAACCAGAGCAGAAGCCGCGAGCGCGGCACGTGGGGAGTAGCGCATGACCAGGTGTCCTGTGAGTGAAGAATGAATGAATGAACGACGCAGACGTCGCGTCCGGACGTGCCGCGGGCGGATTGTAGCACGGGCTCATCTGATGTCTGCCTCGGGCGGCGATGCGGGAACCTCAGCGCCGCCGCTCGGCCAGGGGGCGACCGGCGAACATCCAGCCCACCAGTCGGACGATGAGGTAGATCAGCCCGGCAGCAATCGGAATCAGCATCAGCAGTGGCAGCGCGCCCCCACCGGTGAGCAGCGCCGCCATCGTGATGAGGAGAACGGCGAGCGCGAGGAGAAATCCGGTGCCCATGTCGCGTCGCTGCAGCGCGAATCGTGCCAATTCGGGCGGTCAGCGCCGGTTCAACCCCGCCGCGGCGAGCGCGGCCGGGGCGGGGCGCACCGCCTCGTCCAGGAAAGCGACCAGGTCACGCGCGGTGCGCGCCGGCGCCTCCCAGTGGACCGCGTGCCCGAGACCGGGATACGTGCGCAGTCGGGCCCGCGGGATCCGCTCGGCGAGGAACAGCTGATCCTGCCGTGGACTGAAGAGGTCGCGGTCGCCCCAGGTGATCTGTGTCGGCACGGTGATGGACGCCACACGGTCCGAGAAGTCCGGCGAACTGAGGAACCCGGAGAACGTCGCACGCCAGACGCGGGCCGGCACCTTGAGGCTCTCCGAAACCACCAGGTCTTCGAATGTCGCCGGCATGTCGGTCGCGATCGTGCTGCGCTGGAAGGCGCGCACGAACGCCGGATCGATCGGGTCGCGCAGCTGCGACACGGTGGAATGCCACAACGACTGTACGCCTTCGTGGCCGCGAAGCGTCCGGAACGTCCCCATGAGAGCCAGCGCCAGCACCCGGTCCGGGTAGTCGATGGCGACCCGCTGTGCCACCAGGCCGCCCATCGAGTGTCCGACGACCACCGCCCGATCGAGCCGCAGCGCATCGAGGGCGTCGCGGACGTCGCCCGCGAAGTCCTCGTAGAGATATCCCGCAACCGGCCGGGTGGCGTCGCCGTGACCGCGCAGGGTCAGCGCGATGGCCCGGATCGACGATGGCAAGCGTTCGAGCAGCGGCTCGAACGAATGGCACGAGTCGGTGACCCCGTGCAGGAAGACCACCGGCAGGCCGGCCCGGTCTCCGACCTCCAGGAACGGCAGCCACAGATCGTGCGGCAGCTTCACTGTGTTCATCATCGCTGCACCTCCGGCGTCGTGCCGGCGGTCGTGTGCCTCCCGTCGCCCGGGCCGCGGCTCTCGGGCACTTCGAGAATCCGCGAGGCGCGCAGCACGACGTCGGCGCGCTGCCACGCCTTCGCGAAGCGCCGCTTGACCGCGTCGGCTTCGGCAAAGCGGCCCTGCGCCCGCAGGCTGTGCTGCAGGCCGAACAACGACCAGCCGTTCTCCCGCACGCGGGCCAGGTCTTCGCGGTAGACCGTTTCGGCATCCGCGGCGCGCTCCGCCTCGAGGAGCAGCGCGCCAAGCACCTGACGGGGTGGCTGATGCCACACCGGCGGCTCGTTGTAGGGGAGCCCATCGTCGGTCGCCACCGCCTGCCGGGCGTGCCGGATGGCCTCGTCCAGGCGGCCACGCTGCGCCGCGATCTCGGCGTCCACGATGTGGCTGGCGATCGCCAGCGCCGTGTGGAGCGGCGTGCCTTTCAGTGTCGTCTCGAAGGCGTCGTGCCGCATGACGGCCTGCAGCGCCGCTCGTTCGGCGTCGGCGCGGTCGAGGCGATGTTGTGCGACGAACCCGAGCGCACGGCCGTAGTGCCAGATGCCGGTCGCGTATGGCTGATCGGCGGGCGGCGCCGGTTCGGTCAACATCGCGGTCCAGCGACCGAAGCGGACGTACGCAAGCCACGGTGTCACTGGGAAGTCGGCCGTCCAGGCAACGGCGCCGGCGTGGTGATGGGGCACCTTGGCAGCGACCTGACGGGCGGCGTCGATGGCGATCTGCGAGCGCCCCTCCATGGTGGCGGCGGCCCACAGGAAATGAAGATTGTGCGGGTAGTAGCTCACCGGATACAGCCCCTGCGTCTGACACTGCGCCAGATAGTCTTCGTCGGCGGCGATGGCGCGGACGTTCGCCGCCGCGGCATCGGCATAGCGACCGATACGCAGGTAGATGTGCGCCGGCATGTGGACCATGTGGCCGGCCGCCGGCATCAGCCCGCCGAGCCGGTCGGCGCTGGCTTCCGCACGCTCGGGTGTCGAAGACCCCTCGAACAGGTGAATCATGTAGTGGTGGCCGCCCGGATGATCGGGAGCCGCGGCCAGGGCCTGGTCGAGTGCCCGTTCGGCCGCGCGCGCGGCGGGCTTGAGCGTGCCGTCCTCGTTCCAGTAGTTCCACGGCATCGTGTTCATCACCGCATCGGCGTACAGCGTCTGGACGTCCGGGTCGGCCGGGTAGGTCATCGCCACAGCGGCCATCGCGGCCGCATAGGCGCGATCGAGATCGGCTCTCGATCTGCCGCCGTCGTCCCCGAAGCGGGTGACGAGCGCGGTGATGATGGCGCGTTCGCGTGGCGTGGCCGCTGCCGAGCGCTGCTGCGCCGTCACCGCCGCCGCGCGGGCCTCGGCGGCCGACTCCGTGGGCATCGGCATGTTCAGGTTGGGAGCCAGCGTCATCGCGCGTCCCCACAGCGCCATGGCCAGCGTCGGATCGCGACGTGCCGCCTCGTCGAACGCGCGCCGGGCTTCCGTATGGTTGAACGCGTAGAGCAGCCGGAGGCCCTGGTCGAAGAAGACCTGCGCCGCCGGTACTCCGGTGGTGACCGGCATGTGCAGCGTTCCCAGGCCGGACAGCAGCGGGGCGACGGCGCGATCGGTTTCGCTGGCCGGCGCCGCCTGGCCGGGGACGGCGGTCCACAGCAGGGCGACGCATGATGCGAGGGCGAGGAATTGTCCGGCGGCTGATCGACGGTGCGGGTGCGGCATGATGTCCCTCCTGAGGGTCCGCGATATCGCGAACGCGTCGGCAGGCTGCGAGACGGCTGCCAGCCGCTGGGACGTGCGGCGCGATGGGTCGAAGCGCCACCGACTCAGTGAGTTGGCTGGCGCCCTGCCGCGGCGCCGGTCGGCCGCCGGGCGGCCGACCGCGTGCTGACATCTCCGCAGGTGCTGAGATGTCAGCAGCAGGAGCGGCGTTGCGATCAGGACCCCGGCGGCCGGATTCCGAGTTTCCGCATCCGCGACCAGAGCGTCGAGCGATTGACGCCGAGCAGGGCCGCGGCTCCCTTCGGCCCGGCGAGGACGCCACCGGTCCGCTCCAGCGCCCGGAGGATGTGCCGGCGTTCCATCTCTTCCAGGGTTCCGAGCGCGGTGTCGACCGGCGGCGTCGCGGCGGTCGGCAGGCCGAGATGATGCGGTTGCAGCACCCGGTCCTGGCACAGGATGACGGCGCGTTCGAGAATGTTCGCCAGTTCGCGGACGTTGCCCGGCCAGTCGTAGGCGGTGAGCTTGTCCATGGCGCGGCGGTCGATCTCGTCGATGCGGCGGCCCATGCGGGCGCAGAAGCCACGGATGAAATGTTGCGCCAGGAGCGGGATATCGTCACGACGGTCGCGCAGCGGCGGCACGTGGATGGGGAAGATGTTCAGCCGGAAGTAGAGATCGGCGCGGAACGTGCCATGGCGGACGTCGGCGTCCAGGTCGCGATTCGTGGCCGCAATGACCCGCGTGTCGACGCGAAGCGTCTGCGTGCCGCCGACCCGCTCGAACTCCTGTTCCTGCAGCACGCGCAGCAGCTTCACCTGTGCCTCGAGCGGCAGGTCGCCGACTTCGTCGAGCAGCAGCGTCCCGCGATGGCTGAGCTCGAACCGTCCCTTCTTCTGCTGCAGCGCGCCGGTGAATGCCCCGCGCTCGTGTCCGAACAGCTCGCTCTCGATGAGCGTTGGCGGCAGCGCGCCGCAGTTCACCTTCACCAGCGGCGCCGCGTTGCGGCGGCTCAGGCGATGGATCGCCCGCGCCATGAGCTCCTTTCCGGTGCCGGTTTCGCCGAGCAGCAGCACCGACGTATCGGTCTTCGCGACGAGCTCGATCAACCGGTAGAGCTCGCGCATCGCTGGAGAGCGGCCGTGGATCTCGCCGAAATGCAGGGCGTCGTCGAACGCTTCGCGCAGATAGTGATTCTGTGACTCCAGTTCGTCGGCCCGCTTGCGATCGGTGATGTCGCGGACGATGACGACGGCGCAGCGGTCGTCGGCCTCCGGGCCCTGGGAGGCCGGGATGCGCACGGGCGCCGTGCGTGCTTCGAACCAGCGCAGCCGTCCGTCGTCTTCAATCGGGTACTCGATGATCTGGACGCTGTCGGTGGCGATCGTCGTCTGCAGGCCCTGCAGCAGCGGCGCCGCCGCGGCGGGCGGCAGCACGTCGCCGACGGTGCGGCCGAGAAGCTCTGCCGCCGGCCGGATCAACCGGCGCGCGTCGTCGGTGACGACCTCGCGACAGCGTCCGGTGCGATCGACCACGACGACCACGTCGGGAACGGCGTTCACGATCGCGCGCAGCCGGCTCTCGCTGCGTCGCAATTCCAGCGTGCGCTCGGCGACGCGGGTCTCGAGCTGGGCCGTGTGCTGGGCGATTTCGGCCTGCAGACTCACTTCGTCGGTCACGTCACGCTGGATGCCGAAGTGGCCGACAATGCGCCGCTCGTCGTCGAACAGGCAGATGTAGTCGCCTTCCACGACGATCGGCGTGCCGTCCAGACGCCGCTCGTTGGTCTTGATGTGCAGCTGCCCGCGATCGAAGAACTCACGCCAGATGCGGCGGCCGCCGACCGGATCGTGGCGATACATGTCGCTCGGCGTCAAGCCGAGGAACTGCGCCGCCGTCGCCCCGTACTGGGCCAGCATCGCGTCGTTCACCTTGGTCACGCGCTGGTGGGTGAACGCGTAGTCGAGCAACGCCGTCTTGTCGGCGTCGTCGTCCCAGACGATCGGCTCGTCCAGCATCATGAAGAAGAAGCCGTCGAGCGACTGCGAGAACAGAAGTTCGAGCAGGTGTTCGCTGGTCATGTGTCAGGCGCCCGATGGCCGCATGTCCTGCCATACGATAACGGATGTCGGCCTTCGGGCGAGGGGATGGCGCGACGGCACCTGTCGCCCGCGGCGGCCGGCGGGCCGCGCGGCCGGGATTCACGAACACGTCCCTGGCCGCCGCGTCCATGTGCGGCACCGCTGCCCACGGATGCGCGCGGCCGCGCGTAGCCGCTGCGCGCCGGTTTCGATTGGATAACGCCTTCCAGCCAGGTGCCGATTCCCCTGAACGGCCCATCGTGTCGAGGCCAGAGGGACACCCGATGCCGGCTCGTTGGATTGAGACCCCCGCCGCCCACGAACTCGTGCCTGGTGTCTGCATGGCTCGGCAGCCGATTGTGGACGCGGCCGGACGCGTGATCGCCTACGAACTGCTGCACCGTTCCACCACGACCGCCGAGACCTGCACGGTCGACGGCGAGCGGGCCACGGCGCAGGTGCTGACCGACGCCATCCTCGCGTGGGGCATCCCAACGGTGTCGAACGGGCTGCCGCTGTTCGTGAACTTCACCCATCGTCTGCTGGTGGACGATGCGGCCCTGCTGCTGCCGGCGCCGTCGGTGGTGCTCGAGCTCACCGAGAACCTGCCCGCCGACGAACACATCGTGGCGGCCTGCCGTCGCCTGCGGGCCGAGGGCTACGCGCTCGCGCTCGACGATTTCATCGAGGGCTCACAGGCCGAGCAGCTGGTGCCGTTCGCCAGCTACGTGAAGGTGGACGTGCTGTCCACACCGGCGCACCGCCTGGCGCCCATCGCCGCCCGCATGAAGACCCAGGGCATCCGGATGGTCGCCGAGAAGGTCGAGAGCCAGCAGATGGTCACGACCGCTGCGAGCGCCGGCTACACCATGTTCCAGGGCTATTTCTTCGCGCGGCCGACGACCCTGACCACGCATGCCGTGACGCCCCGGCGCTCCGCCTACCTGGATCTGCTGGCGGCGATCAACGACCCGGAGATTACGATCGCGGAGTTGGAGAAGCTGGTGAAACGCGACGCGTCACTCAGCCATCGCGTCCTTCGCTGCCTGCAATCGGCCAGCTGGGGGCTGCGCCACGAGGTGTCGTCGATCAAGGAAGCGCTGATCCTGCTCGGGATCGAACCGGTGAGGAAGTGGACGTCGATCTGGGCGGTGGCTGGACTGAACGGCGGCGGGCCGACGGAGCTCGTGACGATGACGCTGGTCCGGGCCAGGATGTGCGAGCAGCTGGCCGCCGTCCATTGGGGTCGGCAGGCCGCGTCGGAGTACTTCCTGCTCGGGTTGTGCTCGCTGCTCGACGTGCTGCTGCAGACGACGATTGCCGTCGCAACCGCCGACCTGCCGCTGCCCGCCGCCATTCGTGACGCGTTGAAGGGAGCGCCGGGCCGGCCGCGGGCCCTGCTCGACTGCGTCATCGCCTACGAGCAGGGGGAATGGCTGCGGGCCGACAGCGCCGCCCAGGCCGCCGGCGTGACGACGAAGGCGATTCCCGACGCCTACGGTGACGCCTTGCAGTGGGTGGCGACGCTGACGCCGATGGTGGCGCCGCGCTGACGGCACCGCCGCCGGCGGCGGCCGGGCCGGGCCGCCCGGCTCGAACGGGTGACGCAGCGCTCCCTCAGGTCAGGCGGCGCGGGGACCTGGCCGTCGAACTCCGGCGGCCGCGGCGTCGGGCGCGGCCGGCCGCCAGGCCCGGGCGGCGCGATCGACCGACGCGCTCGACGGCTCGTCATACACGGCGTGGCCAAGGGCGACGGCGCGGCGTCGCTGTGCCCACTGTTCCCGTCTGATCACCCGGAGGCACGCGGCGGCATGGGCGCGGCTGAGGGGGGCCGCGTCCCTCACGATGCCGGTCAGCAGGGCGAGATCGTGGCAGCTGCCCAGCAAGGCATCGAGCTGGTCCAACTGCTGAGCGTCGGCGCTCAGCCGGCCGCCGCAGCGGACGCTCAGCAGCCGGACCTGCAGCCAGTGGTCTTTCACGCGACGCCGCCAATCGTGGTAGTGGCCTGCGGTCTCGCACACGATGGCTCGGGTCATGGCGGCGCGGCTGCGGCGGAGCGTCCGTTCGAAGCCTGGGGCGAGGAGATCGTACTCGTCGCCATCGAGCGGGTAGCGCCTTGCCTCATCGCGTTCCCTCTTCAGCTTCACGACGACGCGCCGCAGCACGCGATGGCGCGCGGCATGGCGATCGATGGCCGCCTGACGGTCTTCGAGATAGCGCTGCATCGCCGCGACGGCGGCGCGCGGCAGTGCGGCGGCGTGCTGCGCCGCGAGCGCCGCGAAGGCGCGGACGACCGCTTCACCGTCCGCGATCGGCGCCAGCAGCCGGGTGGCCCGCCGCAGCCGGCGATTCGACGATCGATACGATGGGCGGACGGCGTCGCGGCACAGCCGCAACGCGGCGCGGGCCTTCTTGATGTGGCGGCGGGCGTCGTGAACGGTACCATCGCTCGGCGCCGCCGCCGCACTCAGTTCCGTGATCGCCAGCCTCAGCTGTTTTCGCACGATTCGCCGCATCTCCTCGGCGACCGGCCGCTCAATCGCGATGCAGTACGGCACGACGGTCTCCTCACGCACGAGCCGGCCGCTGGCGTCCCGCCCGGAGCAGCGCGGCGACGGCGATCGTCACGACGGCCCCCACGGTCGTCAGCAGGGCGCCGAACTTGATCTGGGAAAGCACGGCTCCCACCGGCAGCAGCTGCACGGACAGGAACAGCGCGAACGTGAAGCCGCTGGTCGTGGCAAGGGCCACGACGACGACTTCGCGCCAGCCGACTCCCCGCGGCAAATGGAGTCCAATCGCGACGGCGAGGGCGGTGGCGAGCAGAATGCCGACCGGCCGGCCGACCACCGCCGCAACGACGACGGCCCAGCTGCCGGTATCGAAGCCGCGCAGCATCACGCCGGCATTCACCAGGCCGAAGAAGAACAGCACGACCTGGACCGCTTCATGCCACGCGTGCTCGCTCTCGCGGACGTCGCCGTCGGCCTCCGGCCCGGCGAATACGTCGGCATGCCGGGGCTGTCGCGGCAGGAACGGCACCAGCGGGATGAGCGCGAGCGCCGGGTGGATTCCGGTGAGGTACAGCCCGGCCCACGCCAGAGGTCCGCAGATCAGGAGGTACGGCCAGAAGTCGCGCCGACCCTGACGATGGAACCAGGCGGCCAGCCCGACCGCGAGCGCCAGCAGTGGCAGGCCGGAGAGCCGCTGCTCCGCGAACGGCGGCCACACCGCGGCAACCAGGAGCACGAACAGGTCGGTCGCCGCCGCCAACAGGACGAGGAATGCCAGCATGCCGCTGCGCCGTGCGATGGTCTTGAGCACGTAGTAGCCGGCGGCGATGTCAATGGCACAGGCAACCGGCCAGGCGATCACGAGCACGGCTTCGTGCGCCACGCTCACCCACGCGAGGTACGCCGCCGCGCTGCCGGCCACCCCGCCGGCGGCAGCGATGAGCGGCACGCTCCATCGCCGCCAGCTGTGCAGCCGGCCGCCCGGCATCACCGCTTCGAGAACGTCCTGGGCGATCAGCGCGAGGAACAGCGCCATCCCGATCTGGTTGACCGGAAACGCCAACGCGCGCGCGAACCGGTAGTAGCTGTCGGGGGCCACGTTGGCCCACGCGATGGCGACCAGCGCTCCGATCGGCAGCAGCAGGAAACGATCGACCACGAACTGATAGAGACGGGCGCCGGTCCAGTGGCGGCGGTCGGCCAGGTGGAGCGGGTGCGGAGACAGGACTTGAGGTTTCATGACAGGGCTCCATCTACGTCATCTGACGCCGCGCGATAGTACCGGAATCGACGATCTGCCCCGTACGGGAGAGCGTCCGGAAGGTGAGGTGGTTGCCGCTGATCTCCACGAGCATGAAGGTGCGGTCCTGGTCGTGGGAGGCCGCCGTGCTGTCGGCGGATCGCATGTCGCCCTTGCGCAGCTGGCCGCTCGAGCCCTCCGTGAAGTAGGTGATGCCTTTCTGCGGTTTCAACCGCTCGTAGACATGTTCGTGGCCGGAGAAGACGACGGTGACCCCGGTCCGGACGAGCAGCGGCTCGAGCACGACCCGCAGATCGACGTTCGACCCGTGCCGTTTGGCGTTCGAGTACAACGGGTGGTGGAAGACAGCCACCTTCCACGGTTCCGCCGCCTCGGCCAGCACCCGGTCGGCCCACGCGAGCTGCGCCGGATCCATCAGGTTGGTGTCGAGCACGATGAAGCGCACCTGCTTCATCACGTAGGTGTAGTAGCGCTCGCCATTCATGTGGAAGCCGGGGTAGAAACGGTTCTCCGGCTCGTCATGATTCCCGAGTGCAGCGTAGAACGGCACGCCGGCGCCGAGCAGCTCCGCATACGGCCGCTCGAACTTGTCGACGAAGTCCTTCGGTGTCTGGCTGCCGTAGAGGTTGTCGCCGACCATCACGACGAATTCGAAGGGAAACGTCCGTCGCTGATCGGCCATCTGCGCGCCGACTTCGTACTGGGGCGTCTTCCCCGTGCCGTTGTCACCGATGACCGCGAATTTCAGCGCGGTCGCCGGGAACGGGGGGCTGCCGCCCTGCGCGACGGTGACAACCGTGATGAACGTGCTCAGAACAAGGACTAGCAGCTTCTGCATGGTGCCTCACCACCTCTCGGTGCTCAGGCGCGGTTCGTCGCCGACCCGCAGGGCCTCAGCGATGTTGGCGTGAATCTTCCGGATGTAGCGAGCGGCCAGGTCGGGTGGATAGCCGCCGGCCGCGAACGCGTCGGTCCACTGGCGGTCGGAAAGCCGCGCGAGCAGCGCGCCCGCCCAGCCCACATCCGCCGCACGGATGCGGCCGCGCAGCAGTTCCTGGTGCCAGCCACGATTGGCGAACGCGACGACACCGTTCTGGACGCCGAGCACGAACCGTTCGCGCTCGAAGCGGTGGACGTCGTTCTGCCGTGGTGCCACCCGTCCGGTTTCGCCGAGGGCGCTGCCGAGGTCACGCACCACGTACCACCTTGCCGCCTGGTCGCCGCGGCGGTAGGTGTAGATCGAGTTGTTGGAGTTCTTCAGATCCGAGCTGTTGAAGACGAGCAGCACCACCAGCAGCCCCTGGTACGGCGTCGTGCCGACATATGGGTTCTGCTGCCACGACCAGGTGCCCACCTCGGTGAGCGATGGGTCGGACAGTCTGAATCGCCCGCCCGGTTCGCGATGGCTACCCCAGTCGTCGACCAAGGTGAACTCGGGCAGATAGTACACGGGCGGCTGGTGATAGCCGATCGCCGAGAGTACGCGTGACAGCACGACTTCGACCGGGCCCTCGGGCGCCTGCCCGTCTGCCGGCGCCTGTTTGACGTTCCATCGCCGTCCCAGCCGGTCGCGAACGACCATGCCGGGGTTCACGCCTGTGTGTTTGAGCCGCACCAGGGTGAACGTGTCATCTGCCCGTGGGGCTCGCTCGGATCCCCAGAAGCCGTGCTGGAGGTCGCGCTCCTCGAGATCGTCGGGCGGCTGCCAGAGGCTGGCAGGCGCATCTGCTGGTGTGGCCGGCACGAGACGAACCGGCGGCGTGCAGACCGGCACGTACATCGCCAGGATTGTGACGAGCAGCACCGACGGCGCGTGAGCGAACATGATGCAACCCTCCGCCTGTCGGTCAGGGAACGAACGGCAATAGCGCCGCGCGCATCGAGAGCCGCGACAGCCGCAGCGGATCGTTGAGCCGGACGACGGCGCGCCACCCCTCGCGGCCGTGGGCGACGTCGATGCGGGCGAAGGTCGCGCGATTCGTGTGCAGGCGCACGCCCACGCCGTAGGACGTCTTGTTCAGGTTCAGGTCGCGCGCCCGCGCGGCGACGTTGCCGGCATCGACGAACAGCGCCCCGTCGAGATGGGTGAAGATCGCGAGCCGGGCCTCCGCATTGACCACCGCCATGTGACGATCGTGAAAGCGGTAGCTGTTGAAGCTACGTAGCGTGTTCGAGCCGCCAAGACTCGGGGTGAAGTAGAACGGCACCACGTGTCCGGCGTCGGTCCCGGTCAACACGCTCCATCCGTGCAGTGCGAGGACGATGCGATCGCCGGCCAGCGGCACGAACTGCGCCGCCTCGGCTTCGAAGCGTCTGAAGCTGAAGAGACCGTCGTCGCGATCGCGGTAGGTCGCCCAACTGGCGCGGTAGACGCCGCCGTGGACCGGGTGGTTCCGCTGATCGCGGGTATCGGCGAGCAGCGACACGTCGGCGTGCAGGAAGCCGGGCTGCTCGTCGCGCATCAGGGCGACGTCGTTCGGGAACGTCTCCATGACGGAGGGGAAGCCGCGGTTGAAGTGACCGGCGGGCGCCGACAGCCATGGGCGACCCAGCATGCCGGCGCGCCCCTGGAGGGCCAGCCAGCGGGTCGGTCGGACGATGGCGTAGGTCGACCAGTTGTGCGACCGCAGCCTGTACTCGCTGCGCGCATCCTGAAGCGAGTCGGCGCCTTCGCCGAAATAGGAGACCTGCGTCAGGTCCTGCCAGCGGTACTGGGTGCCGAGCCCGAACCGGCTCCGGAACAGCTGCGGCAGCTCGAAGCGCGCCTGCGCGGTCTTGTAGCCGCGCCACGAGTAGGTGCCCGACGCCTCGATGACGGCCTCGTCATCGAACAGCCAGTGGCGATATCCAGGACCGCCCGACACCCAGCCGGCGCCGGACACCCTCGTCGAGGCATCGATGAACAGGCCGTTCTTGGTGCCGCCGTCGCCGCCCGGCATCGATCTGACCGCCAGGTCGATGGCCTTGGTGATGACGCCGGGTTCGTCGAGGTACCCTTCGGCCTCGCCCGATGCCGGTGTGGTGGCAGTGGGTTGGCTCTGGGCCAGCGCCGGGCTGATCGATGATCCATCCAGGACGATCAACCCTCCGGCCAGCAGAAGCACACGTGCGGAGAGATGCAATGAGGACATGTGACGTCCCCTTTCCATTCGCGACCGCCCGACGGACTCGCGGGGGTCACATCCTGGTGTTGCATCGGTCGTACCGACGCGCCGAGGCCTGCGAAGAACCCCATTGCACGGCGTGTGACGAGAAGCCGCTAGCCCGCCGTCGCCGGCTCGGCACTCTGGCGCCGCCACGCGGCGATCGTCGCCAGTTCGGCATCGGGCCGTTCCTCGACGACCGGCACTCGTCCGGCGTAGACGAAGCCGTGGTCGCCGTCGAGGGTGATGACGTCGCCCTCGTGAAGCCGGCGACCGCCGAGCCGGCAGCCATCGCCGGTATCGTCGACGTGGAGATCGCGGCAGCCGACGAGGCAGACCTTCGCGAGCTGCCGGGCCACGACAGCCGCATGCGAGGTGCGGCCGCCGAAGGTGGTGAGCAGGCCGGCCGCCGCGGACACGCCGGCGATGTCGTCGGTGGTCAGCTCGCTCCGCAGCAGGATCACCGGCGTGGTCGCACCCAGTTGCACGGCCCGGACGGGGTCGAAGACGATGGCGCCGATCGCGACGCCGGCGCTGGCGCTCACCGCGCGGGCAATCGGCAGATCGGTCGGCCGCGGCTGCAACGACACGCGCACCAGGTGGTCGAGATCGAGCGATGCCAGCCGATCGAGCGCTTCCGACCGCTCGACGATGCCGGCGGCGGCCAGGGCGGTGGCGATGCGGAGTGCGGCCCAGGGTCCGCGTTTACCGGTGCGGGTCTGGAGGAAGTACAGCTCGCCGTCCTCGATGGTGAATTCGAAATCCTGCATATCGCGGAAGTGCTGTTCCAGCCGGGTCTTCGCGGCGGTCAGCTGCGTCCACGCCGCCGGCATCGTCGCGGCCAGGGGCGGCATGTCGGTGAGCGCATGCCGGCCGGACACGACGTCCTCACCCTGGCTGTTGAAGACGAAGTCGACGTACAGCTCGTCATTGCCGGTGGCCGGATTGCGGGTGAAGCCGACTCCGGATCCGGAGCGCGGACCGCTATTGCCGAACACCATGGCCTGGATGATCACGCCGGTGCCGGCGTCGCCGTCGAGACGGTTCAAGCGCCGGTATTCGTTGGCGCGCGGCGCCGTCCACGACCGCCAGACCGCCTCGATAGCGGCGACCACCTGGTCCACCGGATCCTCGGGCAGCGGCGCACCGGTGAGAGCCAAACGGTCGGCAGAGTGCATGGCGAGCTGCCGCATGGCGATCGCGTCGAGATCCTGCAGCGAGTCGACGTCGGCGGCGGCCGTCGCGGCCCGCGCGAGGTCGTTGAAGGGCTCGAGTGACAGGCGTTGCACGGTGTCGGCAAAAGCCAGGACGAGCCGGCGATAGGTGTCCCATGCCAGCCACGGATTGCCGGTTCGCCGGATCAGGCCGCTGACACCCGCCTCGGTGAGGCCGACGTTGAGCACGCTCTCGAGCATCCCCGGCATGGAGACCGGCGGACTCGAGCGGACGGAGACCAGCAGCGGCCGCTCGTGACCGAACGCGAGGCCGGTCGCCGCTTCGAGTTGCGTGAGCCCGGCGGCGAGCTGGTCGCGGAATCCGGGCGGGAAGGCACCCTTGCGCAGGTAGTCGCGCGCGACGGCGGTGTCCAGCACCAACGCCGGCGGCACGCGCAGACCGAGCTGACTGAGCCGGATGAGGTTCGCCGCTTTGCCGCCGAGGCGACCGGCCACCGGCGTCACCGTCGAACGACCGCAGCCGATGAAGTGCAGAGAGGCCGTCATCCGTGATCCGCCGCGCCAGTGAGGACGTAGTCGCGCCCGGCAAGCGCCGCGTGAGCGAGCGCATCGCCCGCCTGCGCCAGCGCTCGCGCCGCTGCCGACAGGACGTGCAGCTCGCGGAAGTCGGCGCAACCCGACACGAGCGTTGCGTGCGCCTGCCGTTCCGCGTCGTCGACGGAGCCTTCGCATGCGAGCACGCGATCGACGGCGACCAGGAACTCGTCGAGATCGGCGCCGGCGCGACCGCGAGGCAGGCTCCTGGCGTGCTCGAGACAGCGCACGTAGTCGCGCACACCATTCAACACGAGGTCGGCGAGCGTCGCCAGCGGACGCAGGTTTGCTTCGCCGGTCTGCTCCGGTACGAGTGTCAGCAGGAACGCCGCCTCCTCGAGCCCGTCGGCTGCGTCGTCACCGTGCTGCAGGATGCGGTGCAGCATGTCGCCAGCAGGGCTCCAGTCCTGGAACTGGTGCTGGCGTCGGACGATGTCGTCGGCACGGGCCTCCCACCGCTTGGCGAGCCGTGCCCCGTGCGTCGTGTCGTCGCGTCCGCCGATAGTATGTCGGAGGAGGACATGGCGTACCCGCTCGGCCAGTGATGAGAGGTACGCGGCATGGTCCGCCGCCAGGCTGAGGCCGTTGTGGCCGCCTTCGAGATGGGCCAGCAGTTCGGCCTCGACCTCGTCCTGAATCACACGATCGGAGCGGCCGGCCGCGAGACCGACGCTCGCGATGCGGAGCACGGCGCGCAGGAACAGGCTGGCGTCGCGGCGGCCCAGCAGTTCGTCGAGCCGGCCACCGGCCAGCGCATGGCGCGTCGCCGCGCGCTCGAGGGCCGTGTAGATCAGTCCGGCGCCGCCGCTCTGCACGAACGCGCGATGCCCGACGGCGTGGTCGGCGGCCCATCGCAGGATGGCCATCGCCTCCGCCGTGCGCACGAAGCGGGCCAGCTGCTTGCGCGCGCGGTTCCAGTCGATGAGGAAGACGAGTCGAGAGGCGAAGAAGGCGAGGAACTCCGACAGTGCCGCCTGCGTCGCGACGGTGACGCGGCCGACGATCGTGATCGGCGAGCCGTCGGCGGCGGGCGCCGCGTCGTTCCAGACCAGGCCGTGTCGGTCCAGCAGGGTTTTCAGGAAGTCGACGCGCCGACGGTGAATGTCGCCGTAGATGACCGTGACCGCGAGACCGTCGACGTGGAGGACGACCACGTGTGCGTCGGTGGTTCCCAGATCGTTCTGGATCGACAGGCGGCCGGCGACGCGGGTGGCGCTGGTCTCCAGGCCCGGGTGAGCGAACTTCAAGGCGGCGGTACTCGCGAGTCCCGCCATGAAGGCGCGCACCGCGACCTCGTCGCCGTCGGCCAGACCCCAGGTGCTGGCGCCCGCGACATCGCGCAGCGGCAGCCGCATCTGCAGCTGGTTTATCTGATGGTGCAGGTCCATCACCAGCTGATGCACGCTGTCCGATGCGCCACCACGGGCGGCCGTGATGGCATCCACTGCCGTGGGAGCGACCCGGTCGCCGTCGAACAGCGGCGTTGTCGACGCCAGGGTCCGCAGCCGTCCCTCGAACTGGTCGGCTGCCTCCTGCATGTCCGGAATCACCTGCGCCGCCGCCTCGAGCGGCGCCAGCATCTCGTGCAGGTCGGCAAAGACGAGCCCTCGGATCCGGGCGGCATCGGGCACCGCCACCGATCCGTCCGCCAACAGCTGGCTGTGCGCGACCACGTCGTCGAAGCTGGCGTCCGAAACGCCGCTGGCGTCGCGCGTGTCGCGGAGGGACGGCCGGTCGCAGTGCGGGTTGGACGCCCCGGTCACGGCCGACTGCAGCAGGGTGAGGTAGTACTTGATGCGGTCGTTGGCGGCGAGTCCAGCCTGGATCCGGCGCGGGAGCAGGACATCGCCGCCGCCGACCTGCTCCATGACTTCCATTGACGTCGTCACGGTAACCAGCGGTTGTGCAACCCGAATACCAAGGGCCGAGGCCGTCTTTGGCGCCCAGGTGGCGCTGGTCCTCGCCGTATCGCCGGACTTCCGGCGCTGCGGACACCGCCGGCGCCGGCCCGGCAGCCCGGCCGGCTACGTCAGTCGGGCCAGAGGTGGGCGCCGCTCCCCGGTGCTGCCCAACCCAGTGGCAAGCGACTCGCGGCGTTCCGCCGGGACAACCGGCGATCGCCGGGTGCCGAACTCGGCGAGTAGCGACTCGAGGAGCGGCAGCATCACCGCCGTCCGCTTCACGCGGATGACGGCATCCCACAACGGTTCGAACTTCTTCCAGCCGGCCGCGTAGGCGACGTGGCGCAGACCGCCCAGCAGACTGCCATGCGCGGCGGCGCCGCGCGCGATGGACCGCCAGCGGTAGAACTCACGATATGCCCAGTGATAGCCGCGTTCCAGCGTGTCGGCCGACATCAATGCCGGCTCGAAGACCGCGTGGCGGGTATCGTAACGGTCCCAGTCGGTCGTGCGGATGCGCCCCTGCGCGCTGATCCGTCGATGTAGAGCCGTGCCCGGATACGGCGTGAGAACGTGAAAGGTGGCGGTCTCGATACCCTGATCGATCGCCCAGTCCACGGTACGGGCGAACACGCCCGGGTCGTCGCCATCCATGCCGAAGACGAAGCTGCCGTTGACCATCACGCCGCAATCGTGCAACCGCCGGATGGCGGCGCCGTAGTCGCGGCGCAGATTCTGGTACTTGCGCTGCCCGACGAGGTTGTCGGGATTCAGCGTTTCGAATCCGACGAACAGACTGCGCAAGCCGGCCGCCACAGCGCGCTCGAGCAGGTCCGGCGCGAGCACCGCATTCACGGTGCCGGCGGCCTGCCAGAGGCGGCCCATGCCACGCATCCCGTCGAAGAGCGCGGTGGCGAAGCGGCGATCGCCGAACAGATGATCGTCGAGGAAATAGAGGTGGCGGCCGGGGAGCCGTTCGATCTCGATCAAGGCGTCGTCGACGGCCTGGGTATAGAACCCGCGACCGCCTTCGAAGAACGCCTCCTTGTAGCAGAAGTCACAGACGTGCGGACAGCCACGAGACACGACAATCGAGTTGGGGACGAGATAGAGGTGCCGCTTGATGAGATCGCGTCTGATGCGGGGCAGTCCTGCCAGCGTGCGCACGGTCGAGCGGTAGAGATGCCGCGGACCGCCCTTCGCAAAGTCCTTCAGGAACTGCGGCCAGGTGTCCTCGCCCGGTCCGAGGAAGACCGTGTCGGCGTGCGCTGCCGCCTCTTCTGGCATGGCGGTGACGTGCAGCCCGCCGAGGGCGACATGGGCGCCGCGGCGCCGGTAGTGGTCGGCAATCCGATAGGCCCGCGTCGCCGAGGTGATGTAGACCTGGATGACGACGAGATCGGGCCGGTCGTCGAGGTGCAGGGGCTCGACGTGCTCGTCCTGGATCTCGACCTCCACATCGTTGTCGAGGTAACCGGCGAGGGTGGCAAGCCCGAGCGGCGGGAACAGCGAGTACTTGATCGGCCGCCAGAATGGGCCGGTCGCTTCCGTCAGCGCCGGCAGGATCATCTTTACCTTCACAGCGCCGCCTCCCCGAGCAGCACGAGGGACACATCGCGCCGTCGGGGGCCGTCGAATTCGGCCAGCAGAATGCGCTGCCAGCGGCCCAGCAGCAGCCGTCCCTCGATGACCGTGAGCGACACGGAGGTCGGCAGCAGCAGGGCGCGACAGTGCGCGTGGCCGTTCCGAGGCTCGTCGGCGGCCACCCCGATGCGGCGCGTCATGTCGTCGTGCTGGTAGACGGGTCCCTTCGGCGCGAGCCGGTCGAGGTAGGCGTCAAAGTCGCCGAGCAGCAGCGGCTCGGCTTCGTTGACGACAATGCCGGTCGTGGTGTGCAGGGTCTGGATGGTGACCGTGCCTGTGCCGACGCCGCCGTCGGCGACGAAGCGGCTGACCGCCTCGGTGAGATCGACGAAGGTGGTCGCCTGGCTGGTGAGCAGGCTGAGACGGGTGGAATGGCACAGGCGTGCGGGTGTGAACGTATCCATCGGGATCCTCCGCCGGCAGGATCGGCGGTGACGGCCGCGGAAGTCTTCAGCGCTCCGTGAGGGTTTCGTGAGATGTTGGTGAGCGTCGCGGAAGGCCTTGCGAATGCGCGACTACCGGCGATGCGTGAGCCCGGCCGCAAGGCCGACGCCAAAGGTGGCGGCCTCGCCCACGCTGATGAGCGCGGCGGTCACGGGGCCAAACCCCGGTTCGCCGATGAAGCGGCCGAAGGGCGCGAGCAGTCCCGGGCTGCCGTTGGCGCCCTGGGCCACCAGGTGCAACGTTCCTCCGACCAGCGGGTGGCCGGTCCATGCCAGGCCCAGGCCGGCGAGGCCGCAGGCGACGGCAACGGTGAGCACGGCCCGGACGCGCGCGGCGCCGCGCGGCGCCGCGAGCCCGCCCTGCGCCGGCGCCGTGGCCAGGGCGTAGCCGATGGCGGCCGCCGCCCCGATCGTGAACCCTTCGAGGCCGCCACCCACCGCGAGGGTCTGTCCCGCCAGCAGCGCCAGGCTCCAGCGTCCGAGCAGTTCGACCACCGTGCCGACCGTCGCGCCGCCGAGGGTGCCGCCGACCACGAGTGCCGCCGAGCGCCAGGAGCGCACGGTCGATTCCGCGATGGACAGTCCGGCGCCGACGCCGGCGGCGCCGGCCGTGCCACAGACGGCGCCAATCACGGCGAGGACCGGCACGCCGGTCACCGGCGCGGTACTGGCCGGCGCGGACGCCAGCAGCAGGCCGCCGATGGCGCCGCCGACGGCGCCCGCCACGCCGCCGCCGACCGACGCGTCCGCCCAGCGCCAGGCGGCAACCGCCGCCACCCGACGCAGCCGCAACCGGATGACGTGCCAGGACGCTGCCAGCGCGTCCGGCGCGCCGACGATCGGCACCGGCCCCGCCTGCGCGCTGTCCCAGCGCGTGTCGCGGAGCACGGCCCGCGCGACCGCGGCGCGGGGCGACACGGCGAGCCGCTGCAGCGCTTCCGCCGTACCCAATGCGTGCAGCCGCTCGGCTGCTTCCCGACGGTCCTCGTCGCCCACCTCGTCCTGTGTCAGCCGCTGGAGCAACGGCACAAATGGGTCGTCCGGCATCGACGGCGCCAGCCGGCCCGGTGTCGTCGCGGCCGGCGCCGGCAGATCCGCCGCATCGTCCTGCTCGACGACATCGGCGCCGACGAACTCGTAGCCGTGGCGTGACACGGTACGGACGAACCGCGGCTCCCGCGGGCCGTCGTCGAGCGCGCGGCGGATCGTGCGAATCGCCTGCGTGAGTGCGCTGTCGGAGACCACGACATCACTCCACACGCGGTCGAAAATCTCCCGACGATGGACGGCTTCGCCGCGGCGTTCGACGAGGAACACGAGCAGGTCGAAGTAGCGGGGGATGAGCGGTTCTTCCCGGCCGTCGCGCAGCAGTGCCCGCCGACGCGGCGACAGCGTGAACGGGCCGAAGTGATAGCGCGGCATATCAGACGGCCCGCCGGAACGCCATGGCCCCGGCTACCAGCGCTCGAGCTGACGACGGTGGCGGAGCAGGTGACAGACGGCGTGCTCGAGCAGCATCTCCGGGTCGTAGGTCGGGCCCCAGCGGACGACGACCGGCAGCCGCTGGATTTCCTCGTCGGAGAGCCCGAACAACGGCTGCACGGTGTCCTCCGTCAGCCGCACGCCCTCCACGAGGCACGGCCAGACGTCGGCCGGTGCGACGAGCCGGCCGGGCGGCAGCTGGAAGCGCTCGACGAAGTCGATGCCGCGCGCCTGCCGGATGTAGTGTGCGTAGCGATGCGCCGCGCCGCACACATGAAGGCAGATGGCCCGCGGCGACGCCGTATCAGGATCGGTCGACGGTCTCGCCGTGTCGAAGCGCCGCTGTTCGAAGGCCGCGGCGACGTGACAGAACTCGGTGGCAGCGCGGGAGTACTCGTCCAGCAGCGCGCCAAAGGGGCCGGA
>CADEDC010000042.1:0-19573 GCA_902825985.1 uncultured Acidobacteriota bacterium | reverse complement strand
TGCTTGATGATCAACCCGGGATCCACCCCTGGCTTCGGCACGAACTTCTGGGTCCGTCCGTACTGATTGTCGCCGCCGTACAGGTTCAGCTGCGAATCGACGGTGAACGTGTGGACCTCGAGGTAGCCGTCCGGAAGGTCTTTCGGGACGAGCCAGGTGTACAGGTGGTTGCCCTTGAAGTCCATCTTGACGAACCGCAGCGGGCCGAGGTCGGTTATCCAGAGGCTGTCGTCGTTGACGATGATGTCGAGCGGCAGGGTGAGGCCGCCGAACGACTCGACGAACTCCACCTTCCGCGGATCGGCCGTCGTCCGGAACACGTTGACGCGGTGACCCGAGCGATCGAGCGCGAAGATCCGGTTGCCGGGACCGACGGCGACCGCGTGCACACCGTTGAACTGGCCGGGCCCGGTGCCCTGACCGCCGAACTCCGACAGGTAGTTGAGGTCCTTGTCCATGATCATCACGCGATGGTTGTCGAGACCATCGGCGATGAGCACGCGTCCGTCGGGCAGGAACGCGACGTCCTGGGGCTTGGCGAAGTGCGTGCCGTCCTTGCCAGGCACGTTCTTCTCACCCAGCGTTCGCAGCAGCTTCTTGCCGTCGTTGGAGAAGATGTAGATCGTGTTGAAGGTTTCGTTGATCACCCACACGCGCTTTTCCGGGTCGTACGGGCTGATTCGCAACCGGTGCGGTCCAGGGCCGGACGAACCTTCGCACAACGGGTCCCATTGCGTGAATATCTCGGTCGCCTTGCCGTTCGCATCGAGCGTGTACAGGCAGTTCTTCCACACCCGCCGCGCCGTGTCGCTGAGCACGTTGATGCCGAGCGACCCGGCGTAGCCGGCGAAGGCCGGCGGCACCGGGTCCGGCAGCCGTGCCTCACCACGCTGCGCCACCCAGATCCGGTCCGGCGACTCCGCGAAGACGCCCGAATTTCCACCGAACGCGAAGCCCGGCGCGCTGAACGGCTTGTGCCAGCCGCGCACGACGTTGTACGGGCTGGGACCGACGGTGCCCTTCAGTTCGGCGAGCGCCTGCTGCGCAACGGCGGCGGGGCCGACTGCGACCACCAGCAACGCCGCCGACATGGTGACGAGTCTTGAACAGAGGCTCAGTGTCATCCGCACATCTTGCCATGAGACAGCGTCGCCGCGCTTGCCGATGTGCCGTCGCTCAGCGTGGCCCGGGGATCGGGCTGAAGCCCGGCTCGAACCCCTGCGCCGCGTCGCGACGGGTCAACGGATCGACCCCGTGCGGGCCTGGCAGAACCCCGAGGCGCACGAGTTGCGGCCGAAATTCATAGCGGAGGTTCACGGTCCGCACCGGTGTGTCCTCGAGTTCGAGCGACACCTCGGTGACCCGGTGGACGGTGCGGTGGCCCATGCCGGTGGCCGCGAACGCGTCGACCTGCGCCCGGGCGGCCGTCTCCGCCGCCGGTGCCGGCACCGCCGCCGCGCCGGCTGTTGCGTCGGCAGGCGGCACGGCCGGCGGGGCCGGTGGCGGGACGCCCCGGGCCAGACCGGCGGCGTTCCCGTCAGGAGCGGTCTCGGCCGCGACCCGCGGCGTGCGCTCGCTGAAGAAGACGGCCGTGATCAGCCCGAGATTCGCCGTCCGGCCGAGCGCCTGTCCGTAGGAGCGCGCTTCGCTGGTGAACAAGAAGCGGCGCGCTTCGGAACGGCTGGTCTGCCAGCCGCGGATCGTCAGCGAGCCGAATGCGTCGATGACCCATTTTCGCGCCGCCGCTGCGGTCGATTCGCGCGCATCGATGGTGTTGAGGCCGTCCACGGACAACGCGACGGCGACGCGGAGCGGGGAGGGGTTGCGGAGGTGGATCGCGTATTCGCGGCCCTCGAGCGCCTCCACATACAGCCGGCCGGCGTGCACATGGCGGGGCTGGACGAGGCCGCCGACGAGAATCTCGACGTCCGGGCGCGGCGTCGGGCGCACCTGGGGCGCGCCATGACTCGACGCAGGCGCTGCCGTCGCGGCGCCGAGACCGACGATTCCGGCTCCGAGGAGCACCACGAGACCGGCGAGGGGACGGGCGAAGCGGTATGTCATCTGAATCCTCCTGTCCATGGAACGGACGACCGGGAAAAGCTTGCGGCCGCCCGGCCGCCGGATGCGAGAATGGGACACGCCGGTGTCATCGGCGCCCGCGGCAACCTTCCGGCGCGCCAACGCGTCCAACCAGACGCGGTCCCACTCCGCCCCAAGACCGAGATCACGGATCAGATGCCATTGCCGTCGCTTCGCATGTTCGTCGTACTCCTGGTCTGCACGCTGTTTCTCGCCACACCGTCGGTTCCCGCTTCGGCGCAGACGCCGGTCGAGCGCCAGATCGCCGGTGTGGTGCTCCACAGTGAGACGCGCGCCCCGCTGGCCGACGTCGCCGTCGCCGTCGGGGAGCGTCGCACGACGACCGATCGCGATGGCCGCTTCGCGCTCCGCGTGCCGGCCGGGCCGGCGACCATCGAGGTCCTTTTGGTCGATTTCTACCCGCTCTCGACGGTGGTCGACGTCACGGCGCGGGATGCCGTCGACACCGAACTGACGCTCGTGCCGCGCTCCGTCTACTCGGATTCCGTCGACGTCGTCGCGCCGCCGCCGCTGACGGCCGCCCCCTCGGCCACCCCCGTCGCGCCGACCGAGGTGCTGCGGACGCCGGGTGCGCTCGACAACGTCTTCCGCACGCTGCAGACGCTGCCGGGCGTGAGCGCGACCGACGAGTTCGGCAGCCGTCTCGCGGTGCGCGGCGGCGCCCCAGACCAGAACCTGACGATGATGGATTCGGTGGAGATCCACGACCCGTTTCGCCTCTTCGGTCTCACCAGCGCGTTCAATCCCGAGACGATCCAGCGCTTCGAACTGGCGACCGGCGGCTTCAGCGTGAAATACGGGGACCGGCTGTCGTCCTTGCTGGTGGTCGAGAACCGCGCCGGCAACCGGCAGCGCCGCCTCGCCGGGTCGGCGTCGCTCAGCATCACGGATACGAATCTCGTGCTCGAAGGCGGTCTGCCGAAGCAGGCTACCGGTTCCTGGCTCGTGAGTGCACGGCGGACGTACTACGATCTGGTGGCGTCGCGCATCGCCGACCAGGAGTTTCCCCGCTTCGCCGACGTCCAGGCCAAGGGGGTGTGGGAGTTGAGACCCGGCCGGACACTGTCGGTCTTCGGGCTCCGCAGCCGCCAGGATGCCGCGCTCGAGATCGACGAGGACGATGCGCGCGGCCAGTTCAACGACGACACGATGAACGATCTGGCATCGATCCGGTTCGACTCGACGCTCGGACGAGCCGGGCTGTCGCACACGACGCTCGCCTATTCCGACAGCTCCTCGGCCTTCGGTGTGAACGCCGCCTTCGAGAACCGCAGCCAGCGGTCCAATGCCCCCGACGACAGCGGCTTCGACGTCGCCGACGTCGCGTTCGAGCGCATGCTGGCACTGCGCGACCTGTCGCTGCGCCAGGAGTTCAGCTGGGCGCTCGGTGGGCACGTGATCGAGGCCGGCGGCGAACTGCACCGGCTCGCGACCGAGCTGACGTTCACGATCACCGGCGACCGCAACCCGGCGGCGTCCAACGGGTCGTCACAACAGGGTGGCGCCGGCCTGCCCGACTCGTTGATCTCCCGGCGTGACGTGACCCGCGGCGGCCTCTGGCTGCTGAACCGCTGGCAGGCGACGCCGACGGTGTCGCTCGAGGGCGGCGTGCGGCTCGACCGCAGTGGCGTGAACGGCGACACGCCACTGTCCCCGCGCCTGAACGGGACCTGGGCGCTGGCAGGCGCCACCCGGCTCCGCGGAGCGATCGGCCGCTACACGCAGAGCCCGGGGTACGAGAAGCTGGTGCAGAGCGACTACGTGCTGGATCTCAGCGGCTCGAACGCCAACGGTCTGCGCAGCGAGCGTGCGGTTCAGGCATCGGGCGGCATCGAGCACGATCTGGGCGGCGCGACGACGATGCGGATCGAGGGCTACTACAAGCGGTTCACGCAGCTGCTGGCCGGACGCCTGGAGACCGACGACGAGCGCGCCGCGCGCCTGGCGCCGTACGACTTTCCGGACTCGCTCGCCGCCAGCGTTCCGGGCGATCGGATCATCACCAGCACGCCGACGAACGACGGCCGCGGGCGCGCCTACGGCTTCGACGTCTTCGTGACGCGGACGTCGGCGCCGGCGCGCGCGCGCCTCCGCGGCTGGGCGAGCTACACGTGGGGCAGGGCCGAGCGGCTGGCGTACGGCCGCACGTATCCCTTCGAGTACGACCGGCGGCACCAGCTGTCGGCCGTGCTGTCGTATCGCCTGAACGATCGCTGGGAGCTGGCCACCACGACGCGCATCGCGTCCGGGTTTCCACGCACGCCGCCGCTCGGCTTGCGGGTCGCCGCGGCCGAGGACGCCGGCGACCGCGACGGTGACGGCAACGTCACCGAACTGCTGCCGGCCGCCGACGAGGCCGGGCGGCCGATCTACGCCGTGAACTTCGGCGGCGTCGAGAACCTGAACACGGCCCGGCTGCCGCTGTTCGCGCGCGTCGACCTGCGCGCGACCTGGCGGCCGCGCGGCGCCCGCGGGCGCTGGGAACTCTACGCCGAGGTCATCAATCTCCTGGACCGCGAGAACGCCGGCGCTCTCGATTCACAGCTGGAGTACGATCCCGCCGCCGATCGGCCGCGGATCGTCGAGAAGCGCGACCAGAGCATCCCGCGCTTTCCAACCATCGGGGTGCGCTTCCGGTTCTGATCCCGCACGCGGGTCGGTCAACGCGTGCGGCCGGCGGCCGCGGTGCGCGAAGGCGTCATTCCGCCGCCGCCAGTTCCTGCGGCGGTTGGCTGACCATCCGGCCGTCGAAGAGAAGAATCTGGCGGTGGGCGTGGCGGGCGTAACGCGGGTCGTGCGTCACCATGCAGATCGTCGCACCGTCCGCGTAGCAAGGATCAGCATGTCGAGCGTGCCCTGGCGCAGGTCCGATTCCGACGTTCCATCTGCTGGCCTCCACACCTAGACGGCCTAGGTATGGCGCACGATGCCGCCGACGTGCGGGCCGTGTCAGTCGAAATCGATGGCTGGGCTGGACGATCGTTGCCTGAAGCTGGCCGATCGTCGATGGAGCGGATGCGTGGCTGCCGGGTGCGTGCAGGCGGTGCGAGCCGTCAAACCGGCCGGATCGCCGCACCCGCCGCGGCGTCGCCGACCCCGCCCGCCGCGGCCAGCAGCCGGGCGTGCGCCCGGTCGGCCAGCGGCCGCGAATGGCTCTCGTGCAGTTTGATCTGACGCGCCGACGGCGTGACCAGGATGCAGACGAAATAGGCGGCGCCGTCGCTGTCCTCCTCCTGCGTCACGAACAGATGTTCAGGGTCGACCGAGCCCAGCCGTTCGATCCGGGTGCCGACCAGCCAGTGTTCGCAGACCGCCAGATCTTCTCCCAGGGCTCGCAGGCTGGTGCGCGGGATGGCAAAGAAGAACGTCGAGGCGAGCACGCCAAACAGCCAGAACAGCACGAGGACGGCGAACGCGAGCGGATAGGGCATGTCTGGAATGCCGCCATCACGCAGGAACACATAGGTCATCCCCGTCAGGATCGCCATCCAGACGGTCATGAAGCCCCAGCCGAAGACCGGGGCGTTGTTGGAGGCCAGAATGCGTGGGCGCTGAGCTGTCACGGGCGTCGTTTGGCTCTTGGGGGTTGCGCTAATGCTAGTCGCTTCGGCCGCACCGGGTCCAGCCCTACGGCGCGACCGCCCAGCGCTAGAATCTGGGGATGGCGACCCTTCCTGCACTGCCGTGCCCACGCTGCGCCGGCGCCTCCGAATATCAGACCACCATCGAAGTCCTCGATCCGCCGCTGGGCAAGATCGACGTGGCGTTTTGTGCCGACTGCTGTTGTCTGTTCGAATGGCTGCGCGAGAGCGGCACCGCCTACGAATCGACGGCCTGGCCGCCGGTGTGCCGCATCTGTCGCCAGGCGGTGTCGGTGGTCGGGGCGGTGAACACGGGTGACGATGTGGCTGTCGACTACCACGGCCGCGACCACGGCCAGGAGGCCTGGCAGTCCTCACGTCGCGGCGAGCGGTGGATCCGGCGAAGCGGCGCGGCCGGGTAGGCGCGCACCGGCCGCGCGGGCACCGCCGGCCGGATCAGTGGGTCAGCGCGTAGAGCACGACGTTGATCCCGACGGCGTAGCCCTGCGGCGCGAATTGCAGGAAGAACTCGTGATCCTCGCTCTCGCGTTCCCACGTGTCGGCGATGTCGGTGTTGTGCGACATCACGACGAGCAGGCGTCCCTTCTCGTCGGCGATACCGCGGAAGTTCGCATGCGGACTGTCGGCGCCGCGTTCCGAGGTGCTGCCGCCCGTGCCGCGCCAGTTCTGAATCGCGGTGACCTGCGGAATCGTCTGCAGGTCGTACAGCGTGTGGCGAATCGGATGGTCCAGCGGGATGTCGATGATGGGATACTCCGGCAGCACCCGTGAGATCTCGCGGGACCACTGCCGCCAGGCTTCCGTGCCCCAGAAGTCGTCGACCCACAGGAATCCGCCTTTGAGCAGGTAGGCGCGCATCCGCTCGGCCTCGGGTTCGGAGAAGTGCAGGGTGCCGACGTCGGCGGCCATCAGATAGGGGCAGCGGAACAGCGCCGGATCCATGGCCGACACCACCCAGTGGTTCGGCTCACCGTCGGCGTCGAGACTGATCGGCGTCTTCGTCAGCTCCGAGACGCGGGTCATCAGATTCATCCCGGCGTAGGGGTAGTCGGTCGCCCATCCCATCCCCAGCCATTCCGACCGCACGCTCCGATACATGAGCTTGCAGACGACGAACGAGCCGTCGCTGTGCGTTGCCGCCATCCGTTGGATTGGCACGCCGTAGCCTTCCGGAATTCGACCCCAGCCGCGCTGCGCGAGAGCACTGACCGCACCACCGACGACGAGGGCGACGGCAACGGCTGACGCGAGCAGAGGGCGACCTCGCATGACCTCACGATACACGAGTTCCTCATGGCGGGCGGCGGCAACCTACGGAATTATGGATTCGCCGATTGCTGTGACGAACGAGCGGTCCTGAGGGACGGCCATTTCGGCAGCCCTTCCATACTGAGCCGGTCATGGAGGGTGTGCGATGCGACGTGTGAAATCGATCCTGCGGGCCGGCGCCGCGGTCGTCTTGTCGGCGGCGGCGGCACTGGCACAGAGCACCAGCGGCACGATTCGCGGCCATGTGGCCGACAGCCAGGGGCTCGCCCTGCCCGGCGTCACGGTGACGGCGACCTCGCCCGGCCTGCAGGGCCAGCGCACGGCGGTGACGTCCGAGAACGGCGACTACGTCATCACGGTGTTGCCGCCCGGCACCTACACCTTGACGTTCGAGCTCCAGGGCTTCGAGCGCGTCCAGCGCACCACCAACCTGGCGCCGACGCAGGACGTGCCGATGGACGTGCAACTGGGCGTCGGTGGCGTGTCCGAGGTTGTCGAGGTGACGGCGCGGGCCGCCGACGTCCTCACGCGCACCGCCCAGGTGGCGACGAGCTTCAGTCGCGAACTCGTGAACACGCTGCCGACCAACCGCGACATCAACGCCTACCTGCTGCTCGCCCCCTCCGTGCACGCCACCGGCCCGAGCGGCAACTATTCGATCGCCGGTTCGGTGTCGTTCGAGAACCTGTTCCTCGTGAACGGCGTGACGGTCAACGAGAACCTGCGCGGTCAGGCGAACGACCTGTATATCGAGGACGCCATCCAGGAGACCACCGTGTCGACCGCCGGCATCTCCTCGGAGTACGGCCGCTTCGGCGGCGGAGTGGTCAACGTCATCACGAAATCGGGCGGCAACGACTTCTCGGGCAGTTTTCGCGAGACGCTGTACAACGACGGCTGGCGGACGCTGACCCCGTTCGAAGAGGCGGCCATCGCCGCCGATCCGCAAGGCCGCGAACTGCGCGTCGACACGGTGGTGCCGACGCACGAGTACACGTTCGGCGGACCGGTCTGGAAGGATCGGCTCTGGTTCTTCACCGCCGGCCGGTTCCAGACGCAGAGTGAGGGGCGGACGCTGGTGGGGACGAACATTCCCTACACCTACGAACGTCCGACGCGCCGCCTCGAGGGCAAGGGCACGCTGTCGCTGGGAAACGCCGCCCGCATCCAGGTGGCCGGAACGCGGGTCACCGATCGCCAGATCAACAACACGTTCAATCCCGCCGCCTCGATGGACCTGAACAGCCTCGAGACGCGTGAGCTGCCGCAGGACCTGCTGGTCGTCAACTACAGCGGCGTGCTGCGCGCCAACCTGTTCGTCGAGGCGTTGTACTCACGGCGGCAGTTCACCTTCATCGGGACCGGGGCGACGTCGCGCGATCTCATCGACGGCACGTTGATGGTCGACGCGGCACGCGGTCTCCGCTACTGGTCGGCGACGTTCTGCGGCATCTGCGATCCGGAACAGCGCGACAACGACGACCTCTACGGCAAGGCGACGTACTTCTGGTCGACCAGGGACGCCGGTTCGCACAGCATCGTCGTCGGCGGCGATCGCTTCAACGACATCCGCCTCGCCAACAACCGGCAGTCGGGCAGCGACTATCGGCTTCTCGGCACGACCTCGATCGTGCGCGGAACCGGGCCGGCGGCCGTCATCTACCCGCAGCTGCTGCCGGGCTCCACCGTCATCCAGTGGAATCCCATCCCGGTCGCCAGCCAGGGCTCGAACTTCATGACCATCTCGGCGTTCGTCAACGACAGCTGGCGCGTCAACGGGAACTTCACCGCGAACCTCGGCTTGCGATGGGACAAGAACCGCGGCGAGGACCAGGCGGGAAACCTGGTGGCGAACGACAGCGCCTTCAGCCCCCGCCTGGGCGTCGTCTTCGATCCACGCGGCGACGGCCGCTGGTCGGTCACCGGCAGCTTCGCGAAGTACGTGCCGGCCCTGAACAACAGCGTCGGCGACAGCGCCTCGCCGGCCGGCAACGCGCAGGACTTCCGCTTCGTCTACGGCGGCCCGGCGATCAACCCGGATCCGACGGCCGCCAGCCTGACCACGACGCCGGCCGCGATCCGCCAGGTGTTCGACTGGTACCAGGCGAATGGCGGGCCATCGCTACCGTTCCAGCGGCAGCCCTCGATTCCGGGCGTCACGCCACAGATCCGCGGCAATCTCACCTCGCCGAACGTCTTCGAGTACGCCACCGGCGTGAACCGGAACTACGGCAACCGCGCCGCGCTGCGCGCCGACCTGGTCTACCGCAACTACCAGAACTTCTATCTGTCGCGGACCGACGTCTCGACCGGCCAGGTGGCCAACCAGCTCGGGAACCGCTTCGATCTCTCGCTGGTCGAGAACGACCGGGAGGGCGTGCTGAAGCGGCGCTACGCCGGCGTGACCACCCAGGGCACCTACCGCCTGAACGCCCGCACCGACGCCGGCGTCACCTACACGTTGTCGCGTGCCTGGGGCAACTTCAACGGAGAGACGGTGTCGGGCGGCCCGTCCGCCGCCGGCGTCCTCGACTATCCGGAGTACCGGCGGGCCGAGTGGAACTATCCCGACGGGAACCTCCAGATCGACCAGCGCCATCGCGCGCGGCTGTGGCTCAACTACGGCGTCCCGAAGATCGGCGGCCTCACCGTCAGTCTGCTGCAGACGCTCGAAGGGGGCGTGCCGTTCGGCGCCAACAACATCAACAACACCGTCAACGCGAACGGTGTCGACCCGCGGAACTTCGTCACCAATCCCGGCTACCTGACGCCGCCCGACGGTACCGTGCTGTACTACCACTTCGCGGTGAACTGTGCGACGGCGCCGGCCGAGCCGGCCTACCTGCGTGACAGCTGCCAGGATGGCGCCCGCCGCGACGCGTTCCGCACCCAGGGACAGGTGCGGACCGACCTCGGCCTGAACTACTCGCACCGCGTCGGCCTCGGCGCGCGACGCATCGAGCTGTTCGCCCAGGCACACGTCCTCAACCTGTTCAACCAGTTCCAGCTGTGCGGCTGCGGCGGCACGGTGTTCCAGAACGGCGGGGCGACCACGCAGACCCGCATCGACCAGACCGTCAGGACGGCCGTGACGAGCGCCACGGCGTTCCAGGCGTTCAATCCGTTCACGTCGGACCCGGTGCAGGGCGTCAATTGGGAGTACGGTCCGAACTTCGGCAAGGCGCTCAATCGTCTTGCCTACACCACGCCGCGCCAGGCCCGGATTTCGTTCGGCGTCCGATTCTGATCCGGCCGGCGTGGCGCCCGCGACGAGAGGTGCGGCCGGCGGGCGGCGGCTACTCGGCCGCCGGCGTCACCAGCGCCAGGCTCCGGCGTCCGGCCTCGGGCCGGCCCGTTGCCACGTGCTCGCCGACCGCCCGGGCGCGCGGGCCTGACGACGTGGTCAGCCCGCGGCCGCGGCCGCCGAAGATGTCGGCGACGGTCTTGGAGCCGAACCGATCGTCCAGCATCTCGAGCTGCGCCGGCGACACCAGCGCCGGATGCGGCATGCCGCACGCCGCACTCAGCGTCAGCAGCTCCTTCCGCAGGGTGATGACGTAATTGGCCAGGCGCACCGCCTTGAGGTCCGGATCGAGGCCGCGCGTCAGCCACGGGTGCTGCGTGGCGATGCCGGTCGGGCAGTGGTTCGTGTGGCAGCGCAGCGCCTGGATGCAGCCGATGCCGAGCAGCGCCTCGCGGGCGACATTGACCATGTCGCAGCCGAGGGCGAAGGCCAGCAGTGCGCTGTCCGGCAGCCCGAGCTTGCCGGAGCCGATGAACATCACGCGTTCGTCGACGCCGTACTCGGTGAACACGCCGAGCACCCGACTGAAACCGATCTTGAACGGCATCGCGACGCGGTCCGCGAACACCAGCGGACCGGCGCCGGTGCCGCCTTCGCCGCCGTCAATCGTGACGAAGTCCACCGCGCGATCGCCGCGCTCCAGGGAGCGGGCCAGATCGTGCCAGAACGGCATCTCGCCGACCGCCGACTTGATGCCGACCGGAAGGCCCGTCTCGCTGGCCACCCGTTCGACGAAGTCGAGCAGCGAGTCGTGGTCGTGGAACGCCGTATGGGCGGCCGGGCTCAGGCAATCGCGGTCCATCGGCACGTGCCGGATGCGGGCGATCTCCGGACTGATCTTGTGCTTCGGCAGCACACCGCCGACGCCCGGCTTGGCACCCTGACTCAACTTGATCTCGATGGCGCGCACCTGCGGATACTTCGCCACGGTGTCCTTCAGCATCGACAGGCTGAAGCGGCCGTCGAGCTCGCGGCAGCCGAAGTAGCCGGTGCCAATCTGCCAGACCAGGTCGCCACCGTGCAGGTGATGGGGTGAGATGCCGCCTTCGCCGGTATTGTGCAGACAGCCAGCCATCGCGGAGCCGCGATTCAGCGCCTCCACCGCGGCGCCGCTGAGCGCGCCGAAGCTCATGCCGGAGATGTTGATGACGGATGCCGGCGTGAACGCCCTGCGGCGGCCGCGAAATCCCCCAATCGTCTTCAACGCCGGAACCGGATACTTGGGATCGAAGTCCGGTGCGCCGCTCCGCGGCAGCACCAGCGGGAACGTCTGCTGCTTGATGATCAGGTAGTTCGGCGTCAGCTCCAGATCGTTGCCGGTGCCGAACGCGAAGTAGTTGTTCTCGAGCTTCGCCGAGGCATAGACCCAGCGCCGCTGGTCGCGGCTGAACGGCCGCTCCTCGGTGTTGCTGGTGACGATGTATTGGCGCAGCTCTGGGCCCACCGATTCCAGCAGGTAGCGGAAATGCCCGATGACCGGGAAGTTCCGCAAGATGGCGTGGCGGCGCTGCAACAGGTCGTAGCAGACGATGGCGACGAGCAGGGCGGCGAGAACCGCAATCAGGATCATGTGCAGAATCGGGTAGAACCGGTCGACAGACCGGGCCCCGGTGCTCCACATCCGGTACTCGGCGTCCGCATGCGCCGCTTGAGGCGAGCCTGGTTCCGCCCGAGCCGCCGGACGCGCGGACGGGCGGTATCGGCCGTTCGGGGTCGCGGAGACGGTGCCGCCTATCGCCGGCAGCTGCCCGACCTGCGCCGCGCTCTCGCGCGTCCGCCGCGCCGCCGACGCATCACCTCACGTCGGACATGTCGGCATCGTCCGGCGCCGGCACCCACAGCGGCGGGCTGTGCCCGTCCGCGTCGCCGTCGAGGACTTCCAGCGGCCGGAAGCGCCCCTTGTAGGCGAGTGACGGACAGCCCTTCACGTGGTACCCGAGATAGACGTGGTCCATGCCGTGCGCTGCTGCATCGGCGACCAGCGCCACGATGTGCGCGGTGCCAAGCGACGGCGGTGCGAACTCGGGATCCCAGAAGAAGTAGGCCGCAGAGAGGGCGCGGGGCACGGCGTCGACGATCCCGAGGCCGACCAGGCGGCCGCCGATGGTCGGGTCGCGAAAGCTGATCTCCCGCACGGCCGGGTGGGGAAAGGCGAACTCGAACGTGTAGTGCTCGGCGGTCAGCGGATTCGGCTCCCAGCCGCGCTCGGCCTCACGCCGGGCGTGCCATCGTCGGTACAAATCGAGGCGCTCGTCGTCCACCGATGGCGCGGCCACCCGGCGCGATAGGTGCGCCGCGTTGTTGCGCGCCCGCCGCTGGTTCCGGCTCGGATGAAAGTGGGCCACCGGGATGCGGACCGAAATGCACTCGGCGCAGGTGGCGCACGCCGGACGGAAGTACGACGGGCCGAAGCGTCGCCAGCCGCGTTCGAGCAGCACGGCGAGCTCGTCGGTGGTGACGTCGAGCATGATCCGGATGTCGCGCGAGGCCGTGCGCTCTGGCAGGTACGGGCAGGGGTACGGATGTTCCTGGATGCGCTGGATCAGACGGGCCACGGCAGGACCAGGGTACCAGAGGAGCGGCCGGGCACGTCACACACGCTGATGGCTACCGCCGGCAGATGTACGTGTAGCTGAGCCAACCGGGGCCGGCGGCGTTGTCGTCGACGGCGCGCAGCAGTTCGCCGCCGCTCGACCGGATCGTCCGTTCGACGACGTCGCGCGGAACGACGTGCATCTCGAAGGTCGGCGTGCCGCCGCGGAGCGTGCGAAGCAGTCGACGCAGCAGTGATGGGCGGGGGAGCGCGGCGGCGGCGACAGCAGCGACCGGCGCGCCGGTGGCCGATTCGCCGGCCGCCGCCTCCGTGGCTCGCGGCCGCGCTCCGCCCGTGACGTCGATCTGAACCGCCGCCGGGGACGATCCGCGCTGGGAGAACCAGGCGACGTGCTCCTGCACGAGATCGACTTCAAGCCGGTAACGGCCGGGCTGCTCCGGCGCCTGCACCGGCAGCGGCAGGTCGACCGTCATGCCCGGTGCGATCGCATGCGGCAGTCGCGCGCGCCCGTCATCGTCCACCGCACGGCTCCCGTCGTCGCGAAGCCAATGGTTGCCGAGGCAGATGTGTCGTCCGGCCGGAATGGCGTGCGGCCACGTGACCGCGCTGCGGTTGGTCAGGCGGACGACGACCGTCGCAAAGGCGCCGGCCGGCAGCGTGGCCGGCGGTGCGACGAACGCGAGTTCGGCGGCGAACCCCGGCTCCGGCAGCGCATGAGCGGCGGTCAGCTCGCGTTCGGTGAAGGCGTGGGCGGGCACCTGGAAGACGACCAGGCCGCCCGGCGCCGCCACCCGGAAGAACTCCGCGATGTAGCCTGCGCTCACGTCCGCGGGGATGTGCTGCAGCACCAGACACGAGTGGACCAGGTCGAAGCTCGCATCGGCGAACCGCCGCAGATGTGGCTCGCGGTTCACGACGAACTCGCAGCGGGTGCCGGCCGGCATGTGACGGTGGGCGGCCTCGATCATCGGCCGCGCCACGTCGACGCCGACGGTGTGACGGAACGCCTGGGACAGCGGCACCGTCAGCCGGCCGACGCCGCAGCCGAAGTCCAGACAGCGGCCCGGCTCGAAGGTCGCTCGTGCATCGGCGAGCGTGCGCAGCAGTTTCGCGACGTGGGCGTGACCGGACGCGAAGAATTCCGCCGGGTCCCACTTGCCGCCGTGCTTCGTCGGATCCGAGAGCACGCCGAACATCGGGTCGGTGTCGCCCAGCGCTTCCCAGTTGCGTGCCAGCTCGCGGAACTTGGTCAGGTCGGCCACGCGTCACGATACTACGACGCCTGTCCGGGCGCCGGCGCGCGACGGCGGACCGATCGTCAGAAATGCCGGGAGACGCGGACCGAGACGGTGCGCGGCTGTACGAGTCGCGTGCCGACGAATACGGACTGGAAGTTGTAGAGGGCCGTCCGGTTCGTGATGTTCGTCACCTGCACTTGCACATTCCACGTCCGCCGCCCGCGTGCGTCGGACCGGTCGACACCGGCCGCGACGTCGACGATCGTCCGGGGGCGAACCCGCGGCGTCGCCGCGTCGAGGTTGACGAAGGGCAGCAGGTCGTGGAAATCGGGGTCGGCCGCGACGTCCGCCGGGTTCGACGGGTTCGACACCAGTCCGCTGTCGTGGCGGATCGACCCGCTGAGCCACGCCGGCCCCTCGGGATCGAACGTCAGGAGGCCGTGCAGGCTGAGCCGCTGGTCGTGGTCGATCGCGAACGGTCCGGCCGACAGCAGGTCGACGGCATCCTGTCCGAGGAACAGGCCGCCCGTGAACGGCGGCGTCGAGATGGCGCGGCCGCTGGTCGCGCTCAGCGATCCGGAGAGGCCACGCGCGGGCAGCAGGCTGACGCGTGCCTCGGCGCCGGTCACCCGGATGCTGTGCAGCGTCGTCGGAAAGATGATGCCGGTGTCGAAGAAGTTGTTGTTGTCCTGCTGGTCGCGCGACAGCTTCCGGTACACCGACCCGTCGATCGTGAGATGTCGGCCGGCGACGAACTGCACGCCGGTCTCGTAGACGTCCTGGCGCTCCGGGCGAATCGGGCGATACGCGCCGCCGAGCGCCTCACGCACGCTGGCCGGCGCCAGCCGGCTCGCCGCTTCCGAGTTCGACAGCAGCAGGTTCTCGTTCGGCGGCGTCTGATAGTTGCGATTGTAGGAGCCGCGCAGGACGACGGTGCCGCCCGGCAGCGTGTAGGCGACCCCGATCCGGGGCTGCAGCTGCGCGCCGGTGACGAGGAATCGATAGTCGTCGTAGCGAACGCCGCTGTTGAGCGTCAGCGATCCGAATCGCAAGGTGGACTGCACGAAGCCGCTGGCCTGCGTACCGGCCTGCGCGTCGTCGAATTCGAACGGCGCACCGCCGCGCGTCAGATCGTAGGGGAGGAGTGCGTCGTTGAAGCCGCGGGCGCCCGGGACGTTGAATGTCGGCGAGGTCAACGCCATCGAGAACCGCTCGCGCACCGGGAAGCGCATGACGTCGCCGCCGGCGCGCAGCAGGTGCACGCCGAACGCGCGGGTGTACCGCGTGCTGAGCGTCATCGTCGACAGCCGGCGATCCTGGGCCGCCGTCACCGGCGTATCGCCGGAGCTCGGCGTGAGTCTGGCGTGGGTCGTCCGATAGCCGGCGGTCGCTTCAAGCGTGGACGCCGGATCCAGCGTGCGCAGGAGCGAGCTCCACACCGAGACGTCGTCCAGCGCCTGCCGCTGATCCTGGCCGGCGGCATCCTGCGACCGCAGGTTGGCGAGTTCGAAGCCGGAGCCGCCGCCCATCACGTGCGTGCGCAGCCGCGTCTGCCGATCGAGCTGCAGGTCGAGGCGGCCGAAACCGCGCGAGAACCTGCCGCTGTTGTGCAGGTTGTCGAGGCTCACCTGGTCGAGGAACCGCTCGGTTCTCATCGTCGTCACCGACGCGAAGTAGCCGACGCGTCCACGTTCACCGCCCACCTGCAGCGAGCCCTGCGCGGTGCCGAAGCCGCCGGCGGCGCCAGACAGGGAGCCGGCGAACGCCCGCCCGGTGCCCTGCCCGCTGCGGCTGTTCAGGACGGCCACACCCGAGACCTTGCTGCCGAACTCGGCCGGGATATTGCCCGTGAGGAGCTCGGCCGTCTGCACGACCGACACGTCCAGCGAGTTGGCGAACGCGCCGGTGAGCTGATCGCTGATCGGCAATCCGTCGACGACGAACGTCATCTGATTGTGCGCACCCCGCGGATGAATGGCGCCGTTGGCGTTCTGGGCGAAGCCGGGGAACGCCGCCAGCACCGCCTCGATGCCGCGGCTCGACACCGCGACCGGCATGCGGTCGATGCGGGTGACGCTGACTGCGTGACGGGTGCCGGCCGATTCGCCGTCCACGGCCGGGGCGGCGGGAACCACCTGCACGACGTCCGAGAACGCCGCGAGCCGCAGGGTGATGGTCACCTCGGCGGCTGCCCCGATGAAGGCCTCGATGCGACGCCGCTCGTCGGCAAAACCAGCAAGAGTAGTGGCGAGGTCGTAGACGCCGACCGGCAGGTTGCCGAGCGCGAAGCGCCCTGCGCCATCCGTGACGGTCTGCCGCTCCAGTCCGCTCGACGGCTGCCGTAACGCGATCGTTGCGCCGGGCACCGCGGCGCCCTGTTCGTCGACCACGCTGCCCTGGATGACGGTGGTGGCCTGGGCGCGTGCCGGCGAGGCGTGAGCCGTGACCAGCAGCACACCCAGGGCCGTGACCAGACCACCCGTGAAGGTCCGAGCACTCAAAAGACGATTGGCGCAACGATATAAATAAAAAGTTTGATTACTAAAAACCACATCAAAGGGTAGCCAGAAACGTCGGCGTCGTCAACACCGACGTAATCCAAGCCGTGTCAGTCTTGCCGCTGGTGCCGAAGCTGAAGGTGGAGCGACCGGCGGCTCGCCAATCGGGTGCGGTTAGGGGACGGAGATTTCGCGCACGTACCAGGGGTAGCTCGTGACGCTCAGCAGCTGCTCGGTTCCGTCGAAAATCCCGGCGAAGGCGGGGCCTGACACGCGGAACGTGAGCGACTCGATGCGGTCCGGCGAGGTCGCGCTGCGGAGCACGTCCGACGCCTGTTCGATGCGATAGCTGCGCGTCAGCTCGGGGTGCCTGGCCGAGCGTACCCTCGTTTGCGCCCGGCCTTTGACGGCCGCGGCGCGCCGGTAGGTAATCTGCAGGTCCACCGTCTCACCGCCGCTGGCGGCAAACTCCCAGCGCTCCTCGGCGCGTCCGGTCTCCTCGGCCTGCGCCGTCTCCGAGCGCTGCACCCGGCTGACCACGGCCCGCAGGTTCACGCCGTAGGCACCTTCGCCCTCCGGCGACAAGCCGCTGACGATCACCGAGTTCGCCACGCCGTCGGCGTTTCGCGCCGGTACGACGAAGACGACGTAGCGGGAGCTGCCGGTGCGGTACTGCTTGCCCTCACCATCGAGCACGACGTTGCGTTCGATGAACGTCACGTTGAGATTTGCGCCGGGATTGCCCGGTGCGGTGGACGGTGCCGTCGTCCAGCCGGTCGGCAGCAGCTTCTGCAATCCGACCTCATTCACATGGAGGCTGAGCGACAGACGCTGCTCGGCGCTCCACTCGGTGACGGCCTGGGCCGCAGCCGGCATGGCCGTCGCCACGACCACGGTGGCGACCGGCAGGACGAGACGGAGCATGGGAGACATCACGGGCACCATATCAGAAACAGCCGATTGACTCCGCCTGACCAGTTAGGCTCGCAGGGTATCAATAGGTCAGACCGAGTATGTTGTTCTGGAGTCCGTAATGGCGTAAGGTGTGCGTCAAATGCCTCTGCGGATTGAGATCGATCACGCGGCGTGCCGCGTGCGGCAAATCGCGACGGACCCGCTTGCGCTTCCGTCGGACGTCTTCGGCGCGCTCGACGAGCAGGCCGCCGCCGGTGCGTGGGCCTATGCCACCATCGCTGATTACTCCTCCCTGCAGACCGTGCCCCAGGCATGGCAGCTTCGTGCCTTCCTCGACCACGTCGCACAGCTATCGCGGACGCACGGCCGACGCGGGCCGGTAGCCTTCGTCGTGCCGGACAACCTCGCCCTGTTCGGCATGTTACGGATGTACTCGCTGATTGCCGAACCGCACGTGGCGACGGTGCAAGCCTTCCCGACCTTGGCGGAGGCCGAGGCATGGCTGGCGGAGCAGCGATAGATCTACTCCAGGCGTTCCCCGTCGGCCGACGGTTCGCCGGCACCGGAGTCACGGGCGCCGGCCGCGGCATCGTCCGCGGCCCAGCGCTGCCTGAGTTGCGCACCGCGCAGCCGGCGGCGCCGCCACGCGAGCGCCGCCAGTGCGACCACCGCGAGCCACATCACCGAACTGGACGCCAGTAGCGGCACCCATATCGTCCAGGTCCGCTGACGAGTCCAGAAGTCGGCCTCGAAGGCGGGCAGTGGTCGCCCGGTGACGCGGGCCAGTGCGGCGTCGAACGTCGCCCCTTGCGCCACCCGTCCCAGAATCGCCGCCGGCGCTCCATTGCCGTAGTGCGCGAGCAGGTCCCTGACCACCGCCGCCGACAGCGAATACGCCCGCGCCTGCGCCTCGCGGCCACCCGAGAAGAGGGTATCGATGGCGCGCAGCGTCGGCCGGCGGCGGAACATCAGGTTCGAGGCCAGGAAGGTTCGGTCCTCCAGTCCCCACCGCCGTTCCACCGTGACGGCGAGGCCTTCGTGGAACCACCGTGGCACCGCCCGGTGGCCGGCGGCCCGGCTGATCAGGATGTGCGCGACCTCGTGGCGGAGGACATCCTCGAGCGTGTCGTGCGGGTACCCGGGCGATCGCGCCGGGAACAGCACAATCCGCCCTGCCGCACCCAGGGCGTACCCGGCCGTCCACGCCGGCACACCGGCGGACCAGTCACTCCGGGTGTCCGCGAGCACGACCTTTATGGGCGGTCCCGGCTCGTCGAGGCCCACCATGCGAACGACGTCGGCGAGCGGCGTCACGTCGTACGACTCGACGCGCCGCTGCGCCGCCGCCATCGCCGGCGGCGCTTCCACGATCAGGGCAGGTGTCGGCCCGGCGGCGGCACGGGTCGTCAGGAGGAGACCCAGGACGAGCAGGGCGGCGGTGCGCACGCTGTCATTGTCGGTCACTGTGCCGGCGTCTCGGGTACGATCGGCGGTGGGCCGGGCGATGCCGGCCGTCGGGTCGGTCACCGCATGCATATCCAGTTCGACAATACGTACGCACGGCTGCCGGACCGCTTCTTTGCACGGCAGCCGCCGGCCCGCGTTCCGGCGCCGACGCTGGTCAGGCTCAACCACCGGCTCGCGGACGCCCTGGCGATGGACGCCGACTGGCTGCGGTCCGAAGAGGGGATATTGATGCTGGCCGGCAACCTGCTGCCCGAAGGGGCCGAGCCGATTGCCCAGGCCTATGCCGGCCACCAGTTCGGCGGATTCGTGCCTCAGCTCGGCGACGGCCGCGCCATCCTGCTCGGCGAGGTGATCGACAGAAACGGCACCCGCCGGGATGTTCAGCTGAAGGGCTCCGGGCGGACGCGATTCTCGCGGGGCGGCGACGGCAAGGCAGCGCTCGGCGCGGTGCTTCGCGAGTACGTGGTCAGCGAAGCCATGGCGGCGCTCGGCGTGCCTACCCAACGGGCGCTGGCCGCGGTGACCACCGGCGAGAGTGTCGCCCGCGCCGACGGCGTGCGGCCGGGCGCGGTGTTCACCCGGGTCGCCGCCAGTCACATTCGGGTCGGCACGTTCGAGTACTT